>JBAZTO010000022.1:0-62394 GCA_041661865.1 Phycisphaerae bacterium | reverse complement strand
GAAAAATCGCGTATTCAGCCTCGCCGCCACCGGTGCCCATGGGCCACTCGAGAAAGACACGCGGAATGACCTTGGCATTGTACTTGGCGATTCCGCTCCAGTTCTTGTTGGTGTAGTCCACCACCTTATCCACGCCATCGGCGGCTGAGTCCTCGATCTCGCACCAGGGCACATAGACACGGTTCATGGAGCAGAATTCGCGGTCAGGCGTGCCGAGAATCCCCTTGAGCGGATTGCGGAAGGCCTGCGGAGACTCCTTGGGCCGGATGACGACCTGGGCAACCTGACTGCCACTGTCGGCCGGAGCCGGGGCAGGTAAAAGCATGGCGGTCAGTGCGGTCAGAGCCAGGATAGTCCAGCGGTTCATTGAATCTCTCCTGCGCCGACAAGGTTGGACGGCGGATTAGAACGCATCATGCGGTCACTCGGCGAACTCCGACGGTCCTTCGGCGCGTTTTTCATCTACGCAAGGCTGCCTGTCTGGAGGAACTCGTGGCGGACCGGGGCCGAGACGCTCTTGCCGGCGGCGCAGGTGAAGACCACCTCGCCGGGGGCGAACCGGACCTTGCTGACCCGGTCAAAGTCGCGCGGCACGCGCACAACGCCCTGGATGTAATTGATGGCCGTGGGACGGCTGGGCGAGAATTTCACCGCCGTCGCGATGCCCATCTTCGAGATGCTGTTGGGCTGGACGGACATGGCCTGCCCGGTGGCGAGGAATCCGCACATTTCCTCCAGGCCCAGGCAACCGTTGCGTCCGTTCCATGGCGAGGCGTACCGCCCGTAGTTGCACATCCAGAACAGCGTCATCGGCAGCACCGAGGCGTCCTTCAGCGAAAACCACAGGAAGCCTTCGGTGGTGAAGACCGCGGTCGTCCACGCCGGCTGGGCTGAAGGCTTGCTGAGCAGGCCCAGAATGTCGCTGTAGCCGCGTCGCGCGGGCAAGGCCGAGCAGTCGCCGTAGGCGGGATCCTTCCAGACCAGCGGAACCTTGGCCAGGCTGGCAAATCGCTTGTTGGCAGCCAAGGCGTGGTATTCCTTGCTCATCGGGTCTTCGGGAGGGACCGGGTTGGTCAGGCCGAATCGGATGGGGCTGGTGGCCACCCGTACCGAGCCGGCCTGCTCGGGCATGGCCAGGGTGGCGTGATGGCCGCAGGGATAGGCCCCTGACAGGCCCTCGATCAGGTGGCGGCTGTAAATGGCCTGCTCGCCATCGACCAACGAGAGGCACTTGGTGATGCGCCCGGTGGTGGCCTTGAGGTCCATCGCCACCGTCAGGCTGGATATACCGTCGCGACGGTCATTGGCGACGAGCTTCCACGGTTGGGTGGCCGGGTCGCCGTGACTGACAAACTGCTTGCCGCGAAAACTCCCGCCGCCGCCGAAGGGCAGGCAGAAGAAGTCCCCGCGCAACGGCACCAGGCAGGGGTCGGTGATCTTGAGCTTCTCGCCGTGCCAGGGCGCGATGTAGTAAGGGCGAAGGGGCCGGCTCGTCTGGCGATAGAACGTCACCGGCGCCATGCCGCCGCCCAGCCGGGACAGGGCCAACTCCATCTCGTTGCTGCGAATGACCCAGGAGGGTTGGTCGGCGATGGTCTTGAGCGGCAGTGTGCGGCGGGCCTTGCTGGTTCGTGGTGCGATGCTCATTGTTGTTTTCCTCACCTTGGCTGCTTGGCCAATAGTCTCATCCGTGCTTATGTCAAACGTACCGCAGCTCCACGGCTTGCTTTTTTCCGCCGGGGGCGATCGTGACGGTTCTAAAGCCGTCGGGACCGGCCTCGGCGAAGGCCTTTCCTGCCGGCGGGGCGACCACCAGTTCCAGCCCCACCGGCCAGCGCCAGTCCAGGACAATCCTGATCGCCTCCTTGCCCCCGCGCCACGTGACGATCTCCCTGCCGCCCATCGAGAAGTGGCCGTCGGTGCGCACCAGTGCCGCCTTGCCCGCTCGATGTGCCGCGACCCGGATGACCTCGCAGCCATGAGGCGGAATGGGGCCGATTTCAACCTCCGCGCCGGCCTCAACCACGCGCGTCCACTTGCCCTGGAACGCGCTGAGGCGGAATTGCCCGGCGGACTCGGCGAAATCGCCCAGGATCTCGCGGCCAAGCTTCAGGCGGAATGTCCGCGGCTGGCTGTGCCAGTTGATGACGCTGACGGTGTGCCAGGGCTCCAGCCCCGCCGCACGCGGCTGGACGGCGGTGTCGAAGATCGCCGGGAATCGCCTGCCCTCGAAGCAGTCCCGCGGCCTGGCCGCCGAGCCGATCGACGGCGAGCAGTGCCGCAGCAGCATCAGCCGGTCGTCCTCCACCTCCGTGAGATTCTCCGTAAAGCAGACCATCCCGCCGCCGAGGTACTGGTTGAGCGTGGAGGTCATCGCTTCGATGTCGTTCAGGAGGCCCAAGGAGAGTTTTTCGCCGCGGTAGGCCTCGCTGCGACGTCGGACCATCAGCGCGTCGGGGTCATTGTCCCACAGATCGTTCATCCAGAACCGCAGCGTATTCTGCTTGATCGTGAAGGGGCCATAGCCGTCGGCCTCTTCGCCGGGTGGAGGCTCGAGCCAGAAGCTATGGACGTCCGAGCCAGTCCGCTGGGCATCGGCCAGGCCGATGCTGGGGCCGAAAAGTCCGCCACAGATATCGAGGTAACTCTCGGGCCCGATGCCGCGACGGATCGCCTCGACGGCCATGCGAAAGGCCTGGGCGCGGTTCTTGGTCCGGTCGTGGTAACAGGCCCCGGGCACCGACACGCACCGCAGGAAGTCGACCTTGAAGTAGCGGAAGCCATACTCGTCAGCCAGGCGGTGATAGAGGGTTTCGAGGAACTCCTGGACCTCCGGGTGCGTCGGGTCGAGGATGAAGTTGTTGCCGCCCATGACGAACCGCGCCGGCGTGCCGTCGCGCAGCTTCAGCAGCCAGTGCGGGTAGCGGTGGCGCAGGCGGCCCCGCTGCTCGCCCAGGGCGGGCGTGGTCCAGATGCCCGGGACGTAGCCGAGCTTCTTCATGCGGCGCGTGACGCGCTTGAGATCAGGCCAATCCTCGTTGGGATACCATTCGCCCCACCGCGTCTCCCAACTGTCGTCGATCTGGAGGACATCCACCGGCAAAGGCCGCCGCTCCAAAGTCGCCAGATTGGCTTCCATCTCCGCCTGTGTCACGCCCTCCCCGTAGTAGTACCAACTGCACCAGACCGTTGGGCGGTGCGGCACGAGCCGCTTCTCGACGACAGGCCGGTGTACTGCCTTCAGCGCCGTGGTGTAACGGTCAATGGCTGCAAAGGTGTCGGGGTCGAAGTCCACCAGCACCCATTGGCCGACGAGCTGCCCGGCCGGCTCCACCCACTGCCCGTCGCCCAGCATCTCCACCTTCAGCAGCGCCAGGTCCTGGCGGTCCTCGCTGATCTCCAGCACGCTCTGGATGAGTTGCTGGTCCACCGGCAGGACGCCCAGCACCACGCTGGCCTGCCCGCTGCGCAGGGCGGTGAGCTCGGAACTGACGAACCGCCGCGGCGGCGGGAGCACTTCGAGTCTTGACCGCTTGACCCCGCCGGAATCCTTCTCGCCCTTGGCGGCGTCCCAGACACCCGGCCCCGCGCTGCCCAGCAGGATGCACGCGGGCTGGTCCCCTTTGCCGCGGGGAGCACGCAGATAGGCCCATTCTCCTGCCCGGCTGGCGCCGAGCTTCAGGCCGGCGCCACCGATCACAAGCGGCGCCAGTGCGACCAGCGAGACCGGCTGGGCTGATTCATTGCCCAGGATCAGCCGCACCGCGCGCATCGAAGGGATGGATTGCGGGGCGAAAATCTCGCGCGTCAGCACGAGTTCTCCCTGCCGCGCCGTCTCGATGGTCACCGTGCCATCGCCCAGTCCGGGCACCTGGCGGTGCGAGGTCGTCGGCTCGGCGAACGTCCAATCGGCCAGGACGGCTGTGAGGTCATCGCTGCCGGGATAGATTTCGATTTGGCTCGTTGCATCGAGCGAGGCCTGGGCATAACTGAAACGCACACCACGATCCATCCCGCTTCTCCTTCGCGCCGCCGTGCGGCCTTCCAGGAACTCTGTCACGACCAGCCCTACGGGCTTCAGACGCTTGTTTTCGAAGCGTCATAGTACAAAGAAGCTGCCTCAAAACCAAGTAGCACGGGCGAGACGCCCATGCTACGGTTTCATGCGCGTTCTTACAAAGTCCTTCTCTGTGATCTTCGTGTCCTTCATGATCTCTGTGATTGTTGCTTCTTCGGCCGAGAGATCATCGGACACCAATTGAAACAGGCCCCGAGCCCAAAGCCCGAGGCCTGTTTTCGTGGAGCAATTACTGACAGGTACTTATTTCCGGCGCCTCAGCATGGCCAGGCCGCCGAGAACCAACAGGCTCATCGTCGCCGGTTCGGGAATCTCGACGATACGGAAGCCGGACTTGCTCTCTTCCCACGTCGTGGGCTTGCCGTCACGCTTCGTTATGCGAAGGCTGGTTTCGCCTTCAGAGAACCCGCCGCCACGCAGGGCGCGGCTCGGCGGCGGACCATTGAAGATGTTGATGCCTTCGGTCCACTCCCTGACATTGCCGCCCATATCGAATGTACCATAGGGGCCGACAGCGCTCTCAAACTCGCCTACCACGGTAATGGGAACGGTGGTGCTGAGCTTGAAGTTCGCGACGTTTGTTCCGCCGCCGTCCTGGGTGACGCCTGGGACGCTGTCGCTGAGTGTTTCATACATATAGTACCCTGCGCCGCCGGACTTGTTCTTGTCGTAGTGTGCCGCCTTGACGAACTCATTCTCGTTGGGGATGAAGAAGTAGCTCTTGCCTGCCACGCGGTCGCCTTCGGCGATACGGGTCACGGCCATCCAGCCCGCTTCATCCGTCAGACCAACGAGGTTGTACGAGCCGGTCTCGGTGGTGTTCGCGTCCTGCGCGCCCGTCAGTTGGCCATTGGTCAGCCAGTTGACGTACCGCACCGCGTCCCGCCAGCCAACGAAGTTCACCGGCTTGTTGGCGGATCCCGCGGTATAGGTGTAGCTGCCGTCTGAGCCGCTCCGCGTGATGTTGCACTTGTTGCCGTCGGTGCCCATGGCCGTGTTGTACAGGCCGTAGGTGTCCGTGGCGGCCACCGCGTTGAGGAACGCCGTGTACGCCCCGGCCGTCACCTCGAACTTGCCGATCTTGTACTCGTAGGCCACCGAGCCCACAGAGCCACCTGGCACGTTGGGGTCGCCTGTGTAGGCCACGTTGCCCACGTCACCCACCATGCACCACATGTTCGGGTCCGACACATTGTTCCAATCGCTTGGCCAAGGTGCGTGGATAGTCCCTGCCATCGCCAGCGTGCTGGCCAGCAGCAGCGCCGCAACGGCAACCAAACTCAACTTTCTTGCTCGCATGTTTTTTCCCTTCCTTAAATTGCTCTCTTGAGGCCCGCCTGGCAACGCACCAGGCCGAAAATAAGCAATGCGCAACGCACGCCTTGCGATAAAAGACTTGTTTGGAAACTCGGCCGGGCGGCCTAGAGGCAGGTGCGAATGAGCGAGAAACGCATTCGCCTCTCGATGTTGGTTCCGCTGCTTCCACAACGCGGACATCGAAGCGCCCGTGATTATAACAGATTCCCGTTTTATTGCAAGAGTGAAAAGGTGATTTGCCGGCAATTATCTGACGTTGTTGCAGGCATCGGCTTAGAAAAATAGATGTGCCGATGAGGCAGCTGGCTTCTTTTTAAGCAGAGTAATTTTCTTAACACCATTAATTAAAGCGTGTTAGAAAAATCCAATCCGCACAGTGTAGGCCTGTGAGGGCCGAAAGTTGCAATATACGGAACTGTAACTGCCTTAAAATCCTGTTCTGCTTCCAGTTTTGTCCAGTCCAAACAGGGATTTATTCTCATTATCGCCTCGCGGGAAATATTCCGTAGTGCTACGCAAAGCCATGAAACTACCGAGACCGTATACGCAATTAGCGGGTTTTTTATTGTCAGAAAGCGAAAATCGAATATAATGAGGCTTGTTGTGATTTCCGTAGGAAGTGGCAGAGGTAAAAAGCGTGAATGTATTTCTCGCTTATTCGCGCCTGCCTTCAGGCCGCCCCGGCCGAGATTCCAAAGGAGTCCTGCCCTGTTTCGTCCTATGATGTTGCCCATCGGCCTTCGCGTTCGGGCTTGTGGTGCGTTTCTTGAGGGCGTTTTACCTGGAAGGGAATGAACATGCAAACACGGGCAATGATCCTGGCTCTCGTGGCGTTGCTGCTGACGGGCGCGACGGCGATGGCAAGCATTACTATTGATGTGGGCAGCCGCAGACTGCTGCCCGACAGGGCTGGTCAGAAGATCACGGTTTCTGTGTCAACCAATGCCTCCGACAGCGTCGGGGGCTGCAATCTGAACGTCGCCATTGGCGGCGGGGGCTCGGGCCTGGGCGGCGTGGATGGCCCGGCGATCACCTCCGTGGACCTGGCGACGGGAACGATCTTCGCGGGCAACAACACCGGGCAGGTGGACCTTGGTTCCCTGCCGCAGTTGGCGATGTACAGCATTACGACCACAAGCGGCACGGTCACGGCCAATGGCTTGCTGGTGACCTTGGTCGTCGACACCACCGGCTACACCGTTGATGGCGCGGCCTGGGATCTGGCGATGGGAACAACGGCCAACGGGCCGACGGACTTTGCCCCCACGGCGGCGACCATTACTGACGGATCGATTCATTTGTTTGCCACCAATCCGGGCGATGCCAACCTGGATGGCCTGGTGAGCACGGGCGACTTGTCCCTGCTGGCCGGCAGTTGGGGCGGCACGGGCAAGGCCTGGTCCGAGGGGGACTTTAATGGCGATGGCCTGGTGAGCACGGGCGACTTGTCCCTGCTGGCGGGGAATTGGGGCTGGAGCAAGCCAGCACCCGCGCCGGACCTCTTGGCGGTTCCCGAGCCGGCGACGCTGTCGCTGCTGGGGCTGGGATTGGCGGGCATGGCCGCCCGTCGTCGCCGGGTGGCGCGGAACGTGCTGCCGTTGGCGTTGCTGGCGGCCGTCGTGTTCGCCGCGGCCAGTGATTCGCAGGCGCAGTTACGGGCCTTCCCCGGGGCTGAGGGGTACGGCGCCTACGCCGTCGGCGGCCGAGGCGGGACCGTCTACCATGTGACAAATCTCAATGACAGTGGCGGCGGTTCGCTCCGCGACGGCTGCTACTTTTCCGGAGCCAGCAGGACGATCGTCTTCGACATTGGCGGCACGGTCACCCTCGCGAGCACGCTCTGGGTCGACCCTTCTCTTACCTCGACACAGGGGCTTACTATCGCCGGACAGACCGCTCCGACCGACAGCGGCGGCTTCTGCGTGAGGGACTTCAGGGTGCGGCCCGGCGGCGGAACTCATGACCTGATCATGCGATACCTCCGCATACGTGTCGGCAATATAGGTGCTGGCGCAACGGATAGCCTGGACATGCGATGCACCAAAACGATCATCGACCACTGCTCGGCCTCGTGGGCCACCGATGAGTGCCTCTCAGCCGGTGACACGTCCACCAACTTGACGGTTCAGTGGTGCATCATGAGTGAAGGGATCAACAACGCCAACCACGGCTATGGTTCGTTGATTGCGCCGAAGAACGCCAACAACAATTCCCGGATGAGCTGGCACCATAACCTTTATGCCCATCATGATGGGCGCATGCCGCGTGCCGGCGCCCAGAACGGCGCCATCGGCTTCCTGTTCGACTATGTCAACAACGTGACCTACAACTGGGGCACCACGACCGACTGGGGCTGCTGGGGCTGCGTGGGCGCGGAGCAACTCGACACCAATTGGATCAACAACTACGCCATCGCCGGTCCCAGTACCGGCAGCGCCTCCTACTGCAACACCGTAATGAACACCAGCAGTAGCGGCGCCACCTGCCATGTCTATCACAGCGGCAATCTGATCGACACCGATAAGGACGCCAACCACAACGGCATCGCCGTGACCGACAACAACTTCAAGGGCGGCAGGACGATCATGACGTCGGCCTTTGCGATTCCCACGGCCAACGCCATTACCGCCACCGACGCCAACACGGCCTACAACGCCGTGCTGGATGGCGCCGGGGCGACCCTTCCAGCGCGTGATAGCCGTGACACCTATGTGGTCGCCAGCGTGAGAGCCCGTAACGGTGGCCTCATCACCGCCGTGCCCGAGTACCCGACGCTGGCGGCCGGCACGGCCCCGACCGACACTGACCGCGACGGAATGCCCGACAGTTGGGAGACCTGGTATGGCACCACCCCCACCGTCGCCGACAACAATGGCGACCTGGACGGCGACGGCTACACCAATCTGGAGGCTTATCTCCAGTACCGCGTCGATCCCAACTCCATCGTACCTCCCGGTTCCCTGGTTCCGGAGGTGACGGTGCTGGGCAACGCCGTCTCGATCTCCGACAACGATACGACCCCCAGCACCTCGGACTGGACTGACTTTGGCAGCGCGGCCCGGGGCGGCACAGCCGTCAGCCAGACCTTCACCGTGCGAAATGACGGCACGGCGGCCCTGACGCTGGACACGGTAACTGTTCCGACGGGCTTCACGCTGACCGAAGGGCTGTCCACCTCCCTGGCCGCCGGGGCCAGCGACACCTTCACGGTTCGCCTGGACACAGCCACTGCGGGCGTCAAGAGCGGCGACATCTCGTTCGCCACCACTGACAGCGATGAGAATCCCTTCAACTTCCGGGTCACCGGAACGGTGACGGCTGCCAGCACCATCGCCGGACGGGCCATCTTCTACAACAACTCCGCCTGGGATCTCAACAACGCCGGCGCCGACGCCAACGACGATGCCGCCGTCGCCAGCAACAAGTCAGCCCTGCTGCCGGGCTCGACGGCGACGTTCGCCAACTACACCAGCCACAGCCGCGGCATCAACGGCGTCATGGTGGACATCGCGCCGGGCTACCCCGTGCCCAATCCGGGCGTCTCTGACTTCGTGTTCAAGGTCGGCAATTCAGCCACTCCCGCCGCCTGGACTACAGCGCCGGCCCCCCAGAGCGTGACGATTCGCCGCGGCGCGGGTGTCGGCGACAGCGATCGCGTGACGATCATCTGGGCTGACAACGCCATCCAGAAGCAGTGGCTCCAGGTGACGGTGAAGGCCAACGCCAACACCGGCCTGGCCGCCGAGGACGTGTTCTACTTCGGCAACGCCATCGGCGAGGTCGGCGACAGCGCGCTGAACGCCCAGGTCAATGCGACCGACCAGTTGGGCGCCCGCAACAACCCGCATGCGTCGCTGGACGCACCGATCAACGATGCGTATGACTTCAACCGGGACAAGAATGTCAACGCGACCGACGAGTTGCTCGCCCGGGGCAACCAGACGACGTTCCTGACGGCCTTGAAGATGATCACGGTTCCCTGAGGCCGGTGAAGAAGAGTGGCCCAGCCGCCTTCGGCTGGGACCCACGATGATATAGAAGTGACGCAACCTAACGCGGGCGAGCCTTCGGGCCCGCCCGTGTGATTGTGTGCCGGGACATTGGAACGACAGTGGTTACTGTTGTGCTGGGGGAGTGGCGGCAGGGACGCTGACGGGCCCGCGATACTGGGCGGGGCCAAAGCCCAGGATCGGTATGAAGACGATCGACAGGAAGGTCAACCCGATACCAAACCCAGCGCTCTTGCCGAAGGACTCGGCCAGGGCAAGGTTGACAATAATCGCCACAATGAGATTGACTACGGGGATGAAGAACAGGAGCAACCACCAGCCCGGTTTGCCGACCATTTGAAGGATGACGTACTGGTTGTAGAACGGGATGATTGCCGCCCAACCCGGCTGGCGGGCCTTGACGAAGACTTTCCACAAGGCGGCAACCATGAACACGACCAACGCCAAGTATATAACCAACGTCAGGATGGGAAAGTTTCTCATGCGATTCTCCTTTGGCAGAAGGGTTTGATGCAGCCGTCAATCCGGGAACATGTACGACATGATAGGGGCCAGACTATCCGCCGGCAGCGAGGAAAGTCAAATTTCTGTCAGCCGACAAAAAGAAGGATGCCGACAGCAATTTATCGATCCGCGTGGGGCATGGGCATATCGGGTGGGCAGAAAAAGGATATTTTCCCTCTTGACGTATTAGCAAAACTTGATATACTTTCCAGTGCTTGCTTGCAACCTGCCTTAACTAGCGGTTTTGGCAAGTCCGCGGGAGTGCTTACCCCGTGGTTGTGACAGACGTGCCGTGGATCGATGAGGATCCCAGATCAGGAGGAGTATCCGCCGCTTCCGCCTCCGCGGAAGCAGATCCCCTCCTCCTTCTGAACCGGCCGGTTCGCAGAATACGACGGACGCCCTGTTTCCTGTAACCTTTGTAAGAGCCCGCGCTTAGCAGCCATGAAGATGCTCACTTCAAGGCTGGGGCACATGGGGTTGGCAGGATTTGGAGGCGCCAGAACCCCCAGGGGCCTTGTGTCCCTGGATTTCAGGAGGAGAGACCATGGTGCGCTCAACGTTTTTCGCCGTTTCGTTGGCATTGCTGCTTCTGGCCACATCAGTTCATGCCGGCCCCATCAGCGTTCGTATCGACGACCACGACTTTACCTTTGACGTCGCGCTGGATGCGGTGTACGCCTACGACGGAGGCTCGCCCGACCACCTGTCGGTCCACAAGACCAACGGGCACTATGCCGGCCAGTACACCTACACCGGCGTGCTGCCGACCGTTCCCGCCGGCGCCTTGGGCGCTCCGCCTGCCCCAAGTGCTGATCCCTACCCGCTTTATTCAGGTTCACCCGTCCAGTTCGCCGCGAACCTTGACTTGGACATGTACTTTGTCGCCAATGACGGCCCCTATACCAATCCAGCCGGCGACAGCTTCGCTGTCAGCCTCAACGGCACACAGGGACACCTGACAATCACCGGGCGCGTAGCCACCCAGGGTTTCCCGGCTGGCTGGCTCTACCCGACCGCCAACGTCAATGGCGACATCACCCTGCTGGATATCGAGTTCTCCAGGGTGACGCTGCTGGCCCGTGCCGGCAGCAGCACCGCCGACCTGGTCGAAGGGATTGGGCAGGTCAAGACGCTGCTGGGCGTGGACGTGTCTGACAATCCGGAGCTCAATTCCGGCGGAACGTTCTTCAAGTTCATCGCCCCGGTGGGCACGAACCTCTTTGCTTCCGCCGCCGCTCCCTACGATCCGCTTGTCTCGACCCTGTTCTCTGAGATCAGCGGGCGGGCTTCCGGCGAAGCCGGATTGATCCCCGAACCGGCCACGCTGTTCCTGCTGGCCATGGGCGGCCTGGCGATGCTGAGAAGGCGGCGGGAGTAAGCCGCCGCGAGGTTCCTGGAGGTGCTGGATTCCTGATGTTTTCGCCGGCGCCCCTGTGTTCACGGCCGCGTGAAACCACCCTCAACGGTCAAGGTGTTTACCTCTACCCGACGGGCAGGCACGCGGCACTTGGCGGCACAATGTTGGTTGCTCAAACGGTAGTTTCGGATGGAGGACAGCCGTGTTGTCTCAAATGCGTTGGAGTATGCGTCTGTGCTTCCTGGCGACGATCTTCCTGCTGCTGAACGCTTCTCTTGCGGCGACACCTGTCTGCTATGTCATCCAGATCAGCGTGGACGGGCTGGGCTCCAGCTATCTCAAGGCGCTGAACGACGCCAACAGCGTGCCCAACTTCAGCCGCCTGATGACGGAAGGGACTTGGACACTCAACGCCCGTGACGACTACAGCAGCACGGTAACGCTGCCCAACCACGTCACGATGATCACCAGCCGGAGCGTAGAGGGCGTTACCGGCCATAACTGGACTTCCAATAGCAATCCAGCCCCCGGCGAGACGATCCACGGCAACAAGGGCAGTTACGTCGCCAGCGTCTTTGATGTGGCGCACGACAATGGTCTCCGTACCGGCCTGTACGCTGGCAAGGGCAAGTTCTCGCTCTTTGATGCCTCCTACAATGCCGACCAAGGGGCGGCCGATGGCAACGGTACCGACTTTGGTCGCGACAAGCTGGACACCTATGTCTGCAACGGAAACTCTTCGACGCTAACCTCCAGTTTTCTGTCGTCCATGAGTACCAGCCCCTTCAACTACTCCTTTGTTCACTTTACCGACGGCGACTCCCACGGCCACGCTACTGGCTGGGGCTCGACCTACTACAACGACGCCATCAAGACCATCGACGGCTATCTTGGCAGCATCCTCAACCTGGTGGAAACCAATGAGACCCTGCGGGGCAAGACGGCGATCATCCTGACAGCCGACCACGGCGGCACAGGCTATGACCATTCCGGCGCCACCAACGCGCTGAACTACACCATCCCGTTCATGGTCTGGGGGCCGCCGGTCCTGGCGGGATCGGATCTCTACTCGCTCAACATGGGCACGCGCCTGGATCCGGGCACGGGCCGGCCTGCCTACGGCGGATCGCCCCAGCCCATCCGTAACGGTGACGGGGCGAACCTGGCCCTGGAACTTCTGGGCCTGGAGGCCATCCCCGACTCGGGCATCAACCCCCTACAGGACCTGGAAATCCCCGAACCGGCCACGCTGTTCCTGCTGGCCCTGGGCGGCCTGGCGGTACTGAGAAGGCGGCGGGAACTGTTGTAGAAAAGGTTAAAGGCAGGAGGTTAAGAGGTTGGCCCCGCCTTGCTCGGACTCTGTTCGCCTCTACCCTCCGCTTTCACGATGGCTATCGTGGCCGCACACGCCGCAACCACGCCACCGGCCAGACCCGTGGGGATGTCACAGGTAGCAAGATGTTTTGCCCAGGGACCACTTCTACCTTTCACGTTCCGACTTTCCACGGATGAAGGCGGCTCGCTTGCCGGAGACAAGCGCCTTTTCCGGGTCGAGCGATTTATACTCCATCTCGTCGCATGGAGTTACGCACATTAATCTTTCTTGCCCGCCTCACAGGAACACCCCGATCGCCCGATCGATCAATTGCTCGATTGGGATCATCGTAAGCACCAACGGCAGGAGCGGCAGCGCCGTCAACAGCGCCAGCCGCAACACGGTCGCCCGTCCCAACGGCACCAGGCGCATCTCTCGCACGACCTCGAAACTGTTCGACAGGTCGGCCAGCGACTGAATGTCCGCCGTGCCGACCAGCGACTCATCCTTCGCCGAAAGGCCCTCGATCCACTTTCGGCGAAACTCGGTGACGTAGCGGCTGGCGACGATGCCGTACTCCCGCAGACCGGTTCGTTTCGCCGTTGCCAGTTGGGTCACAAAGAAACAGAGTGGGGCTAGCACGAGCAGCATCAGGAAGACCATCCAGACGCCTATCTCCAGCTTGAACTGGGGCAGCGTCGCGCCCTCATGCCAGATCTTGCCGCCCAATATGCCGGCCAGCCCGATGGTGTGCGCGAGCAGGATGGGCATGAACGCGGAGATGCTTCCCGAAAGAAAAGCCAGGCCCCCGGACCGATCGGGGTGGAGCGCGTTGAGTCGCAGCCGAATCCGTCGCGAGACCTG
Organism: Phycisphaerae bacterium; assembly: GCA_041661865.1. Taxonomy (GTDB): domain Bacteria; phylum Planctomycetota; class Phycisphaerae; order SM23-33; family SM23-33; genus JBAZTO01. The sequence continues at coordinate 48,946 of JBAZTO010000022.1, read as the reverse complement.
CCAAAGAAAACGGTACCAGACGAACAGGCGAAAATACCAGCGAAGCAAGAGGAAGCGAAAAATCATCAGGCTGACAAAACAGTAGTAGTATCCGGCCGCCGTGAGTTGCATCTGGTCGCCGATCGGGGCCGCGAACCACGTTGCCACCTGCATCGCGACATAGCGCTTTCCAAGCCAGGATCCCCCGGCGATCGCGACCGCCAGTATCAGCACTTCCGCGAGGGCCGAATTCCGCAGGCGCATGGCCGAGGCGATGATACCCTCAAACCGCGGCTGATCTTCGGGTGCGATCAGGCCTCGATCCAGGAATTGCCGGACGGTCACCTTGATCCGCCGGTGGACAACGACATCCGCGGCGAGAAAGAGTGGCACGCACAACAGAAGCCTGACCTGCGCGCCCAGGTCGTACAGGAATGGCACACCAAGCCCCCCGACGGCGTGGCCCGACAGAACCGAGAGCAAGAGAAGGGGCATCCACGCAATCAGCACAAGCACGACGATCCTGCGGGCAAGGAGGTTAGTCGGGAGCCTCAACAGCCCGGTGCGCAGGAAAAGCTGGAAGAGCGGTCCGCCCTGCACCAGCGAGAAATCGGTCGGCTCGTCGAAAAAGGCAATCGTCTTGCGCATCGTGACTCTCCCGACATTCTCCGAAGGGCCTCTACCAGGCAACGCTGTCGTCAGGGCTTTGCTCCCGGCCGCGCGGGCGGCCAGGACTCGCTGAGAATCCAGGCCGGGGCGTACTTCTCGATCAACTGCTCGTGCGTGGCCATGAAATGGGCAGGACCTATGATCCCAAACTCTCGGCGGACCTGTTCGTTCGTGATGGGCCGCTCGAAGACGTTGGGATACTTTCGGTAGAACCCGGTACGCCCGGCCGAGTCGCCTTTCTTGCCGTCCACGTTGCCAAAGGTCGCCGTGCCTGAGTTCAACAGTTGATCGTCCCTGTTTGACACGTTCACCAACCCTCGGCGGCTCATCGCCAGCGCGGGGGCGAGGTCGTAATCCGACGAAATGCTTGCCGACAGCAGGAAAGACCCTTCCACGGGACGAGCACCTGCAACTTTGCCAAGGGCTTCCATCGTGAAAACGGTGATTCCGCCTCCGGCGCTGTGGCCGATCAGAAAAACCGGCTTGCCCGGATGCTTCTGTTGGTACTGCGTGATCTGCTCGGCCAGTTCCTCCGCCATCCTTCGATCGCGGGAAACGTCAGTCTGGTTGACCAGCATTCCGCCGGGGCCTGGAATGGGTGCCCCCCACCGGTAAATGACCAGCCCATAGGGAATGCCTGCCCTGTAAAGGCCCTCGCGGATGTCCCGGTTGGCCTTGCTCTCCCCCTCAATGCCAGGCAGGATCACCACCATCCCCCGGTCTGCCCGTTCCTGGCTGACATAGCGACTGTTCAGGTCATACTTGCCGCAGCCGCCCATCGCCAGCAGCAGCGACACCGACAACAGCATTGCGATTATGACAACCCTCGTGTTCATGTGCATCGCCCTTTCCTGTTGTCGATCATCTGTCTTCAAGCAGATCGGGTACCACGCGGTTACCTCATTTCGCAGGCGTCATTGCATTGTAGCAGCGGGTTGAGTCGCGGGCTCTTCTCGCAGCCCCGGAGGCAGCGGTCGCCCACGATAGCCAGCCTTGGCAAGGTTGAAGCGTGTATCGAACAGCCGGCTCATCTCCACGGGGTCAGCGGCGCGGAGGTGCGGAGCGTCCGCGCGATGATGACGGCCATCCCGTCGCGATACATTTCCGGAGGGTATAGGGCGATGGGCCCGGCGATGATGAAAACTGTCGGCGTGGGACACAGGAAGGGATTGAGCCCCAGCCCGCCCGGTGCGCCACCAGGGTAGCTCTTGCCGGGTCTTTAAGCAGGAATCCTCGGCTCCAGCCTCAGCCGGTTTTCCTTGCCGATCCATGTCAGTTCGAGCGTAGTCATTGGACGGGCTATCACGGAGTTCTTTCCTGCAACCATTGAGCCGGTGGCCATGCGCCCTTGAGCAGGTTGAGATTGGTCAACACATCACCAACAACCTTAACCATCTTACGGAAGGAACGGTTGCGCTTATAGGCGAGCCCCATATCGAACAGTGCGCTCATGCCAGGTTGGTCGCCTGTTTCCGAGTAGACTCGATTGTGTGGCATGAACCCCTCGAGCGCGCCCTTTGCATCGCGACACGATTCGGGTTGGGCCGGGGCCACCGCGTCGTTTCTGATTCCGTACTTTCCTCGAAGAGACTCTACAGCAGCCAAGAACCAGGTTTCATACTCGCGATAGGCAATGACCACATTGCATGCAATGCGCCCAGCGACAACTTCTGTTGCCCACTCTAGGACTTGCCCTGCAAGAGTCGCCGGGCAAACGTCCTCGCCGTCAAAGAGAATGATGACCGCGTTACATTGCGGCTGAAGCATTGCGAGCTGCACTGCGACTTGGATGCCTTGTTTGGATCGGAGCTGTGACTGCGTGCGGCGAATCGGAGAACCAATATCAATATTGAAGCATTGAGCTTCTTCAAGCAGCCGCCGAAGTAGAACAGGGGCGGCTTCGACTTCACCGTATCCCTCGACAATCGGATAGATACTCATTCCAAAGCCTCGAACAGACTTCCCTCACGCAATTGTTCACTGTTAGCGAACAGATCCTCGGGATGCATGGCATTGGACCGCAGTAACTCCCCCGCGCCCATCACGTGCCCACGCATTGCCTCTCGCGTAGCCTGCGAGGTCAGCAGTAGATGGGAGGCACCATCTTGCCAGGTAACGATTCGAAGGTTGTTATCCTGTATCCACTTGGCATCCAATAACTCCGGGCTGTGTGTAGTGACCAGCACCTGCATGGTCCTGGACGCGCGACGGATCAGATCCAACACGGCACCCAGCGCGCCAGGATGAATGGTCGCTTCTGGCTCTTCGATCACCAGTACGCTAGGACTGGGGTCTTGAAAGACCGCCATGATCAGTCCGAGCGATCGTAGGGTACCATCCGACATGTTGAAAGCATCGAAGGTGAGCTTCTTCTTGTCGCCCCACTCCTGCGAAAAGGCCATGGAAAGCTTGTTCCCATGTTTCTTGGGGATGACCGACTTCGTCGTTGGGACTATACTCTCCAGAATTCTATTGATCTCGGCTTTGGTGTCGGCGGCCCCCTCTCCGCGAGACAACTCTTGGAGAACGCTGGCAGCGTTGCTGCCATCGAATTTCAACGCCACACCACTGTCTGGATCCTGCATCTCACGAAGTTTGCCCGGCTCTATCGAATAGACTCGCATGGCACTAAGCGTCCGAAATACTGCCGCGAATCTTTCGTCGCCACCAACAAGCGGGAGAGAAAGAGCTGACGGTTCCAGCGCAGGGGTCAATCCATCCGCGTTGCTCTTCCATGATTCCGTCCGATCATACCACCAACGCCTTCCATCTTCTCGTCGGACCAAGCATTGCTCGCGCACAATCTGGAATCCGTAGTTTGGCAGAGCCTTGACCTCGAACGCGAAGTGACCGCCTTCGATGCCGTCCATTGCGCCGAACTTGAAACAGAGCCCAAGATTAGGCGGATACCCCCCTCGTCCTGAACTTCGATTCCGTACGGCCGATATCCCTCCACGCCGATCAAACACCGCCTGCAACGGCGAGATCATGGCCTCCGATACAAAACTGAAAGCATCGGCAAGATTGCTCTTGCCTGACCCGTTGCGACCTACGACGAAGAGAGGATTGTCGAAATCCAGGACCGCAGAGGGGAAACTGCGGAACCGTTTCACGATCAATTTGTTGATACCCATTTTCAGCATTTGCACCCTCGTCTAGTCAATGCTGGGGCCCATGTCGTTCGATTTGTTGCGAAAAGATTAAACGCCTGTGACCAGATCATATAATCAATCATCGTACCGGGAACATCGCCGTAACGCTATTCCGTTGTTTCAATCTGGCCTCGGCGATTTCTGCGATTCGCGGATCGCCGTTCTGGGCGATGAGATAGCAGGCAAAACGGGAGAGAAGGTAGTCGTTGACTTGGCGAACCCCACCCTTGCCAACCGGGATCATTTTGCCGGCGCCGGCAAAGTGATACCCAGGGTCATTATCTGATTTTCCACAAGAGGTTACGGCCTTCTTGATGGCGTTCTCGAAGCCGCGCCACTGCTTGTACCCCAGTAGCGGCTGAAGTTCTCGAGCGGTCCAGAACTCAGCCCCGTGGGGGTTGAGCTTCTTCAAATCCTCAAAGGACTTGCGGCTGGGCACGGACAGGTTGTCTTGGGCCATTGGAGGCTCCTTCCCCTACGAAAGTGTCCATCACATGACGAACAACGGTTGGCTATTATGCCGCTGCCGCGGATGACTTTCAATCTTCCCGATCAGGCCATCGGGCTGGTTGTCGACGGGCCTTTAGGCGTCGAACAACTCGCGTCAGCTAATTGGCCCGCCACGGCCTCACCACTTGCCGGAGGCGACGTATTGGCGGAAGGCCTCGAAGAGCCGCGTGGTGATGGGGCCGACCTTGCCGTTGCCGATGGTCCGGTCGTCGACCTTGGTCACGGCGATGACCTCGGCGGCCGTTCCGGTGAGGAAGCATTCGTCGGCGGCCAAAACGTCCTGTGGACTCATGTCCTGTTGCAGGACGGTCAGGCCCAGTTGGCCCGCACAGTCGATGACCACGCCGCGCGTGATGCCCACGAGCATGCCGGCCGAGGGCGGCGGGGTGATGACCTTGCCGTCCTTGACGATGAAGATGTTGTCGCCGGTACACTCGGCCACTTGCCCGGCGTCATTGAGCATGATGGCCTCGGCCACGCCCGCGTCGAGGGCCTCGATCTTGGCCATGATATTGTTGAGGTAGTTGAGGCTCTTGACGGCCGGGCTGAGCATCCGCGCGGAGGTGCGGAGCGTCTGCGCGATGATGACGGCCATTCCGTCGCGGTACATTTCCGGGGGATACAGGGCGATGGGCCCGGCGATGATGAACACCGTCGGCGTGGGGCACAGGAAGGGATTGAGCCCCAGCCCGCCCTCGCCGCGCGTGACGACCAGGCGGATGTAGGGATCCTTCATCGTGCTGGCCGCGAGGGTTTCGTAGATCCCGTCGGTCAGTTCCTGCTTGGTGTAGGGAATCGACAGGCGGATGCACCGGGCCGACTCATACAGGCGGTCGATGTGCGCGGCAGCCTGGAAGACCTTGCCGCCATAGACGCGGATGCCCTCGAACACGCCGTCGCCGTACAGCAGGCCGTGATCAAAGACGCTGACCTTGGCGCTCTTCTTGTCCACCAACTTGCCGTTGATCCAAATCTTCATCTTCCGACTCCCAATACGCGGAAACTCCATGATAAGCGCTACGGGCGGGGCTGACAATATCCAAAGGTGTGGCCTACCGATTGCGTCCGATGGACTCCTGGACGATCGCCAGCACCTCGGCGGGATAGCTGACGTTGATCCAAGGCGGCAGGATCTGCCGCTCGGCCACCTGGAAGAGGATGTTGGCCACCATCACCGCCCGTTCAGTCACCGTGGCCGACGACTCGGCCTTGATGATCTTGCGGAGCGGGCAGGAGAATACCTCTTCGCGGAACAGCCCTCGGACGGTGATGGCCCGCAGATTGGTCAGCACGTAAAGCCTTCCCATCCATTGCAGCCAGGCCACCAGCAGTCGAAAGGCCATGCCTGTCACGCAGATCAGCGCGACCACGTCGCGGGGAAGCGGCAGCAGCCAACTGCCTTGGGTCAGACAGACCAGGGCGATGACCACTCCGCAGGCCAGCAGGACCGGCAGGGAGTTGAGCAGGCAGAACCAGCCGCTGGGTTTGATGGCCAGGATGACGATCTCGCCCTCGTCGAGAAGCCGGGCGGGAACAACCGTCAGGCCCGGGGCGGTGATGGTCGCGGGCGGGGGGCCGTTGGCCATCGGCGGTATCTGTCTCAAATGCCTTTCCACGCGGGACATAGTAGCCGCGTCTCGTTGGTTTTGCAATTGCCGTCACCCGCGCGGTGACCGGCCTACAATTAATCTTGACACACGCCGCTACCGACAATAGGAAAGTGACTACACGGGAGCGTTTGAGATCGAATCGACTTCAACAAGTGGTCCCTAAGAGGAGATTGCCATGCAAAAATGCCTGACCCTGACAGCCTTCATGTGCCTGGTTCTGCTGGCCTGCCCGCTTTGGGCGCAGGAGGCGACCGCCCCCGCCAAGGCTCCCGCGACCGTCCCGGCCGGCCCGCCGCTCGAACCGGTCATGCAGTATTTCCCTTCTGACGCCCTGGGCTTCGCGGTGGTCAGCAATGTCGTCGCGATGACCGGCGGAGTGGACAAGTACCTCGCCGACGTGGGCCTGGCCCCGCTGCTGGCCGACAAGATGCCCAATGGCCTGCTGGATACGATCAAGCAGGCGGCGATGCTGGGCGAGGGTTTCAATCCCAACGGCGGCTTCGCGTTCGTGATGCTCGATCCCAACAAGTTCGGCGTGGACCTGGTGGCCATGATGGACAGCCAGGAGTCCGAGGCGACCACCGAGCCGGCCACCGCCGCGGAAAAGCCCAAGTTGCCTTTCGCGGTGTTTGTGCCCGGCAAGAGCGTCAAGGAAGTCTTTGGCAACTACGAGCAGACTCCCGCCGGCAAGTACACCGAGGTCGCCCTGCGAGTGGGCAAGGTCCAAGCCACGCAGATGGGCGGGTACGTCGTCCTGTCGCCCACCGCCGCCGTGCTGGATGCCCTGGCCGCTGAGGCCGGCGCCGCCTCCGCCCAGATGCCCGCGGACCAGAAAACCCTGATCGACAACTCAGCGCTGGCCATCCACCTGAACATGAACGTGGCCATGCCGATCGTCGAGTCGCTGATGAAGAAGGCTGAAGCCGAGATGGCCTCCGCACAGGCGCGGGGCGGTCAGCAGAACCCGGCGATCCTCCAGGCCTACATGGATATGTACAAGGGCCTGCTGTCCCAGATGACGGGCCTGACCCTCGCCGCGCGGTTCGCCGAGACCGGCGTCGTGCTGGAAACGCTGGCCGACTTCAAGGCGGACAGCACCATCGGCAAGGACCTGGCGGCCTTCAAGCCCGTCGCCCCGCCGACCTTCAGCCGCGTGATGGACAAGGGCTACGTCCTGGCCTTTGCCGGGGCGGGCAACCCCACGCAGACCCATCGCGATATGGTCACCGAGATGATGGACAAGTTCATGGGCGGGGCCCTTCAACTGGATGAGGCGACCCAGGCCTCCTTCAAGGAACTGGCGTTGACCATGAACGAACAGATCGTCGATGTGCAGTTCGTCGCGGGCGGAGTGCCCAGCACCCCCAGCACCACCAGCGCCACCGTAGCCACACAACCGGCCGAGGAAAAAGGATCCGGCGTATTCGGGCTCTCCTACGTGCTGACCTGCAAGGACTCAGCCAAGGTCCGCTCGATGCTGGGCGAAAAGTACCCCGACCTCGTGATGACGATGATCAAGGCCGCCCAGTCGAAGAAGCCGGTGGCGGCGGAGGACCCCAATGAAGCGGCCACCACCGAGCCGGCTGAGAGCCAGCCCGCGGAGGCCTTCAAGCTGAACTATCTCAAGGAAGTCGAGAAGGTCGGCGACATCCCCGTGGACGTTGTGGAGATCAACGTCGCGGACATCGAGGGCGCCCGCGAAACGATCGGCAAGCTGCTGGGCGAGGAAAAGCTTCGCGTCTTCATCGCCGCCATCGATGACAAGACCGTCGTGGTCACCTTCGGCGGGTCGTTGCCGTACCTGGAAGAGGCCATCAAGACCGCCAAGGCCGGCAACGGGACGATCCTGTCCACCCCCGGCGCAGTCGAGGTCATGAAGCACATGCCCAAGAACCTCTGCGGTATCGGCCTGTTCAACGTCGGCAACCTCGTGACCCTGATATCCAAGGGTATGCAGGCCACCGGCGCCGGGGCGGGCATACCTTTCCAGATGACGGCTAGCACTCCGGTCGCGCTGGGCGTGGCCACCAGCGGCAGCAGCGTGCATATGGTGCTCTACGTGCCCAACGACCTGGTCAAGGACATTGCCGGGATCATCTCGGGTTTCTTGGCTCCGATGCGGCAGGGCGCTCCTTCCTCCGCGCCGGCCCAGAGCGGTGAGCAGAACTTCTGATAACGCCCCTTGGCCTGTTGATGGGTCCGAGGTCAGACGATTGTTGATTGCGGCGGCGGCCCCACAAAGGCAGCCGCTGCTTTTTTGGCGGGAGACTGATGCAAGCGGAAACGGGCCGGGGCGGGTCTTCTCGCTATCCTGTCTCGAAGAAATGCAGCGGGCGCGGCTGGTCGATCACGCCGCCCCGCATGGCCAGGTCGAAGAAATCCTCCAGACCCTCGCGATGGGCGTCGGTCAGTTCCGTCTGTACGCGGCGCGTGAGGTAGGCCTCCACCACCTCGACTGGGCAGGAATGTTCGCGGGCGAAGGCGGCGGCGATGTCCGCGAGCCGGCGGTCGCCGACACGCCGGGCCTCCAGCAGGAGGGCATAAAGGTTGTCGAGTGTCGCATTATCGACAGCCGCCCAGACCTGGGTCACCAGCGGCAGGCCGGTGATCTCGCTCCACAAAGCCCCCAGGTCGAAGTGGTGCTGAAAGGAGGACGAACTTGCGGTAATAAGCGAGTCGCTTGTGGACAGGATCGCCTCGGCATCTGCCGGCGGCGAACCCCTGGACGAGAGGAAGGGCAGCACTCGGAGACGACGGCTGAACTCATGCCACCAGATCACCTCGGCCAGCACCGCCGCCGACTTGTCCTCTGCCTTGATCCAAAGCGTCTCGATGCGTTTGGCCGGGCGATGCGAAAGGATCTGGAGCGTCGGCGCCGCGCCGCAAAAAGACACGCAGGCGGCGGGGATGATCGTCAGCGGCCTTTGGCTGCAATGAAGCTCGAACACCGGGATCAGGGCGGCCTGGGCCTTGCCGTCGCATAGCTGCCCAGCCAGCAGCGAAGGATTGTCACAGGCCAGGCAAACCGATGCGGACTCCTCCATGCCGGCCGTCAGGGGCAGGCTGGCCAGCCGGCCGTCGGTCAGGATACGTGCCACGCTCCGGCCATCGCGTATCTGAGCATGGGGGCCTTGGGTCATGTGCTTTTGCCTCAGCTTCCATCGTCACCGGTTCTCATGGTCTGGACCTTCATCTTCCGCAATCCATTCTAGCGTCGGCGCGAGGAAGTCCTTGGCGGCAGGGCCAAGCCTTGCCGCCGTCCGGCTGGGCCATGTAAACTCCAGGCCATGAATGAGCCTGCCAATGATCTCAAGTACCAAGCCGAGAAAGTCCGCGGCAACTATCGAAAGCCGAAGTAAGGAATAGAAAGACGGCGGGGCCGGTGTCGTGGTTACCCAGGATGATGCCCCGCACGGTGTCTGGCCGCCAACGTCATTAAAACAGCCCAAGCCACCACGGCCAGAAGATCCAATGATGGAATGGAAGGATGATTACTATGGTGCCCAAAGTAGGTAGCAAGGCTCGACACGCATTACGGTGACTGAGTCTGAGCATCCACTTCATGAGCAAGTAGAATACAGCAAAGGCGGCTGGCAGGCCCAGAAAAGGAACCGGCGACATCAACAAGGCCGAAACGGTCGCGACCGCCATCACGCCAAAGCATCTGGCGAGCCCAACGCTGGGCACTACCGGTTTCAGCGACCTGATTCCAAACCAAAGAAGGGGCCAGCCAGCAACGGTCCAGGGAATCAAAATACCAGCCACAATACCAAGCTGGAATATCGCAAAAACGGGCAACATTGAGTGGGCTAACACAGTGGACTCTCCTACGACCTGTCTTCCGGCATTCTGGTCTCACGGTACTCCGGTATTCCCTTCCGTCAGCGGTTGCGACAGCTTCTTGGCGGCCAGGGCGTTGATCTTTCCAGCCAGGTTGGCCGCCAGGGCGTCGTTGGTGCCGATAACCCGGTTCTGATGCCGGGTGCCGTGGTCGTGGTACTTATCAGATCATATGTAACGGACCATTAAATCCCTTCGGTGCTTCGGCGCATAAGTTCCTCGTTGCCGCAATCGCGGGTGACGGTGTAACCCGGCAGCGGCTGGATGTGCTCATGCACGGCGTCGATCAGGTCGCAGGGATAGGGGAAGAAGGCATCCTCGACCTCGTCGGCGGGGGTGATCCAGTTGCGGGCGCCCATCACCACCGGCGGGGCGTCCAGTTCGTCGAAGGCCAGTTGCGTGATCTTAGCCGCGAAGGTCTGCAACGCACTGCCGCGCTCGCAGGCGTCGGAGGCCAGCAGGATCTTGCGGGTCTTCTTGACCGACTCGATCACCGGGCCGAAATTAAAGGGCACGATCGAGCGGGCGTCGATGACCTCGCAGGAAACGCCGTGCTTTTCTTCCAGCGTCTTGGCCGCCTCCAGCGCCCGATACAGCGTCGCGCCGATGGTGAGAATCGTCAGATCCTTGCCGGCCTTCTTGATCTCCGGCTCGCCGATCTTGACCTCGTAGTAGCCTTCAGGCACGCCGCCGGGATGGAACTCTTCGCTCTGCTCGTAAATCCGCTGGCTCTCGAAGAAGATCACCGGGTCGGTGCCCGTCAGGGCGGAGTACATCAGGCCCTTGGCGTCATACGGGGTAGCCGGGAAGACCACCTTGAGCCCCGGGATGTGGGCGCACATGCTGGTCCAGTCCTGGCTGTGCTGGGCGCCGTACTTCGAGCCCACCGAGACGCGCACGACCACCGGCATCTTCAGCAGGCCTCCCGACATGGACTGCCACTTGGAAAGCTGGTTGAAGAGTTGGTCGCCGGCCCGCCCCATGAAGTCGCAGTACATCAGTTCGACCAAGGCGCGCCCGCCTTCCAACGCGTACCCGACGGCTGAGCCGATGATCGCGCCCTCGGAAATGGGCGAGTTGAACAGGCGGTGATAGGGCAGGGCCTCGGTCAATCCGCGGTAGACGGCGAACGCCCCGCCCCAATCGCGGTTTTCCTCGCCGTAGGCCACCAGCGTCGGGTCGACGGCGAAGCGGTCAAGAATAGCCTCGAACAGGGCGTCACGCAGCGAGACACACTTGGCCTTGGGCAGGGCCTTGCCCGAGGCATCCAGGCCGCTGCGGCTTCGCTTGGCGATCTGGGCCACGCGGGGGTTGTCCTTCGGGGCCAACAGCAGCTCAGCCTTGCGGCCCGGCTCCATCGACTCGACCTTCTGGTTGGAGAACATCGTCTGCTCGAGCAGGCAATGCACCTTCTTGAGGTCGGCCCGCGGCGAGATGTTCAGATCGACGGCCTTGCGGTAGGCCTTGAGGATCAGCTCTTCGCAGTGCTTGTGGAGGCTGTCGATGTCAGCCTGCTTGCACACGCCGGCCTCGACGAGCTGGGCGGGATAAACCTTCAGCGGATCGACCTTCTGCCAGGCCTCGACCTCGCTCTTCTCGCGGTAGGAGCTGGCGTCGGAGGGCGAGTGGCCGCTGTAGCGGTAGGTGACGGTGTCCAGCAGGACCGGGCCCTCGCGGCGGGCGAGGATTTCCTTCTTGCGGCGGATGGCGTCGATGACGGCCAGCGGGTTGAAGCCGTCCACGCGCTCGGCGTGGAGTTGGTCGGGCCGGACGCCCGCGCCCAGGCGGGCCAGGGTGTTCAGGCCCATGGTCTCGCCGACCGGCTGGCCGCCCATGCCGTAGAAATTGTTGACGAAGTTGATAATCAGCGGCAGCCCGCCGCGATGGGCTTCATCCCACAGCAGGCGGTACTGGTCCATCGTGGCCATGCACAGGCCTTCCCACACCGGCCCGCAGCCCAGCGAGGCGTCGCCGATGTTGGCGATGACCAGGCCGGCCTTGCGATTGATGTGCTTGAACATGGCCGCCCCGACGGCGATGTCGCCCGAGCCGCCGACGATGGCGTTGTTGGGGTAGATGCCAAAGGGCGGGAAGAAGGCGTGCATCGAGCCGCCCATGCCCTTGTTGAGCCCCGTCTCGCGGCCGAAGATTTCCGCCAGCGCGCCGTAGATCAGGAAGTCGACGGCCAGGCCCTTGACCGTGCCGTCGGCGTCCTTCTCCACCACGCGGAGGCAGTCGCCGCCGAAGTAGCCCTTCATGATGTCCATCAGCGCCTTGTCGTCAAGCTTGGCGATGGCCGAGAGGCCCTTGGCCAGGATCTCGCCGTGGCTGCGATGGCTGCCGTAAATATGGTCGTCCACGCCCAGCAGGAACGCCTGCCCGACGGCGGCAGACTCCTGCCCCATCGAAAGGTGCGCCGGGCCGCGATGGTTGTACTCGATGCCCTGGTAGTTGCCGCGGAGCTTGACCTCGTTGAGCATGTTCTCGAACAGGCGGATAATGGTCATATCGCGGTGGATACCGACCATGTCCTCCTTGCCCAGACGCTTCATTTCATCCTTGATGCTCTTGTCGTACTGGTTGACGGGGATAGGCTCGAAAGTGACCTGACCTTTTCGACGAACATCCTCCGGCAAAATCATGTGGCACTTGGGCATTGCTTACTCCTGCGAGTGATCGCTTGTTGGACTCTCTGGCGGTGAAGTTTCAGTTAACTGTGGACCCTCGACGGCCGGCGCCGCCTCCTGGGGGTATATGACCTCGATATTCCTTGCGGACAGAAACTCCGCCCACTCCGGCCGGGGCGGGCAGTCGGTGATAACACGCGAAATCGCCTCCCAATCGACAATCTTGAACAGGGAGGGCGTGAGAAACTTGCTGTGATCCACCAGCAGCCAGGTGGCGGCGGCGTTCTGGACGGCCTGGCGAAACAGGAACGCGCTCTCCATGTCGCTGGCGGTGAGGCCAAAATCCATGCTCAGGCCGTCTGCACCGATCAGCGCGGTGTAACCTCTTAGCTGGTCAAGTGCTGCAGTTGCGAGCGGGCCGACGGCGTCCATGCGGTCAGGCCGGTAGCGCCCACCGAGGGTAATGATGTTAATTCCAGGAACGTCAGGCAGTTCCAGCACCAAACGGGACGAATTGGCGATGATGGTCAACCCGCGCTTGCGTTTGAGCATGGGGGCCAGCTCAAAGCAGGTGGTGCCCGAATCGATGAAGATCTGCTCGTCGTCGCCGATCAACTCCGCCGCAAGACGGCCGACGACCCGCTTGGCCTCATAATTCCGCCTGGCTTTGGCCCGGAAGGAAAAATCTGAAATCCGCAACTGCTCGGCCCCGCCGTAGACGAGCTTGATCTGATTGTCGTCCGCCAGGCTCTTGAGGTCCCGCCGCACCGTCGCCTCGGAAACGGCGATGCTGTCTGCAAGTTCCTTAACCTTAACATGATTATTCTCAAGTACTTGAGAAAGTATAAGGTCGCGGCGTTGTTGTGTCGTATATTTCATGTGTGATCGATTCGATCAAAATCAATCACATATTTAGCACGTTTCGATCACAACTTCAACATAAAAGTTAACCTTTTGCTTGACTTATCTGGCCATCGCAGCTACTTTGAGCATCTGACGAAGGCAATAGTCTGAAATAGGATCGGTGGCACCATGTTTGAGATCAAAATGCCCAAGGCTGGACAGTCGATGGAAGACGGCACGATCGTTAAGTGGCGGAAGGCCGAGGGCCAGGCCGTCGCTGAGGGCGAGGTGCTGCTGGAGGTCGAGACCGACAAGGCCACCATCGAGGTGGAGTCGACTCACTCCGGCACGCTGCGAAAAATTCTTGTCCCCGAAGGCGAGACGGTCCCGGTGCATACGCCCGTGGCGCTGATCGGCCAGCCCGATGAAGCGATTGTGCTCGGGGCAAGCGTCAGTCCTATTCCTGAGCATGCAAAGCCGCAAGCGGCTGCGAGCGATACACAAAAAACTGCCGCACCTGCGCCGGCCGCCCCTGCTCATCCGCCCGCCGGCGTTGTGCCCATTCTGATGCCCAAGGCCGGTCAGTCGGTCGAAGAGGCTGAGATCGTCGCCTGGCACGTCAAGGTGGGCGACAGAATCAAGGCCGGCGACATCATCTTCGACGTGGAGACCGACAAGGCCACCATCGAGGTCGAGGCGACCGATGCGGGCCGAATCTCGCGGATCGTGCTCAATGCGGGCGAGACCGCGGCGGTGCTCCAGCCGGTGGCCTACCTGGCCGAGGACGACGCAGCCGTGGATGCCTATCTGGCCAGTGCGCCGAGCGCTGCCAAGCCGGCAAGCGGCCCGACCAACGCCGCGCCCCAGGCAGCGGCGGCGACGGCTGCGGTCGGGGAAGTGTCAGCCCAGGCCCCTGCCGTCACCTCCGGCGGGCGGGTCAAGGCCTCGCCGGCGGCGCGGAAGCTTGCCGACCAGCGCGGCATCGACCTCTCAGCCGTCGGGGCCGGCAAAGGCCCGGGCGGAAGGATCCTCTCCAGCGACGTTCCCACGCAGGCCCCCGCCCGCGTCGCGCCCGTCAGCGGCGAAGTGGTCCGCCGCCGAATGAGCCCCATGCGCAAGGCCATCGCCAGGAACCTGCTGGCCTCCAAGCAGAATATCCCGCACTTCTACATGCGGGCGACCGTTGACGCCGAGCCGATGATGGCCTTCTATCGCTCGGCCAAGGCGAAGTTCGCATGCAGCGTCAACGATGTGGTGACGGCGGCCTGCGCGCGGGCCATCGCCGAGTTCCCCGCCTTCCGCAGCCGCGTGGACAAGGACGAGATCGTCGAGTTCCCCGGCGCCAACATCGGCATCGCCGTGGGCATGGACGACGGCCTGGTCGTGCCGGTGATCGTGGCGGCCGAGACAATGGGTCTCCAGGCCCTGGCTGCACGCACGCGCCAGATCGCCGAGTCGGCGCGGAAGGGCAAGATCGAAGGTCTCGGACAGGGCGTCTTCACCATCACCAACCTGGGCATGTTCGGCGTGGAGGAGTTTGCCGCCATCATCAATCCGCCCGAGGCGTCGATCCTGGCCGTCGGGGCCGTGCGCGAGGACGTGATCGTCAGCGGCGGCGCGATGCGCCCGGGCAAGGTGATGACCATGACCCTCAGCGCCGACCACCGCCTGATCGACGGGCTGCTGGCGGCCAGGTTCATGGCCCGGCTGAAGGAAATCCTCTTGGCGCCGGAACAACTGGAACAGTGAGATCCAACCGGTGAGTTCTGAAGAAAACACCGCGACACAGAGATTCAGAGAAACAGAGATGAGGAGCCGTCGAGACGCAGATTCTTCTCTCAGGTTCTCTGTGGCCTCTGTGTGGGTGACGATTATCAAGAAAGACGTTCATGAGTCAGCACTTTGATATAGCGGTAATCGGGTCAGGGCCGGGCGGTTATGTCGCAGCCCTCAAGGCTGGGCAAATGGGCGCGTCGGTGGCCATCGTCGAGTCGGGCCACCTCGGCGGCGCGTGCCTCAACGTCGGCTGCATTCCCTCCAAGGCGCTGCTGGCCTCGGCGGAGCTGATCCACAAGATCCAGCACGCCGGCGAGTTGGGCGTGGACGTCGCCGGCGGCGTAGCCGTCAACTGGGCCAAAGTCCAGGCCCGCAAGGACAAGACTCTCCAGGCGCTGCGGGGCGGCATCAAGTCGCTCCTGGCCGCACGCAAGGTGACGCTGTTCCAGGGCCGGGCCGTGCTGAACGGGCCGGGCAAGGTCGCTGTGACCGGCAGCGACGGGGCGCGGCAGGAGTTCACCGCCGCCAACACGATCCTGGCCGTCGGCTCAGTCCCCGCTCGCATCCCCGGCTGGCCCGACGATCCGGCCATCCTCTGCACCAGCGACGAGGCGTTGCACTGGAAGACGCTGCCCCGGCGGCTGATGATCGTCGGCGGCGGCATCATCGGCTGCGAGTTCGCGTGCATGATGCAGGCCTTCGGCGTGGAAGTGACCGTCGTGGAAATGATGCCGCGCCTCATGCCGGAGATGGACTGCCAACTGGCGGAGCCCGTGCAGAAGATTTTCGCCAAGCGGGGCATCAAGTGCCTGCTGGGCACGAAGGTGGCCGAGATGAGCGTCTCGGGCGCGACGGCCCGGGCTGTGCTGACCGGCGGCGCGACGGTCGAGGCTGACCGCGTGCTGGTGGCGGTGGGACGGTGCCCCAACACCGCCGGCATCGGCCTGGAGTCGGTGGGCCTGGGCACCGACCGCGGCTTTGTCCGCGTGGATGACTTCCTCCAGACCTCCGTCAAGGGCTACTACTGCATCGGCGACGCGAATGGTCGGTGCCTGCTGGCCCACGCGGCCTCGGCGCACGGCGTCGCGGCCGTCGAGAACATCCTGGGCCACCGCCGGCCATTCGAGTCGCCCATTCCAAGCTGCGTCTACACGTTCCCGGAGCTGGCCTCGGTGGGCCTGAGCCAGGAGCAGGCCGCCGCCAGGGGGCTGCCCGTGGCCATCGGCACTTTCCCGTTGAGTTACCTGGGCAAGGCAATGGCCGTCGGCGACACCGACGGGTTCGTCAAGGTCATCCGCCATCGCGGCGACGGGCGACTGCTGGGCGTACACATGATGGGCCACAACGTCACCGAGTGCATCGCCGCCGCCGGCGCGCTGATGCACCAGAAGGTGAGCGTCCGCGAGATGGCCGAGGTGGTCTTCGCGCACCCGACGATTTCCGAGGCCCTCAAGGAGGCCGCCGAGGACGCCCTGGGACAGGCCATCCATCTGCCTCCGCGAAAGACCCTCCGCGTCGCGGCGGAGTGATTCCTCGGCCCCGGCCGGCCGGTACGGTATTTGCCCTGGAGCAGGCCCGGATGCGGGAGTATCCTGTCGGGCCTTCCCGGATTTCCTGGAGATCGAAATGTCGCAACCGTTGCAGGACGCATTGGAATCGCTGCGGAGCATCGGCACGGTCGAGGAGCTGCGCGGGCTGGCCGGGCGGGGACTCGCGCCGGCCGGCGAAGTCCGCGTCAACGCGCACATCCACCTGCCGCCGAACTTTTCCGCCTTCGAAACCGTCGCGCAGGCCATCGACCTGGCTGCGGCGCAGCGGATCGGCGTGCTGGGGGCCAGCAACTACTACGACTTCAGCGTCTATGCCGACTTCACCGCGCGGGCCCGGGCCGCGAGGATCTTCCCGCTCTACGGTCTGGAGATCATCTCGCTGATCGACGAACTGGTCCGCGACAAGGTCAAGATCAACGACCCGGGCAACCCCGGCCGGATGTACCTCTGCGGCAAGGGCATCACCTGCTTCGCCCGGCCCAGCGAGGCCGCCCAGGGGCTGATCGCCCTGATCCGGCAGAACGATACCCAGCGCATGGAGGCCATGGCCCGGTTGCTGGGCGACATCTTCGCCGAGCATGGCGTGCAGACGAACCTCTCAGCCGCGGCCATCGTCGACCGCGTGGTGGCCCGCCACCACTGCTCCCGCCAGACCGTCTGCCTCCAGGAGCGCCACCTGGCCCAGGCCTTCCAGGAAGTGTTCTTCGAGCAGATCCCGCCGGATCGCCGCGCCGAGATGCTCGGCCGCATATTCGGCGCCGCCTCCACGGCCGGCCCGTCCGATGGCCCCAAGGTCCAGAACGAGATTCGCACGCACCTGATGAAGGCCGGCAAGAAGGCCTTCGTCGCCGAAACGTTCCTCAACTTCGCCCAGGCCTACAGCCTGATCCTCGAACTGGGCGGGATTCCCTGCTACCCCACGCTGGCCGACGGCGCTTCGCCCATCTGCACCTACGAGGAGCCGGTGGAAAAACTCATCGACAGCATCCGCGGCAACGGCATCTACTGCGCCGAGCTGATCCCCATCCGCAACAAGCCGGAAGTGCTGGTCCATTACGCCACGGCCATGCGGCGCGCGGGGATCGTCCTGATGGGCGGCACGGAGCACAACACGCTGGACCTGCTGCCCATCGAGCCGGCGTGCATCGGCGGCGCGCCGGTGCCGGCGGAGATCAAGCACCTGTTCTGGGAGGGCGCCTGCGTGGCCGCCGCGCACCAGTTCCTCCGCCTCCACGGCCAGTGCGGCTTTGTCGATGCCCAGGGGCGAAAGAACGACGCCTACCGCAGCGATGAAGAACGAATCGCCGCCTTCAGCAGGCTCGGAGCGGCCGTGATTCAGCGATACTACGAAACGATCTGATTGAAGGAACCCCCGCCATGCAAGGCAACGCCGATTGGCCCAAGTTCGAAGCGACCGACAGCCCGATCGACACGCTGGTGAAGTTGTCGCGGTTTTACGGGCAGGACGAAGAGTTTGTCATTGGCGGAGGCGGCAACACGTCGGTGAAGATCGGCGACCGCCTGCACGTCAAGGCGTCGGGGCGGGCGCTGGCCTGCATCGGCGCCGACGGGTTTGTCGAGCTGGATCGCCGGGCCCTGGATGCGTTGCTGCAATCGCCGGCCGAGGAAGACCCGGCGCGGCGGGAAGAGGCCTTCAAGCAGGCGATCCTGGCGGCGCGCGTCGCGCCCGATAGCGGCCTGCGCCCCTCGGTCGAGGCGGTGCTGCACAACATCCTGCCCACCCGGTTCGTCGTACACAGCCACGCGACGGTGGTCAATGCGCTGGCCTGCTGCACGCGCGGAAACGAGCTGTTCGCCAGGCTGCTGGGCGCCGAGGCCCTGTGGGTTCCCTGCACCGACCCGGGCCTGACGCTGGCCCGCACGCTGGATTCGTCGCTGCGGGAGTATGCCCAGCGGACCGGCCGGGCCTGCCCGTCGGTCATCCTGGTGCAGAATCACGGGCTGATCGTCTGCGGCGAAACGCCCGAAGAAATCCGCCGGCACACCGACGATTGCCTGGGCAAGATCTCCCAACTGCTGGGGACCGACTTTGCCGAGGGGATGTTCGGCCCGCAGTCTCCGCTGCCCGACGAGCAGGCCAAGGCGATGATCAACATCATCGCGCCGGCCCTTCGCGGTCTCCTGGCCGACGGCGAGACGCTCAAGATCGTGACCTTCGACGACGGGGCCGCCACGCGGAGCCTGGTTTGCGGGGCCGGCGGCTGTGAGGCGGCGATGGGCGGGCCGCTGACGCCCGACCAGATCGTCTACTGCAACTCCTTCCCGATGTGGGTGAACCTGGGATCGGCCGCCGGCAGCGAGGCCGTGGTCGAGCTTCTGCGGCAGGGAATCGCCGAGTACCGCAAGTCCTTGGAGCTGTCGCCCAAGATCGTCCTGGTCGCCAGGCTGGGACTCTTCGCCGTCGGCGACGATTACAGCGGCGCAGCCACCGCGGCCAAGGTCTACGTCGACGCGATCAAGGTGATGGCCGGGGCGGCGCGACTCGGCGCCATCGCCCCCATGACCGACGCCCAGCGCATGTTCATCGAAAACTGGGAAGCCGAGGCCTACCGCAAGTCGATCTCCGCCGCCTCCGCCCGCACGGGCCGGGCCGCCGGCAAGGTCGTCGTCGTCACCGGCGCAGCCCAGGGTTTTGGGCTTGAGATCGCCAGGGACTTCGCCGCCCAGGCCGCCCACGTGGTGCTGTGCGACATCAACGCCGCCGGCGCGCGGGCGGCCGCCCAGTCCGTCAGTGCCCAGTGCGGCAGCGGACGCACGATGGCCGTGGAGATCAACGTGGCCAATCCCGCCAGCGTCGAGGCGGCGTTTCACCAGGTCGTTCGGGCCTACGGCGGCCTGGACGTGCTGGTCAGCAACGCCGGCGTGCTGCGGGCCGAGAGCGTCAAGACACAGAGCGAGCGTGATTTCGACTTTGTGACGGCCGTCAATTACAAGGGCTACTACCTCTGCGTGCAGAAGGCCTCGCCCATCCTGGCCGTCCAGCACCAGGCCAGGGGCGACTACTGGAGCGACATCATCCAGATCAACTCCAAGAGCGGGCTGGCCGGCTCGAACCGCAACTTCGCCTACGCCGGCAGCAAGTTCGGCGGCATCGGCCTGACGCAGTCCTTCGCGATGGAACTGGTGACCGACGGCGTGAAGGTCAACGCGATCTGTCCGGGCAACTTCTTCGACGGGCCGCTGTGGTCGGACCCCGACAACGGGCTGTTCGTGCAGTACCTTCGGACGGGCAAGGTCGCCGGGGCCCAGACCATCGCCGACGTGCGACGCGCCTACGAGGCCAAGGTGCCCATGGGCCGCGGCTGCGAGGCAGCCGACGTGATGAGGGCCATCTACTACGTGATCGAGCAGAAGTACGAGACCGGCCAGGCCGTGCCCGTCACCGGCGGCCAGGTCATGTTAAGTTAAGAAGGAGTCGGCGTGGGAAAACCGCAATCCAATGAGATGCCAAAGGCGCAGTTCGCTGTCCAGCTTGTCGGGCCGAGCCAACTGACGCTCAATCGCGCCAAGCGCGTGGACCCGCCGGGGCCTCACCAGGTGCTGGCCCAAATCGAGGCCGTGGGCCTGTGCTTCTCCGACCTCAAGCTGCTCAAGCAGTTCACTGAGCACCCGCGCAAGTCCGAGATCATCAGCGGGCTGTCGCGCGAGGTGCTGGAGCAGATCCCCAGTTACGTGCCGCTGGACAAGCCCACCGTCCCCGGCCACGAGACGGTCTGCCGGATCGTCGCGGTCGGCCCCGGCGTCAAGAGCCACAAGGTCGGCGAGCGCGTGCTGGCGCAGACCGACTATCGCCAGCTTCGCACGGCCGGCTCCAACGCGGCCTTCGGCTACAACTTCGAGGGCGCCCTTCAGGAATACGTGCTGATGGACGAGCGCGTGATCGTGGAACCCACCACCGCGCAGCGATACCTGATCCCCGTCAACGACGACCTGGGCGCCTCGGCTGTCTGCCTGGTCGAGCCGTGGGCCTGCGTCGAGGATTCCTACGTCTCCAGCGAGCGCCAGGCGCCCAAGGCCGGCGGGCGAATGCTGGTGGTGGCCGACGCCGGGCACGCCGTGCAAGGCCTGGCCGCCGCCTGCCGCGAAGGCAAGCCGGCCCAGATCACCGCGGTTGTCTCCGACGATGCGCAGCGCCGGGCCCTTCATGAACTGGGCGTGAGCGTGGAAGAGGTCGCCGACGTGACGGCCCTGAACGAAGTGGTGTTCGACGACATCGTTTACTTTGGCGCCGGCGCAGCGACCATCGAGGCCCTCAACGCCTTCCTGGCCAATCGCGGCATCATCAATATCGTGCTGGGCGGCAGGAAGATCGGCCAGGATGTCTCGGTCGGCGTCGGACGGGTTCACTACGGCCTGACGCGCTGGATCGGGACCGTCTCCGCCGATGCGTCCGAGGCCTACCGCATCATCCCGGCCACCGGCGAAATCCGCGCCGGCGACCGCATCGTGGTTGTCGGGGCCGGCGGGCCGATGGGCCAGATGCACGTGATCCGCAACATCTGTTCGGGCGTCGCGGGCATCTCGATGACGGCCAGCGACGTCGATGACGGGCGGCTCGAATCGCTGCTCCACAAGGCCGCCCCGATGGCCTCGTCGCGCGGCGTGTCCCTCAGCTCGATCAACTCATCGCGCCAGTCGCACGCCGGCCAGGGGTGCAGCTATTTCGCCCTGATGGCCCCCGTCGCGGCCCTGGTGGCCGACGCCATCGCCAAGTGCGCCGACGGCGCGATGATCAACATCTTCGCCGGTATCCCGGCCCCGACCCGCCACGCACTGGACATGGACACCTACATTGCGCGGCGATGCTACATGTTCGGCACCAGCGGCTCGTCGATCCGCGACATGGAGATTGTCCTGGGCAAGATCGAAAAAGGCCTGCTGGACACCGACTGCTCGGTCGACGCGATCTCCGGCATGGCCGGGGCCATCGAGGGCCTGGCCGCGGTGGAAAACCGCACCCTCGCGGGCAAGATCATCGTCTACCCCTGCCTCCACGACCTGGGCCTGATCCCCCTGGGCCAACTGGCCTCGCAACTGCCCAGCGTGGCGGCGAAGCTTCGCGACGGTTTCTGGTGCAAGGCGGCCGAGCAGGAATTGCTCGCGGTGGCGGGCAGGAAATGACGCCGCTCCGTGCGGTGAAGTGAGGGTCTATGAGCGGCGGTAAGACATTCGTCGGGTTTGGCTTCGGGCCCATTCAGAGCGGCCTGTTCCTCTTCGAGGCCTACGCCTCGGGCAACTTCTCGCGCTTCGTGGTGGCCGAGGTCGACAAGAACCTGGTCGCCTCCATCCGCGCCAACTCCGGCCGGTGCGGCATCAACGTGGCGCGGCACGACGGCATCGACGCGCGGCAGCTTGAAGGCATCGAGCTTTACGATCCGGCTGACCCTGCCGATCGCCAGGCCCTCCTGGCGGCCATTGCCGAGAGCGACGAACTGGCCACGGCCCTGCCGGCAGTGCGATTCTATGACGCCGGCGGCCAAAACAGCGTTGCCAGCCTGCTCGCCACAGGACTGTCGGCCCGCACGTCGCCGCGGCCGAGCGTCATCTACGCAGCCGAGAACCACAACCACGCCGCAGAAATCCTGCGAGCGGACATCCTCAAGCACGCCGCGCCGTCGGCGCTGGAAGGCGTCGGGATACTCAACACCGTCATCGGCAAGATGAGCGGCGTGATCGCCGAGCCGGCGCTCATCGAGCGCATGGGCCTGGCGCCGCTGACGCCGGACCTGGGCCGGGCGGTCCTGGTGGAGCAGTTCAATCACATCCTGATCTCGCGCGTGCCGCTGCCGGGTTTCCGGCGGGGCATCGAGGTGTTCGTCGAGAAGGATGACCTGTTGCCCTTCGAGGAGGCCAAGCTGTATGGCCACAACGCCATTCATGCGATGATTGCCTACCTGGCCGATCTCCGCGGCCTGGACACGATCGCAGCCGCCGGCGGCGACCAGTGGATCATGGAGCAGGCGCGGCGGGCGTTCATCGACGAATCGGGCGGCGCGATGATCCGCCGGCATGCCCGCCTGGGCGACCCGCTGTTCACGGAGGCCGGCTACCGGAACTATGCCGAGGATCTGCTGGAGCGGATGATTAATCCCAACCTGAACGACCTGGTCGAACGCGTCGGCCGCGACCATGCCCGCAAACTCGCCTACGACGACCGGCTTTTCGGCACAATGAACCTGACTCTCGGGCAGGGCATCGAGCCGCGCCGCCTGGCCCTGGGCGCCGCGGCGGGCGTGCTCTCGATGATTAAGCGACAGGGACCAGGGACTAGGGACCGGGGACCAGGGACCAGGGACCAGGGAGTAGGGAGCAGGGACGCGCTGCGGTCGATCCTCCTGAACCTGTGGGGCAACAAGACGGATTCCAATCGTGACCGGCTCATTGATCTGACATGGGAGGCCATGCAGGCCTTGAAGCAGACGTCGCGTTAGTGTCCTGTCACATCTGATCTGATAGGTGCCACGGCTGCGTCGTGTGCTTGGCCGTGCGGACACCCCCAAGCACACGACGCTTGGGGGTGGCACGAACTCACAACTTTCACTGTGAAGGACCACTAGGATTGGCGATCCCCCGTTGCTAATCGCCGACGATCAATTCTTCGGCGTGGTAGCTGCTGCGGACGAACGGCCCAGCCAGAACCGCTGGGAATCCCATCTGCCTGGCCTCCGCTTCCCAGCGTGCGAACTCCGCCGGCTCGACAAATCGCCCCACCGGGCAGTGCCGCGATGAGGGGGCCAGGTACTGACCCAGCGTCAGGATGTCCACGCCGGCCGTCCGCAGATCGCCCAGCACCGCTCGGATTTCCTCGTCGCTTTCGCCCAGGCCCAGCATCAGGCCGCTCTTGACCAGCAGCCTGTGCCCCAGGTGCGGCGAGCGAGACTTGACGTAGCTCAGCACGTTGAGGCTGCGGGGGTAGTCGGGGGCCGGGCCTGGCGCGGTCCGCGCCGGCCGGACGGAAGCATAGAGCCGCGGCACCGTCTCGACATTGTGGTCGAAGACATCGGGCCCGGCGGCCAGCACGGTGTCGATGTCGGCCTGCCGACCCTGGAAATCCGGCGTGAGCACCTCGATCTTCGCCGCCGGCAATCGCTCCCGAATGGCGTGGATCGTGCGGGCAAAATGCTCGGCGCCGCCGTCGGCCAGGTCGTCGCGGGTGACGCTGGTGAGGACGACATAGGCCAGGCCCATTCGTTCGCATGCCTGGGCCACTGCCGCCGGCTCATCCTCGCGCAGCGGCAGCGGGCGGCCGCCGTCGATCGCGCAGAAGCGGCAGTCGCGCGTACAGCGGTCACCCATGATCAGGAAGGTTGCCGTCCCGCGCGCATGGCACTCGCCCAGGTTGGGACAGGCGGCGGCCGTGCAGACCGTCGAGAGCCCCAGGTCCTTCAGCACACGCGCGACCTGCCGCGACGCCCCGGCAGCGGGGAGGCGTTTCCTGAGCCACGGCGGCAGTTTGCCGGGCGGCCTGGATGTCTCTTTGTGTTCTTCCATCAATCGATGCCGATTGCCTCGTCGCTCTCAAATCCAAAGACCCTGACCATCGATTGTATCAGCAGGGGCTTGATCTGCGTCACGTCAAGATCCCGCCCCAGCAGCCGGGAAATGCTGGTGACGCGCTTGTCGGCGATGCCGCAGGGGACGATCAGGCCGAAGTGGGACAGGTTGGGCTGCACGTTCAGCGCCAGCCCGTGATACGACACCCACCTCCGCACCGCCACGCCGATGGCAGCCACCTTTTCGTCGCCCACCCAGACGCCGGTGTAGCCGCTCTCCCGCCGGCCTGGGATTCCCAGTTCCGCCAGCACGCCGATGACGACCTCCTCCAGCATCCGCAGGTATTCCCGCACGCCGGCGCAGTGCAGATCGACGCGAAGTATCGGGTAGGCCACCAGTTGCCCCAGGCCGTGGTAGGTGACGTCCCCTCCGCGCGAGGCGGAGTGGACCTCGATGCCCTCGGCGGCGACCGTTTCGGGCGAGGCCAATACATGGGCGGCGTCGGCGGACCGGCCCAGGGTGATGACCGGCGGGTCGTGCTCGACCAGTACAAGGTAGGCCAGATCCTGCGGCGCAGGGGCAGAGGCAGCCTGGATCACCTGGTCCACCAGGCGCTGCTGGAGCGCCAGCGTGCCGCTGTAATTCTCTCGCCCGCGATCGATGTACAAGAGCCTGGCCATGAAGCATTGATTCTACCTTGGCCTGGCGGCCCAGCGAAGGATAACTATGTGGCCAGGGGTTCTCTGTGCGGCGCGGAGTGTCCGATTGGGGGCCTCAATTATTCCTAACCAAGCCAGAGGTATAAGGCTGTGACGTTCGTAGAATGGAGTAGGCGGTGTCCAATGCGGCAGAGCGCCTTGAGGCGCGGATCCCTCGGGAGAGCAAGGGAAATGGATTGGCCGACTGGAGATGTGTGACGTATGCGGGCGAAAAAGGCCTGGAAGGGTAGGAAGACAAGCGTGTTCCATCGCAGCATCAGCATCAAATCGGCCCTCCTGCTACTGATCCTGGTGGTGGTGCTGCCTTCGCTGATGGTGCAGTGTGGCATCTACTACTACTGGTTCCACACGAACCGCCAGCACGAAATTCAGTCCAACAAAGAGCTGGCCCGTTCCATGGGCAGCACGTTTGATGCCTATATCCAGGATCTGGCCAACCACGAAGAGACCCTG
Organism: Phycisphaerae bacterium; assembly: GCA_041661865.1. Classification (GTDB taxonomy): domain Bacteria; phylum Planctomycetota; class Phycisphaerae; order SM23-33; family SM23-33; genus JBAZTO01. The sequence continues at coordinate 23,703 of JBAZTO010000022.1, read as the reverse complement.
GCGGCTGTGCTGGCGGGCAAGGAATACACTCTGGATGAGATGAACGCCCTGTTCCGCGCCTCGGCACGGGATTACCCCGCGCTGAACGCGTTCGTCTTTTGCAGCCTGGAAGGCAGGGTCGTCGCATGCAGCGACCCCAACGTTATCGGCATCGACGTGAGGGATCGCGACTACTACCAGCGAGCCCTGCGCGGCAGAGAAGCCGTACTCAGTGATCTCCTGGAGGGCAGGGCCGATCCCAACCCCATCTTCATCGTGGCCATGGCCTTGTATAAAGGCGACAGGGTCACGGGGGTTCTTGCGGCTTCGGTCAATCCCGACCGCCTGGGCGAGGCGACGTTGAAGGTCGAGCGGTCGCGAGGCAGCGACATCAGCTTCTTTGACCGCCGGGGACGGCTGGTCTATCATAGCCCGTCGCGCCCACTAACATGGAAGGATCGCAGCGGCGGCGAAACCAGCGGACTTCTGGAGCAGGCCCTGGCGGGCCGGGAGGCCGAGGGGATTTTTCATTCCCCGGCCGACGGACAGGACCGCATCGGAGCCCGAGTGCCCATCGGAAAGCTTGGCTGGGTCGCAGGGGCCAGCGAGCCCAGGCAGGTGATCATGGGCCCGCTGTGGTGGACGATGATGAGGACCGGCGGCCTGAATGTCGCGGTCGTGCTGGGATCGCTGCTGGTGGCCTGGATCATCGGTTGGCTGATCGCGCGGGGCCTGATGCAACTTCGCGCGTACGCCTTGGTCGTGGGCAAGGGACATCTCGATCAGGTCGCCCCGCTCGGCATGATTAGTGAGATCAAGGATCTGGCCGCCGGCTTCAACGAGATGGTGCTGCTGCGTAAGAGGGCCGAGGAAACGCTGCGACAAAGCCAGCAGCGGCTCCAACTGGCCCAGGAGGCCGGTGGGATCGGCACCTTCGACCTGGATTTGCGGACCAACCGCCTGACGTGGACGGGCGAACTCGAGGCGATATACGGCTACGCCAGCGGCCAATTCGGCGGCACCTTCGCGCACTGGAAGCAACACCTGCACCCCGAGGATGCCGAGGAGGCCTGCTTTAGTGTGGAAGAAGCCGTCCGCACCCGCTCCGACATGCATGCGGAGTTCCGCATCGTCTGGCCGGACGGCAGCATGCATTGGATCGCCGCATGGGGACGGGTGATCTGCGAGGGGGGCGAGCCAACGCGCATGATCGGCGTGAATATGGACGTCACCGCTCGCAAGAATGGCGAGGAAGCCATTCGCCAGAGTGAGGAGCGGTTCCGCAAGATCTTTGAATCCAACATGATCGGTATCGTGTTCTGGGACCAGGCCGGTCGGCTGATCGAAGCCAACCACGCGTTCTGCGACCTGATCGGCTACTCGTCCGAGGAGATTTGCGATGGCCTTGTGCATTGGAAGGATCTGACATCGGAGGCACAGGCGGCGCGGGACGATCAAGGCAATGAGGAACTCAGCACCTGGGGTGTTTGCGAGCCCTACGAGAAAGAGTTGATCCACCGCGATGGCCGGCCCGTGCCGGTAATGATCGGCGCCGCCGTGCTGGGTGACATGGAGCAGGAGAGGGTGTCCTTTGCCCTGGACATTTCCGATCGCAAGCGGGCCGAGGAAGCCCTGCGGGAGGCCACCGAAAAACTCGCCGGTTCCAACCAGGATCTTGAGCAATTTGCCTACGTGGCCTCGCACGACCTTCAGGAGCCGTTGCGAATGATCAGTGGGCACCTGCAAATTGTCCGCGATCGCCTGGCCGATAGTCTGGACGAGACCTGCAACGAATCGCTTCATTTCGCCGTCGACGGCGCCCAGCGGATGCAGGCGCTGATCCACGACTTGCTGGCTTATGCCCGCATCGGCACACAGCCCAAGCCCCTTGAGCCTATCGACGTGAACACCATCGTCGCGCGGGCGATGCAAGCACTCGCCTCCAGCATCAGGGACGAAGGCGCCACGGTCGATGTCGCCGTGATGCCCACTGTCTGGGCCGATAGCCTGCAATTGACGCAACTCTTCCAGAACCTGCTGAGCAACGCGATCAAGTATCACCGCGACGGAAGCGGCTGCCACGTGCAAGTCGGCTCGCGGCGGGAATCGCTCCAGTGGGTCTTTTGGGTCAAGGACGACGGCATCGGCATCAAGAGCGAATTCTTCGATCGAATTTTCCAGGTCTTCCAACGGCTTCACACGCGAGGTCAATATTCCGGCACGGGGATCGGCCTGGCCATCTGCAAGAAGATCGTCGAGCGCCACGGCGGCCGGATCTGGGTGGAGTCCCGGGAGGGACAGGGCACGACCTTCTTCTTCACGATCCCCGCTCACGAGACCACCCAGGCCGATGGCTGGCCGGGCCCGGAGAGGTCTGTCGCGTGATGCCAGACGCGAACCGAAGCAAGGTCAAAGAGGCTATGAAAAAGGGCGGAGACACTCTCGTGCCACCGCCCCTGGATTGAAGTTGTCAGGCCTATTTCTTCGCCGCCATGTTGACCCTCTGTCGCTTCTTCAGGCCGCGGAGCTCGTCAGGCGGGCCCTGGACCGGCTTGCCGGCGCAGTCCAGCACGATGGTTGTGACCGGATCTTGTGGCGCCCTTGCGGGGGCGCCGAAGATCGTAAACCGAAGCGGGGTCTGCTCAAACTTAAGCTTTTGCCCGCTGGCCAGGATGCGGGCGGACTTGACCTTGGACTTCAGGCCGCCCACCGACCAGGTTTGTCCGGGCCAGAAGTAGCAGTGTACGTAAAGCTTCTTGCCCTGTGTCGAGAAGCCCGCGAACTGGCTGTGGCGGACCGCGCAGCGGTCGGCGCCATAGATCGCCTTGCCACTGACGGCCATCCACTTGCCGACGGCCTTGAGGATATGCACGGATTCCTCGGGGATCGAGCCGTCGCTCCTGGGCCCGATGTTGAGAAGGTAGTTGCCACCGTTACGGGCGCAGGTGATCAGGTTGCGGATGATCTGCTTGGGAGTCTTCCATGCGTCGTCGGCGGCATGGTAGCCCCAACTGTCGTTCATGGTCATGCATGATTCCCACGCACGGCCGCCGGGTTCGGCCACGATCTTTTGCTCGGGCGTGCCGAAATCCTCCGGCAGGCGCGAACGATTATTGATGATGATATCCGGCTGGAGACGGCGAACCATGGCGTTCATCCGGGCCGACTCCCACAGCTCCGGTTCGCGCAGCGGCATGGGCACGTCGTACCATAGGATGTCGACCTTGCCGTACTGGGTGCATAGTTCGCGGAGCTGGGCCTGGACGTAGTCGAGAAACCGCCGGCGGGCCGCCTGATCGGTGGCGCACTTCTGTCCGTCGGGATGGTGCCAGTCCATCAGTGAGAAGTAGAAGCCCACACCCATCCCCTCGGCTCGGGCGGCCCGGACGTACTCGGCCACCAGGTCACGCCCGCAAGCCTGCCTGGGAGCGCAGAAGTCGGTGGTGGCGGTATCCCACAAGCAGAAGCCTTCGTGATGCTTGGTGGTCAGCACCATGTACTTCATGCCTGCCTGCCTGGCCAGCCTGGCCCAGGCGCGCGGGGCGCCGGCCTTGGGCTTGAACTGATGGGCCAACGGCTCATACTCAGCCACTGGAATGGCCTCGGCGTCCATCGCCCACTCGTGGCGCCCCAGGATGCTGTAGAGGCCGAAATGGATGAACATCCCGAACTTGGCCTGATGCCACCACGCCATGCGGCGGGCACGATCTTTATCCTTGGCGGTCTGCTTCCTGGCCATGAGGGTTCGCTCCTGATGGGTGTCTGGACCCAGTGATTGTGTGTCGGCTATCCCTTCTGGGTCGCCAGGGCCTTGCCCTCGGCCGCCCAGAGCATGCCCCGGGTGATGAGGGTCAGCGCCTCGGGCACGTCGAAGTCCTTGGCCACGTGGCCCAGCGAGGAGTAGAACACCCTGCCGGCCCCGAAGGTCCGTTTCCAGGCCACCGGCATGGTGCAGCCGTTGACCTCGAAGGTGGTGGTGGCCAGCACGTGGTTGGACGGATCCACGTGCATGTAATACTGCTCGCTGTGCATGTTGAAGTGGTTGAGGCCCGCGGTGACCGCATCGGTGTGGTCGAGAATATGCACGCGGTAGTCGATAACCCCGCCGGGGTGGGCCACCCACTGCCCGCCGACCATGAACTGGTAGTCGCAGCATTCGCGGAAGGAATCGGCCATGCCGCCATGCACGCCGGCCAGGCCCACGCCGGACTGGATTGCCGCCATCAGCGGCTTGACCTGGTGCTTCTCGATCTTGCCCATCGTCCACTCCGGAACGATCAGATCCAGGCCCTTGAGCTTCTCCTCATCGACCAGGGCCTCCAGCGTATTGGATAGTTCCACTTCAAAATTGTGAGCGCGGAGCGTCTTGGCGAAAATCTCAGCCACCTGGGTCGGCTCATGGCCTTCCCAGCCGCCGTATACGATCAATGCTTTCATGAGACTTCCTTGTTGTGGATAGAGTTAATCTGTTGCGGTCCTAGTTGTACTTGGCCTTGAGAGAGACGCCCTTGGCCGCACTCTGGCAGGCCAGGTCGAGGATGTGGATGGGCCGGCGGGCCCATTCGGGCGTGATAACCAGTTTCTTGCCCTTGGTCAGATGATCGGCGATGTTCTGGTAGAACCGCCAGCCCTCCGAAGGCGGGTTCGAGCCCTTGGTGATGACGGTGTCGTTGCCCTGGCGCGTGATCATCTCCCATGTGCCGCCGTCAAAAATGTAGCTGCCCTTGGTACCGGTGATCTCCAGCCAGCCGCGCTTGGGGTTGGCGTCGAGGCTGCTGATGTTCAGCGTCAGCCAGGTTCCGTCGGCGAACCGCACGATCGCATGGCCATCGTCCTCGTTGGTGTCCTTCTTCCAGGGGGTCTGGGGCGCCCAGAAACCTTCGTGCTTGAAGCCGGCCACTTCGGCGATCTTGCCGCCCATCAACTGGAGGGAGTATTCCAGCAGATGCACGCCCCAATCGTACATCACGCCGCCGGAAATGGTCTTGCTGGTCCGCCACCAGTCCTTGGGGCAACTGTAGCCGCCCATGTGGGCCTCGATGCGGTAAACATCGCCAATCGCGCCCGAGCCGATCTTCTCGAGGGCGTTGAGAATGCAGCCGTCCCAGTGGCGATTGTGATAGGTGGAAATCACGACGCCGCTGGCCTTGGCGGTGCGGATCATCGTGTCGCACTCGGCCGTGGTGATGGCGAAGGGCTTCTCGCATACCACGTGCCGGCCGGCCTTGGCGCACTGGATGGCCAGCGGGGCGTGCGTGTTGTGTGGAGTGATGATGGTGACTAAGTTCGCGTCGGACTTCTTGAGCATCGTCGTGACCGACGGGTAGGTCTCGATGCCGGGGAAGTCGATCTTGGCCGCCTCCAGGCGGGCGGGGTCGATCTCGACGACCGCCGTGGGGGTCATGCCGGCCTTCTTCATCTCGGTGAGATGGCCCTTGCCCATCTTGTACTGCCCGCCGTACCCGATGACGGCCGCTTTGATGTCCTGAGGCTTGCTGAAATTCTTCACGGCGACGACTCCTTATGTTTGAAGTAGCTGTTTGGGTGATGAAACCATCCGTTTGAATTCAAGAATGGCTCCCAGATATAGAAAGAAACCCCCGCCGACGCAAGGGCTTCTTTGGAACCCATCCGCATCAGCAACCAGCCGCGCAGATGGCCGAGACCAATGCCTGTGGATCCTTCCCGCGATCAGCCGCGAGGGCGGCTGATGTCAATGCCCGCTGCTCCTTCCTCGATCAGCCGCGTAGCGGCGTCTTGCTTAGCCCCGTGCGGAAGCACGGGGTGAAAGGTGCGGTAGTTGAGTTCAAAGCCCCCGCAGGGGGCGCCTTGACCTAGTAGTCCTTCACAACTAATTTTGCTGGTGCCACGGTCAAGCGTTGTTTGCTTGGCCGTGCGGACACCCCCAAGCACACGACGCTTGGGGGTGGCACGAACTCACAATTTTTGCTGTGAAGGACTACTAGTCCAGCAGATGCCTCTTGTCGTATTCGATGCCGTGCCGTTCCAGCAATTCAGTCAATTCCTCCTCGAAGGTTCGCCGCCGATGATGCTCACACTGTGCGGCGATGTATCGCTCCACCTTGTCCGCCTGCGACTTGCTGACGCTGAAGGCGCTGTAGCCGGTTTGCCAGGCGAAGGCCTGCAAGGATGGAAACGTCTCGTGAACCCAGTCGGACGAAATAGCCTTGATGTCACGGAGGAGTTCAGACACGGCGAGACGGGCCGGGAAAACCGTCAGCAGATGTATATGATCCTCCACGCCATTGATGGCCAGCAATTTTCCGTCACGCTTGGCAACGATCCCTCCGATCACCCTCGTCAACTGCGGCATCACCTCCCCATCAAGAAGCGGGTGACGGTGCTTGGTGGAGAAGACGACATGATACATCAGATTGCAGTACGTGTGCGCCATGTCTTACCCCAAGACGCCCCGACGGGGCTCTTACTGAAACAGCTTCCCGGTCCCCGGGCTCCTGCCCGGGGCTAAGCAAGACGCCGCGATGCGGCTGGAGTCCTCCCCATTGGTCCTGTGCGCAGATGGCTTTTGGCCTGGAGGTTGGTCGCGTCCGCGTACTGCTCTCGCAACATCTTCTCGTCGTCGGGCATTCCGTTGATCTTTCCGCGATCAGCCGCGATGCGTGCCGGTTCAGGCCTTTCGGGCTGCCTGCATGACGGCTGAGAAGACGGCCTTGTGGGTGGCCGGGTCCATCATTTCGGGCATGAGTTGGCCCGCGGGCACCACGCCGGCCAGGGCGTTGGCGGCGGCGAGCATCATGTCGATGGTAATGGAGGGGGCCTGGCTGTCCAGCGCTCCGCGGAAGATGCCCGGGTAGGCCAGGGCGTTGTTCATCATGCGGCCGTCGGCGGCGATGACGGCCCCGGCCTGGTAGGCCTCGGCCACCGAAATCTCGCTGACGGGGTTGGCCAGGGCGAAGACGATGGGGTCCTTGGCCATCGAGCGGACCATGGCCTGGCTGACGATGTTGGCCTGGCTGACGCCGATGAACAGGTCGCGCCCGGCCATCGCGTCGGCCAGGGTGCCCTTGATGTTTTCCTTGTTGGTGCGCTGGGCCAGGGCGACCTTTTCGTCGTTCATGTTTTCCTTGCGGCCGCGGTGAATGATGCCCGCCCGGTCGGCCAGCACCACGTCACCGATGCCGGCGATCTGGAGCAGCTCAGTGATGGCTGTGCCGGCGGCGCCGGCGCCGCTGATGGCACACCGCATCTGCTGGATCTTCTTGCCGGTTTTCTTGAGGGCGCTGAACAGCCCGGCCAGGACGATGGTGGCCGTACCGTGCTGGTCGTCGTGGAAGACGGGAATCGGGAGCTTCTTGTCCAGCTCGCGGGTGATGCGGAAGCACTCGGGGGCGGCGACGTCCTCGATCTGGATGGCCCCGAAGCCGACGGCCAGCTTTTCCATGATGTTGATGAACTCGTCGGCGTCGTGGGTGTCGATGAGAACCGGCTCGGCGCTGATGCCGACGAACTCCCAGAAGATGGCGGCCTTGCCTTCCATCACCGGCAGGCCGGCCAGCGGGCCGATGTCGCCCAGGCCCAGGATGGCCGTGCCGTTGGTGGCGATGGCGACCTTGTTGGCCACGTTGGTGAACTGCCGCGCCTTGGCGGGGTCAGCCTCGATGGCCTTGCAGACCCGCGCCACGCCGGGGGTGTAGACGATCCGCAGGTCGGTGTTGGAGCGGATGGGCGTTCGCGAGCGGACCTCGCAGGCCCCGCCGCGGTGGGTTTCCATGGCCATGTCCAGCACTTCGACGACGGTGGCACCCGTGACGGCTGCGGCGGCCGTGGCGGCGGCCTTGACCTGGTCGTCGCCGGTGGTGAACAGTTGGATATCGTAAACCACGCTGCCGGCGTCCTGCGCCGCCAGGCGAACGTCGCCGACGCGGGCGCCAGCCTTGGCGACGGCGGACAGAATGCCCGCCAAGGCGTCGGCCTTGTCGTCCAGACGCATGCGGAGCACGAAGACAATGTTCCTCTGGAGACGATCCTGAAGCGCTTGCAGCGAACTCATGGTTAGCCTTTCGCGAGCCTGTTGTTGCCTGTCCGGGCGGTTACGACCGGCCCGGAGAAGCGAGCATTATATTAGCCTGTCCAAGGAATGCAAAGGCGCTTACCATCATCGAACGCCCGGAACCGGCTTCATAACCGTAGAACCGGTTTCATAACCTCCGCGGGATCGCGTACAGGTTATGAAACCGGTTCTAGCCTTTGCCACAGCCGTGCCTTACATTGATGGGCATGAACGTGAAGGAGAAACGCAAGGCCGTCGTGCTGCTCTCGGGCGGGCTGGACAGCGCCACGACGCTGGCCATCGCCGCCGCCGACGGATTTGCCTGCCATGCCCTGAGCTTCGACTACGGGCAGCGGCACCGCTTCGAACTGTCCTGTGCCGCCGCGGTGGCGCGGGCCCACGGGGCGGCCGATCACCGCATCGTCCGCATCGACCTCAGCGCCGAGGGCGGATTCGGCCACAGCGCCCTGACCGATGACATTGCCGTGCCCAAAGACCGCATCGGCGGCGAGGGCGAGGCGGGCTCGCCGTCCGCCGGCGACCCGTCGTCGGAGGAGAACATCCCCGTCACTTACGTCCCAGCCCGCAACACGATCTTCCTGTCCATCGCCCTGGGCTATGCCGAGGTGATCGGCGCATTTGACCTGTTCATCGGCGTCAACGCGATCGACTTCAGCGGCTATCCCGACTGCCGTCCGGCGTTCGTGCAGGCCTTCGAGACCCTGGCCAATGTTGCCACGGCCGCGGCGGTCGAAGGTCGCGGGCGTTATCAAATCCACGCCCCGCTGATTCACCTCAGCAAGGCGCAGATCATCCAGCGGGGCCTGTCGCTGGGGGTGGATTACTCGCTGACGCACAGTTGCTACGACCCGTCGGCCGAAGGCCTGGCCTGCGGGAGGTGCGACTCCTGCCGCCTGCGCCTGGCCGGCTTTGCCGCCGCCGGGGCCAAGGACCCTGTCAAGTACCGCTGAACCGGTTGCCCGGCCGGCGGATTCTACTTGTCCTTGAGGGGGCAGTCCTTGGCCTGGTTGCAGCAGTCGCATCGTCCGCGACGGGCCAGGCTCCGGCGGAGTTGGATCACCAGCCACCCCGCGGCGGCTGCGATCACCACGCCAATGATGATGTATTGCCACATGACGCCGCACTCCTAAGAAGCTGTCTCAAAACCCAGTGGCACGGGCGTCTGGCCCGTCAGTCGCATGGCCATCTTGGCCATGTTCTTCGCAATTCACACGGGCGGGACGCCCGTGATACTCATGGGCAAGATGCCCATGCTACGTTCTGCGATAGTTTTTAAGTGGCCGCCCAAAGCAGCGGCCAAAGGCGCGAGATGCCTTGGTAGACCCCCGTCGTCACCAGCCACGCGACGGCCGTCAGACCGCCCCACTGGAGCAGTGCCCACTTCCAGGAGGCTGACTCGTTCATGGTGACCACGACCGTGCCCATGCACGGCGCGCAGATCAGGCAGAACAGCATGATGCAGAATCCCTGAAGTGGCGTGTAGTCGGCTGCCAGCTTGGCCTGCAACCGCATTTCCTGGCCCTCGTGGTCGCCGACGGCGTAGATCACGCCCATCTGGCTGACGAAGACTTCCTTGGCCGCCACGGCGCCCAGGAACGAGGCGGAGACCTTCCAGTCAAAGCCGCATGGCGCCATCACCGGCGCCACCGCCCGCCCGATCCGCCCGATGCAGGAACTCTCCAACTGCGCTCGATGCTGGCGCATGTCCAATTGGGCGACGGCCTCGGTTCGGGCCTGACCGCTCATCCCCGCGTCGGCCAGCAGTGCCGCCCGCTGCGCCTGGAACGAGGCGGTCTGCTGCGCCGAGGCCTGCGGCCAGGTCTTCAGCGCCCACAGCAGAATCGACATCGCCAAAATCACCGTCCCAGCCTTGCGGACGTACATCCAGGTTCGCGAGGCGGTGTGGATGGCCAGGTCTCGCGGGGCCGGCAGGCGGTAGGGAGGCATTTCCATCACGAACGAACTGACGGCGCCGCGGAACACCGTCGCCCGCAGCAGCCGCGTCAGCAGCACGGCCAGGATGATTCCGATGGCGTAGATCAGCAGCAGCAGCAGGCCCTGGGTGGTCACGGGCACCAGGCCGAAAAGTTTGAAGACGACATGATTGGCGAAGAAGGCCCCCAGGATCAGCAGGTAGACCGGCAGGCGGGCCCCGCAGCTCATCAGCGGCAGGACCATCATCGTCGTCAGGCGGTCGCGCCGCGATTCGAGCATCCGGGTGGCCATGACGGCCGGCACCGTGCAGCCAAAGCCGATCAGCAGGGGAATGAAACTCTTGCCGTGCAGGCCGACGTGGTGCATCAGGTGATCCAGGACAAATGCGGCGCGGGCCATGTAGCCGCTGTCTTCGAGGATGGAGATGGCCAGGAACATCAGGGCGATCAGCGGCACGAATTGCAGCACGGCGCCCACGCCCTCGATGACCCCGTCGGCCAGGAGGCTTTTGAGGAGTCTGCTGCCCTCGCCCGTTCCGCCCACGCTCCAGACGGCCTGGGCGAGTTGGCCCTTCCAGCCGTCCAGCACGCGGACCACCGGGTCGCCCAGCAGAAAGGTCAACTGGAAGACCAGGAACATCATCACCGCGAACAGCGGCAGGCCCAGGTAGCGATGCGTGACGACGGTGTCGATGCGGTCGCTGAGGCTGCGCGACGGTTGGGGCCCTCGCCGGACGGACTGTTCGCACAGGTGGCCGACGAACTCGTGACGCTTGCCGGCCAGCACGACCTCCGCCGACTGGCCGGAACTCGCCTCGATTTCCTCCCGCAATCGGTCCGCCTCGGCCAGGAGCGGCGCCGAAGCCTCGCCGGCGAGGCCGACGATCTCCTGCCGCGTCACCGCGTCGTTTTCCAGCAGCTTGATTCCCTGCCATCGCGAGGGCAGATGATTGTGCCCGACCTTGGTGATCATGTCAGCCAGACGCTCGATGCCGCCCTCGACCTCCCGGCCGTAGTCCACGTGGCAGTGGTTGAGCACCGTTTGCCGGCCGGGCCTGGCCGCTTCGACGATCGCGTCCAACAACTCACTGATTCCCTTGCCCTTGCTGGCCGTGGTCCAGACCAGCGCCAAACCCAGCAGTCGCGAAAGGTGTTCGACATCCACATGGCAGCCGGTCGCCTCGGCCACGTCGGCCATGTTCAGGGCCACGACCATCGGTATGCCGCAGTCCAGCAATTGCGTGCAGAGGTACAGGCCCCGCTGGAGATTGGAGGAGTCCACGACGTTGACGATCACGTCGGGGTGCTGCTGGAGAATGAAGCGGCGGGCCACCAGTTCATCGTCGCTGTAGGCCGAGAGGCTGTAAGTGCCCGGCAGGTCCACCAGGCGGATACTTGTGCGGCCGTGGCGACAGGTGCCTTCCTTCCGCTCCACCGTCACGCCGGGATAGTTGCCGGTATGCTGGCGCAGGCCGGTGAGGCAGTTGAAGAGGCTGCTCTTGCCGCAATTGGGATTGCCGGCCAGTGCGACGGTTAAGTGGTGCTTGGACATCGAGGCTCTCTAACGTGGTCGGACCCAAATGCGATGAACCATGCCTCGCCCCAGCACCATTCGAGACGTACCCAACGCGACGATGATCGGACCGGGCCGACCCTTGGCCATGATCCGCAAAACCGAGCCGGGAACCAGCCCCATCTCGGCCAGGCGGTGCCCTAGCCCCCCGCCATCCACGCGGACCAGCACGACCTCCTGGCCGGCTTTGACGGTGGAGATGGACACGGCTTGGGCCGCTTCTTGGGTCTTGTTTGTGCTCACCGGGAGATCAACGGAAGATCGGATCATGTCGTCGCCTTCGATTCATCACTTACACAGACGCTCGGGAAAGTAATCTCCGCCAGGCAATCGCGGCAGCGGGCTTCGTCCCCGCCGTCGCCGCAGCCTTGGACGAACTGGCGCAGCCACGTCTGCCCGGCCCGCGGGCAATTGTGGATGAAGTCCACGAACCGGCTCAGCCGCGTCAGTGCATCCTGGTCCACGGCGTGCTCCATGCGGCAGGCGTTGGCCTCAGCGGTCGCGCCGTCCAGGCCCAGGATGTCCGTCAGGAATCGGCGGAGCAGGAAGTGTCGCTGGCTGACGCCCTCAGCCAACTCGCGCCCTCGATCGGTCAACGTCACCACCTGGTAGGCCTCGTAGTTCACCAGGCCCCGCTCGGTCAGCGACTTCAGCGCGGCGGTCACCGAAGGCATGCCGACTTCCAGCCGCCTGGCAATGTCGCGCACCCTGGCCACCTGCCCCTGGCGGATCAGGAACAGAACCGCCTCCAGGTAATCCTCGAGTGATCGGGTCAGAGCTTTGGCAGTGTGCATCTGAACTTTCCTTAACAGATCGCTGTCCTACAAGTTCACTATAACAAACATTATGAGTGATGGCAAACAAATTGTAACATCTGATAGATTTTTGGATGTGTCAAGGCCTCCATGAACGTCACAAACTATTGTTTCCGTTGATTTTAGCCCGAAGGGCGTTTGAGAGTAGCCCCGGGCGGAGCGAAGCGCAGTCCGGGGAAAGTGGCCTGTTCCGCAATGGAGCCCCCTGTGGGCGATTGAGAAGCGGCCTGTGCCCATGACTTCAGTCGCCCGTAAAGGGCTCCAACGGCCGGCGCTCCGACACCCCGCCCTCCGCTGCGCTTCGGGCGGGGCTATTTTCAGACGCTCTTCGAGCTAAGAGCCTATCCCAAATAGGTGGCACAGCTTTTCCGAGCTGTGCCGCGTACAGGCTGGAAAGCCTGTGCCACACACCTACTGAGGTAGGTTCTTACTTAATTGAATCGGCCAGTTCTTTTACAGCGGCTGGGCTCTGGCCTGACATTTTGATCAGGTACCAGCCGGCCAGGGCGGAAAGCTGCCTGGAGTAGCGGTTGGGGTTTGCGAGGATTTCCTCAAGGGCGGGTTTGGCCGCTGCATCGCCCAGACGCCCCAGTGACAAGGCTGCGTCGGTGGACAGGTCTTCGTAGGGGCTGGCGAGCAGGGGGCGCATCATCGGGCAGACGGCGGGATTTTTGCTCCAGGCCATCGCGGCGGCCACCGAGCGTTGGGTGGCGTTGTAGGGGCCGGTCAGAAAGGCGGCCAGGACTTTCAGGGCCTGCTCGCTGCCCAGGTCAGCCAGCAGCGTGGCGGCCTTGACGGCGTAGCTGTGCTGAAACTTGATGACCGTGGCGTTGGGATCGGTCGAGCGAATCAGCTCCGCCAATGCCGGGACGTAGAATTCCGCCTTGGCCGGGGAGGCGGCGATGTCCTTGGCGGCGGCGTCCAGGAAATACTCCAGCACGACGCGGTGTCCCGGCGCGATGGCGGCATTGGCTGCCACGGTGGCCTCGGCCCCGCCGGCGGCGCGGGCCAGCTCGAACCGGGCCAGCAGGGCGACCGGATCGTTGCCGGCGGCGAGGGTCTGGAGCTGGGCCTTGCCGTCGCTCAGATCGGCCAGGGTGCGCAGGAGCTGGAGGCGGAAGACGGTCTGGTCGTTCTTCTGGATCGCATCGAGCAGCACGCCCGCGGCGCTGGGGCTCACGGCGGCCAGGGCGCGGCAGGCGCGGATCTTCACCGGCACCGACGGGGCATTCTCGGCCAGTCGCTTGGCCAGGTCCGCGGCGGGGGCGATCTTCTCTTCGACGATCTGTTCCATCAACATGCTCAGGATGAAGGCGGGCGTGTTGGGATCGGCGAGGGTCTTGTCCAGTTCCGCCGCTCGGGTCTTGTCCCCGGCGCCCAGCAGGCTCATGCGGGCCAGGCTCGCGGTGGTCAGGTCGCTCGAGCCGGTCAGGGCCGTCAGGGCTGGAGAGGCCTGCGTGAAGAGGCCCTGCTTGATCAGTGCCCGGGCGGCGATGCAGCGGATGACCTCGTCCTCGGACTTGAGCAGCTCGGTCAGTTGCTCGGCGGTGACACCCTTGAGGACCACCAGTCGGGCCAGTGCCTCGGCCTTGGCTAGCGATTGCGGATCGTTCTTCAGTCGCTCCTGGAGGACGGGCACCGCCGCGGCGCCGCCCAGATCGGCCATGATGCCCAGCGCCTGGAGACGCTGCGGCGTTTCGCCCTTCTGTGCCACCGCGACGAAGATGGGCAGCAGGTCCTTGTCCTGCGTGGTCTGGAAGGCCTCCAGGGCGGCCAGGCGCGCGGAGGGATTGGACAACATGCCGCGCAGGTAATCCATCGCCTGCGTTGTGGGGGCGGAGGTCTGGGCCCCGGCGGTGGCAGCGGCCAGAAGAAGCGTAAGGGTCAGCAATCGTCGCGACATCGGTGGAACCTTTCTTGAAAACCGCCGCGAGTATAGCGGTCCAGGCCTCGGAGGGCCAACACCAAGAGCCGGCGCCATCCACAACCTGACTGCCCGCGGGGCAGGGTCTTTCAGTTCTCGTAGCATGGCCATCTTGGCCATGAGTATCACGGCCGTCCCGGCCGTGCGATGTACGAAAACTCACCGACATGGGCAAGATGCCCATGTTACTCACGGGCGGGACGCCCGTGCTACGCCGAGAACAGAAAGGCCCTGGTCTGCTGGGCTTGTTATTGGCGTTGCGCCCGGTTTGGACTTATAATTCTCCGCGTCGGGGCAAGCTCGTTTTTTGCCCCAGGGAGCCAAGGTGCCTTTGAAACTCGCAAGACAAGGCCGGCGGGAAATCCTGCTGGGTTCACTGCTGTTACTCGCGGCCTGCGCCGTGTCGATAGTTTTGTTCTGGCCCCTGGCCGTCGTGCCGCTGGCCTTGTGGCTGTGGGTGCTGTGGTTCTTCCGCGACCCCGACCGCCCGGCCCCGCAGATGTCCGCCGGCCTGGTCTCGCCTGCCGACGGACACATCAGCGATATTACGCCCATTGGTCCCGAGAGCGAACTGGGCCGACCGGGCGTGCGAATCGGCATTTTCATGAGTGTCTTCGACGTACACGTCAACCGCAGCCCGGCCCCGGCCAGGGTCGAGTCGGTGGTGCATCGGAAGGGGGCGTTCCTCGACGCCCGCGACCCGCAGGCCTCCGAGCGAAACGAGTCGGCGACAATTCGCCTGACGTGCAACCGCGCGGGAGTGGATTACCCGCTCGTCGTTCGCCAGGTGGCCGGCCTGCTCGCCCGGCGGATTGTCACCGAGTTAGCGCCGGGCCAGTCGCTGCTGCGTGGGCAGCGGATCGGCATGATCAAGTTCGGCTCGCGCGTCGAAGTGCTGGCCCCGCCGGAGTTGGCGGGCAAGATCTTCGTTGAACTTGGCCAGAAAGTCCTGGCCGGACAAACGGTCCTGGCGGCTGGAATGTCGGAGCCTGGCAGTGATTAAAAAGGAAGACCCTAGCGTGCTGACACCCCACGAACGAAAGCAGTGGCAGCGGCTGCGTCGGCGGCAACGCACGCGTCGGCGCATCCTGCGTTCCACGGCCATCCTGCCCAGCCTGTTCACCGTGGGCAATGGGCTGGCGGGTTTCGCGGCGATTCATTTTGCGGCCAAGGAGGGCCTGGGCGTCGCCAACGACGCGAGCCTGCACAACCTGGCCATCGCGGCCTGGTTGATCTTCGCGGCGATGGTCTTCGACATGCTCGACGGGCGGGTGGCCCGGCTGACGCGGACCACGACCGACTTCGGCGGGCAGTTGGACAGCCTCTGCGACGTGATCAGTTTCGGCGCCGCTCCAGCTTTCCTCATGGTCCGCACGGTGGCGATGGGTCTCCGCGAGCACCCCTTCGATCTGCCCGACGGGGCGGGTCTTGAGCGCCTGGTATGGTCCATCGCGGGCCTGTACCTGGTGTGCGGGACGTTGCGGCTGGCGCGGTTCAACGTGGAGAACGTGCCCGACGAATCGGCGCACATGAGCTTCCGCGGCCTGCCCATTCCCGGGGCGGCGGCCCCTATCGCAGCGTTGGTGCTGCTCGTTACGCACCTGGCGGAGGCCCAATCCGGCTGGCGATCGGCCCAGTGGCTGGAGGGAGCCATCTGCATGATTCTGCCGGTGGTCATGCTGGCCGCGGCGCTGCTGATGGTCTCGCGCTTCCGCTACAGCCATGTGGTCAACCAGTACATCCGCGGTCGAAAGCCGCTGAGCTACCTGATCAAGTTCGTCGTCGTGGCCTTGGCGGCGATGCTCGAGCCTTACGTGACGGCGGCGGCGGTGACGGTGGGCTATGCCCTCTCCGGCCTGGTCGGCGCGATCTGGCGATGGGTCCGCCACAAAGAGGCGGTCCCGCCACCGCCCAAAGTCCTGCCTTAGCCTTTCTCCTCTGACGTCGGAGGGGCAGCCTCGCCCGAAGGCGGCGAGGAATCTTCCGCCGCCTTGCGGATCTGGTCTCGCAGGCTGGCGGCCTCCTCGTAGCGTTCCTCGGCCACCGCCTTGGCCAGGGCATGTTTGAGATGGTTGACAGGATCGACGGGGATCTCGGCCCGAATCTCATGGGCCAGGGCCTTGAGGACGCTGATCTCCCCGGAGCTTTCGATGATCTTGTCCTGCCCGATGCCGCGAAAGAAGTCCTGGATCTCGCCGATGCCGCGATGTACTTCCGCCAAGGCCGCCCGCAGGCGCTTGTCTCGCAGGTGGCGCTGGCAGATGGCCCGCGTCCGCATCATCAGGACGTACGGACGGTACTGTTCGAGCTGGTAGCGATCGGAGTTCTCGCGGGCGTAAGCGGCGCAGAAGTCCATCACGCGGAGGTTGCGGGTAGTGTCGCGCTCGACGGCATCGAAGTCCTCCAGCACGAACTGGGCCACGTAACGGTGGTAGTACAGCAGCGATTCAGCCCGCAACAACTGGCACTCGTGGCCGTCGAGGTGAAACCCTTCCTCGCTGCCGTGCTCCTGACGGTACTGCTCCAGTTGCTGCTGGTGGTAGTCCAGCAGGCTTTCGACTCCGTGGGGCTGCTGGCCGTCGGGCCGGCCAAAGGCCTCCATCTGGAGCAGCCCCAGGTCCAGGCGCATCTGAATCTTGTCCCTGCCGTCGTCGCCCTTGACGCGGCGGACGGTGACCTGCCCCGGCTCAAAGGGCCAGTCCCGCAAAATGTGGCTGATGTCCATACTCATATCACAGTCTAGTTCCGCCGCTATCGGCTTGACTTGTTCATCGGCGTCGAAAAAAAGATGCCGGTTTGCCTCTGGCGGATTATCATCTAACGTGTTGTCTGAACGAAATCAAAATTTTGGGCTGTATGATTGCGCCAGAGGAGTGATGTTCCATGAATAGAAGCCTCGCCATCCTGTTGACCATCTCGGTTGTTGCCGCCACGAGCCTGGCCCAGGCCCCAACGGCCCCGGCCTCTGCGCCGGCGCCGAAGTCGTCGCTGCGGATCCTGTGCGGCACGTTCCCGATCGCACTTTTCACACGCAACATTACTGCCGGCAGGGCGAACGTGCAGGTGGAGTCGATGATCCCGGCGGGCATGGGCTGCCCGCACGACTATGTCCTAACGCCGGCGGACATGCAGAAGATCGCCGCCTCGGACGTTTTCATCGCCAATGGGCTGGGCATGGAGGAGTTCCTGGGCGAGCCGCTGAAGAAGGCGAACCCCAATATCGTGGTGATCGATACGTCGGAGGGTATCAGTGATCTGATCGAGTTGCAGGAGCCGCCGCACGAGGCGGAGAACGAGCAGCAGGCCGCCGATGGCCACAACCAGGCGGAGTCCCAGCCGGTCCGGCACAACCCGCACCTCTTCGCCAGCCCACGCATGGCGGCGCAAGTGGTGCGGAATATCGCCGCGGGTTTGGCCAAGGTCGACCCCGCCGGGGCAGGCCTGTATGAGCGAAATGCCAAGGCCTACGCCGCGCGGCTGGAGAAGCTGGCCGATGAATTCGCCGAGATGGGCAAGAAGTTGCAGGCCAGGAAGATCGTCACCGAGCATGCCGTTTTCGATTACCTTGCCCGCGACGCGGGCCTGGAGATCGTAGCCGTCGTGGAGGAGACTCCCGGCCAGGAGCCTTCGGCCAGCGAAATGCTGGGCCTGGTCAGGCTCATTCGCAACAGCAGCGCCGCGGCGGTCTTCACCGAGCCGCAATATCCCGCCCGTGTCGCCCAGACGGTGGCCATGGAAGCGGGCGTCAAGACGGCCGTCCTGGACCCTGTCGCCAGCGGGCCTGACGATGCCGCGCCGGACTACTATGAAAAGGTGATGCGCGCCAACATTCAGACGTTGAAGACCACCCTCGAATCAAAGGGGCCGCAATGACATCGTCCGCCGCGGCGGCCGTCATTTTCGAGAATGTCTCGGTCGTCCGTGAGGGCGTCCGCATTTTGGAAGGCGTCAGTGCCGCCATTCCTCGCGGCAGCGCCACGGCCATCATCGGCCCCAACGGCGCGGGCAAGACCACGCTGCTGCTGGCCTTGCTGGGTAATCTCGACTACTCCGGCGTCATCCGCGTGCTTGCGCCGCGGGAAGATCGCGCGGTTCGGCTGGGCTACGTGCCGCAGCGGCTGGAATTCGATCGCGGCATGCCGCTGACGGTGATGGAGATGATGGTTATGGGCCGCCAGCGCCGCCCGCTGTGGCTGGGCATCAGGCCCGCCCTCAAGCAACAGGCCGCCGCCATGCTCGCGTCAGTCAAGGCCGAGCACCTGGCCGCGCGGCGGCTGGGGGCGCTGTCGGGCGGGGAACTTCAGCGTGTGCTGCTGGCGTTGGCCCTCCAGGAGAACCCCGATATCCTGATCCTCGACGAGCCCGCCGCCGGCGTGGACATCGGCGGTGAGAGCCTCCTGTGCGAACTGCTCGAGCAACTGCGCCGCCAGCGAGGCTTCACCCAGATCATGGTGACGCACGACCTGTCGCTGGTCACCGCCCACGCCACCGACGTCATCTGCCTCAATCGCCGCGTCCGCGGCCAGGGGCCGGTGGCGACCACGCTCAACGAACGGGTGCTGGAAGCGACCTTCGGCATCCACCTGGGCCTGGCCGACATCTGCAAGAAGAACGGCCTGCACAACCACTCCCAGGACAAGGAGGCCTCGCATGATTGACCTGGGCGGCCTCTATGACCTGGTGGGCCGGGCCTTGCCGGTGGAGTGCATGCAGGCACGCTTCATGCAGCAGGCGCTGGTGGGGCTGGTGATGCTGGCCCCGATGTGTGCAGCCATGGGCGTGCAGGTGGTCAACTTCCGCATGGCATTCTTCTCCGACGCCATCAGTCACTCCGCCTTCGCCGGCGTGGCCCTGGGGCTGATCCTGGCCACCGACGTGCGACTGACGATGATCGGCCTGGCCCTGCTCATCGGCCTGGGGATCATGGCCGTCGGGCGGCGCGTCAATATCTCGGTCGATACGGTCATCGGCGTGTTCTTCTCCGCCGTCGTCGCTTTCGGCCTGGCCGTGGTCAGCCGCGACCGCAGCGTCGCCCGCGACCTCCAGCGATTCCTCTACGGCGACATCCTGACCGTCGGGGCCGGCGAGATCCTGGCCATCGCGGCCTTGTTCGTCGCGCTGATGACCTTCCAGGCCCTGGCCTACAACCGCCTGCTGTACCTGGGGCTCAATCCCACGCTGGCCTCGGCCCATCGCGTCCGCGTGCGGGCCTATCAATACACCTACGCCGCGCTGCTCTCGCTGGTGGTGATCTTCTCGGTGGGGGCCGTGGGCGTGCTGCTAGTGACGGCGATGCTGATCGTCCCTGCCGCCGCCGCCCGCAACTTCGCCCGCTCCGCCGGCGGAATGTTCTGGTGGGCCATGCTCGTGAGCATCACCTCAGCCATCGCGGGCCTGCTGATCTCGGCCCAGAGCTGGGCCCGCACCGCCACCGGCGCGACGATCATCCTCGTCGCCACCGCGTGGTTCATCCTCTCCGCGGTCACGTCGGTCCTGAGACGGCGATAAGTGGACGCTCGCACGCACATCCAGCGTGCCAAGCAACCCCAAACGACTGGGGATCCCCTATTATCCGCCACGAAATGGTTATCCTATGCACAGTGAGGCTAAGAGCTGGTCTTTGTTTGTATCGAGAACCCGCCATGCAGGTCCTGGAATATTTCGCTTCGAGGCTTCTTTCGGCTCGAGTTTCTTTTCCAGCCCCTGTAGGATCAGAGCAACAGCGTCCACTCCAAGCCTATCAACGTCAATGTCGATCCCGAGGAGCCGTCCGCTGTTGACTCCTTCCAACGCAGAGAGATGCTCGTCGATTTTCCGTATCTTGGGTGTTTCCTCATCGAGATATTGAAAACGTATCTCGAAAAGATGGCGTTCTCTGTTGTACTCACCCTTGACTCCAATGGGAATCTGATAGGGGGAAACCCTAACTTCTAAGTTCACCCCTTTGATTGGCAGCTTTCTGACTTCGCCGAGTCGGCGAAGGTCTTTTCCACTAACCTTGATCCAGTCCATCTTTGGCCTCCTGTAGCACCGAACTCACGACACCCAATAGTATCCGAGTCTTCATGTGGACTACAAGTCGATCGTCCACTAAAGTTGGACTCTCGCCATCAAATACTAAGACCCCCCACGGTTTGCCATTGACGCTGACAGGAATTCCTGCCAACGACCGTGATGTGGGTCTTCGTCGTCTGATCTTTTCTTTGTCGCAAAAAGTCGCTTCTGCGTATGCCTCAATATCCTCCTCGCCTGTTCTTTGGAGCGACACATCGGGCAGATTGGGGCAAACTATCGTGACATTCTCGTACCAACATCGGCCCGCAATGCCATCGTTAAGATTCTTGTTGTCTGGGTCAATTCGGAATTTCGTACGACTGCCCAAGGTCACATGGCCGCTTCTGGCCCATATCTTGAGCCATCTCTTCCGGCACTCTTTGAACAGGGTTATCCTAAAGGAGTATGGCCGATCCTCATTGCGGGACATTTCCCTATGGAATGCGTCCAATACCCCCTTCAAGGCACCGCTACGCCTGCGTAGCCTGATCAAGTAGTTCACAATCCAGATAATAGGCGGGACAGTGGCCAAAACAACCAACAAGACGATGAACTGCCACCAAAAGTTGTTTCTTGTCCATCGAACGAGCCACCAATTGTCTGGTCCAGACTGAATGGCTTTGAGAAATGTCAGCAGATAAATCGCTAGGACGATGGCCCCCTGTCCTATCCGCCCTATTGTCCTCAAGAACCCCAATATCAATCTCCAAAGTACATCATTTCGATAACCCGCCGATCCTCGTTTGTCAACAGCATTGTTATGCGATTCTACGCCCCGGTCTGTGTGCGGGCGTCCAGCAGCTTGTCCAGTTCATCCTTGGGCAGGATGTTTCGCTCGGCCAGGAGTTGGCGGATGGTCTTGCCCGTGGCGCTGGCCTCCTTGGCCAGCCCAATAAACTGTCGGCCTGTACTTGACCGGCCAGCCGGTCTGGCCTATCGTTGGGCGAATGCACATCGTCATGGATGTCGGTGGCTGATTCGAGAAGACTTACGGTCGGACAAAGTGCAGGGAGGCACAACATGAAATCGATCCACATCGTTGAAGACTATCTGCCGATGGCCTGGGAGAAGGCGGTCTGCGCCTGCTGGAGCGAAGGCGAGAGCTTCCCCACCGAGTATGACAAGAGCGGCGATCCCTCCAGCCGCGACGTCTCGGCGCTGATCCACGTCAAGCAGCCCTTCGCCCAGCCGCGGATTCACCGCGCCTTCCCCGGCGGCCTGGACGACCTGGAGCGCTACCGCGGCGAAGTCCTCTACGGCGTACACGATCATTGGATCGACCCCGCCGCCGGCAAGTGGGAGTACACCTACCACGAGCGGCTGTTCGCCTATCGCGTGCCGGGCGCGGGCGTGTTCGACCAGATCGCCGGCGTCATCGCCAGGCTCAAGGCCGCCCCGCACACGCGGCGGGCCCAGGCGGTGACCTGGCAGGTGTGGAACGACATGAACATCTCCGACCCCTCCTGTCTCCAGCGGCTGTGGTTCCGCATCTCCGACGGCAAGCTGCACATGAACTGCCACATCCGCTCCAACGACGCCTACAAGGCTGCCTTCATGAACATGTACGCCTTCACTGAGTTGCAGGCGGAGGTGGCCCGGGCCGTCGGCGTCGAGCCGGGCGAGTACATGCACATCGCCGATTCCTTCCACATTTACGGCAGCTACTTCAGCGACTTCGAGGGGTTCCTGAAGATGGCCGCCAGCCGCAGCCCCGAGGAGCGCGTCTACACCAGCGACTTCGCGCGCGACTTCTTCCTCGACGGCTGCGATTCGCTGCTGGCTGAGGCCGACATGCCCGAGGACAAGAAGGCCGTCGTCCGAAAACGCCGGGCGGAATTGGCGGGACAGAGAGAATAGAGTTATACTCTGTGTTCATAGCTGGCGGAGGCCACGAAGAAGTGCCGAGGTAAATACACAGTAGAAGGACATGCAACTGGTTGCACGCTCAACAGTGCCGTCCATCAACCGTGGCCGCACATGCCGCGACCACGCCTGAAGGAATGTCCATCACAGAGGACGCAATACCGAATAATTACGCTGACGTGGGGGGGCTTGCGATAGTTTGTTACGCTGTTGTGGGGACAAGTTATCAGCAGATGCGACTCATGCAACCCACGCTGGGCCTCCACTCCGATATTCATAAGTGCCTTGACGTGGAAACCAAACTCCGCCAAACTACCCACCATGAACCAGCGTGAAGCAGTGATCGAGGCGATGAAGGCGAATGGGGGTTACGCAACTTTGGGGAGTCTTTACAGAGAAGCCTTGAAAATCCCTGGTGTGGAATGGAAATCAAAAACGCCGTTCAAGTCAATTAATCGCATCGTCCAGGACCCTCGACATTTTTTTAAGATTCGCCCGGGCCTATGGGCCCTGCTGGAAACAAAGGACAGATTGCCGTCGGATGTTAAAGAGAAGCCCAAACCCCAAAGCGATCACACATACTACCAAGGCTTGTTAGTGGAGTTGGGTAATCTCAGAAAGCAACAGACCTTCGTGCCCAAGCAGGACCGTGGAAGATCGTTCTTGGGTAAGCCGCTCGGCGGGTTGGCGACGGTGGAAAATATGTTTAATTTCACATACGAAGATGTTGTTCGCCGTGCCACAACCGTGGATGTTATTTGGTTCAATGAGAGGAAGATGCCAACAGAGTTCATCGAAGTGGAGAACACGACTGACATGCACGGTGCTTTCCTTAAGTTTGTTATATTTGAAGCTTTCTACTCCACATTCAGGGTAGTTGCCCCCGAAGCCCGAAGGAGAGAATTTGCGTCGAAGCTTACTCACCCTTCGTTCGCGTCTGTCGCTAAGAGAACGGTGTTCACCAGTTACGATGTCGTAACCGTTATGCACACGCGAGCCAGCGAATCGGTAGCGGCCAACACCAGATGGGACGGGATGACTTCCCCGTAATTATATGGGACTTGCCAACTGCATCCATCATGACGTTGAAGGCTCGCCATTCCGAATAGGTGACCGCGTTCTCATAAGCATGGGAACAGACGAGACGTTTTCGCAAGAGCACCTTGGTAAAACAGGAACAGTCTTCTTCTTTGAATATTCGGGTGGATGTGGCCAATCATATCCCCATGACCCGATGATCGGTGTTCGTTTTTCTGATGGGACTGTGGACGAGTTCTGGCGAGAAGAACTCGCCCCCGCGCTACAATAGGTCGTGGCAGAATTACCAGGCACAGCGGTAGTGCGTTGGTGACTACTGCTTTTAGCCCGCAGGGCGTTTGAAAGTAGCACGACAGCGCTAGTTTAGCTCAAGAGAACCGCGAGAGTTGTCCGATAGGCTTTCTGGAGCAAGGATGCTCCGGGAGAATCACGGATGACCGGCGAGCAGATTGCCTCATTGCAGGCGGAAT
>JBAZTO010000021.1:0-62954 GCA_041661865.1 Phycisphaerae bacterium | reverse complement strand
CTCTCGCCGACGCGGCAGTAGATGGTGGACATGGGCGAGCCGGCCTTCGACGGCGCGTCGTCCAGCTTCTCGATGGTGAAACGCACGGGTCCGGCCTGGGTGGGCTGACTGACGGTCTGGCCCATGGCTGCGATGCCGGCTGCGACGAAGATAAGGATCTTGGCCATTGTTCTGCTTCTCTCCTTCTGTGGGTTGTGCGGGCATCTTGCCGGGTCCGCGTCCGGGTTTCGGGGTTAAAAAGATGGTGGGCTGGGTGGGACTCGAACCCGCAGGAATCGGCCCCAGCGGCCGCTCCCAGCCCACAAGGTCAGACAATACCCTCCTGGTACTTCTCATGTAGTTCGCGAATCTGCCACCGGGCCCAGGCATCATTCATCGTCCACAGGACGTGTCCCGGATGCTTCGAGACCTTGGCGTCCCGCAGAGCAGCAAGCACTTCGGTCCAGGAATAGCCGTCCTTGAACCAGCCCGCCGCTGCATCCACCCAACCCTCCATCCAGTCGAGACCCGGGGGCCTCGCCACAGGGCAACCGGAGAATCGCAGGTGCTCGCCTACGTTCATGGGCGCCCGGAGGGGATGGAACCAGGTGCGGCACTTCTCACCCCAGAGGGGATGATTGTTGCGCGCGGTATAGCAGCCCTTCCACAAGGGGTGCTTCGACTTGGGGTCCTGCCCGCAGCCCAGGACGTGGGTGCGAGCATAGATGAACGGCTCGGTCTGGTTGTGCGATGCGAGCTTGGGGCCGCCGCGGGTGAAGGTCTCCTTCCCCGTCTTCTCGTCCTTCGCAGTATTGGAATCCTTCCGGTGCATGGTGCAGAAGGTACTGAACAGCGCGTTATCGAGCGCCACGTCGAGCTTACCAGCCCACACGGATGACGTGCCGTATCGTGCCCGGATATCCTCGTTGCCAGACTGCCCGTACACCGCTGGAATCCGTTTCAGCGTCTCGGCGGCCATCCGGGTCACGTCGTCCACCAGGACGAAGAAGGGGTTGTCGGCGTCCATCTCGACATCGCCGGACGCTATCCATGCGTCGATGGTCTCGATGGCCTCGATGGCTTCTTTGATGGAGGAGGCTGCCAGGAAATGGTCTTGCAGCCAGACCGGGTCGATGCCCAGGTCCAGCGCCGGGCCGAAAGCATCCTCGTCGCCGATGACAAAGGCTGCAATCTTCAAGGCATCTGAAGTCTTGCCGGAGCCCGGGGGCCCGTAGGAGACTATCTGGTGGTGTCGGAATAACATTCTGATATCGCTCCGGTTACGCTCTGATAATTACACCGATACCGTACAGGTGTCAACAATTATTCTTTCACAAGAAATTGGAGCCACGCGCTCTCGATGTTTTCGCAGCCGCACACAACTAACAGCTTCTCGTCTGGAATGGCTGCGCACGGCGGCGTAATCACCGCGGCGAGTAACTGGTAGCCCGCGATGTTGAGTGCCTCGGCCCGCTTCACCAACGAACCGTGTCGCCACAGCTTGATGAACTTCCGCTTTACCCCCGCCTTGGCCAGGAGCTTCGCCGCACGATTCTTTTTGAGCGGTAACGGATAGTACGAGTTGGCTCGGACATGCACGCCGAGCCCGCAATCTCGCAGGTACCGCTCCCAGCTTGCTGGGTATGCGGCGAACGGCTGGTCGCACACAACCGCGCTGTACCGCTTCAACTCGAAAGTCTCGAGTGCGACCGGTGTCATGGCTACCGATTCATCAACCAGAATCGGTGACCTTTTGAATACCGCGCGTTGAAAATACGGCGCGGGTGTCGGCTGAATTCGCCAGCCCTCTCGCGCCTTCTCCTTCTTGATGAAGTCGATGGCGTTCTTCACGTCGAACATCACCGCTGCCGGATGCGTGAATGCTGTCATTTCGGCCCCCAGCAGCACAGCTCCATTCCGGCGCAACGGCCGCCGTCCTCGCCGTAGCGGCGATGGCAAGTATCGAAGTGCCCAGTCGCCGGCCACTCCCAGGGCGAAAGCTCGCCGGCAGCCGTAGCCTGCTCCAGCTCCCACCGCCGAGTTCCCTGGTAGGCCAAGACGTCGCCCCAGCGGTCCGCCAGCTTCCGGGGAATCGGAACCGGCTCTACCCAGTGGGAACAGTCGTCTTTCCGAATCCAGTGGATACGGACGCCAGCGAATCGCTCACCGAAGTAGGCTCGTCCGATGAGGCCCATGCCGAGGAACTGCCCGTCCATGGCGTAGGTCTCCAGCATGGCTTTGCCTGGGGGCCTTCCGGTCGTCTTGTAGTCATCGAACCAGACAACTCCATGGGCCGACTCCTGCACGATGTCCAGCCTGGGCGCGTAGATAATCGGTGAGCCGTCCGGGTACTCCCCGACCTGCACCGGGTAGATGGCTTCGACATCGAGGATCTTCCAGCCCCGGGTCCGCTGCTTCGGGACGACAGCGGCGACCAGGCGCCAGAGGAGATCCTCCATGTCCCGGGTCAGGCGCCGATGGCCGCCGGTCTGGATGGCTACCTGGTAGGCGTCCTGGCCTGGCGGGTAGTACGCGTCAGGATCTCGCCCGGCGTCTTCCTCGATGCAGCGCTGGCCCCACTGGGCAAGCTGCTGGTGGAGCGCCCCGCCGAAGTCGAGAGCTACACCCTCGACCCGGATGACCTTGAGCACGTGGAGATAGCTGTAGAGCTGCGGACAGAGAGCGAAGGGCCCCCAGTTGCTCCAGCCATTTCCGGATGGACCACCGCCTGCGAGTAGAGTCATTTCTGCGCCTCCCAGTTCAACCGCCGGGTCGTTATGCTGACCAGCGCATCATCAAGCGCGTCCCGTAGAACTTCCATGACCCGCTCCATCGGCGATACGGCTGAAATCGTGTGGTATGGAACGACCACGACAGCTTCGAACCCATACCCCTCCATGCGTGCCAGCCACGCCTCGTAGCCAGGCAGGCCGAGGTGGAATCGGCCCAGGGTCAGCTCCGCAGGCACGCCCTCGGTCAGCACAAGCCGAGCATAGATGGCGTCCAGCGTTTCGGGAAGAGTGTCAGCCATGCTACTCGTCCTCCGCTGTCATCCATTCCCCGGCCGCCCAGCCGGCACAGAGCGCGTCCAGTAGCTCGTCCCGATCATCGAGACCGGCCAGCGAGTCAGCGATGGCCTTCATCTCCTCGTCACCTGTCAGGCGTGAGGCGTCGGCCAGCTTCTCGAGTTGCGTTGAGGCTACCCGCTCGTCCACCGTGCCAACCGCCACCACGTACTTGATGAGCACGGGGCGCTTCTGGCCTGGACGGCATGGGCGGCCTTCCATCTGGGTGAGCTGGTAGGGCTCCCAGGGGAGCATGGCCACGAGCATCAGGTCCGTATCTTGCAGATTCACATTCTCGCCGATGCTCTGGTACGTCCCCAGCAGAACGGCGGGGCCTGGGTGAGCCATGTAGGCTTCGCAAGCGTCGAAGCGATCCTGGCCAGACATGTCCCCGGAGAGGGCCCACGCTGCGCCGTCGCACAGCCCCGGGATCTTGCACACCCGTTCATAGAGATAGGCGAGATCCTTCTTCCGCCCAGTGAAGACGAGCACCTTCTGCCCGGAGGCAACCGCTTCCGTGATCTCCGACAGCAGGAAGGATCTCTTCCGGCTCGCAGCGATGGAAAGCTGAACCTCGAGGACCGTATCGACGCCGGCCTTGAACGCCTTCTTGAGTTCCGACTTCCAGCCCTCGAGGGGAACGTCCTGCTGGTCCCGGGTCAAGTAGACCGTCTGCCTGCGCTTCTCGGGCAGGAAGGCGGCGAGCGTAGCGTTATCCACGAAGTCTACTACCCAGTCGAGCCGGCTGGCCAGTTCTTCCGTGTTTGTTGCGCCCGTGTCGTCCATGCCGAACGTGCCCTGGTGGGCGCCGCAGTACTGCTTCGCCCAGTCCCAGTAGCCGCCCCATTCCCGGGGCCCCAGGTAGTCGAGCAGGGCCCAGAGACCTCGGCGCCTGTCCGGTATCAGCGTCGCTGTCAGCTCCAGGCAGTACTTCGCATGGCGCGTCAGGTCCATCATGGCGACGGCCTGATTGTCCTTCTTCGTGAAGTGATCGACATCCCCGTTCTCGTCGAAAACGGGGTTCCACCGCTTGTGACTTCGCACGCGATGACAGTTAGAAACAAGCACGTTGTCCGCGAAGTAATTATGCTCACCTTCTACTTCGAGGTCATAAACCCACGGACCCTCGCCATCGTCGCGTCGAAGTCTTCCGAAAGTTCCTGGTTCGTCACAACAAGCACGGACCACCCTAACTCTTTCAGTATTACCATCTTCCGCGCGTCCCGTGCCTGCACTGCCAGCGTCTTGTGCGACCCCCCGTTCACTTCCACTGCATGCTTCGTCATCTCGTCGGCCACATCCAGCGCGTACCATGTCCAGCGACTCAAGCCGTGGCGCCGCGCCAGATCCTTGTGAACCACCACGGTTATCTCCATGGGCAGGCCCAGAGCCTCGGCCACTTTCGACTGCCATACCGGCGCCGGCTGCCCTTTTCCACCACGATGGGTCGGGAACGCTTGACCAGCCTTGTTTGCAGAGACCTTGGCCCTGATCTCCTCGCGCTTCATGGGATTGTGCTCGATCATCCGCGTCGTCACTATCGCGCGAAAGTCCTCGCGCTTCCACATCGTTCGAAGCCCGCCCGTCTCCGCAGCTACTCGCCGCCCCACAGCTCGCGATCTCGCTCGGGCTTCCGGTGTCTGCATGGTCGTCAAACACGCGCAGACCCGAGAACAGAAGCGACTCCGGGCTTCGGCGCCGGTCGTTACCGTAAAGGCTTTCCGGCACCGCTCGCACGTCTTCTCGTAGGGGTAGACCCGCGGCACCCGTGCCTGCGCCAGCTTTACTCCGCATTCCCGCGAGCACGCTTTCCGATGCCGATTCTTCTTTGCTTGGAACTCGGTTCCGCAGCCCGCGCAGATGATGGTCTCCCAGATACTGGGCTTCGACGTATCCGTGTTCTTCCGTCCATATCTTGTGATTCGGTGTGCATCTAAAGCTACCGCAAGAATGAACGACCGTCAATAGCTCTTGATTCTGTGTTCGTCTAATCGTCCGCGTGACCTGCCGGATGCATACGCCATGTTCGCCATAGGACAGCACCATATCACCGGGGCGCACGTCCTCAATGTTCACCGGCCCTCGCGGCGTAGAAACCTGCGTACCCGCTGGAAAGCATTCATCCATGATGAGAATGAAACCCGGCATGGTCTTGTCCGGGTGAACCTCGGCCATCATGACATCGACGGAATCCGCCGAGCAGATGACCACCCGCTGGTTCCTCGGAACCCGAGCCGCATAGTCTTCCCAGACTTCGTGCTTCTTCCGGCGCAGGCTCGGGGGCAACCAGACCAGGACATCCGCGACCTCCGGCCCGGAGACCTTCTGCAACTCCTGCCGCCAGGTCCACACGCCCGTTGCCCGGGTGGTAATGACGACCGGGCCACCGAGGTACAGCGCCGCGAACCACGCTGCCCGCGTCTTCCCACCCCCGCAGGTATGGCCCGCGGCTTTCCGGCCCCGGGCTACCGCCTTTCCGACGAAGCGTGTCTGGTGGGGCATGCTGGACGCAGCGATGCCGGGGCGGATCAGTTCCTGGAACGTCAGGCTCTCGAGGACCAACTGCCCCTGCTCCAGGGCTTCCTCGTCCGATGCCAGCCCCTCGGGCTGCGTACACCAGCGGAAGTCCGCGCCGGTCTCGACCAGGGCCTGGTGGAGATACCAGCAGGCATGATCGGCACAGGTGAAGCGCCACACGCCGCCCCGGCCGGAGTACTGCACGCCAGGCACCTGGAGCGTCAGCCGCTTGGCCGAAACCTCGTCGAGCGTGTCCTTCATGGCCTCGGCGGTATGCCAGATGCGGACTGTCATCGCAGGCTACCTCCTCAACGCAGAACCGCTGCGATGATGCCGATGGCCAGGACGAGGGCGAAGACGGCCAGCCCGACGCCGAACGAGATCCAGAGCGGCGACAGGACCCACCACCAGGACCAACCGATGGCCCCGACGAGCTTGAGCACGATGAAGACGATGGTGAGCAGCCCGACGAAGCCGATGCCCCCGCCGGAAGCCGGGATGGAATACGAGGATTGCGACATGACGAACCTCCAGGCTCCATCTACCCCCTATTCCTTACACCTGTCAACAATTATTTATCTGCCCCTTCCGCATCCCCCCCGACCCGTGCTACAAAGAAGAGGCCCGGCGGTACTGCTACATCCCCACCGGGCCTTGGAGGAACTTTCATGCCAGAGTATATCGAAGAGGCGGAAGTATCGCAACTTGACTTCCCCTGGGACTCTTTCCTTTCTCAACTCATTACCTACACTGAAAGCCAGACCGAAGCCCCTACCCCCTATGCCCTGGTCAATGGGCTGTGCGCTCTGGCTACTGTTGCACCCGCAGACCTTCTCATCGAGAATCTCCCGGGCGGCCCGTTCAAGCCGCTACTCTGGGGGATGTCCATTGGCCGGCCCCGAGTAGAGCGGAAGACCACGAGTCTCCGCGTCACCCAGCGACTGCTCTTCGATGCCCGGCCCGACCGCATGGGTAACGACCCCTTCACGGCTGCCGCTCTCGTAAAGGGGCTGGAATCCCGGCCCATCGTGGGCTTCTGGTTCCGCGAGTACGGCGCGTTCATGGACCGGATCGCCAACGTGGCGAGCGCCGCGGATCTCCAGAGCATCCTGCTCGACCTGTTCGATGCGCCGGATCCCTTCACGAAGGAACTCAAGGCGAAGACCTACACGATCTACGGCACCCGCGTCTCGATGTGTGGCGCCGTGAATCCGGGACTCATCGAGCAGCACTCCACCGAGGCGGACCACAGGTCTGGGTGGTTCGGGCGCTGGGGCCCCATCATCTGGTCCAAGCGCGAACGGACCCTGGACGACGAGGTCCCTCCCGATCCGGAGCGCCGGCAGTGGTTGTGCGATTGGCTATCTGGCCAGGCGAACGACCCGATCGGCCGGTGCGAGGGTCTGACCCCCGCAGCCATGACCCTGTGGAAGGAATGGAACCATGACCTGGACTTCGAGATGGCGAAGTCCAACAGCGAGGCCTACATCGCCCTGACCAGCGGGACGCCGACCTGCACGATCAAGATGGCGCTGCTCATGGCCTACGATTTCGGGCCCGCTCGCCAGGGCAGCCCGTGGCGTATCGACGAAGACATTGTTGCCCGCGCCATCGCCATCGGAAACATGCACCACCGGTCTGCTGTCATGGTTTCTGAACGATGTCACAGCAGCCGAGACATGCAGGAGTATCACAAGGTGCTTCGCTGCGTGTCCGCCGATCCGAACGCGCCCACGAGCTACATGGACATCCTCCAGGGCTGTGCCTTGATGAAGAAGCGCGTGGACGACCTTCTCGAGACAGCGAAGGAACGGGGCGAAGTCGCACCGCAGTCCATACGCGGGAAGCCCAACTTCTACCGCCTCGACCCCGAAACCCACCAGCCCTACGAGCCGGACTGTCTGCCGACCGGCGCGCGGGATCTTGTCAACTCGGCAGAGCTTGCACTGCTACCCACACCCAATGACTACTGCGAGGAAGAAGATGACCGATACGACGAAACCGCGTGAATTCGTTACCGATAGCTGGCTCCCGTCCAGTACCCAACAGGCCACTATCGAAGCCCCCGTGCTGCGAAGCAGCACCCGACGATGCTCCACCTGTGTCCACGTGCCCCCGGACATGGATGAACAGGGCCGTGCAGTCAGCAGCCCCTGCGCAACCTGCGGAGACGCGCTCGACAACTGGGAATCCAACGAAGCTGCGCCCGAAGCCCCCGTGCTACACATAGTCCCAGACCCCGACCCCGTCGAAGCGGCACTCCGACAGCCGTCCGCCGTCGAAGCCGTACTGGCCAAACGTGAGCAGCTCATGCGACGCGTTCGCCATATCGACGAGATGCTCCAGACCCAGGGCTACCCCACGGCGCAGCTCCCGGAGCAGATCACGGAGCGCCCCCAGATGCCGGACGAAGCCTGCGAAGCCTCCATGCCACAAGACCCCGCGCTCCAGTATCCCTTCGACACCAGTATCAGCCCCGAGCTGGCCGGACTGCTGCTCGGCCGGATGGACCCCACGAAAGCCGAGATGCTGTGGCTGCCGGTTGAAAGCAATGGTGACCCGAACAGCATGTCCAACTGCCAGTTCATCCGCGGTGAGGGTCGGCTGGAGAACGGTACGATCGTCAGCGGTACGATCATGCGCGTCCAGACCTTCCTGCCGGAGAGCGCCCTGCGGATCCTCAAGCCGCAGCGCAAGATAGCCGCCAGTCCGGACGGATCGCTTCCACCTGCCGAGCCCCTGCCCAACTTCAAGGCCCGCTTCCTGTTCCCGATCCTCGGACTGGTCATGGTGAAGCAGAGCGCCATCAATGCCGGTGCCGTTGTCTCCCAGCTTCTCGGCAGCCTCGCGCGTAACCGACAGGCTGTCGATGTCGAGGGCGGCCTACCCGACCCCGAGGCCTCGGAGCCCGACCCCGCGGCGTAGCGACTGAAACGTGAAAGCCCCGGGGCCTGCGCCTCGGGGCTTTTCTGTTTCTGGGCTCTGCCGGTTACTTGACGGGGCTGAACCCCGTGGCCGGATTCATCCAGTGACGGATGCGATCAGACCAGTCCTCGCGGCTGATATCTCGCGGGGTCTGCACGGTAGGGCAGAAGCAGTTGGTCTCCACACAGGGGTTGCAGGTAGTGTACCCGTCCGCCTTGGCCTCCCGGATGTTGATGAAGGCCCCAGACAGCAAGATCAGGAAAGCAACCAGGAATCGGAACATCGCAGTCTCCAGGGTTTCGCGTTCACGGACACCGAAGCAGGATAGCATCGAGGCCCGTGGATGGGAAGCCCCCGAGACCCGGGCACCGGGCTACAGAGCCATCAGGCCATTGGCCAGGGCTACGCCGAGCCGCGCCACAGCGGCATCCGTCCACACGTCCACAGGGCCATCAAGGAAGCCAACCTCGACCAGGTCGCCCGTTCTGTCGCCGGCCATCTCGAAGTAGGGCTGGAGGCAGTACTGAACACGCGACCAATCGGCTCCAGCACTCAATGGCCTGCACTTCCACGCCGTCATCGCAGCAGCTACCCGCATGGCTACCTGCATTCCCTTGCTGCTGCCTGGGTAGTGGAACACCATGGCATAGTCGCCCTTGCCGATGTTGCAGTGGACCTCGACCACCCGGACTGACTCGAAAGATTCTGCCGCCGCCACAACCAAGCGCCGGCTGCCCCCGAGCAGGACGCATGGCCGCCCGCGCCGCGACAGTTCGTTGAACGCCTCCATGCAGATGGCCACGGCGATGTCGTCCTCGATGCGAGCTTGTTCGGGGCCGGCGCCGTCCGGGTCGAATACCGCACCGACTTCTCCGATGCCAGAGTGGCCTGGGCGGAAGATGATTACAGGATTGTTTTCAGTCATCGCTGCGTCTCCCCCGGCTCTTGAACCCCGGCCGGGATGGGGGTTGGGTTGCGGAATAGATTCAACTGTACCACGCTTTGCCCGCGTAGTTTCGCACGCTCGCCCATGATGCCGGTACCGGGAAACAAATCATCCAACTCGTCTCCTGGCTGGACATTCAACAGGTCCAAAATCCAATCGCAGAAGGCGGGTGGTTTCGCGCCGGTCAAGCCCTTTCTGAGCGTGATCGGACAGACCAGATGATCTTTCGGTGTCGTCTGCTTGCCGCCTTTTTCCGGTGGCTCATGTCGGAATAGCGGTGGATTCCGTCCGCGCCAGAAGATGACTGGTTCCCAGGAATAGCAAGGTCGGACGCCCTTCTTGAAGGCGCAGAACGACTTCGCCCATGCTGCAATCCTGATATCTTCTGGGCACATTGGGAGCAGGATCCGGAGCGACGGCGACGACAGGCAAAGAGCCCAGCCGTCGGGATAGTCGGCGACCAGCATAGCAATCAGGGCTCGGTGAGTCTCCGGGTCGTCGAAGTCGCGGGACCTCGGATGCTCCGGATATAGCCGTCCCTGTCCGAGATAGACGGGATCGGCGAAAGCGAATCTCACCTCGTCACCTCCGCCTCATGCACCACCCACCCACGCTCACGAATGGCCCCATGCAGCCCCCGCGCGAGGGCGGGGTCCGAGCGGAGGAGATCGAGGAGGGTGGGGAGGGTCATGGCTTTCCCCTGCTTCCGAAGCACAGTTTATGCCCGGCTCCTTCGTTGTTGACCCCACTGAAATACCCTTCCCCGATGGGCTCCAACCCGTCGATGTCGTGGATCGCGAGCCGCCCGGTGATGATCCTGACCTCATGCCCGCATTTGGGGCATTTCCGGATTGCCCTCTTCCTCCTGACCATCCCGACCCTTCGACCCCAGCACGTATCGCCGCAGTCATGAGGCCCCTGGATTGCGCAGAGGTAGTCATCGAGGGTCCAGTTCTCCGAGTCGATATTGTCGATCTGGCCGTCATCCCAGCGGACGAAGAACCTCCGGTCTTCGACGATGACGGTCCCTTTGTCGCTCTTGGTCTTGCGCCAATAGACCCGATCTCCGGGTTGAAGTGGCTTTCTCATCCCTCACCTCCACGCCCACGAGGGGCGGCACGAGATCCGCCGAATCCGGTATCTATTTCTATGCCCACAACATAATCAGCGATGAAATCCGACAATACTGCGTTGTCGTCGTCATTCCGAATCGCAATGTTGCAAGAACTCGAATCCGGAACATGCCACAAAATCAGACTCTTCGGCCATGTCTTCGCCAGCCTTTTCAGCGCGGCGATGGCCTTCTGTTCTTCGGGTGTCAGTTCTCGGATCATCTCTTCCCCCTTGGCTTCCTCGGTTGGGGCCAGGTGTAGCGCGGCTTGAACCCCTCGTCGGGCTCTCTGGCCGAATAGATGACCTTTGGCCGTTCCATGGCCTCCTGGAGACGTGCGAGGGCTTCATCCAGGTCCATGGCGGTGGCTTCGTCGGCGTGGAGGTAGACGACCTGGTCGCGGTTCATGCGATCCCCCATTGTCTCGGGTCGCTGTAGTCAATCCGAGCAATCGCCCCCCGGATGATCCCCAGGTCGATCCGCCGATACTTCCGCCGATTCCGGGCCGATCCCGATGGCTGTTTCGCTGGTTGGCGCCAGAATTGAGGATTCGGCCTCGCCCACGGCTTCATGAGTCGCGCCTGTTCTTCGGCCTTGCGCTGGGCTTCTCGCCGTTCGTACCTCTCGATCCATCGAAGTTTCGGCCGACGAACCCAGCGGAGATGTCCGAAGACGACACGAAGACGGGTGAAACATTTTCGGTTCATCTCCCCTCCCACTTTTTCCCACAGCACGGGCAGACATCAGCCGGGGAGACGATGCGCCGAACCCCTGCACCGAGGTTGACGACGCGGAATGATAGGTTGGCTGCGGACAATTGCAGAATGACCCATTGAATGACGTGCTGATGGGTGGATTGCGCGTCGATGGGCTCGCCAGATGCGATCCGGGAATGAATCCGGTCGCGAAAGTCGGCAGGGATGAAGGTATTAGCCAATGTCGGTTCCTCCCATTCTTGCGATGGCTTCTGCGGATCGGGCTCGCAGTTTCGAGCAGGAAAGCTCGGCCTGGAGACGGGCGACTTCGGCCCGGTACTTTTCGGCGACGGCGTTGACCTCTTCCTGTAGGTCGGCCATCCGCTCTTCAGTGAACCGGGCGACTTCGGCCTGAAGTTCACCCAATTGCTCTCGAAGTGCTACTCCATCACGCGCCATCCGAGCCACAATTTGGATGGAATCAACAGGATCGATACCCCTTGCCAGCCCACACTGGAGGAAGCTTTCCTCAATTACGCGGTTGATGTCTGCAACTTCGGCCCGCGCTTCTTCGAGGGCCTTGACCACGGCGGGGTGGTCGAGGATCTCGCGGTCGGTGGCGTGCTGTAGCCTGTCGGCATCTTGGATCAGAAGTTCAGCCACGGTTCCTCCAGATCACCCACGCTTTCGACGCGGGCAGACAGTGCAATGCTGATTTATCGGGTACGAAGGTTGAAGATGTCACGGAGCCCGCTCGTGCAGGAACCGAAGTCACGAACCAATAGAGCCAGCCCCCGGGCACAGCCATCCGCATTCGGATGCCGACGCCGGCCACGGACTCCAGAACTTCTGCGTGATGTAGCAGGCTCTGCTGCCATGCACGGACAGCCACCAGAGCGGCGGGTGAGAGTCTCATGGTTTCGTGGCCATGAACCGGCGCCAGCGCTCATATGTAATCTGGACGACGATCATCTTCGCTACCGCACGGAAGGAGTCTCCACCCCGGGCTTCCGCGAGCCCCCATGCGGCATAGAGCTTCCCGATTTCCCACAGGAAGACCGCATGGCCTTTGATGACCGCTATCCCGGACTTCACACTTCACCTCCTGCGCAGACCGCGCAGTCAATACTGGCTACTTCTCCACCGCTGTCCCGCCGCTGCCGGCCGGCATCGCAGGTGCAGAACACGCTCCTGGTATGCCGTGGGCGCGCACTGACGACCTCGACCGTCCTGCCTGTCCCGCGGCAACACGCGCAGGCTGCCGGCGCCGCAGCCTCTCCGGTGCCCTGGACCACGGGCCACCTGGCCCGGTAGCTGTGAACCAGCGCCTGGTACTCCAGCCACGCGCAAGCCCGACGGAAGGACCCATCGCGGATGGACAGGCCGAGCTTCGCTGCCAGTTCCGTCGCAGTCAACGGCCTGGCTTCCAGGGCTACCGCGATGCGCGCCTCCAGGTCCGTGCTCTGTACCGTGCGGATTTCATCCTGGCAGCCCCGCGACATCACGGTACGCAGGACGGCGGGCTTGCCGTCGCGCCGCGTGACCCAGTGATACTTGAACTCTTCCAGCAGCCCCTGGCTCTGTAGCCGCGAGCATGTAGCCGCGGCCTGCTTCACGGAGAGCTGGAGAACCTCGGCGAGATCCTCCGCTGTCAACTCGCCGGGCTCTGCCCGAACAAGCTCGAGGATGTCAGCAGCAACAGTACCCGGGGCGGTGGAGATGGTCATAGGCTACTCGGCGCGCCAGTTGGGAAGCTCGGGGTCTTTCATACACGCGAGGCAGGGACTCACCCCCGAAAGCGGTACGCCGGCAGAAACGCCGCACGTCCGGCAGGACCGTGACGGAACGTAGCTGCCGGCGGGCGGGGTGAAGCCCACGGGCTGGATGGGCCGCGCCGCATCCGGCGTGACAGAGGCCTGGGGCTCGGCCGGGGCCCTGACGACAGCATGGTACTGGTCGAGCAGCAGCGTGTGCGCGTAGGCCAGGCGCTTCACCGCTTCGACTACGGTCTCACAGGGCTCCGAGTCTTGCGGCTCCGGGATCACGGAGTAGACTGCCTCGAAAACAGCCATTTCGCGAAATCGCTGTGTGTCGTTACTGGCATAGGCGTTTGCCAGACTATTCTTGTATTCGCCCCGCTCTTCGGCAAGCGCGTCGCAGCGCTCGCCCACTTCACGAGCATGCTTGCGCAGCCCAACATTGTCCGATTCGGCGCGGATTAGCCGGTCCAGCAGCGTTTCCAGTTCGCATTTCTTCATTGTCGGTTCCTCCAGTAGTTGAGCAGCTTGCTGGCTACCCATTGAATCGCCGTCCATGCCCCGATGGCCATGAGCAGCAGGGAAAAGATGAGGATGATGAGGGTAAGGGGGTCCATGCACTACACCAGCCGTTTGAAGCCAGGATAGCGCCGGCTTGCTTTCTCGGTTTTCATGCAGTGCGCCGGCCAGCGGTGCTTGACATTCCAAGTAGTCAAGCGTGGCTTCGGCTGCGGGGGACTCGGGGTGAATGACCGCTGTATTCGCCCCCGCATCTCTGGCGGGAGACCGAAGTTCAGGACTTCGGGGTCCATGATAGCGTCTCGAAGGCTGTCTTCGAGCATCCGGTTCATGTCTTCGGTGGATATGCGGGGCATCAGCTTTTCCTCCGGTTCAGCTCGGCTTCGGCCGTAGTTGCCCTGCGATGCCAGTGCATCCGCACCACCAGTTCAGCGCCGAGTCTCGCAGCCATCCGGTGCCGATCAGCGACCACGGTATCGTAGGCTGTAAGCAGCTCACGAACAACTTCGGGCGGCCAGGCTTCGATTTTCTCGACATCAAGGCACCGCATGATGATTTTCCGGCGCGTGGCTGATAGTTCGGGCATCAGAGCCTCCAGCTTATTGCAGTAGCGCCTTGAACTCGGTCGCAGACATCGACTCCCGGGTGCCGGGCAGGATGAACAGCGCGTCGTCGGGGTCATGGTCGGGATAGATAGCCAGCAGGTCTTCGAGGATTTTGGCTTCGGCCCCTCGCCACTCGGTCTGGAAGGTCTTGGGCTTGCGGCCCTTGCCCTCCGGAGGCTGCATGATGTCGATGGACGCGACTCGGCGGCCCTCGGGGCCCGACAGGACCAGGTCCTGCCGCATCAGCATCTCCAGCCCGCCGAGGCGCATGCCTGACAGCCGCAGGAGCTTCACGGCGGGGCGGTACCGGGCGTCCACGCTGCGCCCGGTCGCGGCTATGCACGCTGCGGGCAACGGTTTCCACGCTTCGCCAGTCTCGCCCCGGTGCTGACACCACAGATTCCAGGCTACCCGCAGGAATGCCCGATAGGACCCCGGTACGTAGAGCAGCGCAGCTTCGTGGATAGCATCCACCGAGCTGTCAGCAGTAATTCCGCCTTCCAGCAGCCCCTTGATGACTCGGCAGTAGTGGTATTCCTTGCCGTAGCGGCCATTGGTCAGCAGAAAGCGGGAAAAGTCGGCTTTCCAGGGAGGGTCTTGCATCGAAAGCTCCATAGTTCGTCGGTACAGCCCCATGATATAGCGGTGTGCAGCGGCTGGCAAGGAAAGAAATGTTCTTTTTAGACTCCTCCCCCTGACCCCTCCGAGCCATATACAGAGAGACAGGCTCGCGCACGCTCGGAGAGCCTCGCGCGTGCTCGGAGAGAGAGAGAAAAAGCCGCACGGGTAGCGAAGGCCCTACGTATGTTACTCGTAACATAGGTCAGGCGGGCGCGATCAGACGCGTATAGACATAGAAACCCACGTATACAGACATAAATACCCGTATATACATATATAAATATATACATATATAAATATATCTATATAGCATAATATATATCTATATTATTATATAAATATATACATATATTTTTTATAATATACTATTATATATAGGATCTATATATCCATTTATGCCCCTATATCTGCGTATTTATACCCCTATATCTGTATCTATACCCCTATAGCCCGCGTATCTCTTGACGCGTCAATAGCAAACAGGGCTCTTCATGCC
Organism: Phycisphaerae bacterium; assembly: GCA_041661865.1. GTDB lineage: Bacteria > Planctomycetota > Phycisphaerae > SM23-33 > SM23-33 > JBAZTO01. Next base: position 47,718 of record JBAZTO010000021.1, on the reverse strand, counting down.
CGCGCGAGAATCTGCGTGTCGCTATGTGAGTCGGAAGGGCTCGGGGGAGGGGTCTAAAAAGGAAGTTTTCCTACTCCCCCCACTACGCGCGGGCTGTTCGGCGGCCGTTTCGGTATTCTCGGTTTACGAAAAAACGCTTCGCACTACTATACATAGTAAAGAGCGAGGCCTCCGGGGGGGCAGCAGTGGAGCTGGAAGGGGGAGGGGGTCCCCTATGGTAGCCGTAACATAGGGTCCAGGCCTACCCTATGTTACCTGTAACATATGGTGGGGGCCTCACACCTGACCGGGGCACTGGCCAGCCGATCGGCGGAGCTACGGCGAGTCAAGCCATGCAGCTATGCAACGGCCCGAACCGGATAGCCGGCCAGTCCCTGGCTGATAGCTTGACTACCCGGGTATCTGTTGACCTTGACGGGTCAGGAAAAACAGCCAAGTTTACATAATAGGTATTATCGGATCATAGGCTGAAAAGGTAGGAGGGAAGGGCTTTCCTTTTCTGGCCATTCTGACGGGTCAGGATAGCTGTCCAATGGCAGGATGAACTGGAAGGGCTTCCAGGGCCCTTGCTATCGATCGGGCCCTGCCTATCGGGGCAGATAGGAGCCATAAAAAGAGAAGGGGAGGGTAAAAACGTACCCTCCCCTTGGTTAGACCAACTGACGAAATGTGTCTAAAGCGCCAAGTGTGTCAAAAGACACAGTGTGTGAAATGACGCAGTCTGCCCGTAACCCGATTACCGGCCGATCGACCCGACCGGCCGAACGGATAGCCCATTGCCGTGGCAAGGATGACCATAGGACGGGTCCTGAATGGAAGGACGGACATGGACCCATGGGTCCATGGACCCATGGAGCCGATCGATCCACGCAAGAAAGCCGGGAGACTACTCCCGGCTTCATGGCTTAGCGGCTTGCTGCGGCTATGTCTTAGCCGACTTGCGCAGGACTACCCGGTACCCCGTGTCGGCCCGACCGTACGCCGATCGGCATCCATGCCGTTCCATCCATGGTATCACGTGGGTAGTCCGGTAGGATCGGCGGACCTTGACCGGCTGGCATACGATCAGGCACGTGCCGGTAGAAAGCAGGATCGGAGCGTGGTAGGTCATGCTACTTGCTAGCCTTGACGGGCTTGGTTGCGATCGTGGTGTCGGGCTTGATAGCTTCCGGCTCGGGATCCGTGGGTTTCAGGTAGTAGACCGGGAATCCGGGCATATGGAAGTCGGCAAGGCAGGACTTGACGATCGTCTCAGTGATCTCCGCGTCCATCCGTGCCGCACGGAGCATATCCTTTTCTTCTACGGCAATCGCACCGTCAGGACAATTCACGGGCTTGACGATACGGATTGCAGGCGGCTGGACTACCGGGGCAGCCCTTCGGATGGTTGCCGCGGTATCCTTCGGGGCATGGACTTGCGGATCTGGAGCATTGACGGGATCGGCATCCGATGCCTTGACGGCCAAGAAAGCCGCGTGTTTCTTTGCCGTATCCATGTTGGAAGTCCGGACGTGAGCCCGTTCTTCTCCCATGGCCGTAGTGGAGAAGGACGTGCACCACGATCGGCTACAACGGGCTTCACCCGTCTTATTGCAGTAGTCCCCGTTGCCCTGTTTGTGAGAAGGATCGCCGATCGCTTTTCCGCAGACTTCACAGTAGAGGATACCGGGCCGACGGTGGAGTACGTAGTCAACCTCCGTCCAGAAGGCGAGAAATGCAGCGCGATCGTCAGACAGTTTCGAGTTACCCCATGTCATGATTGACTCCGAAGGATCCCGGGTTGGTTGAAAGGTGGGATCCGATTGTCCGGCCATCAAACCGCGGTGCACCGAACGCCTTGAAAGCTACCACGGGCCCCGATCGGCTGTCAATCATAATCTAAAAGATAGTTGATAGGGCTACGTTGTAAGCCGCTAATCAGCTATCGGCAATCCGCATGATGCCGGTCCTATCACGGGACCTATGGGCTACCCCACGAGGGGCCCGGGACCAGGTCGCCCAGCTCCTGGCCGAGGGGCCCGAGGGCCAGGTCGCGATCGTAAGCGCGCTGCTCTTGCGCTGCACTACGCGGGCTACGCGAGGAGCTACCTCCCACTCGTGCAGAACGCCTGGCTCCCGGTACGCGAGGGGACAAGCCCATCCTCACGCATGCTGCGGTAGCTGTCGTCCGTGACGATGATGTGATCGAGCAGGTCAATCCCAAGCAAGCGCGCGGCCTGCTCCATGCGTTGCGTGACCTCGACATCCGCGAGGCTGGGCGCTGCGTCACCGGACGGGTGGTTGTGCGCAAGGATGACAGCCCCGGCTCCGAGGCGGACGGCTTCACGAAGTACCTGCTTCGGGTCCACGATGCAGTGCGCATCGTTGCCCGACGTGATCGTGAAACACGCGAGTACGGCATTGCGTCTGTTCAGGTAAAGAGCGTGGAGTTCCTCGTGGTCGAGACCCGCCATACGCGGGTGGAAGGTAGAATATGCATCGGCTGCGCCGTGAATATACTGCGGACACGGGGCATCCATGTGTTCAAGCAAGACTTCGATGCGGGTCAGCATATCAGGGTCACTGGTCAGTCGGGCCACGATGGCCTGGATGCGGGGGTCGCGCTTCGCTCGTGTCATGGTCGTTACTCTCCCTTGTGCGATTCGCAATAGGTGTAGGCATCATGGAACGCAGTCATGCTGCTGCCTTGCATTCCCGTGAGGCTGGCGATCTTGCTGGCGAACAGGCGCATCGCGGGATGCGCGGATACGGCATCCGTGTCGAGAGTAGAGAGCAGGAAGCAGGCGCCCTCGTGCGCTGCGAGAAGAACGCCGGCCAGGTTGCATGCGTCCTGTACCTGCAAGGCATCCTTGCAGAGTTGTGCTTCGGTCTTGTATCGTGTCGTTGTCATGTGCTCGCGCCTCACGGGATGGGTTGGTTGCGCTATCACAGCTATCGCGTGTCCCGTTGCATGCGATATGCTACTTCCAACCGGCGGCTTCCACCGATTGGAAACTGGAGTCTATCCGAAGGGCAAAAAGCTGTCAAGCAGAAACCTAAAAGCCAGGGTTAACCTGGCTTTCAAGGTTCTACCTGCCAGGTAGCTATCGATGGACCAGTGGAAAGCTGCGGATACAGGCCCGCGCAATCGACAGGCGTTCATCGGGTACGATCACGTACCGGCTGCCCGCACGGGGCGCGGATACAGGCACACCGAGTGCACGCGCAAGCTCATCGAGGCGCGCTTCGTCTTCACGCGTGTCCGCCATTGCAACGTGTCTTCCATCGTTGTCTTGTCCGATAGAGATGGGATTTGTGAGGTAGTTACCCCGCTTCATGCCTGCCTCCGTTCGGCTAAGCTACTGCTCCCGTGATGCGGGAACCATATGGTCTCGGGATTCGCGTGATGCACGGCGCACAATCCGCACGTTGCGCACCGCACTTTCTCGCCCATCTTGTGCGGACACACGAAGCGCTGATGCGGGTTGTGCGTCGCGAGATTCGCGGGCCCGATACGCACGCACAGCCAGCCTGCTGCTCGTGCTTCCTGCTCGTCAGCATCCGAGAAGCAGGACGCCCGGAGGAGCGGTGCCCACCATGGAGCGAGTCGCCATCCTGCGATGTAGCCAATGGGCGTCAAGCCCGCGTCCGCGAGCAGACTACGTGTATGCGCGGCCTCGATGCTGCCGATAGCCGACGGGTCGCCGATCGCTGTGATGCGGGCGAAGCGCGCTGCCCTGGATGACCGGGCAATGGCACGCTCCAGAGTCATGGGCTCACGCTCGTGAGACCGGATGATGGACAGGAAGGCGCCAGCCGGGCAGCCATGCCATGCGTAGCAGCGTACCGGGGTCGATGCGTCATGGCGGGGCGGGTAGTGCGGGCAACCAGAGGCAGCACACGAGGCACGCGCAGCAGCTACGGTCGGGCCCACCCATGCCGTGGGGATGTCGCCCGTCGTGTCGTTGCGGGAGCGGGCAATCCAGATGAGACAGGGCTTCGTTGTCATGCGCTGGGCCTCCGTTGCAGGGTCGTGTCCAGTGTCACGCGGGTAGCGTGAACGATGCCATCCACGAGCTTGCCCTCCACGAGGATGGCCTCGCCGATGGTCATGACCTGCGAGGGCCAGTCCTTCGGGATGTGCACCGTGTGCTCGATGCTGACTTCGCGCCAGTCGTTGTCGCGCTTCTCCGGATGTGTGGTGCGGATGACGAAGCGTGGATGGTCAAGGCTGACCAGCACGCCGAACAAGATCACTACGTTCACGCTATGCATGCGCAAACTCCGTGGGTTGGTTGGCTGTTGTGAGCGGCAGCCTGCTGCTCTCGCTACTCACGAGGCTTGCGTCTCGCGAGCAGGAAGAGAAGCAGGCTACTCCTCGGCGTCGTCGGACTCGCTGTCGATGGGCTCCAACTCGGGATGCCCGCAGTTCATCACGACGGCAAAGGTACACTGGCCATGCTCGTCTCCGTGTCCCTCGGGTAGGTTGAAGCACTCGACACGCGCGATAATCCCGGGGACGCCATCGTGGTCGTATACCTGGATGCGAACGCCAGCCAAGCTGCATCCCTCATTCTCCAGGTAGTCACGGGCCATGCACTCGTAGGCAGCGAAGCGCTGCTCGCGATCGTATTCGATGGACTCGGGCGTGAAGGACGGGGCTTCTACCTCTTCCTCCGGAATACGGAAGTCCGCATCCGGACTGGTTTCGCCCTCGGTGAACACCCATTTCGTGACTACGCCGTGCGACGCGGCTGCCGCGGCCAGTGCCTCGCCGCGCATGATGTGCCAGTCACCATCAGCCGCAGATTCTGGGTCGTCGCTCACCGTGTATAGTATTCTCGGTGGTATCTTCATGTCGTTGTGCTCCTTGCTGCTGTCATGCGTCACGTCTCCAAGACTGCGACCCTGCCCCCAACCAACCGAGAGTACAGAGGCGCAGTCGTGGAGACACGAGGGGACGAGCCCCTCGTCGTCTCGTGTTGCTACTCGCTGACCTGCTCTTCGAGAGCCGCGAGATCCTCGGGCAGCTCCTCGTCATTCAGGAGGAGCCATCGCGCTGCCTCCTGCGGGCTCACCCATTCCGCGTGGGGCATCGAGCCCTGCCAGCCGCTCCAGCATTCGAGGTAGTAGCGGCCCTTGCGCGAGCAGTAGAGCCGCTGGTGATTGAATCGCCCCGCGTTGCGCGACACGTGGTTGTTGCCATCCCAGTCGGTAGCCTCTTTCCATGCAGCTTTCGCGTTATTCGTGTCGATGATCGTACCGTCTTCCATTCTGTGTCGTGCCATTGCCGTGCCTCCCACGCATTGCGTGTTTGTGCTTGTGATGTCCGGGTATCGGGCATCATGCAAGGCAGGAAGCCGGGCCTCCTGTCCTGCCTGTTACCTGCTACTCGGGCTCGGGATTCGCGATCCCCTGCTCACGAATGGGACGAGCACAAATATCAAGCAGCTTGGCTTTCCCCGCGTTGTCGAGTAGCTGCTTCGCCTTGTGCCACGTGCCGTAGCCCGTTGCCGTGTGCTTGCCTTCGCCGTGCTTCTGTGTCGAGTCTACGCAGACTTGCATACCCGACAGTCCATGAGTTACTGTCCAGCCCGGGGTATACACGGGGACGTCGTCGCGATCGAAGCGGGCGACGGTGTGATGCAGGTAGAAGGTAATGCCTTCCCATTCGTAGCGCCGGTACGCATCGACAGTGCGGAAGGCCTGCTTCCTGTTGCCTTCGGCGTCATCCACGAACGTGGAGATTCGGATGCGGATGCTCATGTCACTCCCCCTTCACGGCATCGGACATCCGGTACTGCATGGCCTCGGCCAGATGCGTGACCTGGACGATGGAATCGTTGTCGAGGTCGGCGATGGTGCGGGCCACGCGCAACAGCCTCGTGTGCGCGGCGCCGGACAGCGCGAACATGGACACGTAGGAGCGGAGCATGCGTTGCGCGCCGTCGCCCAGGGCTATGACATCGCGAACCTGCCCTCCCGTGAGCTGCGCGTTGAGCTGGCCACGACGGGCCTGCTTGTGACGAGCAGCGGCGACACGGGCGCGGATGGCGGCGCTGCTCTCCATGGGTGTGTTGCTCGTGAGGTCGTCCACGTTCACGGGCTTGAGTTCCACGGTCATGTCCATCCGCGAGAGCAACGGGCCGGACATCCGGTCCAGGTAGCGGGCTACTGCTTCCTCGCTGCATCCACACGGGCGGCGATCGTGACCCCGGAATCCACACGGGCAGGGGTTGGCAGCCGCGACCAGTTGGAAGCGCGCCGGGAAAGTCACGATGCCCAATGCTCGGGACAGTACGACCTTACCTGTCTCCATGGGATCACGGATCAGCTCCAGTGTCATGCGCTGGAATTCGGGAAGCTCGTCGAGGAACAGGACTCCGTTGTGCGCCAGGCTGACCTCGCCAGGCCGGAGCAGTGCGCCCCCCATCATGCCGGCTGCGCTGATGCTGTAGTGCGGGGCACGGAAGGGACGGCGTGCTTCGCCCGCGGCGGGGTAGCCCCGCGTGTCGAGCAGCCCGGCGGCGTCGTGAACGCGCGCCACGGATCGCGCTTCGTAGTCAGTCATTGTCGGAAGGATGGTGGGCAGCCGGCTCGCCAGCATGGTCTTGCTGCATCCCGGAGGGCCCATGAGCATGAGGTGGTGCCCGCCCGCTGCTGCGATTTCGAGGGCCCGCCTCGCGAGGTATTGTCCGTGGACTTCGGACATGTCGAGCACGAAGAGCGGGGGCGCCACGTCGCGGGACACGCTCTGACACGGGACCATGTAGTTCGTGAAGCCCTGGTTCATCTTCTCGATGACTTCCGTGAGATTCAGGGCGCCGAAGATTGGGATGGCGTGGTGCTTCATGGTACCTGCCAGCCACATCGCGTTCTGTTCGGGAAGCACGATGCCCTTGCATTCCGCGGCGACTGCGGCTTCGTACATGGCGAGGCATCCACGGATGGGACGAAGCGTGCCATCGAGGGCCAGCTCCCCGGCGAACGCGTAGCCCGTGGTCATGGCAGCGAAGCTCTCGTCCATGGTAGCGAGTACGCCCATTGCGATGGGCAGGTCGAGAGCAGGCCCGTCCTTGCGCAGGTCAGCGGGCGACAGGTTCACGATGACACGGAGGCGAGGCCATTCGTAGCCCGACGCTGCGACGGCGCTGCGGACGCGCTCTGCTGCCTCACGTACGGAGGATGCTGCCATGCCCACGATCTGGATGGCGGGCAGGCGACGGAGGGTATCGACTTCGACACGTACGGGTACGGCATCGACGCCGGACAGGGTGAAGGACTGGATGGTTGCGATGGTCATGGTTGGTCTCGTGCCTCGTGATGGAGCGCTGCTCCGTGTGTGATGCGAGGTAGTTCGCATCGCTCGTGCTACGAGCGGAATGCTCGCGGCACGAACGTCAAGAGCTACGCATCTGCTTCTTCTGCTTCCTCGGCACGCTGCTTTGCGAGACGCTCTCGCACTTCCTCGAAGTAGCGCTCATCCTCGTCGTGCTGCTCGTCGAAGCACGAGCGGCAGAGCGTAGACGCGAAGTCTCGCTCGCTCACGAACGAGGCGCCGGGCTCGTCGCTCTCGACTTCCTCACGGCAGAACACGGACTCGTTGCACGAGTGGCAATGGCATGCGCAGCCGGGGCAGTAGGGCTGCCCGCTGATCGTGTGGGGCGCAGTCGCGGGAGCGTCGGCGCCGCTGACCCGCTCGTCGTACGCGAAGGGCCCACAGCCCATGGCGTGGTGGACCTTGTCCCCGTTGGCATAACGGAGCACGGGCTCGTGGTCGGGTTCGTTGATCTCGTACTCGTAGTCCAGGTCCAGCGTTACCTGCACATGGCACCCGGCGCATTCCCACAGTACGGGATCCTCTGGGCGGATGTACTCGTTCGTGACCGGACCGCAGATCAAGGTGTCGATGTCCGCGTTCCACGAGATCGGGTCCTCGTCCGAGCCGTCGAGCAGCGAAACACATCGCTGCTTCGCGAGAGCATCGAGGTCCATGCCTTCGGGCCTCACGCCCTCGCATCGCGGGCAACCCTTGCCCTCGCGAATCAGCTTGGCTTCCCAGCCAGCCACGTCTCCGTGTCGCAGACCGTACGCGTCCCACGGCTCGCCGCATACTGCACACTTGATGTCTCCCATGACGCTCGCTCCTCTCGTGACACGCATCGTGTAGCATGCCACGTGGTTGGTATTGCCTGCCGATATGGCAGGTTAGCCGGTTGGTTTCTGGACCGGCAATCGAAAGTTAGTCAACCACTATAGCATTGACAAGCAGAAACTTTGAAACCAGCCAGAAAGCCAGCTTGAAAGCGGCTAACTTTTTTCAGCCTGCCAGGTCGGAAGGGTTGAAAAAGCTGGCTGGCCGGCAGAATTCCAGCCGGCTACTCTTCACTGTCATCGCAAGAACGCGCGGGGATCGTGTCGCACGCGTCTCGTGCGTTGTCAACCCAGGCCTCACCCTCATCGGCGGGCTCAACATCGGGCGCGGGTTCGCTCCGCACCTGCGTCCCGCGCGTATACGCTATGCGCAGTGCCCGCTGCATCTGCGCAGCGAGCACGTCTTCGAGCGTACCCGTCGCATGCCAGTCATGCAGATAACTCTCCGACCACCAGCTCGGCACGAGCCTGGCCAGTAGCCCGGCAGCGTGTCCCGCTATGCGCGCTGCTTCGGACGCAGGTATTAAGGGCACGCCGTACTCGAGGAGGCAGGCGAGGGATACCAGGCCACCGGCACGAGGGGCGGGTAGCCCGAGGACGAGGGCCACATACAACGCGTGTTGGATGGTCGGGTAGCGGGGGGCGAGCAGCGACCGGGCATTCCAGTGCTTCGACACGGAAGCCGCGAACATGGCGGGGGTGCGAATGTAGCCAGATTGCGCAGCGTCATGCACCCGGTCTTGCACTGCGGCCCGGACGAGCATCGAGTACTGGCGGGTGGCCTGCTCCCAGAGATCCCGCTCGGGTAGCGGGGTGATCTGTGCGGCAACCTCCCGGGTGATGGCGTCAGCATACGCGACTGCGCGCGGCTGGTCGTGCCTGGCCCACTGTCGTAGCTCGGGGCTGGGCGCGCGAGATAGCCGGGCCTGCGGGTAGCGCCAGACCTTCCGGTCCAGACAGAGGTATACATCCACCATGGGCGGGGCGATGCCCAGGCAGTAGATGGTGGTGCCGATGCGCATGGCCCCCACGCTGATGATCTTCGCACGGGCGAGGAAGGCGGGGTTACTCGGGTCGGTCCAGTACACGAACCCGAGCCGGGTGCCGATGCGCGCAGGGTGACTCATACCCGCGGCCATGGACAGGTGAGCAACCACATCCCCCGGCTGGTGCAGTTGCCGAGTGAGGCGGGCCACCTTCCTCGCCTCGACCAGGGGCAGGCTGTTCGCATCCAGGGGAGGGGCTGTCTCGAGGGCAGCCTTGGCTGCGCGCTGCTTCTCGTACCGAGGGTCAGCCCCCTTGGATTCGTGGTGGGCCTCATTGCTGGACTTGGCATGGGCATCGGGGAGCGCAGCCTTGCGGGTCTTGTAGTTCGGGGGGCGGGTCGGGCTCATCGCCTGCGCCTCACTACTTCCTCGACCTGGAGGATCTCCAGCAGGTCTTCGGGTCTGCCCTTCACAGCCTCATACAGCGCAGGCAGCGAGCCGAGCCGGTTGAGGGCTTGGCAGATGGCATGCGCCCGGTCGTACGAGGGCCGGCGCCGCTCCGTCTCGTAGAAGCAGAGGCTCTCCTTCGGCATGCCGCACTGCTGTGACAAGACGTCCTGCGTCAGCCCGAGTTCGTAGCGCCAGGTGGCGAGGGCATAGCCCCAGCCGACCAGGGTACGTTTCGCCTTGGGTACAGGCTTACCTGTTTTCCTTGGATAGCGGGTCTTGAAAGGACTCGTGCGAGGATCTCGGGCCAGCGGGCGTCCAGGTCCTGGGGGTCTGCCCCCTTGGTGAGTAGCCATCGTAGTTCCTCGCGGACCATGGCCCGCTGTTGAGAAGAGAGAAGCGGAGTACAGTATTGAAGGCGAAGCCGGAGATGGGCGGCGTCCATGTCACAGGATGACCCGGCGCCCGGTCAATCCATCAATGGCATAACGAACCGGGCGAGTTTCAGGTATCGGGTCGGGGCTCACTCCGATGTAGTCGAGGACGCGGCGAAGACCGAGGCCTCCGGCTTCCCAGGGTTTCATGCAGTAGGCCCATTGCTTGGGGTGTGTCGATGCCATGAGCTGGAAACGGTTTGGGTATTGTTCAAGGTGAACACCGAACATGCAGAACATGCAACCCGTTCGCCGGTAGCCCATGTCGTAAACGCTGGCAACGGGCAGTCCATGGGCGCGAATGTACTCCCAAACGTCGGTTTCAAGCCATGCAGACATCGGGCGCGATACGCTGTGCCCGCCGATCTGGTTGCACCCGTACTGCTGCCATACCGCTTTCCGCTGGGTCGAGTCTTCTGCCATCTCGCCAGTGTACGCTTTGCGGCTCGAATGCTGCTCGTAGGCATGACTCGGCGCTTTCTTCAAGCGGTCGCAGCACTTGGGCGAAATGAGAAAGGGGGCGTCGAGTAGCTTCTGCCATTTCTGCGGCAGGATTGCCATCTCCTGAAACTTCCCGGCAGACGTGTAGCCCGTCAGGTGATAGCGGCCCGTCTTCGATTCGGGCCCGAGCCTGCGGATCTTGCTAATCTCGTCAGCTATGCGCTTCGACACGATGGGATAGCCGTCTTCCTCGATAACCCGCCGAAAGGTTTTCTCGGGTCTCGACCACACGACGTTGTCGAATAGCTTCACGAAACTACATAGTTCTGGAAATTCCAGACCCGTGTTATGAAAGACCGCAGGTACTTCGGGGTACATGCTGCGAACCAGATGGAGCAGAACGGTGCTGTCTTTGCCCCCTGAGAATGCTGCGTATACCTGCCCGTCCCATCGCTCATACCAGCCGCGGATTCGGTCCTGCGCCATCTTGACCTTGGCTGTCAGCGGAAGGCTCTGGTACTGGCGCAGGACTTCGGAGGAATGGCGGGCTGGCTGCTTCGCTGTTGACATGGTTGACCGATAGCCCAGAGTTGACAGCGGTGTCAAGTAGAAAGTCAACCAGCAGGCCCAGCCATGCCGAAGAAGAAACCTATCAACCTCCGAAGACGCAGCGTCAAGTGGCCGGAGTTCATCCCCAAGTACAAGGCGCTGCTCTTGGTCTCCGGGATGTCGGATGCCCAGACCTGCCGGCTGCTTGGCATCCGGGGCCCGCTCGGCCGGGCGAACGACAGGAGCGGGCCGACCGATGGCCTGCTGCTCCACGGCTGCGCGGTGTTTCGCCTGGCGCTCAACGACTGGAAGCTGCCGATGCCCGGCTTCATGCAGGCGCTGGTCCTGCGCTGGGCCTATGCCCGCGCGATTGACGACGGCCACATAGGCGTAGTCGATACCTTCTGGCAGGCATAGCCCTCGGAGCACAGCATGAGCATCATCGTCACCGGTTCGTACCCCACCCACCTGAACCGCAACCACCGGGCTCAGTGCTTTCAGGAGCAGAGCGAAACGCTCACCGGGCATGTCCAGGCCACGCATGAGAACCCGACAACGGGCGAGGTTCAGTTCAACGCGCGGAACATCACGCTGAATGGCGGGCTGGCTGACAGGAACGTGAAGCTGCCTGCGAGTACGACCCGGACCTACGGCGAGGAACTGTTCATCACGAACGGCGGGACCACGAATGCTCTGTCCATTCAGACTCCGGGCGCTGTCGTCCTGCGTTCCCTGGCTCCGGGCGAGACCGGGATGTTCTGCAACCTGGGCGCTACCCTCGGCTGGACCTACCGTGCCTTCGGCGTGCTCCCAGGGCTGGCCGGGCCCATCGCCGATACGGGCAACTGGTTCACGGTGGACACTACCCAGGGCGTAGCCGATGCCATCGCCGCAGCCATCGGTGGAACGAGCCAGGGTGTGCGGGACTACAGCACGCCGCTTGTGCTAACCAACAACCAAACGCTATATGCCAGTCTCCTGGCTCTCGACGCCTGGATGAAGAGCCTTCGTCTCACGCTGCCTGCGCCCACCGACGTGACCGTGACCGGTGGCGGCGACTTCGCCATGACCACAGCAGTCCACGCCATCCGGGGCGCTGGGGGGCTGGCTGATGATCTCGTGACTTTCTCCGGGGCCAACTGGCGAGACGGCGAGACCAGACATGCGGTCTGCGGCGCCGAGGCCATCACGGTCAAGGACAACGGCACAACCACGGCGACCGTGCGAAACGCGGACATGGTTTTGGCTGCCGGAGATCGCATCTCCGTGACCAAGCGCGGTACGGTGTACTACGTGGAGGCGGGCTTCACTCAAGCCGGCATCCCCGAGGCCCTACTCAAGCCCCTCACCACAGCCGAGCTTCTCGACTTCATCCCTGCAAACCAGATCACCACAGCAGTTCTTCAGCAGGCCATCAACGCGGGTGCTTTCACGAATGCCGAGCGCACGAAGTTCGCGAACGACTTCGTGAACGAGGCTCTACTGGATTCCCTCGTCCAGATCATCCGGGCCAACCTGGCCATGAACGAGACGACCCCCCCGGTCGCTGGTTCGGGCATGGTGGCGGGTGTCGGCACCGAACTGCTGGTCGAAGCCCAGGCCGCTCCCGACCTCACGATCCGCATTCAGACCGCGGGCCGAAGCATCAACCACAAGGGCGTGGCCAACGAAGTAGACGCTGTCGTCAGCCTCGGTGGCTTCACGATTCCAGCAGGCGCGGGCGAACAGCGGAAGGACATGGTGATTGTGACCTCGACAGGCACCGTAGCCCGTCGGGTTGGCGTCGAAGGTGCGGCCCCCTCCGCGGAGCCCATCCTCACTGACGGCGATGTGCCCCTGTCCCGTGTGACGCTCACCCAGGGCGCAGATACCACGATCGCGGCCGGCAACATCACTGACGTTCGGAACCGCAGACCCATCGTGGCCAGCAAGATTGGGGCTGCGACGACCACGGATCTCTTGGTACTCCTGGCCACCGACCAGATCACCACGGCAGTGCTGGCGCAGGCGGTGAATACGGGCGCCATCACGCCTGCTGTCGCGGCCGACATCATTGCGGCTCTCGCTGTTTCGGACGCCAAGCTCGCCCAGGACAGAGGCAAGACTGCGGCTCGATGGATTGGATTCACCGGGGGCAGTACCGATATTACGGGTGGCGCGGCTACCCGCGACTTCAAGGTCAACGATGGTACAGGCGATGTGAACTGCACGATCGACAAGACCGGCCTCGATACGGGGGCCAAGATTGCCGCGGCCATGCAGGTTCAGGTACGCGCCATCGCGACGGGCGGGTACACCCTGGCCGAGGTTCGCTACGACGTGGGTACCGGCCGCTACATCGTGGTCTCGGGAACGCGGGGCAGCGCTTCGGCCATGGCGCTGGCTGCGGGCACGACGGATGATCTGTGTGTCAGTCTCAAGCTCCTGGCTGCGGACAACGCCCAGCAGTCGCCGGGCTGCGACAACCTCGATCACGCCCTCGCCCAGCTTTCCGGGCTCCTCGCGCCCACCGAGATTGCAGATGTCGGTGCGCTCTACAAGGCCATTCTGCTTACCGGCATGCTCCAGGAATTGCGGACCACCGGGTACACGAAGCCGGCTATCGACACGACCATCATCACGGGCGGTGCGGGCAACGCGGTCTTCTCCCAGATGCTGCATACGCTGCGGGGCGAGACCGACCCCGACAACTTCGATGAGATCACGGCGGCCGATCAGAACTTCGGGTTCTTCCAGATCGGCGCCGAAGTCATCAACATCCGAGATCGCTCTGTGTCCACGACCGGGCATATCCACACGTCCAAGCAGCAGACACTGTCGGGACAGCCTGGTGACCTGTTCATGTGGTTCAAGGCGGACGGAACCTATTTCACCGTCATCCCGTTCCAGATGGGTGCAGGCATCCCGACCGGCAAGGCCATCGGGTTCACCGAGACCTGGTCCATTCCGGTCTTCGGCACTTGGGGTATCGACAGCGACGGCGTGTATGGGCACGGCGCCGGGTGCGCCGGTCGAGTGGACGGCGACATGGCGAAGTCGCAGATGGGCGCGGGCAGCGCGATGGTCTTCGACGCGGGCACGGGAGAATACCAAGCCCTCGAGACCTCGGTGCCGGCATCGTGGCGCACGGTAGACTGGCAGGCGGTTGCCGATGTGCCGGCCAACGGCGACATGTTCATCATGATCTTCGGGACGAAGCCCTTCGAGCTGGCCTACGACCTGTCGGTCATGGCGGGCACGACCGGTGCGGCGTTCGAATGGCTCGAGAGCCAGGCGGGCAACACGTGGGGCGCGCACGCGCCGGTCTATGACGGCACGGATCTCACGGCGGGCACGGGTACCCGAGCTTTCGACCAGGACGGCGCGCAGTCGTGGGCCGATGCGCTGACATGGGTGTCGGGTACCTATGGCGGAAAGACCGGGTACGGCTTGGCCCTACGTATCGTGGACGCGACCAAGCTCGCTACGCTGCCAACCTTCAACGGGAAGCGGCCCGAGACGGTGAAGCCGGTCTTCTGCTTCACGGCGCTCAAGACCGGTACGATCCTGAGCCTTCGCCTGGAAGACGGGGCGTCCGTGCTACACACGACTGCCGATGTGCATTTCCGCATGGTGAATTACACCAAGGGAACCGAATCAACCGGCGTGGTCTTCCCCATGGATACGCGCACCGTGGAATCGACCGGATGGAGCTTCGCTGTGAGTAACGGCGACAAGCTGTGGTTCATCGTGGACCAAGAGGACGGCGCGGCCGAAGTCACGAATGCGCTGGTGCAGCTCAACGTGTCCATCACGAACGACGATCACACGCACACGCTGTAGTCCGGGCAGCAGGTTAACGGGTTGGCATCAGTGCCCGTTGATCTGCTGTTCCAGCCGAGTAAGCTGTTCCGGGGCCAGTCCATCGAGGGGCAGCACGAAGCTATCCACGCGCAGCAGCGCCTGCATGTAGCGCGTGCCCCGGGCAGTTCGCCGGACAAAGCCCACGGACTTGCCCAAGGCGATGCGCACGGCGAGAGTATGGGCTGCGCGGTACATGTCGGTAGCCGTGTCGAAGTCGATAGTAACGGGGCCAGATGGCGTCAGCGCCTCGATGTAGAAGGGCGATGCCGCAGATGTGATGGGCGCCTCGGCATTGTCGCTATCGGCCTCCTCAGGCGGAGGCTCGTAGCCTGTGGGCCCGGTTTCGACTGGAAGGGCAGCAGTAGCTGTTGGCTGGCCGGGAAGCTCGGCAGACATGGGCTTGTCCTCGAATACGGCGGGCATGGCCACGCCGATGGGCGAAGGAGCTGATGGCTTGCGGGGCGCACGGGACTTGGCGGTGGCAGTGGCAGTGGCAGGAGGCATGGACGATATCTCCGTGGTATGCTGGGGAAGAACGGGAACCATGACACGGGGTCAAGGATACCAGGATGAACGCAAAGACGCCAGTTCTACTACGCGTGCCAGACCGGCTGCTTGCGGAGATAGATGCAGAAGCGGGCCTGGAAGGGATTAGTCGGCAGCGCTACATCCTTTCGTGTGTACGCTCGGCGTTGCGCCACGGGGAGAAGGTCTACCTGTTCCGTGAGTTCGTCGTGACGCCGAGGGGTTCAAGCACGGTGGATAGCTTCCTCGAGTTCCTGCTCTCGCGCAGGCCTGTCCTGTCCGACATGACCGATGGTGCAATCGAGCCACAAGCCGCGACGGCTCGGGCCATGAAGAAAGTCCTCTCGCCCGAGCAGTATCGGCGCTTCGTCGCCGTCGTATTTCATGGGCGTGCGCTCGTGGATGTAGGACGAGAAGCTGGCGTCTCGAAGCAGGCCATCCATCGAGGCCTCCAGCGATCCATCGAACGGCTGGGGTGCAGCCGGCGCTTCGCCCAGGCACTCTGTGACCAGTTCCCAGATGCCGGGCTCGACCCGGACAAGCTCATGATCGCCTGTCGTGAGAGGAGGCTGCAAGATGGCACGACACAAGAAGCCCGAGAGTAACGAAGCGCTGCCAGAGGTAGAGCCCGTTCCCATGGTGGACGAGCGTCTCGATACGCAATCGCCCGATGGCTGTATCGAAGCGATGGACCTGGCCATCAATGCCTTTGCGATGCGCGCGATGTCACCCGATGAACTGAATGCGATGTCGAAGGCGCTGTCTACGCAGAGCGGGATGCTGGAGACCAGGCGCAAGGCCAGCCCCGCACCGAAGGATGCCGCACCGGCAGCCCAGAAGGTGGCCGATACGCCATTCCGCCTGTTGCCCGGTGGCAATGAAGCACTCGGCCGATGACCATCGTCGGGCCCGGCCATCCGCAGTTCTGGGATCCCGAGGTCTTCCTCTCCCAGCTACGGGTGCGCTCCAAGTCGGGCCCGAACAAGCCCTTCGAGTTGTGGGATTCGCAGCGCATCCTGGCTGCCATGATTCGGCGCTGCTACGCGGAAAACAAGTGGCTCGTCCATCTGAAAGGTAGGAAGGAAGGGAGCAGCACATTCTTCACGGGCGTTGGCTATCAGCATGCCGGCTACCGGGAAGGCTGCCATACCGCCATCCTTGCGAATGTGAAGAAGACAGCCCAGGAACTGACGGATGCTGCCATCACGTTCTGGCAGTCTACTCCCCTGGAGATCCAGCCCGACCGTACTCGAGGACTCAAGCGCAGTCTTGAGTTCCCCCGGGAGTACCCGCTCATCAAGAGTCACATGTCACTGGCCGGCGTGCTCGACGACGAGCCCCTGCGTGGAGACATGGGCGTTCAGGTGCTGGTCGCATCGGAGATCGCATTCTGGGTGGAGGGCCGAGCCGAGGGAGCATGGGTAGCCGCGCGTAACGCGGTACCCGACGAGGGCGGCTTCATCATCGCAGAGAGCACGCCGAATTTCCGCGGTGACCCGATGGACCTGGTCTGCCAGGAATCCAGGGCGCCATACAGCAAGTGGCTCTATGTGTTCTTGCCCTGGACGATCACCCGGGAGTACAGCGTTGAGCCCCCGCCCGGGTGGAACCCGACCAGCGTGGTCCGTGAGTACATGGATCGCTATCCACAGGTCACCGAGGCCAACGGCTTCTGGATGGAGACCCTCGGCTTGCCCAAGTGCGGCATGTCGATGGGCAAGTTCCTGGCCGAGTATCCCATCAATGACGTGGAATGCTGGGCCGCGGCTGGCGACAAGACCTTCGACATCGAGAAGCTCCTCGAGGCCCGGCGGGCCATCGACGGGGGTACTGGCCTGGGCCGAGAGGGACACGAGTACGAAGTCTACTGGCAGCCAGAGGAAGGGCATACCTACATCGTAGTCGTGGACCCAGCGAGTAGCTGGGCCAAGCGTGACATGTGGGGCGTGGTCGTCTTCGACATGACCGACTGCAAGATCGCGGCTACCTTCCTCGCTCACGCTACTGCCTGGCAGATGAAGCGCCGAGTGGTGGACTGGTCCGACGCCTATGGACGAGCGACCATCTATGTCGAGGCTAACGGTGTAGGCGAGGGGCTCCTGAACCTGCTCGTGTCCGATGGTCTTGCGTCTCGCCTGTACCATCGGCCGTCCACGGACAACGGCATCGCCACGATCTACGTGCCCGGGTGGTACACGTCAGGCAAGCGCAAGGTCCAGGCCATCACCATCCTGCAAGAGCTGATTGCGGATGGCGACCTGGGCTTCCTGGGGCAGTTGCCGGGTACTGGCGCCGTCCGGCTCATCGAGCAGCTCATCGACTACCAGGGGCAGTGGGAAGGCCTCGGTGCGCGGGATGCGAAGGGCGGGCACTTCGACCTGGTAGCGGCTCTGGCCATCGCAGCCCATGCTTTCCGGCAGAAGTACAGGCGGGGTGCGTTCGTGACGCCGGCCCAGCGGCAAGAGATGTTCACGGCTGACATGGCCATGATCTTCAAGGAAGTAGAGCGACAGGAACAGCGCTTCGACGCTATAGAAAACGGCATGACGCATCGGATGGCAGCTACCCCCTACGGAATTCACAGATAGCGAGGCTCTGGCATGGCAAACGTCTTTCGGCAGCTCGAGGCCTCGGTTCGTGACTCGCAAGAGGACCGGCTCTACCGGCTCATCAGCCAGCAGGAGGTCTGGTACCGCGACAACATGGCGCCAGACGACATCGTTGCGCTCACCTACTTCCGGGGAGTGTTCTGGGCAGGGGATACTGGGCTGATTCCCGGCGTAACCAGCGCCATGGCGAACTACGCATCGGCGCAGAATGAGGTGTTCCCCATCGTGGACGAGGTCTCCGCGGCGCTGGCTTCCTCGCTGCCCAAAGCGGTAGCGAAGATGCGAGGGCGGGGAGGCCTGCGGGTTCCCATCTCGGCGGCCGAGCCCGAGAAGGTAGCAGCCCGGGTCATCGCGCCCATGAACCGCTTCGCCACCGACGACAAGATGTACGAGCGACTACATGCTGGCGTGTACCACATGCTGCTGTTCAGGAAGGGCGCCGTCTTCAAGGGCGCCTGGAACGCGAAGAGGAACCGCGTGCAGAACCGGCTGCTCATGCCCTGGGAATGGTTCCCGGCCCCATGGACACGGGTCATGGAAGACATGCCCTGGTGTTTCGAGCGATTCACCATCACCTGGGAACAATTCCGACAGCGGGTGGAGAAGGGCCTGTACGACCGAGGGTCAGTAGGCGGCGTGTCCCCCGACGTGTTCCCGGAAGCGGTGGTGGACCCGCTGATGTACGATTCGAACGAGATCAATGCGTGGCGTCAGGCCACGGAAGCCGAGCACGTTCTGCTCCACGAATTCCACGACTTCGAACATGGCGAGGTTCTGCACTACCATCTGGCATCGCGCAAGATTCTCATGCGCACCCCGATGATCACACAACGTCCCTACACCCAGCTCATCCTGACCCCCGCTCTTGGCAGGCTCGAGGGTCTCCCCCTGGTGGTGCTCGTCGCGCCCACGCAGCGGGACATCAACTCGCTCGTGTCTGCGCGTCGGGCTTGGGTGGATCAGGTGGGCGTGCAGCGCGTGTGGGCGCGAGAGTCCATCTTCAAGGATGCTGCCGAGAAGCAGCGAGCGCTGGACAATCCACTTGCGTTCGTGACCGGCAGCATGGAGCGGGCTCTTGGCCAAGACGTCTTCGTGTTCCCGCAGCTCACCACCAGCCCAGACTTCAACAAGGCTCTGGTCGATGAGGTCGAGCACATTCGCCATCTGTCTGGAGGCGAGGGCTGGAGGAACGTCCAGAACGTGCGGACTGCTGCCGAGGTGGGAACGATGGTGGCGCACGAGGAAGGCCGGATGGCCCGCGCATCGCTGCGCGTAGCCCAGGCCGCTATCGGTATGTTCGAAGGCAACCGGGATATCTGGCAGTGGGCGCTCAAGAATGGGACAGCAGCGGGCTGCAATGCGGCAGCCGTGTGGCAGGACTGCGACACCGAGACGGACTTCTGGCCCTGGGCCCGGGAACAGATGGAGGCCCGCATCGACATCGGTGTGGAACCTTTCTCGCCCGTGATGATGAATGCGATGGTGCGTCGTGCGGCCATCGACGGCATCTGCTCCAAGGCTGCGGCACATCCCGAGTATGCAGCCCAGGTGAACTGGCGCGAGGTCTACCGCGTGGACATCGAGGCCAACGACTTGCCACTGTCTCTCCAGCTTTCGCAGGCCGAGGCCATGGCTCGGGCGTTGCGAGTCGCGAATGCGGAGGAGAAGGTGGCCGGTGCGCAGCCTGGCGGGGCTCCGGAGCCAGCAGGGATCCCGCCGGCCCTGCAAGCCGCGGCCCAGCCTGTGCCTGTGCCCCCCATGCCCGAAGAATCCATCCCGACCATGCCGGCTGGAGCCGTCTAAACCTTGACAGCAGCGTTCGGTTGACGGTAGATTTCACTCTGGACAAGAAAGGCTACAACCCATGAAGTTCTCCCCGAAAAATGCAGGGCCCCGGATGCAGGAGCACGCGCGTCAAGCCATGAAGGGCGACCGGGAAGCTCTCAACATCATCATCATGCTGGCGCCAGCCGGCATGCGCGGCATGAAGCCCGAGGACTATGCGGCCAAGCTGGCCGAAGATTCCGCATTCGCGGAAGAAGAAGGCAAGCAGGCTCCGTTCGGGGACGACGAGGACGAGGAAGAGGACTGGGACCTCGAAGAAGACGGGGAGGAAAAGTAGCCAGTGCTCACCGCGCGCGTGCCATACAGCCATCATCCTGTCGTCGTGCAGAAGCCCAAGGCTTTCCGCGATGAGTTCCCCTTCGTCGGGTTCATCGACTTCCAGGGGCTCCAGATCGACGTGGAGAACTGCCAGGGTGATACCCGGGAAGGCGTCGATGCAGACGGGCATGAGTGGGAATGCGAGATGCACGCGCACTACGGCGAGATTCGCCCGAAGCATACGCCCGGTGCGCGTGGCGTGGATGGCGATAACCTCGACGTGTATGTCGGCCCGAACGCAGATAGCAGTCTGGTAGTCGTCGTCCATCAACTTGATCCCGTGACCGGCGAATTCGATGAAGACAAGGTCATGTTGGGCTTCGACTCTGTCGAGGAGGCAGTCGTTTGCTACCACGCCCAGTATGATCGGCCGGGCTTCTATGGCGGGAACGACAGCATGCCCATCGGCGAGTTCTGGCGCTGGGTACACGACCGCAAGCATGCCGGCGCGCCGATATCCGAGACGATAACTGTTGAGAAGCCGCGGTTCGATGCCGCGACAGCTGACTACGCGGAGTAGCGATGCCTCTCTACGGCTTCAAGTGCAAGCAAGGCCATGTCTCCGAGGATCTCTACAGCATCCGCGAGGAAGCGCCGAAGCAGATTCTGTGCCCGCGATGCCACCAGCCTGCCTTCCGACAACTCTCTGCTCCCAAGGCCATCGGGGCCACATGGAGCCGGCTCGACCAGGCCAATGATGCGCTGCTCTCTGACCGGATGCGAAAGCGCGGCATAGAGCTGAAAGGTCAGAAGGATATCGAAGCCTACGAGCGTAGCCTCGGGGTACACCGGACGACCGCAGAGGAAGCCAAGCTCACCCGGGAGAAGCTCAAAGACGAAGACGCCGACTTTGCACATACCTCTGCGAGTTACGGAACAGATGCAGCCTGGCAGCAGCGGCAAGATCGCGATGTCATGGACGCCTCGGGGCTGAACAGCTTCGAGTATGCGAATTTCAAGAACGCGAACGAGGCGGTGAGCCGCCCGGAGGTACTCGATGCCATCCCAGAACCCGACTGATCCTACCGATCCCATGGCCGATGTGGACAGCGCGCTTTCCAGCCTGAAAGGGCTCTACGATGCGAGCGCCGCAGCCCCCGCAGCCGATGCCATGCCCCCCGATGTGGGCCTCACTCCCGCTCCCGGAGTCGCCGAGCCCCCGCCCGCATCCCCGCCCGCCGAACCGGCGATGGAAGAGCCCGCGATGGACGCGCCTGTCAAGGAACCCGTCATCGACGAGGGCCTCGGAGACATGTTCAACGCCGGCCCCGATACCGTGAAGGCAGCATCGTCTGCCCTGGTCGAAGCGGGCCGGCTCGACAAGATTACCGACAAGCTCACGCCCGAGTTCAAGAAGATTGCGTTGGCTGTAGCCAACGAAGCAGACCCCGGGCTCTACGAAGACGGAGATATCAACGATGTCATCACCGGCCTCGCCAGCGGCAGCATCCTCGTCAAGCCCGTCAGCGGCCCCGACGTCAAGCCCGAGTCCGGCGGCAAGCCTGGCAGTGAGCCCGGCGTCGGACCCAGCAGCGGCTCCGGCCCCGGCCCCCGCAAGTAGACCGAAGGGCCCCATCATTGATGGGATGGAGCCCATCAAGTCCGACCCGGCCATCCTTGCTGCCATGCCGGAGCCGGATGCCAGCGTGATGGCAGAGGTCGGTAAGAACCGGCAGAAGGCGGCGAACCGCGCGGCTTTCGATGCTCTCGACGCGGAAGCTGGCATTCCGACGCCGGCCGCTCCTGCATCTGTCGATGCCGTCATGGAACAGCTCGACAAGGCCGAGGCTACACCGGACAAGCCCGCAGATCCCTGGGTTTCGTGGCAGTCGATGCAGGACTACAAGTCCGACGCGCTGCCTGAGAGTCACCGAGGCCTCGCCGAGAAGCTGCACGCCATGCACCAGGCCGAGATGGCAGCGCAGCAGGCCGCGCACCGCAAGGGCTTCGACAGCTTCAAGACCGAGTGGGACGGGGTTCGCGAACAGCTCGAAGCCATGGGCCACACAGATGCCACGCCGCTCATCGCCATGTCGCAGCGTCTCCAGGGTGCGCTGCAGGTAGCCCAGGCCGAAGCTGCTGAACATCTGAATGCCGCGTTTGTAGCACAGAATCCCACGTGGAACACCGTGCCCCCCGAAGTCCGGCAGACCGTCGCCGATATGGTGGAACGCGGCGCTCTCGATACGATGCCTGGCAACACGAAGCTGGAAAAGCTATCGGCTCTGCTGGCTTTCGCGGTACATCGGGCCAATCTGCCCGTCGCCGCGCCGTCCAGTCTGGGGCCCGCTGCCCCGACAGATGTCGCCCGGCAGGCGGCGCTATCCTCCGGTGACGGGCCTTCTGGCGCCCAGGTGGAGACACTGCCAGCGGGTGCGCGCACGATACAGCAGATCCTCGACCAGTCCGATCATCTGCTCGATGACATGGAGGGGCTGCGGAAGTCTCCCCGGATCTACTGACCCGAGGCGCCATCGTTGACGAGACTCCGAGTAGTCGAAACCTTTCGACGAGCCGGAGCGCAACATGGGTCTCCTCGAGTACGCAACCGTTACCGTTCCCAAGCTGGTGGGCGACTACAAGTGGGGCGGCGCCTCGAAGAATCCGCTCCGCACCGAGATCGAGCGGAAGGGCCGCATCAACATCGAGGGCGGCCCGTACATCATGTTCCGCAGGATCAAAGGGCGTCATAGCGATGCCGTGATCCTGAACGACACGAACATGTCTGTGCCCCTCGTGAAGGTCGATACCTTCTCGACCATGAGCGGCGACTGGCCTCGCATGGCCCAGCCCATCGTGCTGCCCCACATCGACCGGGACCGCATGGGGTCTACCCAGGAAGTCAAGAAGTGGATTGATGGCTGCGTGAGAGCTGCGCTCTCTTCGCACAACATCATGATCACCAAGCGGCTCTACAGCGGCGCTGCGCAGAACCCGGCGTACTACTCGATTGGCAGTCTCAACGGGTCGAATGTCTCCGGTACCTCTTCGGGTCTCGTGAACGGCGCCCTTCGATTCCAGACCCCGGTAGCCCAGGCCGCCGCGGCCATCACGTACCTGAACGAAACCCGCGTGGAAGACTTCTCTGCGGCTGGAAGCTACGGGATCAACAACTGGCACAACCAGTGGGCCCAGCATTCGGGCATCGGTGTGGACTTCATCCACGCAGCCCGTGAATGCAAGGCCACAGCCGACGAATTCGACGAGAGCGGCGACGGCATCTCCATCGGCATCCTGTCCACGCAGGACTGGGTCAATCTCGGCGACGAGATCATGACCTACCCCGGAGCCGGCGGCTTCCCCTCCATCCAGTACACGGTGGACGACCTCGAGAAGGGCCGAGCCTACCCGGCCATCACCATGGCCGCCGGCATCCGCTTCTACCCAAACCGCTACATGGCCGTCTCGGGCGTGACCGAGCCCTGCTACCTGCTCAATGCCGATGGCATCGAGTTCTGGGTCCACGCCGGAATGGACGGCAAGGTCGGTAAGTTCGTGGACCTCTGGGACCCCATGGGGATCGACTGCGACGTGGCCAAGATCCGCTGGAGCGCGCAGTACGCCGTCACCAACCTGCCCATGCAGGGCTGCATCAGCCAATAACCGTCTACCAAGGGCTGGCCCACCGGCCCTTCTCCCTTCCCACATTCCTGACCCTTTCATCTTCTCCTGGAGCCAGCAATGCACGTCATTCCTTTCCCCGAGCTGGACGACGTTACCGAACAGCAGGTCTACACCCATGCGGGCAGCTTCTCGCCCCCGGGATTCTCGGTCCTCGACGTCGTTGGTACCGTCCGCTTCCACAAGGACCCGGTCTACGGCTACCAGCTCTTCAAGAAGGTCCGGAATGCCCTGGGTACCGGTGCCGACCTGGCCCAGTACTCAATGGTCATGGCCACCACCACGGTTGTCAACCGTTCCGTGGACCTGGCCGCCTCCGGAACCAAGACCTGGAAGCTCGCAGGCATCCTCCACAGCTACGAGTCTGCTGCCCACCCTGGCCTCAAGGACGGCTACGTGGGCTGGGCGCGCATCTGGGGTGATGGGCCCTGCATCGCGGATGCTCATCCCCTGGTTGCCGGCGAAGTCGCGCTCTGCCACAATGCGTCCGGCACGCTGGGCCGTTTGAACAAGACCACGGGCGCCGACAGCGACGGCATGTACGTGGGCTACTTCACCAGCGGCACCGCGGCAGCCGCGGGCGAAACCATTTCCTGCTTCCTGAATCGTATCCAGTAAAGAAACTCCTGGGGAGTGTGGGGGAGGCCTCCCGGGCCAATTACTGGGGGGCCTCTTTCGCGTTTGGGTTGCCCCTACGCATAGATCGCGGAGGCTGCCCACATGACCGTCGAAGTCCCCCAGTCCCTCACCGGGATCATCGAGACCGTCAGCAAGCAGAGCGGGTATCCTGACCGGGGCACGGTCGGGCGTGACCGCATCCTGGGCCTGCTCACGTCCAGCATCGCCCGGCTCTGGCAGCGGCTTCCGCAGACCCTGCTCTCCAAGGACCTCGAATTCAATCTCGAGGTCCCGGTCTCCGGTACCGCAACCGTGTTTACCACGGACAAGCGGTGCTTCTACACCGCGACGAACGGAACGCTCGCCACGAATGGCACGCTGGCCGCCCGGTGGGTAGAGTTCCAGAAGAATGGCATCTACCGGCAGCGCCGCATCCGCCAGGTCTTTCAGGCTCTCGCACCCATTGGTCCAGGCGGAACGATGCGGGACTGCTTCACCATCGACGAGGACTGGGAGAACGCGACCGATGCGGACCTCCCATTCCGCATGTTCACCGCCGAATACGCGCTGCCTGCCGACGTGCAGCAGGTCTATTCCGTCCTGCGGGGAACGGAAGGAACCCCTGCCGAGATCGTCGTCGGGCTCTGGCAGGCAGTGCTCGACAAGCTACGCCTGAACCAGTGGCGATCTTCCAGCTTCCCGGAGTTCGTGGCCCAGGGCAACCGGTTCCAGCTCCAGGCCCCTCACGTAGCCCCCCGCCTTGTCGCCATGACGCCGCCCCTCGGGGGCGACCCGAACACGGTGAAGTGGGGCTGGGATGGAGCCGGTGTCGAGCACCATTCGACATACAGTGGCGTCCGCTACGAAGCAGCAGGGACCTACAGCTACCGGTTCTGCTTCGTGTGGGGCCGGTGGCCCTGGCTGCACACGACCCGCAGGAGCGGGTCGCTGCTCCCCTGGTACATCTCCGCAGCCTCGAGGCCCTCGGCCCAGATCGTCACGACCTGGGGCGGCGTCGGAACCGAAGTCCACGTCCCGAATCCCCACTGGATTTTCGGCTTTGCCTCGGATAGCACCCTGCCGAGCTTCAATCATTCGGGCGCCGAGGTCTGGATATTCCGGGCGAAGCACGCGACCGAGAGCCCCACCGCTGCGGGCAATCACGCCGCCGAGAAGGACGTCGAGGCAGACGAGCAGTATTACCTGTGGCGTGTAGTCACGGATGGGAGCCAGGTCGTCTATGACCGGGGCGACACCCAGGCCGACCGAGAGTTCCCCCTCGGGCACTTCAACGGGCATGACCATCTCATGTTCGATGGCTATGCAGCATCGAATTACACGATCCTGTGTCGTGCGACGAAACGACCGCCAGTCATTGCCTACGAGTCCGATGTCCCCGACATCCCGCCTGGCGCCATGCAGCTTTTCATCTACGATGTGGTCTCGGATCTCGTGGGCACACGAGACGGGAACATAGAACGCAAGGCGTTCTTCACTGCGCTGCGGGACGACGAGCTTCGCCAGTTCACCGAGGCCTCGGCCAATCTCAAGATGGTGGTGCCTGGCTGGGGCTCCGTGCTGCGCTCTGGTCGCCGGTCCATGCTCGACTCGGACATCTGGAAGACGTCGGGTACGCCGACAGCGGGGATATAGCCGATGTTCAAGGACTACAAGGGGCTCGACATCGGGGCTTCCAAGGTCGTTGCCGTCATCCCGGTATCCGATGGCGGTACAGCGCTGGAAATTCACAACTGGCGCCTGGATGTCACAGGCACCCTCGACAGCACATTCCGGCTGATGCCACTGGTTCCGCCAGCCTTGTACGTCGGGAGCCATCCGCTCTTCACGGGCGCTATCTGGGCCATGAAGTGGGCCATCTTCGACGGGTCGGAGCCCGAGCTTCTCATCCTCGGCCGGCGCGCAGATGGAACCCTCGGCGACGTGTGGCGCTACACGCCCTGGACCCGCGATGAATCCGTGCGTGGGCAGACCGGTTGGAATTCTGCCGGCACCAGTGTCACGGTGTCATCGACAGGTAGCCAACAGTTCCCACCACAGATGGAGATCGTAGGCGCCCGTATCTTCTTCACATTCTGCGATGGCGGCCCGGTTCGATGCTGGGACCGGACAGGCGTTTGGGAAGTCGGCTACACGCAGCGACCCGGCAGTCCCGGTGTGGATGGCCCCATGCGAGACGCCACCGGGCCGAATCATGGGGGACTCTCCGTTCGGGGCCGCATCGGCAACACGGAGCCAGACTGGACAGACAGCGCAGGCACGGTCATGGGCGGTATCGACGACAGCGAACACGCCTATGGTGTCGTCTATGAGAGCTGGCTCGGAGGATACTCGGCAGCCTCGACCGAGTCGGGTCTCTGCACCATCCGCCGCGACCTGGCCCCGCCGACAGTGGGCTTGCCGCCTGTTCCATTCGACCTGGAATCCATGCGGCGACGTTTCCGCTACATGAACGTGGCACCCGGGCCCGTGGGCACCGTCGCGCGCATCATGCTGCGTACGGCGAACCGGAAGCGGCTCGGGCCGACGGACACGGGAGCCCTCCGCTTCCTCCGCAGGATCCCGGACAACGTCTCCACGGAGGCCTTCGACGACTGCCCCGACGGCGAGCTGGGTCCGCCGTGGCAGCCCCGGGAATCCTTTCCCACGGGCGTGACCCTGCTCCGGCACTGGGGCGGGTCCATGTGGTACGTCCGCGGGCACCGGGCCTGGTGGTCAGAGCAGGAAGACAGCGGACCGATTCTCGATTCCATCATGGCCAACCACTACATGGACATTCACCCGAAGAGCGGTGATGCAACCTGCCTCCTGCCCTTCCGGATCAATGGCGGCGACAGCGCTGGCGCCATGCTCGTCGGGAAGCGGGATGCGGTGTGCTACATCGCAGGCCAGTACCCGCTCTGGGGCAACGACGTGCTCCACGAGGGCTGCGGCATCGAGGGGCCAGAGCTTGCCCAGGCGCTGCCGGATGGTTCAGTGGTCTGGTACGGCAGCCGTACGTTCTGGCGGATGGTGGCCGGGGAAGCTCCACGGGATATCGGCGACCCCATCCGGAAGTACCTGCGCCGCATCAATGGGCTCATGGCACGGCACGGCGTCTCGTGGGTGGACGTGTCCGAGGGCGAGGCGGTCTTCGCCCTGCCCTACCGGGGCAGCGCCACGAACGACTTCCAATTCGTGTGGGATTACAGGCTCCTGGGCTGGCGCACCCGACAGGACGTGGAGATATCCGCAGCCGTCGCACTCACCGGCGCGGACATCGTGCTCGCTGCGGGGCTATACGACAGCCGACGAGACCTGTGGGCGATGAACCGGGGTTATCCCGGCTTCGTGGTCACACAGCCCGTCAGCACGTACACGTCGGGCTGGATGTCCTTCTCCGCAGGACCGCAGATTCACGGGTCTTACAACCTGAACGACTTGATCTGCATCTGCGAAGAGCGCGGGTCTTCTACCTTCCAGCCCTGGACATCCAAGGACTGGAATGCCGACACGCAGTCCACGTACCCCATGGAGCCATGCCACCACCCGGACAACGAAAACATCCCGTACTACGGAACGGCGGAATATGGCATCGCGGTATGGCGGGAGCGGCGCTTCCACCAGCTTCGCTTCCCGGTGGCCGAAGAGTCTGGCGTCGTATTTGTGTCCGGCATCCGCGTGCAGGCGCCTATGGGCCTCGTGCTCATTTCGGCATACGGCCCGAATGTCGCCCTGCCTGGTGGGCGTACCCCGCAGTCGAGGTAGTCATGCTGTTTCTCCCCCGAGGCGTTGCCATCACCGAGATCGTAGACCCCGAGAAGCTCGCCATGGACTTCGTTGCGGCCCTCGGCTTGGCTGGCGCGACTACGCAGTACCAGTGGAAACAGGACGGATTCTCGCAAGCTAACATCGGACTGGTGTCCACGGAGAATCTTCTGCTCCTCGGACCCGTGAGCCAGATCGTCCATATGCAGTTCCAGCCTTCCGTTGTCGATGGCGATCCGAAGTTCCCAGACGATGCGGTCGCAGACACGAACATGTGGAAGATTCCGTACAACCGGGGCTACGATGTCATCGGACGCGGTGCGGGTACGGAGATGCTACTCCGTTGGGACAGCACTTATCCCGAGATGGTCTTCCTCGTTTTCTGCGCCCAGTACTGTCGGCGTTCGGTATCTGCCGGTGCACCTGGAGATCCCTGGTACGACTACTGGGCTGCGGTAGCCGGG
This sequence comes from Phycisphaerae bacterium, assembly GCA_041661865.1. Taxonomy (GTDB): domain Bacteria; phylum Planctomycetota; class Phycisphaerae; order SM23-33; family SM23-33; genus JBAZTO01. Next base: position 19,120 of record JBAZTO010000021.1, on the reverse strand, counting down.
CGGTCCCCCCGGATGCAGAGCCGCCTCCGTCTCGATGGCGCGTTGCTCGCGGGCACCGGGCCCTTCGCCAGTACGCAGGACGGGCTTTATCGAGGCACGGGCTACGGACATCGCGGGATGTCCCTGTGCGCCATCGCGCCCATGGTTGTTCCACCCGGGTCTCACATTCTCGAGGCGGTTGCGGGGCAAGCTCCAGCCGAGGCAAGTTCCAATAGCGTTCCATTCGACCTCACGACAGTCACGCAGGACGCTACCGAAACCGAGAACTATGGAGATGCCGGCCCGACCGATGGCATCTGCATCGGCAATCGGCTCCTGTTCGGTGTCCGGATCGCCCGTGGCGGACTGGTACGAGGCATGCAATGATCATTCCTTCCAGCGGCACCGTTATCCAGAAGACCGACATCACGGCGATGCACCAGACCGTGCGAGCACTCATCAATGCCGAACCGGGTACAGCTCTCCGTCCCGGCGCTCTCGGCCCGCAGGCCATGGGCATGTCCATGGTAGCCGCGAAGTACTACAAGCCCGTTTCTACCCCCGTCTTGCTCTCGACCGAACATGGTACCGGGGCGGGTCGGCCCTGGGTCGAGAATCAAGCGGCCATCCTGGTCGGCGCCGACCCGTGGCAGAACCTGGCTCAGTGGCTCGACGTGGGCACCGGTTTCGGGTGGACCATTCCTGCGTCCTACCTGGTTCTATTCTGGCACGCGAGGCTCTCGGAGCTGCAAGCCAACAACTACCTGTCCGAGCACCAATACTGGCTGAATCCCTACTACATCCTGAACAGCTCAGATCAGACTTCGTGGCTCAACAGCACGTGCCTGTGGGCCATGACGGGTGCAAGTCATCTGCGAGAAGAAGCGGCGTTCTGCTGGTTTGAAGTACACGACGCATCATCCTACACGCCGACCTATCATCTGAACCAGATGGGTTTGCGCGGGATCAAGTACCGAAGCAGCGATGTAGCGAATAGCGTACCTGATATCCAGATCGCGTCTGGCGGCTACGGATTCATTGCGCTTTACAAGTGAGGGATTAGCATGCCCCTGATTCCCGCAATGACCCTGGCCTTGAGCTACGTGGACGCCCCGGAGATTTACACGGCAGGCCTGTTCCATCCGGCCAGTCCTGCCGACTCCCTGGAGATCCTGAATGGCGGACTCACGGTAGCGAACTATGCAGGCGGCGCAGGGTCTATCAAGCCCTGGATGCTACAGACTGGGCAGTGGGCCGAGGGCGGCAGCATTGCCTTCGACGACTGGCAGTTCGCCTATGCCAAGGTCATGCGCGGCGACAGTACGAGCGGCACGAATCCGACCATGCGCGTCGTCGTCCCCGGGCTGGCTACCAGCTTCGTCGCCGCCTGGCCCGCGAGCTGCATCCTGATCGGCTACGAAGGCTGGTTCCGTCAAGACGCTACGTTCTGGCTGGGTAAGGTCCACATGGAGGAGCGCTGGGATGGCCGCGTCTACCTGGATACTGTGGAGCGCTCTGACCTGTATGTCTGGCTACCCCACGGGCGAAGTTCTACGGGCGGCCCGGATCCGACAATCGCGCCCGTCATAGGCCACGACGGCGACGAGCCGGGTGTCCACAACGAAGCCCGATGGCGGTGGGTCACCAAGCTCTGCCTGGTGACGGCCGGGAGCTTTCTGCTTGCGGGCCCGCACAACGCCTTCCTGTCGCTCCATCCTCGGGTTTACCAGCCCGACCATGAGACCGCGAAGTGCATCGTTCCCACCGGGCGTATATGGATGGTACGATTCCGATAGCATTCTGGAGGCTCCGATGTCGGTATGGGAAGTTGTAGCTAAGGTCGCACAGCCCACAGTAGCTGCCACCGTCGCCGGGATTCCGGGCAAGCAGGAGCGGGACTACCGGAAGTTCGTCAAGAGCGAAATGGAACGCATCGCGGGAGGCGCGGGCGGTATGTCCGCGGGCCAACGCCAGACTGCCATCTCCGAGGTATCCGGAGGCGCAGCAGCCCAGGAGCGGCAGGCTCTTGCCCGCGCGCTCCGTGGGGCCAACGCGACGGGCCAGGGGTCTTCGGGTCTCACGACCAGTCTCATAGGCGCAGCCGGCGAACAGCGCCAGACGGCAGAGCGTCAGGGCCTTTCCGATGTTCGTGGCGCCGACCTACAGGCGCGCGCAGCCGACCGGGCAGCCGCTATGGGTGGGCTGGTCAATGCCATGCAGATGGCACAGCATCGCAAGGACGTTGCAGCCGGCATCATTGCCGGGGCAGACGTTTCTGGAAGCTCGGCCCAGGCCACCGCACAGGGACAGGGCGACAGACTGGATGACGCAGCAAAGCTCCTGCCACTAATTGCTGCCGCATAGGGAGACACCATGGTAACAGCAGCCGAAGCCTCGATGGCGCGCGCCGATCCCACTACCGTATTCGAAGAGCCCTTCATCGCGTATCGCGCGCGCCGGACGCACATTGCCCCTGCGCCTGTAGACCCGAAGCTCCTCGGCGTGCTGGCCCAGAGCATCGCCAGCTTGGAGAAGACGAAGAGCGAACTCCAGGGCCGTGCCATCGACTCGTGGACGGACTATCACACACGCACGCTGGCCTCCATAGCCGACATGATGGACGCCATCATGAGCAGCCAGGCCATCAACAACCAAGCCAAGGCTGACCTCATCGGCGCTTTGCAGCGGTACAATGCGGAACAGTCTGCGGACGCGAACTTCTACGTGGCAGACGACAAGACGACTGCCGCCATTCAGACCACCGTGCAGCCGGGCATTGTTGCTGGGCTATCGAAGCTCATCCCGGAAGCTGGGCAGCCGTCCCGTCTCAAGGTCATTGCCGACCAAGCTCCCGGCAATCCAGAAGCGCAGGCCAATGCCGTAGCCGGCGCGCTGTGGGCGAACATGCAGCAGGAAGCCGTGAAGGCCAATGCTCTGCTCCAGGGCGTAGCCGACCCGGGCAAGATGGCGCCCACGGCGTACAACGCTGTCATGAGCGGGATGAATACCATCGACGCGCAGCAGCGCGGCGGGATGCTGGCTGGCGTAGACCCGGCTGTCGCGAATGCGGCTCTCGGCATCGTGAAGCAGAAGTGGTCCGAGACGGTCACTGCCGGCATGGACCCGGCTGCGATGGCCACGCTCCAGAGCAAGCAGGAGAAGGCCAAGCAGTGGGAAGCCTACATGCAGGGCGAGGTCAACAAGCTGGGCGTCGGCACGCCCATGCAGAAGGAAGCCCAGCGCATCATTCAACGGGGTGAAGGCCCCTTCAAGAATGGTATCTATGCCTATGGCGAGACCCTCGAATCCCTGCCCATGGGCCGCGAGATTCAGAAGGACATCGACTACTTGCGAGCCATGATGCGCCAGGACCCAGGTACTCTCGACCCGTGGGAGAAGGCCACTGCGGCCTTTTCGGCTTCGTGGCCTGGTCTGGAGAATTGGGCCGATGCCATGCACTTCCGTAACACGGACGAGGCCATGCGGTATGCCGCATACCACCCGGCCGAGGTGAAGATTGCCAAGGCCTGGATGGAACAGAACCCGGAGCTGGGCGACGTGTACAACGCAGACGCCCCTCGAGCCCTCCGCAGGATGATCATCGCCGAGGGGGATGCTCGAGGCTTCGGCTTCCGTGCCAGCCCGCTCGGTCGTCTGCTCGGTGGACCCCACATCCTGGGCGGCGTAGTCCTCGCTGTCGGCGATGCTGTCAAGAGCCTGTCGCCCAAGGCGCAAGACGAGAAGGCACTGGAAGCCTACGGCGCCGAGACGCCTATACCGGCTCTCGATGAGCGGGGACTGACTGAGCGCCAGGCTGCGGCTGTAGATGCTGCAAAGGAAGCTCCGGTCAGGAATGCGCCTGCAGCTACGCCTGCATCGGCTCCTGCAGCTTCGAAGCCGAGCGTACCGGCCGCTCCTACAGCTCCTGCAGCTCAGCCATCGGCTACTGCTCAGTACAACGGGGCGCCTGTTCGCCAGGATGCTGAGCAGCCCCAGTACGCGGTGTCGGCCACGGGCGAGCCTCTCGAATGGCAAGCAGCCCAGGGCGGCTGGACGCCCGTCACTGCTGGCGAACCGGTCGAGGTTCCCATCGGACCCCCGCCCATGGTTCCGATGCCGGGAGAAGGACCGGCTACGGCCGCGGCTCCGGAAGCCATCGAGACGCCCATTCCGGAAGACGCCGTACCCGAGCCCGGCGCTCCGGCGCAGCCCGAACCGGTGCGCAACAGCTTCGAGATTCCAGAGCAGCCCGTACTCATGACGCCGGAACGGGAAGCCGAAGCGACGGCGGTCCCGGAAGGCCGGCGTGTCGAAACGCCCGGCGAAGCGGACATGCGCCAGGTGGTCGATGCCGGCAAGAACGCGATTAGCGGAGCCGCAGAGCGGGTGGGAGACTTCGGTCGCGCGCTCGGCTCCGAAGCGGCCGGCATGCTCCTCGACGCGTCTCCCGAGCGGGCTGCTCCTCCGCCCCCTGAACCCGCACGCGCCGCTCCACCAGAACCCCAGCCGTATCAGGATACGGGGTTCAATGGCACCCTGGGTGCCATCCTCCGCGGTGCGAAGACGCCAGCCGCCTACCTGGACGAAGCGTACAATCCCTTCCGGGATCCCTACCGGCAGACCCGCAGGGGGTAGACCATGACTCCAATGCCCGCCGATGTGTGGGAACGGCTCCAGAAGGAAGCCCAGCCCGCCCCCGCTCCACCGGCCATTGCCGGGCCTACGCCGGCCCAGGTTGCGCCGGTCCCCGCAGAGCCGCTACCGGCCGCGCAAGTTCCCGCAGCCCCGGCTGCCCCGGCTGCTCCTGCACCATCGAATCCCTGGAGCGGTGCCGCTCCGACATCCAGCGCGTGGTACGACACCCCGATCGTTCCTTCGGGCCCAATGGCCTTCAAGCCAACCTATACCGACAGCCCGGTGGGGCCCGCCATTATTCCGACCGGCGTTGGTAACAAGGGCGCCGTACAGGTCATGCAGCAGGGCGCCGAGGGCCGGCAGGCTGGCTACGACATCCTCCAGACCACCCACGGTATGGAGCCCGACAAGGATGTGAAGGCCGAGGAGGCCTATGCCATCCCGGGCATCGAGACCCTGGGTAAAGCGCTCGACCCCCTGAACCTCCCCCGTCGCGGTGTCATGCAGATCCTGGCGGGCGCCGGCATGGCGCTGCCCAATCCGGACACGAAGGTCGGCGAGGTGCTCGGCGACATCACAGGCTGGTGGTCTGCCCATGGCGTCCCGTTCTACAGCGGAGCGGCTCCGCTGCCCGAAGACTGGGGACTTCCTGCTGACATCGCAAATAGCATCTCGCAGGTTGGCCCCGCGCAGATGGCCGCGATGTCCATCGTCGAGCACATTCGTGATCCGGAAGGCCGGGCCGAACGAGAGTCCATCACCGGGGAAGCCGGCCGCAGACTCTACGGAGCCCTGGCCACTGGCAAGCTCTGGGAGCGGGGCCTCCAGCACCGCGGGGAGTTCTCCTACTTCGGCGTGAAGCCCCCCGACATCGACGGGCGCGAGCTTGTGGATTCGACAATTACGAAGGATGAAGCCCGAACGGCTGCGCTCCTGGCGCCGGACCCGGTGAACCGATTCATCCTTGGGAAGGTGATGGGCACCGAAGGCGGCCGCATGGCTGCGGGGCTCATTGCCGACATGACCAACCCCGCGGACCCTCTCTGGTTCCTCGGTACGTCTCGCGGCATCAAGCAGCTACGCGTGGGTGATCGAGCCTACGTGGTCCAGCCCCGGGCTACCCGGGCCGCCGCAGCCGTTGCCCGGGTCACGAAGCAGGAAGCGGACGACGTTGCCCGAGAAGCCATTCAAGCCGTGCAGGCTGGCGACACGACAGCGACGGCACAGAAGTGGGTGAACGCGGCGACGGAGCTGGCGGCCGAGAGCGCCGAGCACACCACCCAGGCACGGACGGCAAGCCGTCTCGCGGCCGATGGCGCGCAGGCTCTGGCCGCGGTGCAGAAAGCCCAGGCCGATGCGGCCACGAAGATCGCGGACCTGATGGCGCGGTTCGCAGATCCCGCAGAGGACCAAGCCGCCATCAAGATCCTGCTCCAGGCTGCCCGGGACGAGCAGACCCAGGCCGCCCTGGTTGCCAGTCTCGTGCGCAACGACAAGGGACGAGCAGCCGCGCACTTCGCCCGGATTGCAGGGGCTCGGGCATCTGCTGCGCGGAGCACTGCGGCGCATGCCGATGACGCCGTGTGGGCCGCCACCGAGATGGCGCGGGCCCCGAAGAACCTGGTGCAGAAGGCCGGCACGCTGGCCATGCACAACCCGCTGGCCCCATCTACGCCCACGCGCTTCCTGATCCCCTTCATGCCGAACCCCATCTTCACGGGCGCCTACTACGCCGGCAAGGGCATCAAGCCCTACACGTACCGGACCTTGAGCACGGTCGTCGAGCATCTGGGCCCGGACCCCGCGGTCAATCTCCTCGCGCTGTCCCGCGGTCAACGGCTCGCCTGGTCAGTCTACAAGATCGCACCGGCCGAAGCGGCCCGGAAGCTGCTATCGCTCCCCGGCATCGCATGGGAACGCATCGCCGCGCACCTGGGAGACGGGGCTACCCAGCTCTCCGTGCTGGCTCCGGGCGTGGCCCCTGTGACCGAGGAGGGAATGCTGCCGGGCATCGAGGTAGCGATGGGCTACCGGAGTCTCGCCCGGGTGCCGAAACAGCTATGGGACGCCTTCCTGAATGCGAGGTCGAAGTACCTGTCGGGCATCGCGGGAATGCAGTATCAGCTCAACTGGTATGCAAAGCGGGCCTACGGGGAAGCTGCCACGCTCTACCAGATCATGAAGAAGGCAGACCCGAAGCTCGACAAGGATGCCGATGACATTATCGGCATGGCAGTCCGGGCCATCGAACGGGGCGAGGGCGAACTCGCCCGCAGGCCTGAACTCCAGCCCATGATTGATAATCTCCAGGCTATGTCTGACCTGCTGCAGAAGTCGAATGGAATGGCGAAGGACGAGATCAACCAGGCCATACAGAACCTGGCTCGCTTCGTGAAGGAAGACCCGCACAAGTTCGAAGACGGTATCGAGACCTTGCGCTCTATGTCCCCGATATTCGACAAGGAACTCGCTGGGGCGTCGGGCTACCGGGACACCTTCAACCGGGCACTGATTGGCATGCGCGCCGAGCACCAGGCCATTCTCGGACTGCTCGACACCGCTGACCTGAACCTGATGGCCAAGCGCATGGCCGACTACGCCCAGAGTCACATCCAGACGAAGGCCATGGAAGCTGCCCGCGTAGCCGGCAGCACGGCAGAAGACATCGCAAAGGCCGGAGGAACGGCAGCATCGACGTACACGCTACGAAACCAAGCAGCCCTCACCCAGATCATCAAGGATGCTCTCGGACCATCCGCCGATGTTCTGTGGCCCCGCGTCCGGGCGCTCCTGGCCAAGCAGTTCGGTGTGGCTGAGCCCGCTGTGGCCTCGCGGCTCTACCACATGATCCTGGGCGAGACCGATGCCCTGGCCGGTGCCGACGCGAACAGCGTCAAGCTCGCCGTGGAACGCCTGGCCGAGGAAACCCGCAGGGACCTTGAGCACATCGACAACTTCCTCACCAAGCCGGAGACCCTCGGCGCCGAGAAGCACGCCATCATGGGGATGCTGGCGAAGCAGACTGGCGAGGCCCTGGCGCGCACGACAGAGGCGCTCGACACGGATCGTTCCGTGTGGGAGAGCTTCCTCGCATGGACTGCTAATCCAAAGGATGACCATGCGAGAAGCATAGTGCAGGACTACGTGATGCGAACCTTCAAGGGTTCGGATCCGGATGGGTTCATGACGAAGCCGGAAGCGTCCGCTCTCATGAATCGGTCTCGAAGCAACATGCAGACTGTGCGAGCTACTCTGCAAGCCCGGCAGACGGAACTGGCGGCCCTGGCTCCCCACCTCGAGGGCCTCGTCACACGAACCGGAGCCGCGCCCGCAGCCCTCGAGCGTAGCCGGCTCACGGCTGCTATGCTTCGTCGGCTGTCTGCCGACGCCGCGTCCGCCATCCCGGACCCAGGCCTCGGGGGACACGTCGGTGTTACAGGCGGACTCATTGCCCATGCCCTGGAGACCCCACCAACCGGAAAGACACCGGCTGCCGCCATTGCAGAACTGCGCGAGGGCCTCCTCGATGCGCTGTCGAAGCATGTAGCCAACATCGACGAGTACGTGAACGACGACCTGAACAAGCTCATCCCGCGGATGCCGCTTCCCGAAGGGTTCAAGGTCACGGATCCTGCGCTGCAAGGATTGTTACCCCAGGGGATCGACCCTCAACCTGCCTACCGGTTCCTCGATGATGTCGAGGCCCAGATCCTCCACGTCTTCAACGGGCTCACCGGGCGGATGGACGAAGCCGACAGGCTCACGCTGGCGCTCATGATGACCCGGGAAGGCCCGGTACTCCCGCAGGACTTGGCCGGCTTCCAGCGGCTTCGCCAGTTGTATCCGCACCTGGTAGGCCAGCGATACGGAGACCTCGATCCCGCCATCGTACCCATGGTCGATGCGTTCAAGGCGCTCATCAAGCGGTACGAGGATCTCTATGCCGAGCAGGGCCGCGAGTTCGTAGCCAGCCCGAGCCGGATGCTCCGGGAGTGGGGCGTGGCGGGCTACTTCCCCCACATCGAGACTCCCTCGGCGCTACAAGCCAGCGAGAAGGCGCGGAACTTCCGCGACGTGCAGGCTGGCACGCGGGGCATGGGCGCGGCTCTCGATGCCCGCCTGTCCTCTGACACGGGAGCCGGCAAGCTCCGGTCCATCCGCGGGGCTCTCGACGAGATCAACGCTTCCGAGGGCTCCGGAGCCTTCAAGCTCTCCGTGGACATCCATGACGTCCTCGGACACTATGGCGCAGCGAACCGCGGGCTGGCAGCCCAGGACATGCTTCTCGCCTTCCTGCGCAGCGGCATCATCCGCGCCGTTACCGACGCAGATGCTCGGGACTTCACGGATCCCGAGCAGTGGGTACACCGGGTCCAAGCATTTCAGAGCCTGCGCGAGACAGCACAACGGCTCAACAGCAGCCCGGCCCAGGTGCTCCTCGCCGAGAAGACCCTCGATGCCACCATGCAAGCCGTGCAGAAGATGCTCGGGTACGACACGCCCGACCATGCCTATGCGCTATTCAATGGCGTCTTCGATGTCGCAGGGCAGAGCGGCCATATCCCGGGCGGGACAGTCCTCGGCCAGATGACGCCCCCGGACCCAACGAAGCTGGGGTCAGCCGGCCGCGCTCGCATCGAAACCTTCCTGCATGCCGACCCGAACACCCTCGACCACGAAGTCGGCCACCTGGTCTCCGTGCTCCTGCCCGAAGACCACCCGGTCAAGCAGGCGCTGCGCCTGGTGTACGGCGTGGACCCAGCCGACCCCGGAGCCTTCCTCAAGGAAGAGGAATGGGCCAACGACTACGCCGCCTGGGTGAAGTGGGCTGCCGACCAGGTCGCCGATCCGAAGAAGCCGTGCCCCGCCGAGCTGCGGGGAATGGTCAGCGGTGCGAAGTCCTTCATGGAAACCATCCGGGAGACCGTTGCCCGGGTGCGGAGCGAAAGCGTAACGGGAGCCGAGCGCGGAGCCGGGCCGGCAGAGCTTGGATGGACGAGGCCGGCGGGCGTGCCCCGGCCCCTTGCGGCCGGAGCCCCAGCAGCCGGGCTCCAGACACCGGAAGCTACCCAGGCCATCCTCGCCCCCATGTTTCAGGGAGCCAAGCCTCTGCCCCCCATCCCCTACGGGATGAAGAAGGCCGAGTGGGCCCGGACCCATGACCTCGTGCCTCTCTTCCAGCGACCGAACGTGAAGACCCCCATGGACCTGCTCATGTCTGGAAGTCTCGCAGACTGGCAAGGCGCCGGGGTGAACCCGCAAGCCGTCCTCGATGCCCGCGTTGCCATCCAGGCCGCGCGGGGTCAGGCGCTGACCAAGGGCACCGATGCCCCTGCCATCACGTTCGCGAACTGGCTGCACAACGTCCCGGCGTTGCGCCAGCAGATGAACGTAGAGGATGCGCTCCTCTACATCAGAGGCAAGAACCTGGAGGCCGGCGAGGAACTCTACCAGCCCCTCTCCAGATGGCGGGCTTTTAAAGCGTCAGCCATGGCCAAGACGCCGAACCTCTCCGACGAAGCCGCAGATGCGTACGCCTGGGACCGCACGGCAGCCGAGATGAATCGCGTTCTCGGTGGACCGATGGACGTCCCCCGGGTGAGCGGCAAAGACCTGTCGGGCTACTTCCACGAGCAGGGCAGCGTCTATGACATGTACATCCCCGCCGGATTGTACCAGGCGCTGCACGACACCTTCACGGGAGAGATTCGCAGCCCCAAGGTGGCCGCAGTCAAGCGAGGCCTCGATGCCCTGAACAACTTCTGGAAGGAACGGCTCACCATCATCATGACGGCGTTCCCCCTGCGGAACGTCTGGAACATGGCATCCGTCGTCACGGACGTGGGGCTCGACGGAGCACTGTCCTTCACGAACAATCGGGAGACCGCGCGCATCCTGTGGGCCGCCAGTCTCAAGCAGCGATTCGGTACGTTGGCCCACGCTTCGGCCGAGATGGTCGCGCCGAGGAAGATGAACGAGCCCCTCGGCGCCTTCCTTGAGCGCCGGGCCATGTACGCCCGCGCTCGGGACATCCTCGGTGACCCGCAGAAGTGGAACCTCGCGGGGATGGACCTGGGCGATGGCGTCCCCCGCAGCCTCGACAGCATCGTAGAAGACCTGGAGTCTTCGGGCGTCCTGACCGGTGCCTACTCCGCGATGCGCGACATGGCTACGTGGGAAGACGATATGTCCAGCCTCATGTGGAAGCGGAGCTTCGGGTCCAATGTGCGACGCATAGCCAGTGCTGCCGAGGATCTCGCCATTCAGGGCGTTGCTGCCGCGGGTGGCGCATTCGGCACCGTCGTCCCCAAGCCGGTGGGACGGGTGCTGTCCTACATGGTGGAGAATCACAGCCGCGTGCTCGACTTCACGGCCAACATGAAGAAGAACGGCGACTGGGCGAATGCGGTTCGCCGGGTGAACACCCACCTGTTCAACTACGACGACCTGACCCAGTTCCAGAAGACGTGGGTGCGAACGGTCATTCCGTTCTTCACGTGGACTTTCAAGAACATGCTGCTCCATGCCCAGGTCATCCGGGAGCGGCCATGGATTTACAAGCTCTACGCGGATGCCATCCTCCAGGGGCCCGAGGTCACCGAAGCGTTCAACGAGGGCGACCAGTACACCCCGAGCGGCACCTGGGATCCGGAGCGGCTGGAGAGCGAGCCCCGGTATCGCAGGGGCCTCATCCGCATCCCCGCCCCCGGTGTGCCCGGCGCCTACCTGGAAGGCCTGGGCTCCCCGGTCGAGGCTGCCATCCAAATGTACAGCATCCCCTCGGAGATGATTCGCGGGCTCGCAGCCGGCGACCCGAAGGCTGCCTTCAAGAGCTTGGCGATCACGCACTTCGCCATCCGGTCCATGCTCGAGAGTGCCATGGGCTACTCGTTCTTCTATGGGAAGCCCCTCGACGAGATCAACAGTCCGCAGAACGCTGCAGTCCTGGTCAGCAACTTGCAGAAGTACAAAGATTCGCCCGTCGTCGGCCCGACCGCTGTCCGCCTGGCTGCGATGCTGCGCCATCTATTCGGGCTCACTGCCGTCGCAGCAAAGGACGCCCAGGGCCAACCCACCACCCGGTACACCGTAGGCGCGCCCCATATCACCCATGCCCTGGCCTCGATGCCCTGGCGCCAGGTGCTGTCTGCCCTCGTCGCGTCAGACCCGGCCATGCACCGCCCGGTCACGGAGACCGACATCGGCGTGCCCACCACGGTGGCGCCGACCGACCCGTGGTTCAAGACGTGGATGTGGATGGACAAGCTCTTCTACACGAACCTGACCCAGGACTCCCCAGGCGCCGACCGTGCCAGGCTGGAACGGGAGCGGATCGATGCAGTCGAGCGGGACCTGGAAATGAACGGTGCCGCCAGGTCCTGGGAGACCACGACGCCGACGCGGTAGACGCCTCCGCAATAGACAGGAGGCGTGTCATGACCGGAGAGCTGATTCTGCCCGCTGGCATCCTGATTGTAGACGATGACGACGAGATGGCATCCGTGTGGGCCGACGCCCTCCGGCTCTTCAAAGTCCCGATCGTGTGTGTCCACTCGGGATTCGAGGCCGTAGAGACTTGTCAGCAGCAGCCGTTCGCCGTCGTCCTGCTCGACATCGGCTTGGGCAAGAGCATCAACGGAATGCAGACGGCCGACTTGGTTACGGACATGCAATGCGTCCCGATCATCTTCGTCACCGGAAGATACCCGGATGAAGTCCACAGGTGCATGGGGCAGGGCGCAGTAGACTTCCTGCTCAAACCGCTACCGCTGCCCATCCTGCGAGCCAAGGTTGCCGTCTTCCTACGGCTCCACGCCTTGCAGGAAAAGCTGCGCCGGCTCCGAACCATTGCCCTGGAAGCCGGCGCTACGCTACCCGCTGGCCTGTGGGATTAGCCCGCAGGCACTACTCGAAGTTCAGGACGGTACAGCCCTTGGTCGTCCGGCCATCCGGCGCGACAGCAGATGTCAGAATGGCCTGGAGGCCTCGAGCTGCCAGATTCTCGCGGAGCATCGACACCCAGGTGGACAGCCTGCCCTCGGTGATGGCGAAGTCCATGACCGGCAGGAGCAGCCCGTAGGTCTTCGGATTGTGCTGCGCCATGGCGATGGCCCAGATGCACTGGACCGCCTCGGTCATGCTGATGGCCATGAACGGCTGTTCAACGCCTTCGCTCTGGAGGCCCAGCTCGAAGGCTGGGCGGCTGTTCGTCTCGAGGACCACGCGGAATGCACGGCCCTGGTCAGCGTAGTCTGGTGCAGGCAGATACTTGTTCACGTCGGCTTCGAAGGCCGCGAGGCTGTCTCGGTAGTCCTGCTGCTCAAAGGTCTTGAGTTTCGCCACGATATCCTGGTGCTTGGCCAGCGTCGTCTTCGCTTGGTCCAGCTCGATGCGGAGCTGCTTGACGGAGCGCCAGGTACGGAGCTGCGTAGCAAGTTCTACGGGATCTTCAATGACGGCTGCGAGGCTGTAATGCTTGAGGTCCAGACCCGCGTCCTTGATGGCCTGGGCCTGCCGGGCAAGTTCACGGGCTGTGGATTCAACCAGCTCTCGGCTCTGCTTGAAACGGGCTTCGGCTTCCGCGGATGCCCGGATAGCCGCCTCGCGGATGGACGGGTCGGGAAGCTCGATGGCGCGGAGTTGGCCCAACTGGTCCAGTAGCTTCTTCGGCTCTGTAGCCGCGCCGCAGACGATGCAGTCAGAACCCGGCCCCCCTACATCCTCGGACACTTGGAGGTTGAACTCCGCAGCCTTGATGATGGCGGCAACCAGCGCCGGATCTGGCCCGTCGCCCACAGGCAGACCCTCGAGAGCTTTCTTTGCATTGAAGGCTTCCGTAGTCCTTGCCGAATGCGCTGCGATGTAGTCCCCCTGTTTCTTGTCCAAGTCATAGTAGTCCTGCACCATCTTCCGCATCGAGAAGCCTTCCCGGGCTACCTTGATGGCAGCTTCCCGGTCGGTCTCGTCCCGTTCGGACATGGTGAAAACCGTCCCATAGCTGGAAATCCGGCTCTCCGCGTTCTTGGCTCGCTGGCTCGCGTCCTTCACGATCTGCTCGTGCATGGCAATGAGCTGATTTAGCAGACCTCGGCGGTTGCTGTCCAGGCCGCATGCCGTGCCGGTCTCGTCGTCCTGGTCGGCAGGGATGGGCGCGCCGTTCGCGTCCTGGGGACAAGGCTTCCCTGCAAGCAGCCGCGTCCGGATTCCCTCCAGGTCGTAGACCGGCAAGTAGTCAAAGAGCATCTCGGCCTGACAGCGTTCCTGCGGGCCCGAGAGCATGGCGTGTACGTGATTGGCGGCCAGGGGATTGCCCCGCTGCGTGACCTCGTTCCATGCGGCTGTAGCCCAGGCGGGCAGCGAGAGCACGGGCCGACTCCACTTGCCGTTCTTCCACGTCATCCTGGCTGAAACCGAGGAGCCATCCGAATACTCGGCGATGGCGAAGAGATCGTGACCCGGGGCACCGAGGGAGCCGAGGATGCCGGGCGCCGAGGAGAACTCCCCGGTCCTGCGATAGACCACGTCGGGCACCATGCCCGTATGGGCAAAGGCCAGGGCCATAGCAGCCGTGGACTTCCCGGAGCCCGGAGGGCCCACGATGACCGTCAGCACGGGGTCGATGTCGAGCGTCCACGGTTCGCCCGTGTAGCTCTTGAGATTGTAGACCAGCCGGGTCAGGCGGCGGGGTTCTTCTTTCTTCGGGCGCCCGCGCTTTGCGGGGGCTGTTGCTTCGTCGGTAGGCATCCGTCTTTCTCCAGTTTCTCCAGCCGTTTCAACGCGGCTGGCAGGGGGTGGGCAGTTTCATGCGCCCACCTTCGGACGGAGGCAGGCGCGCAGGAAAGCTCTCGGGCAATGGCCGAGCAGGTCCACCCTCTTTCGAGGAGGGTCCGGAGTGGGCCCGCTGCGGGGCGATGAGTCATCTGGCGTGCCATGCCGGGAGACTATCCCGGAATGGCTACAGGTGTCAACAATTCCTTCGCCTTGCGGGCAATGACGAGCCAAGTTTCTTTCTGCTCGAAAGTTGCGGTGTTCCACGTCTTGAGCATGGTGTGCATACTCTGGAGGTCGGCCGCCACGTGTGCATTCTCGATGGCATTCGCGTGGAGCGCCCAGGTCTCGAAGAGCTTCTTGGCCAGTGCGATGTCTTCCATGGCGGCTTCCGCACTCATTCCTCACCTCCCTCTTCGCTCTCACCCCACGCGTACTGGTCGAGGTTCTCTTCCCGGGCCATCTCACGCATGGTGAGCTTGAGACTGCCGACGCCGGCTACACCGTAGGGGCGGGGGTCGAGGAGCATCTTGTAGCCGTCCTTCCACGAGACCTTGCCGGACGGACCCTTCTTCTCGGCCACGCCCGTGATGGCTGTGAAGAGCCCAGCCGGCGCCGTCGCGGCACAGATGGTGCGACCGGTCGCCATGGCTCGCTGGACGATACCCGCCGTGGCCTTGCCGCAGGCTTCCACATCGCCAGCGACTACGAGCAGGTTGTAGGAGGGGACGCCCCACTCTTCTTCTCCGAGCGTGGACTCGGAGCAGAACCAGGACCAGGCGTCCCAGACGTTGGAGAAGCGGTTGTGGAGCAGGCCGGGATCGGCGTCTTCCCGGTTCTCGCCGTCCCAGATGGCCTGCACCTGGGGGAAGAGCATACTCGTCGTCTCGACCGAGGCGTCTTCGCCCAGAGCGTCCTGTACGGCATAGCCGATATCGGAAGCCAAGTCTTCGGGTGTGTCCTTCCGGAGAAGGACCAGGCAGCGGACTTTCGAGGGTATCATCAGGCATCCATCCATGATCGGCCATAGGTAGGTTCTGCGTCCAGCCAGGGTAGTTCCTCGCCCTTGGCCCCTCGCCGCTTTGGCCATGATGGCGGCGTAGCCAGACGGATGGCTTCCGCGTAGCATTCTGCTGCGCGAGCCGGAGCGATCTTCTTTTCTGAATGTTCGCCGGACAGGCTGTCGTGGACTTCCATGACACAGCCTTCCCCGGCATCCGGACACCAGGCTTCCTCGCGGCTGTAGCCGTTCTTCGCGTACTCGTCCTCGAGGAGCCCCTTCGCGATGAAGGATGCCTGCTTCATGATGCCGGCTTCCGTCGCGATGGTGCAGTGGTTGTAGATTTCGTTGATGTCCCGCTCGACATCGAAGAAGTAGCGGGGCCGCCCGGAGACCTCGTCGGCCAGCCAGGGGACACCATCCGGCCGCTTCTTCCCGTTGGCCATCGCGGTGTCCATCTCACGGGCCCACCCGCGTTTGAACTCGGGCATACCGGACAGCCAGTTGTCCTGCATGGCAGCAACTTGCGGTACGCCCTTGATCTCGGATGTCAGCCGGCCCTGCTCGTCAGCTTCCTTGATGAGTTGGAGCAGGAGCGTAGGGGCGCCCGCGCCATACAAGCCCGCGAGGAAGACACCCTTGTTCACTTTGCGGGCTGCGGCCGCAGGGGACTTCTTCGCCGACTTCTCAAGCGCCAGCCGAGGATCTCTCGGGTTCACGCCCGGGATCGAATCCCAACGGGGCCGCCCCGATGGGCCTTTGCCCATCATGGTGCGGGCCACCGTGCAGTACGGGTCGAAGCCCTCGGCGAAGGCCTCGAGCAGTTCCTTCACCTTCCAGCGCACGGCAGCGATACGAACGTGGAGCTGCGCCGCGTCGGCGCCGCACATCCACCGGCCCAACGCGCAGGCGAACACCCAGCGGATGAACACGGGATACTGCTGGAGCGCCGGATCGGACATCGACAGTCGGCCCGGGATGGGGGTGTGCGAATTGACTACTGCGCGAATCCGGCCATCCGGCCATAGCGCAGAGCCTACCGGGCCATTGTCGTCCAGACCCGATGCCGGGCGCAGCGGGTACAGGTACGTGGTGAGCCACTTGTTCGTGACCTTCTTGTACTCGATGTTTGCATACAGGAAATCGGCCACCTCGGGAGGCAGCCCGTCGAAGAGCAGATGCTGCCTGAGCACAGGCATGGCTACGGACCAGTCGCCTGTCTCAGTCATCCCCCGGGGCTGCAGACCAAGGTCGTCGTAGAGAATGGCCGAGAGCTGCCGCGAGGAATTAGGGTTGTACCCGCGCCGGCCGAGGGCCTCGGCGGCTTCCTGCACGAGGAAGAGCGCCACGGCTGCTCGGCTCTCGAGCCTGCGGGTGAGCACAGCCCGACGGCGCTGGTCTACTGCGATACCGATCCGATGCAGATGGCAGGAAAAGTCCCGGGCCCAGTTGTCGAGGCCCTCGAGGCTCCAGTCCAGCGCCGAATCTGGCATCCGCTCGGCATAGCCATTCGCGATGGCCTCGGTGAGGATGACCCGGCCCGCCCGCGCTGTCGTCGCTCCGTCATTGGCCGAATACTGCCCGTCGTGCTCGGGCCCCAGGCGGGCCACACTGGCTTTCTCGCCCGTGTCGGTGTGCTTCCAGGGCGGGGCATCGGTCAGCGTGACGGTCATGTACTCGAGGGCATGCGGAAGGTGGGGCCAGCAGTAGCGATGGACCGGCATGATATCCGTGTGGACCAGGGGCTCCGCGTCGACGCGTGTCTCCCTCGCCCAGCGACTCGGGCCGACAGCCAGGTTGTCGTAGTATCGGCTGTTGGCCCCGACCCATACCCGCCCGTCCCAGAAGGCTGCGCGCAGAGCATCGAAGGTCTCCTCGCGGTCTGGCACCGGTACGAAGAACTCCCGGTCGGCGTAGGCCTGAAAGGCGATGACCAGGGTGTGCTCGACCGCCTGGCCGCCAGCCCGGCAAGAGTAGCGGTGGACACAGAGAAGCTCCAGTCGGCACCGCAACGGCTCCAGACCCGTCGTCTCTGTGTCCCAGGCCCAGAAGTCCGCAGGCCCAGCGAGAAAGGCCCGGACATCATCGGCATCCTGGGCGTAATGCCAATTCCACGCGGGCCACCGGAGCCGACCACTGAACCAGCGGAACGCCCGGCCCATGTGCTGCTTAAAGGTGGACATCAGTTCCGGGTTGCGCACGGGAATGATGGTCGGTACAACCTTCGCCCCGTTGTCCAGATGGTAGTACCCACCCTGGACATCCCCGATGCTGAATTGCGGACCCATTACGGCTTTCAGCGCCACATCGCCCAGTGTGATAATTTGCTGATATTGTGAGACGCTGTGCTGCAAGCGGGGAGCGCAGCAGGCTATCGGGCTGGGCTTGCCCTTCTTCTCGCACTGCGCCATATAGCTGGCGAATGGCCCCTTCCCGCCCTTCTTCTGCCGCTTGTCCACGGGTGGGGTCTTGCACGCGATGACGTTCTCCATGGCCACCTGGCTCCGGGAGAAGCCCAGCTCACG
The DNA here is from genome assembly GCA_041661865.1 of Phycisphaerae bacterium. GTDB lineage: Bacteria > Planctomycetota > Phycisphaerae > SM23-33 > SM23-33 > JBAZTO01. The sequence continues at coordinate 1,213 of JBAZTO010000021.1, read as the reverse complement.
GAGACTCTTCGTCAGCTCGTCCCCGAATCGGCCGATGAAGAACTTGCCGGCCTTGATCTCCTGGGCTTCCGGGCCCTGCCCCACGAGCAGAATCTCTCGGGTCTCATCGTCAATCCCTGTCGGCGCAATGGGCCCGCCGTCTCGGTCTACCGAGAGGGGGCACTCATCACAGAGCGCGCCGAGATATCGGGGATCATATTCCACTGGATGGACTCCCTGCTGCTATCACGATCGTTTGAAGAGAATGTCCAAGAATCCAAGCAGAGCGCCCATCCAGTAGAAGGGAGAGGGCCGGAGCCCCCTCCCATGCGACCACAGCCTATCGCTTGGCGCCGAGCGCCGAGAGAGCGGGGGAGCGGGGGAGCGCCTTCGGGGGAGCCTTGGGCGCAGCCTTCGCTGCCGGCACCGCGGCGACCTCGGGCTCGGCTTCCTGTTCCGCAGCTTCCGGCTCCACGGGTGCGGCGGCCGGGGCGCGCTTGGGCGCAGCCTTCGGGGGCACTGGAACCGGCGCAGCCTTGGCCGGGGCAGGCTCGGGAGGCGCAGCCTTGGGCGGTGGATTGGCAGCCCGACGAGGAGCCGGAGCTTCCTCTTCGGCTTCGACGGCGGGACCGCGGGCCTGGCGGACGTTGGGCTTGAACTTGCCGGCGCAGGCTGCATCGTACCGGTTGGGAGTCAGGGGCTGGAAGTTCCCGAAGCCGCGGCGCTTCCCTGCGGCGCGCTCATCGTCGGTGAGTTCGGGTGCAGGCTCGAACCAGCCGCCGCCTTCCTGACCGACGAGCTGCTCGATGTCGATCTGGACCTGGACCGGTTCGCCGTTCTCGTCCTTCTCATCCCAGGCCGTGGTATCGCTGCCGATGGCTTCGGCGTAGGCCCGGATCTTCCCGATGCTCATGCGCTGCCTGGAACGGAAGTCGTCGAGGGTCTTCTGCGCTACCTTCTTCGAACCGTCGTCCGCAGCTTCCAGGACTTCGAGAAGCTCGGTCTCGCGGGCTTCGTATGACTCGGGGTCGAGGGGGTCGAGGATGAAGTCGCGGCATTCGTAGCCGGGGACGTAGTCGCCCGGGTCTTCCAGCCCGCTCTCGCCGAGGCGGCAGTAGATGGTGGACATGGGCGAGCCGGCCTTCGACGGCGCGTCGTCCAGCTTCTCGATGGTGAAACGCACGGGTCCGGCCTGGGTGGGCTGACTGACGGTCTGGCCCATGGCTGCGATGCC
>JBAZTO010000020.1:0-64469 GCA_041661865.1 Phycisphaerae bacterium | reverse complement strand
CCGCCAGGTCGCGCGCCTGGTGCGACTCTTCCAGGTTGCCCACGGCACAGATCACCGTGGCCACCCCGACCTCCGCCGCCCGCGCCAGCACCCCGGCTGTGTCAGCCGCCAGCCGAGGATGACAAAGATGACAATGGGTGTCGATCAACTTGAGCATGAGCAAATGGTAGCACAACGGCCCGTCTGCCGGTAGGCAGGTCACGGCAGACGCCAATTGTTTACTTTTTAGGGCCGAAGGTCCGCTCAGAACTTAGTATGGGCGTGCAACAAGTTGAGGATTTCGCATGAAACCCACGTCCTTGAACTCCTAAGCGCGAGCAATCGGCCCACTCGTCGCACCGGCGACATGGGGCGCGTGGGAACAAGTAGTCGCATGAATGTGCAGGGTGCAATATTGCCGCAAGAGCCTGTCGAATATGGCGTTACAGCGGAAAATGTGCCGCTGGCGCCAAATCCTCAACAAGTTGCACGCTCTACGGACTACAACTCCTTTGGAGTGCAGAGAGCGGTTTTAGGTTCGCCGACGCAACTTGTTACGCTAATGGACCTTGGCGTGCGATGGACTCGGCGTGACGCTTCGTGTATCCCGGAACCGACGAAAAAGATAGCCGCCGCCACCAACCAAGGCCCCGATAACATAAAGAACGATGAAAACGCGATTCAGTAGGCGCTCACGGTCTGTTAAGGCGTGCAACCGTTGCACAAGCGTGCTTTCCCATCGTCCTCCTTCCTGTTCTAGTAAGGTCATATGATCCTGAACGAATGCGATAACCTTTTCAAGTTCAGGCCCCTCACGAACCTTCATCGCCTTTTCAAACTGAAGTGGTGTCACCTTGACAACAGGCATCCCTCGAGCGTTGGTCCCTTCGGCGGGCGGAAGCTGCGTTTTGTCCATATCTAGGGTCTCGGCGATGAGATGTTCCACTATCGCGATAGGATTCACGGGTCTCTCGGTGTGTTGTCCCTCAGGCGATAATACACGATCCGACTCAACCGCAATCCAGGAATAGGCGACCGTGTTCTTGGCTGCGTATGCCACAACCTTCGGGTCGCGGTTTGGCCGCTGTTTCTCTTGGAGGAATAGAGACCAATAGATTGAGGCATTGCACAGCAACCCAAGGCGGTTGGTCTCTTGTGCTTGAAGGACATGTCTCTCAGCGGCAACGTCCGCCAGTAGCCATTTCTCGACCAGCCAGGAGCCGAATACTATGATTGCTGCGATAGCTTGATAACTGAGCAGTCGGCCCACTAGCCGCAAGGTGATGCGATTTGTGTTCATGAATAGCTCCCGATGTACTGATTCAGCCTGAATTGGCTCGCGACCAGTTCAGTTAAACTGATCCGTCCGACCGCCGGACGGTTATTCGTACTTGCATTTCGGGGCCAACAGGATTTCGAGAACACATATCTACCCCGACGTTATTGAAGAACCCGATGCCGGCATGATAGGGCCGCAGGACAGTGGCGTCAATAGCCGGTGGGCGCGTCACGCAAACGCCGCGACCAAGGCACCCACGGCAATCACTGGAACGCATCGACAATATGGCGGAGGCGGGGTTTTTCGCCGTCGCGGAGGACGACGGAGACCACGTCGAATCGGACATTGAAGTTCTGCCCGCCGCGGCTGGCGAGGTAGTAGTTGGCCACCGCGCGGAGGTGGCGGCGCTTGTTGGCGTCCACGGCGGATTCGGGGTCGGTGTAGGTGTCGTCGCGGCGGGTCTTGACCTCGACGAAAACGACGGTGGGGGCGGTGCATCCGCGTTGCGGCGAGCGGTCCAGGGCGATCAGGTCGGCCTCGCCGGCGGGGCAGCGGTAGTTGCGGGCCATCACCTTGAGCCCCGCGCGGGCGAGGAACCTGCGGGCCTGATCCTCGCCCTCCGCGCCCAACGTCCGGGGTGGACCGAAGGGCCACATGCGCTATCAGGCCTTGTCGGCCGGCACGGCGACGGCGGCGACGCGCTTGGTTTCCTTCAGGCGGGTGCTCTTGCCGACGCGGTCACGCAGGAAGTACAGCTTGGCGCGGCGGACCTTGCCGCCACGGACCACCTGCACGCCGGCGACCTTGGGGCTGTGCAGCGGGAAGGTTCGCTCGACGCCCTCGTTGTTGACGATGCGGCGGACGGTGAAGTTCTCGCTGATGCCCGTGCCTCGCCGGGAGATCACCGCGCCGGTGAAGAGCTGGATGCGCTCCTTGTCACCCTCGATGATCCTGACCGAAACGTTCACCGTGTCGCCGATCTTGAATTGGGGGATGTCTGTCTTGAGGCACGATGCCACTGCCTTATTCATCAGTTCTTGGCTCACGGTAGTTCTCCAGTTCCAGGCGTCCTAAATGTTCTCGTTCTTGTTGTACTTGTCCCACAGGTCCGGCCGGCGCTGCATGGTCCGCATCCGGGCCTGCTCGGCCCGCCAGGCGGCGATCTTCGCGTGGTCGCCGCCCAACAGCACGTCCGGCACGCCCATGCCGCGAAACTCTCGCGGGCGGGTGTACTGCGGGTACTCCAGCAAACCGCCGCTGAACGATTCCTCGTGCAGCGAAGATTCCTTGCCCAGTGCGCCCGGCAGCAGGCGGACCATCGCGTCCACCATCGCCATGGCGGCGATCTCGCCGCCCGAAAGCACGAAATCGCCCAGGCTCACTTCCATATCCGCCAGGCCGGTTCGGATTCGCTCGTCGAATCCCTCGTAATGCCCAGCCAGCAGGATCAATCTCTTCTCGTCGCGGGCTAACCGGCTGACCAGTTCCTGGTCCATCGGCTGGCCCTGGGGGCTCAGCAGGATGACCTTGCCGGCTGGGTCGCCCTGCTTGCGGACCGCTTCGACCGCGTCGAAGATCGGCTGGCACATCAGCACCATGCCCGGCCCGCCGCCGAAGGGTGCGTCATCGACACTCCCGTAGGCATCGACGGCGAAATCGCGTATGTTGGTTCGGACGATCTCGACCAGGCCCGTGCGAATGGCCCGCCCTACGATGCTCGTCGAACAGAGCCCATCGAACATCTCGGGAAACAGCGTGAGGATGTCGATGCGGAGTCCCATGGTTGAGAGCTTTGCGTTTGGAGCCTGCCTGCCGTCCGGCAGGCCTCACGCGGGGCCGCTCTACTTGCGACCGATGCCCTGTTTCTTGAGCAGGTCGGCGACCGTCTCGGTCGGCTGCGCGCCGACGCCCAGCCAGTACTCGATCCGCTCGCGCTTCAGCGACATCTGCTTGGCAGGGTCCTTGGCGACCGGGTCGTACCAGCCCAGTTCCTCGATAACGCTGCCGTCACGCGGGCTGCGGACGTCCATGGCACTGAGCCTGAAAAACGGCTGGTGCCGCCGGCCGAATCTTTTCATTCTGATCTTGACCGCCACGAATCTTCTCCAATATCACGCTGGGCGAACCCCGCCGGGGCCCGCCGCGCCAGTGCGACTCTAGCCTAATCATGCGAATCGGACATTGTAACGGCCTGATTGGGCCTTGCAAGGTCTTTTCTTGGCAATTTTAAGGACAGGGGACACAGCCAGGAAACGACATTAGCGGGGATAAACGCAGATAAACGCAGATCGGAGATTATCAGAGGAAGATGGGACTTTCAGACTCCCGCTCTTTCCGTATCGGTGTTCATCTGCGTGCATCCCCGCTAATGCTTCCTGGATCTGATCACTCGCCGATCCGCACCACGTCGCCGTCGATGCGGCAGCGCCCGGCGGCGATGAGCGCGATGGCCTCGGGCAGGGCCAGCAGTTCCTGCTCGAAGACGCGCGCGGCGAGGGTCGCTCCGTCGTCGCCTTCCAGCACCGGCACCGGCCGCTGGATAATGATGGGGCCCTTGTCGTACTCGTTGTCCACAAAATGCACGGTGCAGCCGCTGACCTTGCAGCCGGCGCGGAGCACCGCCTCGTGAACGAAATGCCCGTACATGCCTTTGCCGCCGAAACTTGGCAGCAGGGCCGGGTGAATGTTGATCACGCGGCCGAGGTAGTGCGGCGGGATGTGCCACATCGACAGGAAGCCGGCCATCACCACCAGATCGACACCGGCGGCCTCCAGCAGGGCGGTGATCTTCCGGGAATACTCCCCCGGGTCGGGGGACATCTTGTAGGACACGACCTGCACGTTCATGCCCGCGGCGGCGGCCAGATCGACGCCCTTGCACGGGCGCGAGGCGACCACCAGGGCGATCTCGGCATCGAGCCGGCCCAGGCCGATGAGCCGGTGGAGGTTCATCAAGGTCCGTCCCGACCCGCTGATGAGCACGCCCAGGCGAAGAGGACGCGGCCGCTGCGCAGATCCGTGTGCGTTCATGCGGCGCATTAGAACGCAATGGGGCGCGGGCGTCAATCCGGATCGCTCACTTGTCGCCGCCCCACGGCGCGGGTTTGGGCGCGGCGAGGCGGGGAAAATTTGTGCAAAAACCCAATTTGTAAATTAGCCCACATTGCCCATGTATCCTAGTTTGTCATTAGTTACACATCGCTTCATTGATTTTCGCCGTCGTTTCGCTGCCGCAGATGGACTCTATCGGAGGCGCAGGAGATGGCATTGGGGCTGTATCGCGCATTGGGATGTGCCGGGCTGGTCGTGCTGCTGGCCGGTTGCCAGAGCCGCCAGATGGTGTTGAATTCCCAGCACATGGACAGCGGGCTGGTGATCGTGCTGCCGGGGATCGACGGCCAGGCGTCCTACAACGAGGAGGCCTGCCAGGTCCTTTGCGACCAGCGGCTGGGCATGGCCGTCGAGCTATACGACTGGACCGTCCCGCTGGGCGGCATCCTCAACCAGTGTGCGGTCCATCGCAATCGCGCGGTGGCCGGGCGTCTGGCGGCGAGGATCGTCAAGTATCGCCGGGAGAATCCCGAGGGTCGCGTCTTCCTGATCGGCCACAGCGGCGGGACAGCCATCGCGGTCTGGGCGGCCGAGGCGCTGCCGCCGGACCAGAAGGTTGACGGCATCGTCCTGCTGGCCTCCTCGCTCTCAGCCGACTACGACTTGTCAGGGGCGCTGCGGCACAGCGTCTCGGGCATCGTGAACTTCAGCTCCGAGGAAGACGTGGGCCTGCTGGGGGCCGGGACGCTGCTGATCGGGACGATGGATGGCCGGCATGCCGAGGGGGCCGGGCGGAGCGGCTTCCATCCCCAGGCCGGCTACTGGAGCGAGGGAGGGGGGCGGCTCGTTGAAGTGCCCTGGCAGCCGGCGATGGCCGCCCAGGGCCACGACGGAGGCCACTTCGGCTGCATGTCCCCCCGGTTCGTCCGCGCCCGCATCGTGCCGCTGATGGCCGAGGACTCCGCCCCGCGATCCATCGAGCCGCAATGGGCCTGGGAAGCAAGCGGCCCCGAAACGCCCGTCGATGCCACGCTGGCCATGAGCGACGAGTGAGCCTGGCCGCCGGGATGGGGGCCACGGCTGCGGTGTTGGCAGCCGTGCCGGGCTTCATTCCGCGTGCTGGTATGCACGCAACGCGATGTGTCGGTATTCCGGTATTCCCGTACTCCGGTATTCCGGGCCGAGTTGCACGCGGAATCGTTCACCGGCACAGACGCGCGGCGGAGTTCCTACTCCGCCGCGAGGATGTCCAGAACGAGCGAAAAGGAGGCGGAGTTGGAACTCCACCTCCCTAATATGCGCTCTTGTCGTGGTTGAACACACACCGCAACCACGGCGATGTTGCGTGCAATTTCGGCAGAAACCGGTGGACAAAGCAATCCGTCGCGACACTATGTAGGTGATGGCCATCAGTTCAAAAGGCGGCGACCCGCCACGGGTGGAAGATCAGGATCTTGTCTCAGCCGCGCTAGCCGGCGACAGGCAGGCCTGCGGGGCGCTGTACGACCGCTACGCTCCGTTGATCCGCGCGATCTGTTTCGACCGCACTGGTGATGTCAGCCAGAGCGAAGACCTGTGCCAGGATGTGTTCCTCAAAGCGCACGAAAAGCTGGCGCAGCTTCGCGATAGGCGAAAGTTCGGGGCCTGGCTGATCGCGATTACCCGATTGACATGCCGCGATTGGCTGCGCCGCAGCCGGCGGCGAAATCTGCGGCGGGCGGACGTTGACCTGGCCTTGGTCCCGCAAGACGACCCGGACGAGGCGGGCTGCAATGATGGCCTCGCACAGTTGCACGAGTGGCTCCTTCGGTTGCCCGACAAGGAGCGACTGGCCATCCAGGTCTGCTGCCTGCTGGAAGAACCGCCCGAGCGGGCGAGGGGAATCCTGAACCTCTCGCGGTCAGGCCTGTATGCAGTACTCGAACGTGCAAAGAAACGACTCAAACGACTTGCCACGGCAAGTGGGAGGATGATCTCCCATGAATGACAGACTCAAGGAACAAGTGAAACGGCTGTACCAACCACTGAGGCGTCGCCATGACGCCCTCCGGGAGAGCCTGCTGGCCTCGCTGGAAACAGCGGCCAAGGCGACTCCCCCAACCAACAGGAAACACATAATGAAGATCATAAAGATCACGTTCGCCTCCGGCATCGCAGCGGCCGCCCTGATTGCCGCATCCTTGCTGATCGTAAATCACACCGCGCCCACCGTCAGTGCCGCCGAGGCGCTCCAGCGGGTTCTTGAGGATAGCGAGGCCTATCGAGGTTGGATGCATGTAACGATGATCTGGAGATGTGCCCGCAAATCTTCATGGCCGCCCCTCACCAAACCGGCCGCTGGCGATTCTCAATGGCGGACAGTTGAGGTTGATGTTTTCCGCAACACGATCGATGGCGCCTATGCTATGGACGTCTTGCGTGAAGGTATGGGACGAGAGGTTGAGTACATCGGACCGTTGCGTCAGGAATTGGTGCAATACAGCAGTGCGACCAACAAGATACTTATCAAGCGTCTCACACCAATGGACGCCCAGGCGAAACTTGATCAAGGATTTGGCCAGAGCACGGCTAAAGGCCTCATCAACCAGTTACAGTATCAGCGGCCAGAGCAAAGATTCCAGGTTGCCAAGAGTCGAGATGGAGCGAACGATCGGTTTGATCTATCATTCCAAGACGCAAAACACTTCAGGAGTATAACCATCTGGGCAGATCCAGCCAACAACCGCATCCGCAAGATGTCCTCACAGTTCAACAAGGACACGGCGACTTCCGTTTACGAATACGACGCTCGCCCGATCAACGATATCTATGATCTTGGCGTGCCGCGGGATGCGAAGATCGTCGAGGAAAAAGAGGCCGCCACATCAGGGAGCACATCGCAGCCGACGACCAAGACCAAGTAGGTCCACAGGTGCCACCCCCAAGCGTCGTGTGCTTGGGGGTGTCCGCACGGCCAAGCAAACAACGCTTGACCGTGGCACCAGCAAAATCGGTTGTGAAGGACTACTAGCCGCGAGCGCGAAGCGAGCGGAAAGAAGAAGGCAAGAGGCAAAAGGGAAGAGGCAAAAGAGAAGAAGGTGGCAGGCAGATGTGTACTTCGCACTACGCACTACGCACTTCGCACAGGGAAAAGGCAAAAGGGAACAGGAACCGGCGGTTTCACTAGTCTGAGAGCGTGCGACGTCCACGCCCTACGGGATGGCCTTTGCGGCGGTGGCGGGGCCGTCGGCGGCGAAGAAGTCGGTGAGGATGGCCGCGGCGGCGATGGCGTCCTGGCGTGCCTTTTTCTTCTTCCGCGTGAGCTGGCCGGCCAGGACCTGGTCGGCGGCGAAGCTGGAGAGTCGCTCGTCGAAGAGTCGCACATCCAGGCCCGTCGCGTTGGCCAGGGCGACGGCCATGTCTCGGGCGAGCCGGGCCTGCGGGCCCTCGGAGCCGTCCATGTTCAGCGGCAGGCCCACCACGACGCCCGGCGCGCGGTATTGGGCGGCCAGTTCGCGGATGCGGGCGATGGCGGAGTCCAGCGGGACGGCGGGGATCACTTCCAGCGGCGAGGCGATGCCGCTCTCGGTGTTTCCAGCGGCCAGGCCGATGCGGACGGTCCCATGATCGATTGCGAGCCAGCTAGACATGAGAATTGCCGATTGCCGATTGCAGATCGCAAATTGAAAAACCACAGGCTGTCGCGGAGACGCGGCAATTTGAAATCGGCAATTTCAAAATCTGCAATCCCGCTAGAGGTATTTCTTTCCGTACTTCTGGCGCAGCAGGTCCACCAGTTCCTTGAGTCGCTGGGAGTCGCTCTTGTTGCACACCAGCGTGGCGTCGGGGGAGTGGACGATGATGCAGTCGTCGATGCCCAGGACGGCCAGCAGGTGGTCATCCTCGGTGACGATGACGTTGCGGAAGCTGTCGAGGATGGCGGTGCTCTGGGCGACGACGGCGTTGCCGGCCTCGTCGAGTTCGAGGATCTCGTCCAGCGCCGGCCAGGATCCCACGTCCAGCCACTCGCACTTGAGTTCGACCATCATGACCTTGTCGGCCTTTTCCATCACGGCGTAGTCGATGCTGATCTTCTCGATCCGGGCGTAAGCTTCCTTGAGCGGGGCGGAATAATCCTTGCCCGCCCGGACGGCTTCGACGACCGGCTCGAGCTTGGCCATGGAGTCGGGCAGGAAACGCTGGAGGCAGTCGCGGATGGTCGAGACCTTCCAGATGAACATGCCGCTGTTCCAGAAATGCTGGCCGTCCTCGACGTAGCGGCGGGCGTTGTGGCGGTCGGGTTTTTCCTTGAAGCCCAGGACGTGGAAGACCGAGTCGGCGACGACCTCGCCGCAGTGGATGTAGCCCAGACCGGTATGCGGCCAGGACGGGCGGATGCCGAAAGTCACCAGCGCGTCGGGATGCCCCTCGGCCGTCTCGCAGGCCTTGCGGACGGCCTGGATGAACTGGCTGGTGGGGCGTATGACGTGATCGGCGGTGAAGACGGCCATGGTGGCCTCTTCGTTTCGCGCCGCCAGGACTTCCGCGGCCAGGGCGACGGCGTTGGCGGTGTCGCGGCCTTCGGGCTCGCCGATGATGTTCTCGGCGGGAAGCTGCGGCAGGGCCTTGGCGATCTGCGAGGCGTATTCGGCGCTGGTCACGATCAGGATATGCTCGTGGTCGAAGAGGTCCGCGAGCCTCTCCACGGCCAGTTCCAGCAGGCTCTGGCCCTGGAGCAGGGGCAGCAACTGCTTGGGCCTGCCCATGCGGCTGAGAGGCCAAAGCCTCGTGCCGGCGCCTCCAGCCAAGATGACGGCGTAACGCATATAGTTCTCCCGACGAATCGGTTTTCTTACCCGGTCCAAACGAAGCGGCTATCTATATCTTATTATCGGCATTTTGTCACCAAACAACAACAGGCCGGAAATACTGAGGCCGGAAATACTGAATACCGGCGTGCCGGGATGCCGGGATACCGATGGGGCGCAATTGCGGACGTCCCCGGGTGTGATTCTCAGCGGGCCGGCGGGGCGCTCTTGCCGTTGCGCATGTGCTCGGCCAGGAATTTCCCGGTGTAGGACTCGGCCACCGTGATGACTTCCTCGGGGCTGCCCTCGGCGATGACTCGCCCGCCGGCCTGGCCGCCCTCGGGGCCCATGTCGATGATCCAGTCGGCGCACTTGACGACATCCAGATTGTGCTCGATGACCACGATGGTGTTGCCCATGTCGGCCAGGCGGTTGAGGACGTTGAGCAGGTTGCTGATGTCGGCGAAGTGCAGGCCGGTGGTCGGCTCGTCCAGCACGTACAGCGTGTGCCCGGTGGCTGTCTTGCCCAGCTCGCCGGCCAGCTTGACCCGCTGGGCCTCGCCGCCCGAGAGCGTGGTGGAGCTTTGGCCCAGCTCGACGTAGCCCAGCCCCACGTCGGCCAGCGCCTTGACCAACTGCTTGATCTTGGGGAAGTTCTCAAAAAAGCCCTGGGCCTCTTCCACCCTCATGGCCAGCACCTGGGCGATGTTCTTGGAGCGGTAGTGTACCTCGAGGGTCTCGCGGTTGTAGCGCGTGCCCTTGCACTCCTGGCAGGTGACGTAGACGTCGGGCAGGAAGTGCATCTCGATGCGCTTGGTGCCCTGGCCCTGGCAGGCCTCGCACCGCCCGCCCTTGACGTTGAAGCTGAAGCGCCCGGGCTTGTAGCCGCGGATCTTGGCCTCGCGCGTCTTGGCGAAAACCTGGCGGATCAGGTCGAAGACGCCCGTGTACGTCGCGGGATTGGACCGCGGGGTCCGGCCGATGGGGGACTGGTCGATCTCGATGACCTTGTCGACCTTGCCCACTCCCAGGAGCTTGTCGTACTCGCCGGGCTTGTCGCGGCTGGTGTAGATCCGCCGCCGCAACGCCCGCAGCAGCGTCAGGTTCACCAGCGTGCTCTTGCCCGAGCCGGACACGCCCGTCACGCAGATGATGCCGCCCAGCGGGAAGCGGACGGAAATGTTCTTGAGGTTGTTCTCGCGGCAGCCGCGCAGCTCCAGCGCCCGCGAAAGCGACAGGCCGCGGCGCTGGGGAGGCATCTCGATCCGCATCGTGCCCGAGAGGTACTTGCCCGTCAGGGAGTCCCCCGAGCGGCAGATGTCCTCCACCGTGCCCTCGGCCACCACTTTGCCGCCGTGCCGGCCGGCGCCGGGGCCCATGTCGATGACATAGTCGGCCGAGCGGATGGTCTCCTCGTCGTGTTCGACCACCACCACCGTGTTGCCCATGTCCCGCAGGTGCATCAGCGTGCGGATGAGCCGCTGGTTGTCCCGCTGGTGGAGGCCGATGGTCGGCTCGTCCAGCACGTAGCAGACGCCCACCAGCCCGCTGCCCACCTGCGTGGCCAGTCGGATGCGCTGGGCCTCGCCGCCCGAGAGCGTCGCGGAGGTGCGGTTGAGCGTGATGTAGTCCAGCCCCACATCGGTGAGGAACTTGAGGCGGTGGCGAATCTCGCGGATGATCGTCGCGGCGATCTGCGAGCGCTCGGTGTCCATGTGCAGGGCGTCGAGGAAGGCCAGCGCCTCGGAGATGCTCGTCTGCGTCAGTTCGTGGATGTTCTTGCCCTCGACCTTGACGGCCAGCGAGGCCGGCTTGAGCCGCGCGCCCTTGCAGGACCGGCACGGCTGCTCGCTGAGGTAGCCGTGCAGGCGGGCCTTGACGAACTCGCTGTCGGTCTTCTCCCAGCGTCGCGTGAGGTTGGGGATCACGCCCTCCCAGCCGGATTCCTCGTCGCCGTTCATGAGGATCTGCTGCTTGTCGGCGTGGATCTGCGCGTAGGGGGCCGTCGGCGAGATGCCGTAGGCGCGGCAGAAGCGGCGGATCATGCGGTTGTAGAGGATGTTCATCCTCTTGCCGCCGTGGCGCCAGGCGTCGATGGCCCCGCCCGAGAGCGACAGGGTCGCATCCGGCACGATCAGGTCGGCGTCGAACTCCGGGATCGTGCCCAGTCCGTCGCAGGCGTCGCACGCGCCGTAAGGGGAGTTAAAGCTGAACATCCTCGGCGACAGCTCCGGCAGGTTGGCCTGCCCGTGCCGCGGACAGGCGTAGGTGGCGCTGAAGAGCCGGTCCTGCCACGAGGAGTACTCGCCGCTGTGGGGCTGGGTGGACAGGCCAAAGCCCTCGGCGTCCCGGGGCTCGTGGGAGATAATCACGATCCCGCCGGCCAACTTCAGGGCCGTCTCAAGGCTGTCGGAGAGGCGGATGCGGGCCGTGTCGCGCAGCACCAGGCGGTCGACGACCACCTCGATGGTGTGTTTGCGGTTCTTCTCCAGCTCGGCCACGTCCTTGAGGTCGCGGATCACGCCGTCGATGCGGGCCCGCACGAAGCCTTCGCGCGAGATGGTCCGCAGCACGTCGGCGTGCTGGCCCTTCTGGCCGCGGATGATCGGCGCCAGCACCATGAAGCGCGTGCCCTCGGGCATCTGGAAAATGGCATCGACCATCTGGCTGACGGTCTGGCTGGCGATGGGCTGGCCGCAGATCCAGCAGTGCGGCTGACCGACGCGGGCGAAGAGCAGGCGCAGGTAGTCGTAAATCTCGGTGGTGGTCGCGACGGTCGAACGCGGGTTGTGCCCGCTGGGCCGCTGCTCGATGGCCACCGTCGGGGGCAGGCCCTCGATGTGCTCGACATCGGGCTTGGAAAGCTGTTCGAGGAACTGACGCGCGTAGGCCGAGAGGCTCTCGACGTACTTCCGCTGCCCCTCGGCGTAAATGGTGTCGAAGGCCAGCGAACTCTTGCCCGAGCCGCTCAGGCCGGTGATGACCACCAGCTTGTCGCGGGGGATGCGGACGTCAATATTGCGGAGGTTGTGCTGCTTGGCCCCGAGGATGACGATTTCGTGGGCCTGCGACGGATATTTGTAACCGTCATACGGCGAGGCACTTGCAGCCGGGGCCGAGGGCTGCGAAGACGGTTGCTGCGACCCCTGCGCCCCGGCCGCAGCCGGCGGGGACACGGAGGCCACCGGCAAGGCGTGTTCCTCCTGCCGGGCCTGCTCGCCATTCAAGGATGTCTTGGCGCTCTTGCCCATGGAAGTTGAAACTGCCCACTATACCACAAGCGTCGGCGCGAAGGAATAGGATCATTGCCGAAAGTCCGGGTCGGGTAGCACAGGCGTCTCGCCTGTGTCTTGAATATCCACAGCCGAGACGGCTGTGGTACCCCCAACCGGAGCCCTTGCGGGCGATTGATGAGCAGCCTGTGCCCCAAGACCTCAGTCGCCCGTAAAGGGCTCCAACGGCCGGCGCCGGCCCACCCCGCCCTTCGCTACGCTCCAGGCGGGGCTACTTTCAGACGCTCTTCGAGCTAATAAACAGCGTTGCCAGAAAGTTGGGGCACACCCCGCCTGGATCAATCGCGGCTCAGGTGTTGCCCAGGTAGGGATTGCTGTGTCGCTCCTGGCCGATGCTGGTGGAGGGCCCGTGGCCGGGGAAGACGCGGGTGGCATCGGGCAGGCTCAGGAGGTTCTTCTGAATGTTGCCCAGGAGCGTCGTGATGCTGCCGCCGGGGATGTCGGTCCTGCCGATGCTGCCGGCAAAGAGGGCGTCGCCGGTGAAGACCGCCCCGGCCAGGCTGCAGTAGTAGCTCACGCCTCCGGGGCTGTGGCCGGAGGTGTCCAGCACCTCCCAGCCCATGCCGTCGGCCATCAGGATGCCGCCGCACTCGATGAGTTCATCGGGCGGGGGGGCGACCACTCGCATCCCGAAGGGCTCCGAGAGGTTCAACCCCGCGTCCATCAGCATTGGCGCGTCGGCGACCGAGCAGGAAACCCTGGCCGCCGGGAAGGCCGCCTTCAACTCATCGATGCCGGCGATGTGGTCGCCGTGGCCGTGGGTAATGAGGATGCGGGTCAGCGGCGGGCCGCCGCGGCGGACCATTTCGATCAGTTCGGCCAGGCCCATGCCCGGATCGATCACCCAGCTTTCGGAGGCAAAGCGCAGCAGGTACGTGTTGGTCTCCAGCGGCTCGGTGACGAAGATGTCGATCTTCAGCGGCATTGTTACTTCTGGGCCAGGTGGCGTGCGATAATCTGCTGAACATCGCTGGGGGCGGTTTCGGTCTTGACCAGGCCGATGATGCCGCGCTCGCGGTTGGCGCTTTCGACGCTGTCGGAGGCGTGGGCGCCGTTGCGCATCAGGTCTCGGCCGAAGTCGCTGCGGACGGTGCCCGGTTCGGCCTTGAGCGGGTCGGTCGAGCCCAACACGGTGCGGATGCGGTTGATGGCGTCGGGGCCTTCGTAGAGCATGGCCAGGCACTTGGTTTTGCTGGCGGTGACCTTCTCAGAGGGGTCGGTGATGTCGTCGGGGTTCACGCCGGTCATGTACTCGACGATCTTGTTGAACTCCGCCGTCGCGTTCCGCTCAGCCAGGCGGTCGGCCAGGGCGTCGGCGTCGGCCATGGTGAAGGGGAAGCTGAAGCCGTCGTGGAGCCGCTGGTAGATTTCCCTGGTGACGTTGCCCTTGAGCTTGGTGGCGAAAATGCCCTTGAGGGGCCCGTAGAACTCCTCGCCCTGGGCGACGGTGAGGTTGAGCAGCTTGGTGCCCACGATCCGCAGGCCGGTGAGGCTGAAGGCGTCGATGATGTTGCCGGGCCGGCGGCTGGGGCGGTAGAAGTTGTCGGGCTTGAGCATCACCAGCGAGACCTGCACGTCGCTCTGGGCGTACTTGATCTTGCCGGCCAGCACGCCGCCGTCGCTCTGGGCGTAATCGGCGAAGAGCTGGAGGTGCTGGTTGTTGAGGGCGGCGTCGGGGCAGGTGATGACGGCCGGCTCGAAGTAGCGGATCTGGCCCGAGGCGTCGCGGACGAAGTCGCCGTAGGTGCCGCGGATGGTGTCGCCGACGGGCTGCTCGGTGAAGCCGCCGATGACGTCGTCCTTGAGGTGCCGCACGGCGTTGGGCCCGCGGAACAGCAGGAGCATGCAGCGCGGCAGGTAGCCCCAGGGGTTCTTGGGCCGGAAGGATTCGTCGAGGTACTTATGCCATGCCGCCTCGACGGCAGCGTCCGTGCCCGGCGGGCAGATGATCTTCTGGTAGGCGTCGACGAAGGCGTCGGAAAAGACGTACATGCGGGCGGCCACCAGCTCCAGCCGGGCATGGGCCAGCAGCCGGCCGATGATGCCGCCGGTGCGGCTCTTGTAAAGGCTATGGGGCGTAATCAAGGCGTAGGCCAGTTGATCGTTCACGTGGTTACTCTCCTCAGTGATTCTACGGTCTGCGGTAAACCCCTGGTCGTCCAGGGAGCGAGGGAGAATAACACATCCGCCGCCACTTCACAAGGCACTACCGGCCGCTGGCGCCGTGACCGGCCGGCGCCACGGCTGCGTTGTGTGCAGCCGTGTTTGACGCGCGGCGGGTAACTGGACACCTGTTACGCCGGCGGATACAATCCGCTTCCATCCGGCAAACGCGAAAGGTCGAACAATGAGACTCCTCCTCACCCTGGCGGGCCTGGTCCTCGGCATCTTCCCGTGCCCGGCCTCCAGCCAAACGACTCAACCCACCGAGAAGCCCAGGGTGGCCGTGATCGACTTCCTGGTTAAGGGCGACGTGGGCATCAAGGATGCGGGTGAAGTGGTTTCCGAACGGCTCCTGATGCAAATCGGGAAGGAACGCTATCAACTGGTCGAGAGGTCACAACTTGCCAGCCTTCTGGAGGAAGTCGACCTGACGATTGCCCTTGTGCGAGACAATCCGGAAAAGGTCTACGGCAAATTGAAGGGGGTCAAATTCATCGTATTGGGCAGCGTGAACAAACTGGGGGATATCGCCATCAGCGCGCGGCTGGTGAATGTGGCCACGGGAGATATCGTTCAGACCGCTGAAGTGTCCGCGGAAGATGCTCGCGGGCTTCAGGGCGCCCTTGGGGAGTTGGCCAAGGTCCTCCAGATGACGGATGAGGAAAAGAAGGGATATCGCCAGAATGGGCCCGCCGCCGCGGGTCCGCGGGCTCCGTCCCCGCCACCCCGGCCGACCACGGGTCTCCGGGCGACCGAGAAGGAGTTGACCCTGGATTGCGGCAATGGCGTCTTTATGAAGTTGTCGCTGATCCCCGCGGGGAAGTTCCAGATGGGCAGTCCATCCGGTGAGGCGGGTCGAAGTCATGACGAAGGCCCCTGTCACGAGGTGACGATCAGCAACCCCTTCTATATGGGCGTTTATGAAGTCACCCAGGAGCAGTACGAGGCAGTGATGGGCATGAATCCCAGCAAATGGACGGGGGGCAAACTCCCGGTGGAGCAGGTTTCCTGGGACGAGGCGACAGAGTTTTGCCGAAAGCTCTCGCAGCAGACGGGCAAGGCGGTCCGTCTGCCCACGGAGGCCCAGTGGGAGTACGCCTGCCGGGCGGGGACATCGACACGGTTCAATTTCGGGGATGCTGACAGCGGCCTGAAGGGCAACGCCTGGTGCGCGGGCAACAGCGGCAGCAAGAGCCATCCGGCGGGTCAGAAGCGGCCCAACGCCTGGGGCCTCTACGACATGCACGGAAACGTATGGGAATGGTGCGAGGACTGGTACCTGGCCACCTATGCAAACACAAGTCCCCAGGATCCTCAAGGGCCCGGTTCCGGATCGTTCCGTGTGCTGCGCGGCGGCTGCTGGTTCCGCGAGCCTCAGTACTGCCGTTCCGCCACCCGCAACGGGTTTGAACCCGACGGTCAGAGCGAAATGTATGGGTTTCGTGTCATCGTGGAATAGGTAAAGCTTTACCCTCCACGCACCGGGCCCGGTGCCAGCTTCCGCCCTGCGGAAGCATGCTTCTGCAAACACCGCAGAAGCATGGCGCCCGCCATGGGCAGAGGGTTGGCTATGCCACGTGTACTCCGACGGTGCGAGGAGCGGTCACATGAACAACAGAGTGTTCGTCAGTTCGACATGCTACGATCTTATCGATTTGAGGGCTGAGGTAGAATCACACCTTCGATCAATCGGTCTCGCGCCTGTAATGTCTGATAGTCCATTTTCAGATTTCCAGACGTTCCCGGCTGAGAACTCCATCGAGGCATGTTTGGCGAACGTTCGAACGTCACAGCACGTGGTTGTCATCCTTTCGCAGCGGTACGGCCCCTTGCTGGAGAAGTACGGACATCACAAATCGGCAACTCATCTTGAATATCTGGAGGCGCTTAAGCTCAAGAAACCAGTGGTGTTTCTCGTACGTGACAAGTTGTACGCCGACTTCGGTATATGGAAGAAGAATGGCAGACAGACTGACATCGGATACCAGTGGACCCAGGAGGAGCCCGAGAGAGTCAAGCTGATGTTCGAGATGATCGAGGAACACGAACGGCGCGTTCAGGGGAATGGAACAACTAATTGGCTCGATACCTTTCAAACATCTCTTGATTTGAAGGATATTCTGAGTTCTCGTTTGAAGGTGATTGCCGCCGGCAGCGTTCTCGGTCGGTTGATGGCGAAAGGAGACTTGCCGCTCGTAGTGCTGGAGGTTTCGGGTTTCACACAGGATTCGAACAAGAAACCTAGCGTTGTCCATGTCTCCGCCTGCAACGTTGGCCGAATGCCAGCTATCAGGACAATGATCTTCATCAATCCTCGCAGAAATCTCAAGACGAAGGTGAGTACAGGTCCAGTCTCGGCCAAACCGGTTCACCTGGGGACTGTCTTGATGCCATCGACACCTCAGGAAGTCCGTCTGCACACTCTTTGTGCCGACAAGCTTGATTACTGCTATACGGTCCAAGCAAGTTACGAGACATTGGAAGGATACGTGATTGCTGATGAGTACGTTTTGGTGTGGAGCAAGCGTGGCGTGACGCTCAGCTACTCAGGGAAGCGGCTCATAGGAACATCGGATCTTGCCTTGGGGGCGGAGGAGCTACTCGATTTGCAGGGGGCCGAGCAACCATCCGGATACGGCAAATTGGAATAGGTAAAGCTTTACCCTCCACGCACCGGGCCCGGTGCCAGCGTCCGCCCTGCCGGCCGGCCGGCAGGTTAATCCCCGCCGGCTTTTTCAGGTCGTTCGGGTTACTCGAAGCTGCAGATGTACTGCGTCAGGCCCTGGTCCACGGCGATTTCAAAGGCGGAGTTGGCTGGAACCTTGAACACGCCGCCGGCGGTGTAGGTGACGAATTCCTTCTGTCCGCGCAGCTTGACGCGGCAGGTGCCGGCAGTGATGGCCATCTCTTCGGCGGCCTTGGTGTCGAACTCATAGGCGCCCGGATAGATCAGGCCCAGCGTCTTGCGGCTGCCGTCGGGGAGGAAAATGGTGTGGCTGACGACCTTGGCGTCAAAGAAGACGTTGGCCTTGCAGGCCACGCTGACGTTCTCGAACTTCTCAGGCAAAGCACCCATGTGTGACCTCTTTCAGATAGCGGATAACGCCCGCTCACTTTCGCCCCGCCCGAAGTGGCGGCGCTTGACGAAAGGCCGGCCTCAGGCGAGGATACGCAGACGATAATTAGCGTCCCGCGGGAGTGCAACATGGAATTGCAGGGAAAGCGGGGCGGGGGCGGGTGGCATGCACTTACGCGTTGTGTGCGGAAGGGCATGGTGGCCGTGGAGCAGGGCCGCTGAGGGATGTAACCGAAAGAGAGTCATGGCAACCATCGACATACACACGCACGCGTTTCCCGACAGCATCGCCAAGCGGGCCATCGCCTCGCTGGAGGCGGGCTCGGAGTGGAAGGCCCTGGGCGAGGGCACCCTCTCGGCCCTGCTCAAGTCCATGGACCAGGCCGACGTGGACCTGTCGGTCCTATGCACCATCGCGACCAAACCCGACCAGGTCGAGGGCATCGTCAAGTGGTGCAAGCAGATCCGCGACGAGCGGATCGAGCCGCTGCCGTCGGTGCATCCCAAGACGCCCGAGGCGGGCCGGTGGGTTCGCCGCTTCGCCGAGGAGGGGTTCATCGGCATCAAGTTGCACCCGATGTACCAGGACTTTGCCGCCGACGAGACCCGCATGGACGAGATCTACGGCGCGGCGGCCGAGGCGGGCCTGTTCGTGGAGTGCCACTGCGGGCGCGATATCGCGTATCCGCCCGACGACGATCGGGCCACGCCGCGGCGTTTCCGCAATATCATCGATCGCTTTCCCGCCCTGACGCTGGTCTGCACGCACATGGGCGGCTGGCGG
Source organism: Phycisphaerae bacterium (assembly GCA_041661865.1). Lineage (GTDB taxonomy): Bacteria > Planctomycetota > Phycisphaerae > SM23-33 > SM23-33 > JBAZTO01. The sequence continues at coordinate 46,057 of JBAZTO010000020.1, read as the reverse complement.
ATGTGGGACGAGGTGGAGGCCTGCCTCCTGGGCGCCAACGTCTACATCGAGACGTCCTTCAGCCTGGCCCAGCTTGGGCCGCAGCGGGCGGCTGAGATGATCCGCCGCCACGGGGCCGGGAAGGTTCTTTTCGGCACCGACTGGCCCTGGTCCGACCAGGCCGGGGAGCTTGAGATGGTCCGGGGCATGGGGCTGAGCAAGAACGAGCTGGCCGGCCTGCTGTGGGGCAATGCGGGAAGGCTGCTGAAGTTTTCCGAGCCCTCCGCCGGCGGGTAAGATCGCCGCGAGGTGCCAGAATATCGGGGAGAAAGTGTTCCATATCCTTTGGCCGCGGGAAACGGTATGATGTGGCGGCACGATAGTGGCCGGCCCGGTCCGGGGCCGGGTGGAAAGCTGATGGGAGACGTGACTATGTATCGCGTGATGACTTTGATCGGCTGTGTCCTGCTGGGCCTTGTCCAGATCGGGTGCGAGGAATCCGCGCCCCTGAGCCCGCAGGTGCGGACTGCGGCCCCGGCGGCGACACCCGCTGTCGCCGAGAGTTCCAAGCTGGAGAAGGGGCACGTGCAGTTCGAGGCGGCCTCCACCACCAAGCTGCTCACCGTCGTCAGCGTCGAGACCGAGCGCGTGGCCAAGGGCCTGCTGCGCATCACGCTGCGGCTGCAGAATAACACCAGCAGCAAGCTCTGGACCGACATCAGCACGGTCTTTTTCGACGCCAAGGGCGGCAAGCTCGAACAGACCACCTGGGAGCCGACGCTCCTGAAGGACAAGGCCGTGACCGAATACATCTGCACGTCCCTGTCCAACCAGGCGGCCGACTACAGGATCATCGTCCGCAAGCCCAACCGATCTTCTCTGGAAGTGCCCTAAGACCTGTCGTCGGATTGCGGCACAGATCACAGTCGCCCCCGTCATAGAGCCCCCTGCATCGCAGGGGGATATCCCCCCGGCGGCACCGGGGGCCTAACAGGCAAATCTCCTCTATTTCGATACACCCGTGCCTCAAGACGCATCGCGCCCGTCCGGCCAGTGCACTGTCACTCGCCAAACGATGGATCGGGTGCCACTGCTGCGGTGTTTGCAGCAGTGTCGACGCCATGCACGGCTGCACACGACGCAGCCGTGGCACCTATCAGATCAGATATGACAGGGCACCAGGTCTGAATTCTTCTTGTCTCGTGATGTGACAAAAGAAGCTCTTTTGGGACTATAAGACACATTTGTGTAGCTAATTCACCTATTAGCCTGCCCTGCGGTATCGCCGTAACCACCTCTTAATTCATTACTTGATATGTTTTATCCGCCCTGGCACACCGCATGCATCTATCACACTGAGCCCAGTGGTCTCAGGCATCCAGGTGCGTCAACCTGACAGGGGACCTTCGGCGAGGAAAGAGGAAGGTATGTTGACACGAATATGCGATGCTCGGATGCGGAAGGTTTCCCTGGCCGTCGGAATGATGCTGTTGCTGGCGATCTCAGCCGTGGCGTCCGCCCAGGATGCCGCCTCGGCCCCGGTCGCTACGCCGGCCCTGAAGGTTGACACCGGCGACACCTCCTGGCTGCTGGTCAGCACGGGCCTGGTGATGCTGATGACGCCGGCCCTGGCGTTCTTCTACGGCGGTCTGGTCCGCAAGAAGAACATGCTTTCCATCCTGATGCAGTGTTTCATGGTCCTCTGCCTCATCAGCCTCCAGTGGGTGGTGCTGGGCTACAGCCTGGCCTTCGGACCTGACGTGGCCGGCAAGGGCCTCATCGGCTCGCTGGAGTGGGTGGGGCTGCGCGGCGTCGGCGCCGAACCGTACGCGGCCTACGCCGGCACGATCCCCCACAGCACGTTCATGATCTTCCAGATGATGTTCGCCGTCATCACGCCGGCCCTGATTATCGGCGCTTTCGCCGAACGCATGAAGTTCTCGGCCTTCTGCATCTTCAGCCTGGCCTGGGCGACGTTGGTCTATGACCCGCTGGCCCACTGGGTCTGGGGCCAGGGCGGATTCATGGGCGCCGCCGGCTGGGGCGCACTGGACTTTGCCGGCGGGACGGTCGTGCACATCAACGCGGGCGTCTCGGCGCTGGCGGCGGCACTGATCCTGGGCAAGCGGCATGGCTATCCCAACATGATTTCCCCGCCGCATAACCTGCCCTTTGCCGTGCTGGGCGCGGCGTTGCTGTGGTTCGGATGGTTCGGCTTCAACGCCGGCAGCGCCTTGTCCTCGGGCGGCTTGGCCTCCAGCGCATTCGTCGCCACGCACATTGCCAGTGCCGCGGCTGGGCTGGTCTGGGCGCTGATGGACTGGTTCTTCCACAAGAAGCCCACCACGCTGGGCATGATCACCGGCGCCGTCGGCGGCCTGGTCGCCATCACGCCGGCAGCGGGGTTTGTCACGCCCCTCGGCGCGATCCTCATCGGCATCGGTGCGGCCGTGCTGCCGTGGCTGGCCGTGACGTTCCTCAAGCCGCGAATGGGCTATGACGACTCGCTGGACGCTTTCGGCGTGCACGGCGTAGGCGGCATGTGGGGCGCCATCGCGACTGGGCTCTTCGCCTGTGCGGCAGTGAATCCCGCCGTCGGCAAGAACGGCCTGTTCTACGGCGACGGCGGCGCGACACAGTTGCTCACGCAGATCAAGGCCGTCGGCGTCAGCGCGATCTTCTCCTTCGTGATGGCCCTGGTCCTCTTCAAGGTCATTGACGTGCTGATCGGCCTGCGGGTCAACGACCATGAGGAACGTGTCGGCTTGGACCTGACGCAGCACAAGGAAGCCGCCTACACGCTGATCGATTGAGCGAGTCAACAAACACAGGGCCGGCTGAGGCAGCAGAGGACGCTGGGGATTCAGACTCCAGGAAACTCTGAGGCCTCGGCGGCCAGAAAGACACAAGCCGGAGAACAGACATGAAATACATCGTCGCCGTTATTCAACCCGATCGCCTGGACGAAGTGCTGGCCAAGCTGGACGAGAAGGAGATTCACCTGGTCACCGTGACGCCCGTGATGGGCCGGGGCCGGCAGAAGGGCATCGCCGAGGTCTACCGCAGCCACAAGGAGGCCGGCTGCCTGCTCAAGAAGGCCAAGCTGGAGATCGCCGTCAATGAAGGATACGTCCAGACGGCCATCGACGCGATCCTCTCCACCGCCCGCACCGGCAACATCGGCGACGGGAAGATCTTCGTCATGGACCTGCTGCGTTGCGTGCGCATACGAACCGGTGAAGAAGGCAACGCGGCCATCGGCTGATACAGCCAGGCCGGTTTGCCCCCAGTGGGCACGGGCGCTACAAAAACGTCACGATAGTCAATGCGATCGGACAAGAACGTACGAAAATCCAATAATCGTTGTGCAGCGGATTGTGTTCGTAAACATTTAGAAGATAAACACTAAAGATCGTCGAATCCTCAATGGCATGGTTCTTGCTGTTGGAGGAACAGGTTGAACTGTTCCCACGCGGTAGCAAACTTGCCCATGAGGATGGACGAATGGCCGGTACGGCAAAACGAGACAGTTGGAAGTGGTGGACTACGGTGTTGGTTGTCTTGGTGTGCCTGCTGGCCAATGTTGGCGGCGCGTTGGCGGGAGACTCGGTAACACCCGGGCCGGGTGGTCAGGCGCTGCCGGCGGCGCCCGTTTTGCAGGCTGATTCGGGCGATACAGCCTGGGTGCTGATCAGTGCGGCGTTAGTCATGTTTATGACGCCCGGCCTGGCTTTTTTTTACGGCGGACTGGTCCGCAAGAAGAACATGCTCTCGATCCTCATGCAGTGCTTCATGATCCTTTGCCTTATCAGCGTCCAATGGGTGCTGTTTGGCTACAGCCTGGCCTTCGGGCCTGACGTCAAGGGCATCGTTGGCAGCCTGGGCTGGGCAGGCCTGAGCGGCGTGGGGCTGGACCCTGGCAGTTACGCCCCGCACGTCCCGCACCAGGCGTTCATGATCTTCCAGATGATGTTCGCGGTGATTACGCCGGGGCTGATCATCGGGGCCTTCGCCGAGCGGATGAAGTTCACCGGCTTTTGCGTCTTTACCCTTCTTTGGGCGACGCTGGTGTACGATCCGGTGTGTCATTGGGTCTGGGGCGAAGGCGGTTTCCTCCGCCAGATGGGCGTGCAGGACTTCGCCGGCGGGATCGTCGTGCATATTAATGCGGGCCTGGCGGCATTGGCGGCGGCCCTGGTGCTGGGCAGGAGACAGGGCTATCCCAAGGTCATCTCCCCGCCGCACAACCTGCCCTTCGCCGTGATCGGCGCCGCCATGCTGTGGTTTGGATGGTTTGGTTTCAACGCCGGCAGCGCCCTGGGCGCGGGCAAGGTGGCCACCAACGCGTTCGTCGCGACGCACACAGCCGGCGCGGTGGCCGGCCTGACTTGGGCCCTGATGGAGTGGCTCCTGATTCGCCGGCCGACCATGCTGGGCATGATTACCGGCTGCGTCGCGGGCCTGGCCGCTGTTACCCCGGCCGCCGGATACGTCAACGCCATGGGCGCCATGGCCATCGGCGTCGGCTCGGGCGCGATCTGCTACCTCTCGGTCAGTTTCGTCAAGGCTCGCCTCCAGTACGACGACTCGCTGGACGCCTTCGGCGTGCATGGCGTGGGCGGAATCTGGGGCACCCTTGCCTTGGGCATCTTCGCCACCAAGTCGGTGAATCCCGACAGCGCCAACGGCCTGCTGTATGGCGGCTCCTCGCTGATGCTGGCCCAACTGACGGCCGTCGGCGTGACGCTGGCCTACTCCTTCGTCGCCACGCTCCTGTTGCTCAAGGCCGTCAACTGGGTCACGAAACTTCGTGTCAGCGAGCAGGATGAGCGGATCGGCCTGGACCTGACCCAGCACCGCGAGGCCGGCTACACGTTGATTGATTAACAGACTGTGGAGTGGGCCGCCGGAACCTATGATTCCTCTGCGGCGCGAGAAACTGGAACTGGAATAACAATGAGATATATCGTCGCGATTATTCAGCCCGACCGCCTGGACGAAGTGCTGGCCAAGCTGGACGAGAAGGAAATTCACCTGGTCACCGTGACGCCCGTGATGGGCCGGGGCCGGCAGAAGGGCATCGCCGAGGTCTACCGCAGCCACAAGGAAGCCGGCTGCCTGCTCAAGAAGGCCAAGCTGGAGATCGCCGTCAACGAGAGCTACGTCCAGCCGACCATCGACGCGATCCTCTCCACCGCCCGCACCGGCAACATCGGCGACGGGAAGATCTTCGTCATGGACCTGCTGCGGTGCGTGCGCATCCGCACCGGTGAAGAGGGCAGCGCCGCCATCGGATAAGTTGCATTGGGCTGTTCAAACGGTTAAAAGAGCGGCATAAGGATGCCGCATATCGCCCCCCATAGAGATGGAGTAACAAAAATGGCACCCGCAAGTATGAGAGAATCAGCCGTCGAGGCAATCGCCGAGATCAACGTCGTCACCGGCACGGTGAATTACACCACCAAGCCCCTGAAGGCGGTCTACGGCGAGCACGTGTTCAGCGAGGAAGTCCGCCGGCAGCGGCTTCCCAAGGGCGTGTTCAAGGCCCTTCAGAATACCATCAAGGCCGGCGCGGAGCTGGACTCGGACATCGCCGAGGCCGTGGCCGTCGCGATGAAGGACTGGGCCGTCGAGCACGGCGCGACCCACTTCACGCACTGGTTCCAGCCGATGACCGGGCTGACGGCTGAGAAGCATGACAGCTTCCTGTCCCCCTCGCCCGAGGGCGGCGCGCTGGCCGAGTTCAGCGGCAAGGAACTGGTCCGCGGCGAGCCCGACGCCAGCAGCTTCCCCTCCGGCGGCCTGCGGGCGACCTTCGAGGCCCGCGGCTACACCGCCTGGGACCCCTCCAGCCCAGCCTTCATTCTGGACAACCCCAATGGCGCGACGCTGGTGATTCCCACCATGTTCGTCAGTTGGACCGGCGAGGCCCTGGACAAGAAGACCCCGCTGCTCCGCTCGATGGATTGCCTCAGCACCCAAGCCCTTCGCCTGCTCAGATTATTCGGCAACAAGACGGCCTCGCGAGTCTTCACCACTATCGGCGCCGAGCAGGAATACTTCCTGATCGACAAGCACTTCTACCTGGCCCGCCCTGACCTGATCGCCACCGGCAGGACGCTGTTTGGGGCCAAGCCGCCCAAAGGCCAGGAGCTGGAAGACCAGTACTTCGGCTCCATCGCCGACCGCGTGCTGGCGATCATGGGCGAGATGGAGTACGAGCTGATGCGTCTGGGCGTGCCGATCAAGACGCGGCACAACGAGGTGGCGCCGGCCCAGTACGAGATCGCGCCGATCTTTGAGACGGCCAACCTGGCCACCGACCACCAGATGCTGGTGATGGAGATGCTCCGCAAGGTGGCCAACCGCTACGGGATGGCCTGCCTGCTGCACGAGAAGCCCTTCGCGGGCATCAACGGCTCGGGTAAGCACAACAACTGGTCGATGTGTACCGACGAGGGCGAGAACCTGCTCAACCCTGGCGACACGCCGCACGCCAACGCCCAGTTCCTGGTCTTCTGTGCCGCCGCCTGCCGCGCGGTGCATCAGTACGCCGGCCTGTTACGGCTGAGTGTCTGTGGCGCCAGCAACGACCATCGCCTCGGCGCCAACGAGGCTCCGCCGGCGATCCTGAGCGTCTTCCTGGGCACGCAGTTGGCTGACATCATGCAGCAGTTTGAAAAGGGCTCGGCCAAGAGCAGCAAGACCGGCGGCCACATCGAAATCGGCGTTTCGATGCTGCCCAAGCTGCCGCGCGACGCGGGCGACCGCAACCGCACCAGTCCCTTCGCCTTCACGGGCAACAAGTTCGAGTTCCGCGCGGTCGGCTCCAGCCAGAGCGTCGCCGGGCCCAACACAGTCCTCAACACCATCGTGGCCGAGAGCCTCGACTTTGCCTCAAGCGAGTTGGAGAAGTCGCTTAAGAAGGGCGCCAGCTTCAACAAGGCCGTCAGCGAGCTGTTGTCCAAGATGATCAAGGACTTCAAGCCCATCCTCTTCGACGGTGACAATTACTCGGCGGAATGGCATGCGGAGGCTGCCAAGCGAGGCCTGCCCAACTACTCGACCACGCCCGATGTGATCCCCCTGACTATCTCCAAGGCGGCCATCGAGCTGTTCACCAAGTACAAGGTCTACTCCAAGCGCGAACTGCACAGCCGCTACGAGATCATGCTGGAGAGCTACATCAAGGCCATCAACATCGAGGCCCAGACGGCGCTGATGATGGGGCGATCCATGATCCTGCCGGCGGGGATGCGCTACCAGGTGGACGTGGCCACCGCCATCGACGCAGCCCAGAACGTCGGGGCCAAGGTTCCCACCCAGATCGCGTTGCTCAACGACCTGGTCGAGACGATCGGTTCGTTCCAGGAAACCCTGGCTGCCCTGGAGAAGGCCGTTGCCGGCCAGCCCCACGGCGATGCGCTCAAGCATGCCATCTACATGCGGGATTCGGTTCTGGCCTTGATGAACAAGTTGCGGAAACTCGGCGACAAGCTCGAAACGCTGGTGGTTGACGACTACTGGCCGCTGCCGACCTATCGCGAGATGCTGTTCATGCGGTAACGAACGATCCGCCGTCGCCGATGGCGATGGCGACCGACCCGCAGCCGGGGCAACTGACAGGCCCAGCCCGGCAGGAAGAATAGGAGACGACAAGGGGCGCCCCGCGGCGCCCTTTGTTTTGCGCGCTGGCCAGGGGAGTTTATCGCGGCGCAGCCGGGCCGGCGAGGGTTGTCGCTGCACGGGGAGCGACGAATAAAGAACCCCCGTCCGGCTGACCGGACGAGGGTCTTTACAGTAACTTCGATTTCAGTCCAATCAGCCGATGTGCCCAAGCTCATTGATCGCCGTGTACAGCACGTTGGCCAGGATCCGCATCACCAGTTCGTCACAATCGCTCCTGCCGTCGCCATCGGCATCGTACAGACGACCATCGGTCGATCGCTCGTCGGTTGCCCACAGCAGTTCAAGCACGGACTGGATGGTCCAGTTAGACACCCCGAACGCATAGCCGGTGAATCCGACATTAATCGTGCGGATGCCAACGCCATACTCGTCGACCTTGAAGCCGTACTTGACCGCCGTCGTGCCGGCCAGTGTGGAATTGGAGACATAAGTCGCCAACGCCACCGCCATCACCTGGGCTTCGGCCTTGGTCGGATCAAGAAGGCTGCACTTACCCCTCTTGAACAGGTTAACGTAATACTGGGCGACCTGAGCGTTGGTCATGCCGGCCAGGTGGCCGTAGAGATTGGGGAAGGTCGCGGCCAGCCAGTTGCCCAACTGCGTGGCGTTCTGCCCGCCGTTGAGTGCCTTGATCAGGGCCTGGCCATTCTTGTTCTGCCAGAAGCCGATCGTTGCGGTCTGCCTCGAACAGATGACTCGCCCTTCGGACGAGACCAGTTCGCCAAAGTTGTAGTTCAGGGCTTCGCTGCCGACCTGAAGCTGAAGGCCGGAGATCGTGTCATTGGCGGCGAGTTGGCCAACTTCGATGCCATCGACCATGCCTAGTATATCCAAGCCGTCGTCCCAGCCGGCGGGCTGAATCTCACGGAGGGTGTATCCCGCGGCATTGCTGGGGCGCATGCCCGTGAACGCGTATACGCCATCCTCATCCGTGACGGCTGTCAGGTCCACGGCATTGCCAAGGTCGTTGATGCCGGTCAGGTTAACCGTGACACCCGCGATGACCTGCTCGTTGAAGTCTACTAACCCGTCGTTGTTGAAGTCTTCCCAGACCAGCCCCTGGACGGCGCCCAGCGGCATCTCCGTCTCATTGAAAGTGTAACCGGTGCCTGTCTGCCCGGAACCCACGACAATCTGGCCGATCATGTCATTGCCGACGATGCCGCCAAGACTGCCGGCAACGTCGATGCCATCCAGCACGCCACCAGGCTGTACCTCAGCCAGAGAATAGGCGCCCGGCCGCAGGTTGGTGAAGGCGTACGCGCCATCGGCGCCGGTGACGGCCTGAATGCTGACGGCGTTCCCCAGGTCGTCGGTGCCGGTCAGGGTCACCGTCACGCCACTCATGCCGAGGCCGCCGATATACACGCCTCCGGCAATGCTGCCGGGCTGAATCTCGCCGAAGTCGAGTCCGTCGTCGGCAGAGCCGCTGGTGACGGCTGCCGCGTGGGAATTGACCGCTCCGGCGGCGTCGAGGAAGCCTTCCGGCTGGGTCTCGCTGATCGTGTACGTTCCAGGCCGCAGGCCGGCGAAGGCGTATGCGCCATCGGCGGCGGTGACGGCCTGCATACTGACGGCGTTGCCCAGATCGTCGGTGCCGGTCAGGGCCACGGCCACGCCGGCAATGCCGCTCTCGCCGGTGCCCATCGCGCCGTCGTCATTGGCATCGAGGAACGCAATACCCGCCAGGCTGGCGGGGGCCATGTCGCCGAAATTGAAACCATCGACGTTGTTGCCGCTGCCCAGGCCGATATTGTCGTAGGCGTTGAGGACCAGTGGCGGATCAAAGTAGCCCGTCGGCTGGGCTTCAGAGATGCTATAGGTGCCGGGGCGCAGGCCGGTGAAGGCATACGCGCCATCGGCGGCGGTGGTGGCCGAAATGCCGACGGCGTTGCCCAGATCATCGGTGCCCGTCAGGGCCACCGCCACGCCGGCAATGCCCAACTCGCCGCTGTTGCGAGCGCCATTGCCGTTGGCGTCATTGAACACAACGCCCGCCAGGCTGCCGGGCTGAATCTCGCCGAAGTCGAGTCCGTCGTCGGCAGAGCCGCTGGTGACGGCTGCCGCGTAGGAATTGACCGCTCCGGCGGCGTCGAGGAAGCCTTCCGGCTGGGTCTCGCTGATCGTGTACGTTCCAGGCCGCAGGCCGGTGAAGGCATACGCGCCATCGTCGCCGGTGGTGGCAGAGATGCTGACGGCGTTGCCCAGGTCGTCGGTGCCGGTCAGGGCCACGGCCACGCCGGCAATGCCGGTCTCGCCGTCGGCGCTGCCATCGTCATTGGCATCGAGGAAGGCCACGCCCGCGACACTGCCGGGCTGAATCTCGCCGAAGTCGAGTCCGTCGTCGGCAGAGCCGCTGGTGACGGCTGCCGCGTAGGAATTGACCGCTCCGGCGGCGTCGAGGAAGCCTTCCGGCTGGGTCTCGCTGATCGTGTACGTTCCAGGCCGCAGGCCGGCGAAGGCGTACGCGCCATCGGCGGCGGTGACGGCAGAGATGCTGACGTCGTTGCCCAGGTCGTCGGTGCCGGTCAGGGCCACCGCCACGCCGGCAATGCCGCTCTCGCCGGCGGCGCTGCCATCGTCATTGGCATCGAGGAAGGCCACGCCCGCCAGGCTGCCGGGCTGAATCTCGCCGAAGTTGTAGCCGCTGCCATTCTGTCCTAGGCCCACGGTGATGCCGCTGATGGTCTGCTGGCTGGCGGCGCCGCCCAGGCTGCCGGCGTTGCTCTTGCCGGCCAGGTCGCCCTCGGGCACTGTCTGCGTGACCGAATACGTTCCGGGCAGCAGACCGGCGAAGGCATACGAGCCGTCTATGCCGCCAAGGGTCGAGGTTTGCGTGGTCAGGTGGACGGCCGCCCCGGTGATGTCCGTACCGTCGAGCGTCACGGTGACGCCGTTGAGGCCCGCTTCACCGTTATTGGCGCCGTTGTTGTCGGCGTCCATGAAAACCTGGCCGGCCAGCGAGCTGCGTAACTGGTTGATCGGGCCCAGCACGCCTTCGGAGCCGCCGGCGAAATCGGTGGCAAAACTACCGATGAAGTTCGAGTTCTTGCTGAGCATGACGATGCCGATGTCCTGGCCGACAAAATAGCCGCCCTGGGTCATCAGCGCCCCGCCCGTGGGGACCAGTCTGTAGTCGTATTGGTCGCTGCCGGGGACGGTCGCGTCGGGGTTGAGGTAGCCGAAGGCGATGGCCTCACCCGTCAGCAGCACGCCGGAATAGTCGCCGGCGTCGTTAATATTATTCTTATTCATGTCGATCCAGCCATCGATTTGGAAATCGTGGCCTTGGACCCCGCCCATCAACTGCCCCTGATTGTCGAGGGTCAGGTGCAACTGGAAGCCGCGGGGATCCTTGATCGGCGTGGGCCGGGCGCCCTTGGTCAGGATGATGGATGTGGGCGTGGCGGTGTCGTCCAGCGACCCGGTGGCCGCACTGTACGCCAGGTGGCCGGTGACATCGTAGTTGACGTCCGGAAACAGCAGTTCGGCGCCGACGCCGAGCAAGGTCAGCAGGTGACGCTGCTCGAGGGCTTCAAATGTGGGAACGTTGAACCGATTGGGGCTGTTTTTGCCCTGAGTGACCATGCGATTCTCCTTTACTTTCCTCTCTTAGAACGTGCGACAGCAGACGCCAAACTGACCCGGCAGGCTCCGCAGAACCTGCCGGTTTATCGAAAGACTGTAATAACTAATTGTCGGCTAAATGGTTACGCCTGACGCCGCCGCCGGCGTGCCAAACCCGCACCCGCCACGACCAACAGGGTGATCATGCTGGCCGGTTCGGGCATGTAGAACGTGTTGGAGAATCCGTTAGCGTTGTTTTCCCAGGCCACCGTGAAGTCCGGCTCGCCGGGAATGCTCACGCCCGAGAGAATCACGCCGATGGGCTCGCCATCGGGCGGAATCATGGCGCCTTCCTGCTGGAAGGTGAACTCAAACAACTGGCTCGGACGGACGCTGAAGCCCGTCAGGATTGTGGAGTAGAACATGTCCGGGCTGGTCAGCGGAGAAACATAGCCGCCAGCGGGGTCCAGGGTAATTCCCTGCACCAGCAGCGTGCCGGAAAGCGCCTCGCCAGTGGTCGGCTCGATCACCGCCGTCAGGATGAAATTGTCATCCCAGTCCTGCGGGTCCAGGGCGATCGAGGCGGTGGGGTTGTTCCCATCGATGTCGAAGACATCGGGATAGCCCACTGCCGTCAGAAGCCCCTTGCCATCGGGAGCGCCTGCCGGGTCGTAAGTAATGTAGACGCCAGGGGCGAAGACCACGGGATAATGCTCGACATTCAGGTTCAGGGCGGGGCCGGCCTGGGCGACTGCCGAGAAGCCCACTACGGCGCAGGCTAGAACAAGACCCAGAAAAAATCGATTGAGGCTCACAGTTTTCCTCTCTTCCCGGCCGTTGCTCAGACGGCCGACTTGAAACGTGTCGCGCAGCCTATCCTTCCAAATGCCGGTCGCTGCTCCACGACCGACTCCCAACGTACTGCGCGGATCATCCTCTCTTGCGACACACTCGGACCTATACATCCAAGCGTCATAGACTTGTGCAGCTAATCGCAATAATGTATCAGAAATCACAGATTTGTCAAGACAGAATCCTCTCCGTATCCCTCAGTATCTGCGGATTTCAGGTGGCCCGGACCGGCTGGATTGGGGAAAGAAAGGCGGCTGGTTGTGACAGGCCGGGGCCGGGTTTCTTTGAGATCGGGAGGGCATCCGCGAGGAGTTCGGCGACATGAGACAGAAAGCTTAGTATTAGCATTATTGCCATAATTGTGTTATGGAACGCCCGCAGCGTCCTTCCGGCCGAGATTTCCCATCAAGGCCGACATTGGGCCCGTCGGCGCTACTTGATCTGCATGAGCCGGTACTTGGCCTGGCCCATCTTGAGCCCCACGCACTCTTCGACCTGGAGGTAGGGGTTTTTGCCGTGGATCTGGGCCAGCAGGTGGCCCTGGCCGCTGCGCTTCAGGGGGGCCGGCAGCGAGCCCTCGATGAAGTCGTCGGCGTCGATCAGGTCCATCGCCGACGTCTCCGCCGCCACGATGTCGTCGCTGGCAATGATGCCGATGTCGGGCACGATCGAAGGCGTGGTGAAGCCCCAGCAGTCGCAGAAGGGCGTGATGTTCAGCAGGACGGTGACGAACAGAACGCGCCCGGGCTCGAAGCTCTTGAGCACTTCGTTCGTCGTCAGGGCCATGCCGTGCTGGAAGTGGCGATACCCGCCCTGATCGATGGTGATGGCGTGCCTGGGGCAGGCCAGCACGCAGTGCATGCAGTACTTGCAGTCGTGATCGGAGATACTGATCTTGTTGTCCTTGAAGTGGACGGCGCCGGTGGGGCAGTTGTCGCGGCACAGCAGGCAGCCGTTGCACCGGGAAGCGTCCCACTTGAAGGCGGCGCTGGTGAGGCGATGGATCTTTCCGCGGGTGGGTCCGTCCACGCAGCCCATGGCGATGTTCTTGATGGCCCCGCCAAAGCCGCTGTGCCCGTGACCCTTGCCGTGGGAGAGCACGATCATGGCGTCGGCGTCGATGATGTTGCCGGCCAGCTCGACGGTCTTCAGGCTGCGGTAGTTGACGCGGCGGGAGTAGATGTACTTGTCGGCCACGCCGGCCACCGGCAGGAGTTGGCAGCCGAGGGTCTCGGGGGTGTAGCCGCGTGCGGCGGCCCCGGCGACGGCGGAGGGACTGTCGGTGACAAAGGGCTTGCCGCCGGCGTCCTTGACGGCCGCGACGACCTTGCGGGCCAGCAGCGGGTGGATGGTGGAGTAGCCCAACCCTCCGCCCAGGTGCATTTTGATGGCGACCTTCTTGCCGCCGAAGCGCTTCTTGAGTTCCCACTTGGCCAGCATCCTGTCGAGCAAGGCCGGCAGCGTGGCCTCGGGGCGGAGTTCCCTGGGACGGGCCGACGCGAATGTGACTCTGGCAGGCATAGATGATCCTTATGTGTTCTCAACAGCGTGCGATGCGACACAAGGCTACAGGGAACGCCGGAGAGAGACAATCCAGCAACATATTCCCCCAATCGGTGGGGTCATTGTTGCTGTTCTCTGTGTCTCTGTGTCGAATCTTGTTTCACTTCAGGTGGAACAGTTCGATGATCTCGCCGTCGGGCCCCTTGAAGAAGGCCAGTCGGATGGCCATGGGGGCCGGCTTGCTGTCGACGTCCACGTCCCTGGGCTCGACGGTGACGGTCGCGCCGGCGACGCGGGCGCGCTCGGTGACGGCATCGACGTCGGCCGTGCGCAAGGCCATGTGCATGATGACGCCATCAGGGCGCGGGCCCTCGGGGCCGCCGGCGAAGAGTTCCACGCATCCGCCGTCGCCCGCATCGAGCATGACGGCCCGCTTGTCGCCCTCGCCCCACGAGACGGTCGGCTTGAAGCCCAGCACGACGGTGTAAAACTCCACCGAGCGGTCGAAATCCTTCACCTTCATGGCGAGGTGGTGGAAGCCGCCTCCGCCCAGTATCTGGTTGGTTCCTGTCACAACCGTCTCTCCTGATTGCCTCTGGCCGGGCGTAACCCAGCCTTACAGTCTATCTGGCAACGTGGCGTCTTGCCGCCGATTCTTAAAGGTCCAGGGGGCTGACGTAGTCGCCCTTCTGGGCCCGCATCGCCTCAAGCCGCTTCTTCTGGGCTTCGAGAACCTCCAGCACCACCGCCGGCGTATCGTCGATGTCCTGGCGATAGATCCGCATGATGCGGTCCAGCTTGGCCAGGTTCTCCGGGATGCGGATGGTGAACTGCTGGACGTACTGGGCCTGGGTGTAATCCTGGCCCAGGCACTGCTTGAAGAGCTTCTTCAGGTCTTCGTACTTAGGGATCAGGCCGGTGGGGGCCGTCAGGACTTCCACCTCGCCGTGGGCCCGCAGTTCCATCCACTTGACCCACACGGCCTTGTCGCGGATGCCGTTGAGGTACTTGCCGTCGGAGTCCTTCAGGAAGTAGTTGGACGAGAAGACGGCGGGCGCCTTCTTGAGGCCCTTGGCGAAGTTGAGGTTGTTGGTGATGTACTTGCCGATGGGAATGGCCAGGAAGTCCAGGTTGCTCATCAGGTTGAAGCTGCGCACCCCGGTGGCGCCCAGCGTGGCCGCGGTGGTCTCGCTCTCCAACGACGCCCCGTAGGCGACGATCCCATGCGTCCAGTCGAAGGCCTGCTGCACCGGCACGGAAGTGTCGCTGTCGCGCCCGCCGTAGATGATGCCGCCCACGTTGACGCCCTGGGGGTTGTCCAGTTGCGGGTCGAGGTTGGCCAGGGACCGCAGCGTGATGGTGTAGCGGGCGTTGCCCTTGTTGGCTGGGGGAATCTCGTTGCCCTGCATGTCGATCTTGCCTACGTGCCAGGCCCCGACGTAGTTGACGCCCTCCTTGGGCGTCTCCTCGCCGTTGCCGTACCACCAGCACTTGCCGTTGTTGACCAGGACATTGGAGAAGATCACCTCGCCGGGGCTGGTCAGCACCTTGTGGATGACCGGGTCGCCCTTGGCGTTGACGTCGCTGATGATGCCGAAGATGCCGACCTCGGTGTTGACGGCCCGGGCCTCGCCGTTGATCGCGCGGAAATAGGCCAGGTCGTCGCCGATGATCGTCTCGCCGGGGATCATGGCCGTGGAGGTCTTGCCGCAGGCCGACGGATACGCGCCGGTGAAATACGTCACCCGGCCGCCGGGCCCATGCACGCCCATGATGAACATGTGCTCGGCCAGCCAGCCCTCGCGGTCGGCCTTGCGGATGGCCAGGCGCAGGGCCAGCTTCTTGAGCCCCACGGTGTTGCCGGCGTACTGCGTGTTGACGCTGTAGATCAGCTCGTCGCGGTAGTCGATGTAAATGCGCTTCTTGTCCATCTCGGCGCTGACGTTGTTGACCAGCCGCCCCGCCGAATGCAGGAAGCGGAAGTAGTCGCCGCTGCCGCCGAGGGTCTTGAACTGCTCGTAGCCGGCGCGATACAGCAGGTCTTCGCTGTGGCAGACGTAGGCTGAGTCGGTGATCTGCACGCAGGAGATGGCGAAAGGCGAGCCGGTCGGTCCCAGGCAGAAGAAGCGGACGTACATCTGCCGGCCCTTCATGGCCCCGGTCAGCAGGCCGCGGACCTCGTTGCGGCCGGTCTCGCGGTCGATGGTGTTGAGGTTCTTGCCCAGCGACTCCCCGGCCGGGACGAGATACCGGGTCACTTCCTTGTCGCGCCCCTGGTCGCCGGGATAATTGTCGAAGTGGACGGTGTGGCCGGCCAGGGCCAGCGGCGTCTCCTCGTTATTGGCGACGGCCTGGCGGCGGATGTACTCGATGTCGGCCTTGTCGTCGCTACAGACCTTGACCGTGGCGGGTTGGCACAGTTCGACGGCCTCGGCGACGAAGGCGTGGAGTCTGTCATTGTCCAGGGCGGAAAGCTTGGCGAAGCTGTCGGCGTCCATCTTGCCCTTCAGAACTTTGGCGAACTTTTCTTGCATGGCTGTCTCTCGAAAAAAAGGGGTCAGGACCGGATCGGAAAAGCCCTTGCAGGGCTCTTGGCCAGGGACATCGCGGCGCCACAGTTCTCCAACCAGGACGCCTGCTCAGGCAGGCAAAGGCTTATACAAGACTTGCCACAAAAGTGTCAAGCAATAAGCAGCGGAAGGGCCGTGGGAATCCTCAATCGCCGCGAGTTTTTTATTGACCGACAAGAATCCTGGTATTACGATTATATAAAGTCGTAATACTATAGGGTAGTCTGTTACCGTTGACGAGGAGAGAACATGACCCTGGCGATGCACATGGCCAACGAGTTGCTCAACCCTTCCACGGCCCTGGTGACTTTGGGCCTTGCCGCGGCGGCTCTTGCCGTTGCCTCGTTTCGGGCAAAGAAAGCGATCGAGCCGGAGAAACTGCCCCTGATGGGCGTGATGGGCGCCTTCGTCTTCGCCGGGCAGATGATCAACTTCACTCTGCCGGGCATGCCCGGAACCAGCGGCCACCTGGGCGGGGGCGTGCTGCTGGCGATTCTTCTGGGGCCGTCGGTGGGCATTCTCGTCATCACGGCCGTGCTGACGGTCCAATGCCTGCTCTTCCAGGATGGGGGCCTGCTGGCCCTGGGCTGCAATATCATTAACATGGGCGTCGTCCCGTGCGTCCTGGGGGGCTGGCTGTACAAGACGATCCTGGGTCCAAGCGCCTCGGCGCCGGCGTGGCGCCAGTACATCGCGGCGTGGATTGCGTGCATCGTCGGCCTGACGTCCGGGGCCGCCCTGGTTCCCATCGAGACGGCCTTCGGCGACCGGCTGACCATTCCGACCGCGGATTTTCTGACCGTGATGGTCGGAGTCCACCTGTTGATCGGGTTTGTCGAGGGCCTGATCACGTTCATGGTCCTGGCGTTCATCCGTCAAACCCGGCCGGAGGCGCTGGGGCTGGAGCCGATTGAGGGAATCCCCGTCAAGGGCCGGTTAAGCCCCAGGGCTTTCACCGCCAGCCTGATCCTGACCGCCTTGATGCTCGCCGGCGTGGTCAGTTGGTTTGCCAGCACCCATCCCGACGGCCTGGAGTGGGCCTACCAGGAGCACAAGTACTTCGCCGGGGCCGACTCGGCGGTCAAGCCGATGCCCCAGCCCATGGCTGCGGTGGACACGTGGCAGAGCAAATGGTCGCCGATGAGCGACTACGGCAAGCGCGGCGTACCGTTGGGTCAGGAACCGGCCAGGGATGGAAATGCCCGGGAAGATGGCGCCTCCGCGGGCTGGGGCCAGCCCGACGGCTGGCGATCGCTGGCCGGGACCGTGGGAACTCTTGTCACCCTTGTGATCCTGTACGCGGCCGCAATGCTCTTTCGCCGGAAGAAAGCGGCGAGCTGATGACGGTCGAACGCCGATGTTACATTTCATCCTTGCACCTTTTCTCAGGTCGCCTCCCATGAACGAACATTGTGACATAGCGGTGGTGGGCGCGGGGGCGGCAGGGCTGGCGGCCGCCATCTGGGCGGCCCAGACGCTGAAGGGGCGTGGCGGCGATCCAGGCGCCGCCGGGCGGGTGGTGGTGCTCAATGGCTCGGCGCCGCCGGCGGCCAAACTGCTCATCAGCGGCGGGGGACGCTGCAACCTCACCAACGCCAATCTCAAGCCGGCCGACTTCAACGGCTCGCCCAACATCATCCGCAACATCCTGGCCGGCTTTGACGTGCCCGCGACGGTCGCGTGGTTTGAATCGCTGGGGATTCGGCTGGCCGCCGAAGAAGACGGCAAGCTCTTCCCCGCCGCCGGCGACGCGCGGAGCGTGGTGTCCTCGCTCCTGGGCCGCTGCAAGGAACTGTCGATCCCCATTCAATCCAACTGCCGCGTCGAGTCGGTTGTCGCCGGCCAGGCAGCCGCGGCCCCGGCATTTGCGATCGCCCATGCACAGGGCACGCTGGAGGCGAGGCGGGTCATCATCGCCACGGGCGGTCGGTCGCTGGCCTCCACCGGCAGCGACGGCGGCGGCTGGGATATCGCGCGAAGCCTGGGCCACAGCGTCAGTCCGGTCCTGCCCGCGCTGGCGCCGCTGGTGCTGGAGGCGAGTTTCTTCCACCCATTGCTGTCGGGCCTGTCGCTGGCGGTGGAACTGTCGACCTACGCGGGCGGCAAGTGCGTCGATCGCCGCGTCGGGCAGATGCTCTGGACGCACTTCGGCGTCAGCGGCCCGGTGGTTCTCAGCGCCAGCCGGCACATCCTGGCGGCCCGGGCCTTGGACGCCGCCGGGGCGGAACTCCGCTGCTCCCTGCTGCCGGGCATGTCCTTCGCCGACGTGGAGCAATGGCTGATCGCCAGGGCTTCGGGCGACCCGCTGCGGGGCATCGCCGGCGTGCTGGCCGAGAAGTTGCCCACGCGACTGGCCGGCGTGCTGATGCTGCACTGCGGGATCGACAAGGACATCAAGATCGGCCAATGGCCGCGCCAGCCGCGGCGCGAACTGGTCCACACGCTGACGGGTCTGGTCTTGCCGGCCGTCGGCGACCGCGGCTGGGATTATGCCGAACTGACCGCCGGCGGCGTGCCGCTGGATGAGATCAACTACCGCACGATGGAATCCCGCAAAGTCCCTGGCCTGCACCTGGCCGGCGAGATGCTCGACTGCGACGGACCGGTGGGGGGCTTCAACCTCCAATGGGCCTGGAGCACCGGCAAGCTGGCCGGCGTTGCCGCAGCCAGGGCGACTGACTGACTGCCCCTGATGCGAGGGCCGGTGTAGCGGGCGGCAGGCAGGTAGGCCACACCTACGAACTACGAACTACGACCTACGACCTATTCTTCTAAGGGACTCTAACAAAACGTAGCATAGGCATCTTGCCCATGAGTATCACGGGCGTTCCGCCCGTGCAAATTGCGAAGAACATGGCCAAGATGGCCATGCGACTCACGGGCGAGACGCCCGTGCTACGGCGTTTTGTTAGATCCCCTAAGCCCATCGGATCAGCGACATATCGTGCGGGTCCACCAGCAGGTCGTTATGCGGCAGGATTCGCACGGTGTAGCCGGTCAGGCCGCTGCGGCTACAGGGCATGTTCACGGCATAACGGACGCGACGGTCGCCTTCCTGGGCCACCTGCTCCATGGGCAGGCTCATCCCGTCGTTGAGTTGGCCGTCCTCGTCGAGCGTGCCGGAATACAACTCCACCTGCACGTCGGAAGGCGCCAGTTGCCCCAGGTTCAGCACCGCCTCCACGCGGACGTCGGCGCCGACCTTGGCCCCCGTGCCGATGGCCGTCATATTATCGCTGACGCTCTCGACGCGGATGTCATTGAAATTCTGACGCACGCGCTGCTTCCAGTTGCTCAGTTCTTTGGCCTTGGTCAGGTTCGAGTCGGTCAGCACCGACCACCGCTTGGCCGCGGGGTTGTAGAACATCTCGGCGTACTGGCGGACCATGCGGTTGGTGTTGAAAACCGGGGCCAGCCGCCCCATCGCCAGCTTCATCTTGGCGATCCAGCCGCGAGGCAGGTGATCGCTGCCGCGGTCGTAAAACAGCGGAATGATCTCCTTCTCCAGCAGGTCGTACAGCGCGTGGCTCTCGACGGTGTTCTGGTACTCCAGGTCGTCGTAGCTCTCGCCCGAGCCGATGGCCCAGCCGACGGACGACTCATACCCCTCGTCCCACCAGCCGTCGAGCACCGAGACGTTCAGGCCGCCGTTGGCGATGACCTTCATGCCGCTGGTGCCCGAGGCCTCCATCGGACGAAGCGGCGTGTTGAGCCACACGTCCACGCCCTGCACCAGATAGCGGGCAACGTTGATGTCGTAGTCTTCCAGGAACACCACCGACTTCTGGAGCTTCTCCAGGCGCGCGGCGTGGATGATCTGGCGGATCAGATCCTTGCCGGGGTTGTCGCGCGGGTGAGCCTTGCCGGCGAAGATGATCTGGATGCGCCGGTCGGTCTGGCTGGTCATGGCCACCAGGCGGTCGATATCGGCCAGGATCAGGTTGGCCCGCTTGTAGGTGGCGAAACGGCGGGCAAAGCCGATGGTCAGCGCCTCGGGGTCCAGGGCCTCTTCCGCCACGGCCATCTCGGCCGCCCCGGCGCCGCGCTTGATAAGCTGATCGTGCATCCGCCGCCGGGCGAAGGCCACCAGCCGCTCGCGGCGACGCTCGTGCGTCCGCCACAGTTCCATGTCCGGGATGTGGTCGATGGACTTCCAGACGGCCGAGTCGCTGGGCCGCTCGTGCCAATCGGGCCCCAGGTAGCGGTCGAACAGGCTGGCCATGTCGTGGCTGATCCAGCTTCGCGTGTGGATGCCGTTGACAATGGCATGAATGGGGATTTCGTTGGTGGGCACGCCGGGCCAGACGCCGGACCACAGCTTGCGGCTGACGTGGCCGTGCAGCTCGCTCACGCCATTTCGGCCGGTGGAAAGGCGCAGCGCCAACACCGTCAGGTTCATCGGCTCGTCGCGATTGGCCGGCTCCTGCCGTCCCATCGCCAGGAACTGGTCACGCGTCAGGCCCAACTGGCCCCAATAGTTGCTGAAATACTTGTCGACCAGCCAGGACTCGAACGCGTCGTTGCCGGCCGGCACGGGCGTATGCGTCGTGAAAATGCTCGAGGCCACCACCACCTCGCGGGCCTCGTCGAACGAGACGCCCCGCTCAGCCATCATGATCCGCGCGCGCTCCAGGCCCAGGAAGGCCGAGTGACCCTCGTTCATGTGGTAGGCCTTGGGCGCGATGCCCAGGGCCTTGAGCATCCGCACCCCGCCGATGCCCAGGACGATCTCCTGGCGGATGCGCATCTCCTGGTCGCCGCCGTAAAGCTGGGAGGTGATGTGGCGGTCTTCGGGAGAGTTTTCCGACACGTTGGTGTCCAGCAGGAACAGCGTGATCCTGCCGATGTGGATCTTCCAGACCTGGGCCTTGCACTGGCGGCCAGGCATGTCCACTTCGACAGTCACCGGCGCGCCGTCGGCCGATCGGACCAACTGCACGGGCATGTTGTGGAAGTCGTTGCGTGGGAAGAGCTCCAACTGCCAGCCGTCAGCGTTGAGGCGCTGGCGGAAGTAGCCCTGCTGGTAGAGCAGGCCCACGCCCACCAGGGGGATGTCCATCTCCGAGCAACTCTTGAGGTGGTCGCCGGCCAGGACGCCCAGGCCGCCCGAATAGATCGGAACGCACTCGGTGATGCCGTACTCGGCGCAGAAATAGGCGATCTGCGGCTGGCGGTCGCCGCCGTAGGTCCGTGTCCACCAGCCGGCCTTGGCCAGGTAATCCTTTAGTTCGCCCCAGACCCGCTGAAGGTGGGCCAGGAACCCGTCGTCCTTGGAGACCTCCAGCAGCCGCTGCTGGTCGATCCTGCCCAACAAGGCCACCGGATTGTGGTAGCACTCTTCCCAGGCCTCCGGGTCGATGCGGCGGAACAACTCCAGGGCGTCCCCATGCCAGCACCACCAAAGGTTGTAGGCAATATCCAGAAGTGGCGTCAATACCTCGGGTAATGACGGTTCAATCGTGAACGTCCTCAATGGTCGCATAACTTACCTATGTCTTCTCGCGGGTCACGGATTTCAAATGCGGCAACGGTCTGTTCCAGTTCGACTTGCCTAGTTCATCGGCATTTATTGCCCGCGAGATTATAGCAACGCGACAGGTTTACCTTCGCCCCGCGGGCCACAAACAGGATTCCTCGGCCCGGCCCGGTGGAATTGGGCGGAACCGGCCCCTCGTGCGTAGAATGAAGATGGAGACGAGGCTGGGACCTGTCGATGGAGTGTGAGGAGGTCCAAATGAGCAAGAGACACAGAGCAAAGTCGGCAGGAAGGCCACGGCAGCGGGCGGGCACGAAACCTTCGTCGGCCTGGAGAAAGGCTGTTGACCCGTCGCGATTATACGGTAGAAGTAGATGGTTGCATTCTTACAATCTGCCCGGCGAGGACGAAAACGAGCCGCCCCCGCCGGAGGCGCAGGAAACGGAACGCGCATGAGGCTCTCACAGAGAACAGGGATGTTCGCGTTGGGCCTGCTGGCGGTCCTGGGCATGGGCCAGGCTCAGTTGCAAACTGGGCAGGCGTTGGATGCCAATCCACGTCTGGGTAGCGGGGGGGCTAATGACCAGACCTCTTCCAGTAACGTCGTCAACGGGCAATTGATCGTCAACAAGCAGGTGACCGGCCTGTCCAGCTTCCACGGCACGACCGGGTATTTCCCCGCCAACCAGCTCAATCTGAATCTTCCATCCGACCCTTTCAGCAGGTTCCAGCAGCAGTCGGTCGGCGCTGATCAGGCCTCGGCCGGCAAGTCCTACCAGATGGCGCCCTACTATGACCCCGCCCGCACAGTCCTGGGCTCGCGGGCCATTGCCGCCGGCCTGACGGCGCCAGGCACTAATGTGCCAATCTCCCCATACGCCTCGACGCCCGCTCAGCCCCTGGGCCAGCCGTTGAACTATCAGCCGCTGGCAATCCCCGTGCCTCCGCCCCTCGAAGGCGCCTACCAGCCGAGCTACCTCACCAAGGAACCCGTGGGCGGCCCGCTGAGCGCCGGGGGCAATCCGCTCTTTGGAGTCTCAGACACCAAGGCGGCGGCTGATCTGGCCCGGGAACTGAAAGCTACTAAGGTCGGCGACAAGGAGCCCAACAGACCTGACTATTCGATCGATTCTTCTGTTGACCGGGCGATGGACTTCTCGGTGCCTCCGCCCGCGCCCAAGGACTTCATGAACGAACCAGGCGGCTCGATTACCGTCACCCAGAATCCCTCAGCCTTGACCGCCCCACTGATCCCCGGCAGGACCGCCGCCGCGACAGGGGGAACCCTGCGACCCTCCCACCTGGGAGAGGATCCCTACGCCGACCTCCGCGCGCGGGTCTTTGAGCAGGATCTTGCCGTCCGCCACCTCAAGACCGAACGAGCCGCCCGCGCGGGCAAGGGCAACGAGGCGTTCAAGGAGGAAGAGGCCCTGCTCATGGGTAAGGGCAATTCCAGCCTCGTCGAGGCCAAGCCTTCCGAGGGCCTGGTGGTCCACAGCCTGGCCGGACCGCTGGCCGACCGGTTCAACTCCCTGATGAGCCTGGGACAAAGCGAACTCCAGGGCGGGCAATTCCGCGCCGCGGTGGAGTCCTTCAAATCCGCCGCGTCCACTGACCCGACCAACCCGCTGGCCAAGGTGGGGCTGGCCGTCTCGCTGTTCTGCGCGGGCGACCCGCTCACCGCCGCCCCGCACCTCCGCTCGGCCATGAGCAGCTATCCTCCGCTGATGCGAACGCGGCTGAACCTGTCGGAAATCCTGGACACCAAGATGCTCCAGCACCGCTTGAATTTCCTCTCTGCCCGAATGTCCTCCCCTCGGGCCGGCGCCGAACCCGACCTGTACTTCATGGCCACCTACATGTACGCCAATCTCGGCATGATGGGCGAGGCACGGGCCTACGCGATCAAATTGCAGAAGACCGCCGGCGATGACTCGGTCCTGGCCAATTACGCCCAGGCCGTTCTGGAAAACCAAACCACCCTTGAGACGACCCTGGTGCCAAACACCGCCCCTGCCACCGAGCCCTCGACCGCCAGGTAAACTCGCGGCGCCAAACCGTCACCAACCGCCCCCGGAAAATCATTGCCCTTGTTACTAAACATTCCCCGCTTATGGACCGATTTTCCTGATAGCCTCTGATTGACATTCAGGCGGGTCCGGTGGGAGGAGCCGGACCTGCCTTTCTTGTTTTCACGCCGAAGTTCCCACGCCCGCCCTCAAACCCCATTCCCGTGACATTCCTGTCTCATTCATTTGTCTACCCGCGTCCCGCCGTTGTGGTGGCCCCACGGGGCTTCGAGGCCGGGAAAAGTGTCTCCGGAAGCCCAATTAGAGGCCGTCACATCGCGTATTAGATATTTTCATACTAAGCTCAGGATACTTCATGTTATCTTAATGCCACAGATTTGTAGCGATCCTGTACAGTTTTGTCGCTTTCGCCCCGACGGCACAGAGACCGCAAGAATGGACCCTGCACACCCCATTTGAAGGAGATTCACAATGTCCAAGCAGTTCGTCGACAGCATGATGGAAGCCGTCGCCTCGCGCAACCCCGGTGAAGTCGAGTTTCACCAGGCTGTGCAGGAAGTGGCCGAGTCGGTGGCCCCGGTCATCGACAAGCACCCCGAGCTGGCGAAGATGAAGGTCTTCGATCGCCTCGTCGAGCCCGAACGGCAGTTGATGTTCCGCGTTCCGTGGATGGACGACAAGGGCGTGGTGCAGGTCAACCGCGGTTTCCGCGTCCAGTTCTCCAGCGCCATTGGCCCGTACAAGGGCGGCCTGCGGTTCCACCCCTCGGTGTACCTTGGCATCATCAAGTTCCTGGGCTTTGAGCAGATCTTCAAGAACGCCCTGACCACCACCCCCATCGGCGGCGGCAAGGGCGGCAGCGACTTCGACCCCAAGGGCAAGAGCGACATGGAAGTCATGCGCTTCTGCCAGAGCTTCATGAGCGAGCTGTTCCGCCATGTCGGGGCCGACACGGACGTGCCCGCCGGCGACATCGGCGTGGGCGGCCGGGAGATCGGCTTCATGTACGGCCAGTACAAGAAGCTCACCAACACCTTCACCGGCGTGCTGACGGGCAAGGGCCTGGAGTGGGGCGGGTCGCTGGCCCGCACCGAGGCCACCGGCTACGGTCTGGTGTACTTCGTCACCCGCATGCTCGAGGCGCGCGGCACGAGCTGGAAGGGCCTGAAGGTCGTCATCTCCGGTTCGGGCAACGTGGCCATCTACGCGACGCAGAAGGCCCAGGCCCTCGGCGCCAACGTGATCGCGTTGAGCGACTCCAACGGCTATATCGTCGATCCGCAGGGCATCAAACTCGACACGATCAAGCGGATCAAGGAAGTGCAGCGCGGCCGCATCAAGGAATACTGCGACGAGCACAAGGGCGCCAAGTACTACGACGGCTGGGAAGGCATCTGGTCGGTTCCGTGCGACGTGGCGCTGCCCTCGGCCACCCAGAACGAAATCGACGAGAAGGCCGCCAAGACGCTGGTCAAGAACGGCTGCGTCGCCGTCGGCGAAGGCGCGAACATGCCCTCGACGCCCGAGGCGGTCAAGGTCTTCCTGGACGCCGGCGTTTCCTTCGGCCCGGCCAAGGCTGCCAATGCCGGCGGCGTGGCCACCAGCGCCTTGGAAATGTGCCAGAACTCCATGCGCCTGAACTGGCCCTTCGAGGAAGTCGACGCCCGCCTCAAGCAGATCATGGACAGCATCTACACCCAGTGCGTCTCGGCCGCCGAGACCTACGGCGCCAAGGGCAACCTGGTCGCCGGCGCCAACATCGCCGGCTTCCTCAAGGTCGCCAAGGCCATGATGGCCCAGGGCCTGGTGTAAGACACAAGCAGTAGCCGGTAGACCTCAGCCGGCAAGGCTGACCGCCGCTGCCGTCCGCAGAGGCAAGGCCAGCCAATAGAACGCGAACACGACGAGCCGCAGCCCACAAAGGTTGCGGCTCGTTTTGTTTGCCACAACGGCCTGACACGAACGAGAAAACAGGACGGGCGGCCAGCCAAGCCATCCAAGAGTCTTTCCCGCAAGAACGCGAGAGAAATTCCGCAAATATGTTGCATAAAGGTGAGATTTGGGGTATATTACACCTCAGAGTTCTCGTCAACTGTCTCAGTCTTGGACGTTATTCGGAGAGGATCCTCAGCAAACGGATCGGATGTTGATTCTGGGGTCAAGATCCCCACGGCGGCACGATGAGTGGTCGTAACGCCGGTCCCTGCCTAAATCAGCAGCCAGCCGCGCCGCGACGGGTTCTTTCAGAAGAGCAAGATTTGGGCGGCCATGTCAAAGGAGAAAAACAAATGCGTCACATCAAAGGAGATGGAAAGATGAGTATCAAATTATGGCTGTGCCTGGTTGCTTCAGCGGCGATGATCGCCGTGGGTAGCGGTTCCGCCCTGGCCGTTAGCTTGGATTTTAACCAGACAAACGGCACTTGGAACGCCGCGAACTTCAGCGTGCTTCCCGCCAATGGCTACGAAGGTGCGGCGCATCCGGAATTTCCGACACGCGAGCCCAACTCGGCCGACACCGTGTTCATCCGCAGCGCATGTGCCGCTACCATCGCAACGGCCGCCTCGGCTACCACGCTGACTGTCGGCGGTTATGAGATCGGGCTGTACGATGATGGCAGCAATAGTCCCACGACGTGGAGGGGCGAGAGCAGCCTGGTGATCCAAGCGGGCGCCAGCCTGACTCTCACGAACAACAAGCTCCAGGTAGGCAATAAGTATGATGGAAGATTGACTCAGTACGGAAATGTCACGGTGACGGGCTCGTCGAGCTCGACCGTGAGCATTGGCACCGGATTCACCGCGAACATGCCGGACGAGCCGAATGGGTGGGGCTACAATCTTTCCAAGGGCACTTACAATCTCGAGAGCGGTACTCTCACCACCAATGGCAAGTGGACCCTCGCAAACAACGGCTCGCCCTCGGGCATCCTGAACCAGAACGGCGGGTATTTGGATAGCAACGCATCTTTAACGATGGGAAAGAACGGCGGAACTGGCACCTACAACTTGAGCGCCGGATCATCCGTCTGGAAGGTGACCGACACGCCTATCATCGGCGTGGCCGGGATTGGGAACCCAGGCTTCTATAGTGGCGCCGGCACGGGCTTGATCAACGTGACCGGCGGCTCGATGGTCGTCAAGAACCAGAAGACCACCGATACCAGTGTGTGGATGACCTTCGGCCAGGTGGCCAACGTGAACTATGACGGCAACGGCGCGCTGAAGATTTCCGGCGGCACCTTCAAGCACGACAGCAGCACCTCAGCCGGCTACGTGTATGGCTCCATGGTTGTTGGCGACAACTCCACCGCCGGCGGCAGCGGCATCGCCAAGGGCCTGATTGAGGTCACCAACACCGGCACGTTGCTGACCGACAAACGAATCTTCCTGGGCCAGGGAGCTTACACGAGCCAGGCGACCTTCAATGTCGGCAAAGACGCCACGGTGAAGATCGGCGGGTTGGATACTGGTGTCGGCAACGGAACCTCCAGCACGGTCAAGGTCGGCGTGGAAATCGGAAGCTCCACCGACTACTCGAACATCGATTTGAACGGCCAGAACCTCGTTCTGACAGGCCCCCAGGCCAGCCGAACGCTCGACATCCAGATGCTGTCGAGCTCCTACGTTCCCTATGCGAACAAGGAATTTGGGATCATCACCAACTTCGCGGGAACCAGCAGCAGCGGCAACTTCACCAATTTCACGAGCAACATGACGGTCAACGCCGCCAACTACGCTTTCGCCGACGCCAACGGGAATATCGACCCCAACGTGACGGCGCTGGCCTGGACCGGCGCCATCTCCTGGCCGAGCGGCAGTGGTCCCATTGCCAATTACGTGGCCAAGACCAACATTTACGCCCGCAAGGGTGACGCCAACCGTGACGGTTTGGTTTCCACCGGCGACCTGTCTCTGCTGGCCGGTAGCTGGGGTCTGAGCGGCAAGACGTGGGCCAACGGCGACTTCAACGGTGACGGCGTGGTCGGCACCGGCGACCTGTCTCTGCTGGCGGGCAACTGGGGCTGGAACGGCCAGTCGGCCGCCCCTGGCATGCCGGTTCCCGAGCCGGCAACCATGACTCTGCTGGGTCTGGGCGGTTTGGCGCTGATTCGTCGTCGTTCGTCGAAGTAGCATTGAAGAGAGTATGCAGGCCTCATCGGGGCACGGCACAAAGCCGACCCGGCGGGGCTAAGAGATGAGTAGTGATTCGCGAAGGGGTGGGCCGCCGAAAGGGTAGCCCACCCCTTCTGTATTGAAGAGTCGCGATGTAAGCAATGGGCAGGGGCTGAGATGTTCAGCACAGGATGGCACAGGCACCGTTACACGGATAGCTTGGCGCGCGAACAAAAGCGACGGAACGCATTTCGCGTCCCGTGCAGGGCGTCTTACTCCACCACGACCACGGAGTTCAGCGTGCCGTAGGGGTTCAGGGCCCAGGCGCCGTTGTCGGGATCGACCCGCCACTGCCCCTCGACCGTGAACTTGTACTCGTAGGTTCCCGGCGCCAATGCCACCACGACAGTGTAGCGCCCGTCCTTCTGCTTTTTCATCTCCAGCGGCTGCCACTCGCTGAAGTCCCCCACCAGGCGAACCTTCTTGGCGGTGTTTTCGGGCAGGAGCGAAAAACGTATGGTTCCCTTCTTGGTCCCTTTGCTGATCATGGCCACCTTCCTCATTATTAAGGCTGGGCGGGAGGGCAAATCCATTCCCGCCGGGCACACTACGATTGTTATATCCCTCGGCCGGCGCGGGAGCAATGGCCCGCCGGGGGATTTTGAAAGCACGCACCCAAACGCTCATCGGTCAGCGGCCGGCGCCTACTTCGCCTCGGATGCCGCCTTGAGCTTGGCGTCCTTCTCCGATTCACTCAGCTTGTCCCACTGAGGCGGGCACATCGAGCAGCAGAAAGCGACCTTCTGTCCCTTGTACTCCCGGATGAGATCGGACGTCACCTTCTTGGGGTCGATCTTCGAGCCCATGATCGGGCAGCGGATGTTGGCAAACTGGCCTTGCCCGCTGGCGGTTGTGCCCAGCAGCTTGCGGGCCGAGGCCAGCAGTTCGGTCGCCTTGGCCAGGGCGGTCCTGGCCGATTGGACGTCGTTACTGTCCAACGCCTTGCCGGCGGACTCCACTGCCGCCTGGGCCGCCTGCAACTGCTGGTCCAGCGCCTGGCGATCCACCGCCGGCTGGGTGGTGGTCGCCATCGGTGTAGCGTGCATCGCATCGGCCATCGCTACGGCCCCGGCCAAGCCGACGCCGCAAACGATCGCCACGGCCAGCAACATTTTCCCCGCGCGCTCATTCAACATAGTCCTGTCTCCTGAAAAGGGTATAGGTTCATCTTCTACCCAGGATTATAGGCATCCGGCCAGAGACCTGCGCGGCCCCCTGACATCAGGCGCAATTTGCCCCGCCCTATTCCTGCCGCAGCAGGCAGGCGTGGACGTGGCCGGCATCGTCGCGCAGGGCCTGGAGTTGCGGGCACTGGGTCGTGCATCGCGCCACCACGCAGACGCTGCAGCCTTCGCTGAGGATCGTGGCCGTCTGGGATTCGTCCATGCTCGCAGCCTGCCGGCGCGTCAGCGGGCAGCGGGTGTGGAAGACGCAACCGCTGGGCGGGTTGACGGGCGAGGGGATTTCCCCCGGCAGGCGGGCTGACTCGTGCTTGCGCGTCGGGTCGGGCTGAGGCACAGCCGCCAGGAGCGCCTGGGTGTACGGATGCGTCGGGCGCTCGTACAACGCGCGCCGCGGGGCCCGCTCGACGATGCGTCCCAGGTACATCACCGCCACCTCGTCGGCGAAGTGTTCCACCACGGCCAGGTTGTGCGCGATGAACAGGTAGGACAGGCCCAGTTCGTCCTGGAGGTCGGCCAGCAGGTTGAGGATCTGCGCCTGGATGGACACGTCCAGCGCGCTGATGGGCTCGTCGGCGACGATGAAGTCCGGCTCGCTGGCCAGGGCGCGGGCGATGCCGATCCGCTGGCGCTGCCCGCCGGAGAACTCGTGGGGGTAACGATTGGCGTAGGCCGGCGAAAGCCCCACGCGCCGGAGCAACTGGCAGACGCGGTCGTGGCGCTGGGCCGCGGGGACGATGTTGTGGACCGCCAGCGGCTCGGCGATGATCTTGCCCAGGGTCATTCGCGGGTTGAGCGAGCTGACGGGGTCCTGAAAGATGATCTGCATCCTCCGCCGGATCGTCCGAAGCTGCCGGCCCGTCATGGCCAGCACGTCCTGCCCGTCGAAGATGATCTGCCCCGCGGTGGCGGGAATCAGCCGCAGGATCGTCCTGCCGACGGTGGTCTTGCCGCTGCCGCTCTCGCCGACCAGGCCCAGCGTCTTGCCGCGCCCCAGGCTCAGGTCCACGCCGTCGACGGCATGGACGTAGCCGGTGGTCTTGCCCATGACGCCCCGGCGGACGGGGAAGTAGGTCTTGAGCCCCTTGACGGTCAGGATGTTCCCGTTGGTTTCAGACATTGGACGCCTCCGCCGGCTGGAGGCTGGACACTTGGCTGGGGTCGGTGATGGGGGCCTTCTCGTAGCCGGGGCACTCCCAGCAGGCCACCCAGTGCCCGCCGCTCACCTCGCGCAAGGCGGGCTCCTGCTGCCGGCAGCGCGGAAGATCCCGCCCGACGGGGCAACGCGGGTGGAACTTGCAGCCGCCGGGGAAATGCAGCGGGTTGGGCACGTTGCCGGCGATGGCCTCCAGGCGCGACTTGGCCTCGCCCAGGCGGGGCAGCGAGCGGAATAACCCCTGCGTGTAGGGGTGCAGGGGTTGGGCAAAGAGCCGCCCCACGTCGGTCAGCTCGGCGATCTTGGAGGCGTACATCACGGCCACCACGTCGGCCGTCTCAGCCACCACCGCCAGGTCGTGCGTGATCAGCAGGATGCTCAGGCCCGACTGCTCCTTGAGCCGGCGCAGCAGTTCGAGGATCTGCGCCTGGATCGTCACGTCCAGCGCCGTCGTCGGCTCGTCGGCGATCAGCAGTTGCGGGTTGCACGACAGGGCCATGGCGATCATCACCCGCTGGCGCATGCCGCCGGAAAGCTGGTGGGGATACTCGTCAAAACGCCGGGCCGGGTCGGGAATGCCCACGCGGTCCAGCGCCTCGATGGCCAGTCGATGGGCCTGGGCTGAACCCAGTTCGCGGCGATGGAGGACAATGGCCTCGACGATCTGCTGGCCGCAGGTGTAGACGGGGTTGAGGCTGCTCATGGGCTCCTGAAAGATCATGCTGATGCGTCCGCCGCGGACGTGGCGCATCTCCGAGGCGCCCAGGCCCAGCAGGTCCGTGCCCTCCAGCAGCACCTGGCCGGCGACGATCTCCGCGGGCGGGCACGCCAGCAGCCGCAGGATCGAGTAGGCCGTCACGCTCTTGCCGCAGCCGCTCTCGCCCACCAGCGCGAAAGTCTGCCGCCGGCCGATGCGGAAGCTCACGCCGTCGACGGCGCGAACCAGGCCTTCCTCGGTATGGAAACAGGTCCGCAGGCCGCACACCTGCAATAATGTCTGCTCTTGGCTCATACGTTCCTCAGCCGCGGGTCCAGCGCGTCCCGCAGGCGGTCGCCGAAGATGTTCAGGGCCAGCACGAGGATGAACATCGCCGTCACGGCGGCGGTCAGTTCCCACCACCGTCCCACCACCAGGTCCATGCGGGCCGCGTTGATCATGCTGCCCCAGCTCGACACGCCGGCCCCCACGCCCAGGCCCAGGTAGCTGAGGATCACCTCGGCCATCACCGCCCCCACGAAGCCCAGCGAGAACATGATGATCCCGATGTGCAGGACGTTGGGCATGATGTGGCGCGCGAGGATGGCCAGGTCGCCGCGCCCGATCGCCCGGGCGGCCACGACGTAGTCCAGCTCGCGCAGCTTCATCACCTCGGCCCGGACGTAACGGCAGGTGCCGATCCAACTGAGGATGCCCAGGGCGATGTAGATGCCCGCCAGGCCGCTGAGGTCCATCTGCAGGAACGTGCCCGCGAAGAGCACCTTGCCGTAGAAGGCGAACTTGATGGCAATCAGGGCCACGATGCCCGGGATGCTCGACAGTGTCGTGTACAGCCAGACGACGAGGTCGTCGATCCACCGCCCGAAGTAGCCGGCCAGGGCGCCCAGGATCATGCCCAGCGGCACGGCGATGATGTTGGACATCACCCCGACGGTCATGGAGACCTGGGCCCCCAGCAGCGTCTCCTGCAGCACGTCGCGGCCGAACTTGTCGGTCCCCAGCCAATGCTTCAACGACGGGGGCTGCACCGCGTTGGCGTAATCGAGATTGTCCTTCCAGCCGGAATAGGCGAAGGGCGCGATTATGGCGATGGCCGCGTAAACCAGGATGATCGCGAAGCAGGCCACCGCCGCCTTGTCGCGGGACAGGCGGCGCGCGGCGTCGGCGCCCAGGCTCCTGCCTGAGCGGCCGGCGGCGTCGGCGGCATTGACTGTCGGTTCGGGAGCGTCCAAACGTTGGCTCCTATCGCAGGCGAATTCGCGGGTCGAAGACCCCGTACAGGACATCGGTGACCAGCAGGCCCAGGGTGTAGACCAGCGCCGTCAGGAACGTCAGGGCGGTGATGATCGGCACGTCGCGGGCCGAAACGCTGTTGACGATCAGGCTGCCCAGGCCCGGGATGCCGAAGAAATTCTCCAGCAGCATCACGCCCATGATCAGGAAGGGAATCGCCAGCACCAGGTCGGTCAGGATCGGCAACATGCAGTTCTTCAGCACGTGCTGGAAGAGGATGCCCGGCAGCGGCACGCCCTTGGCCATGGCCGTGCGGACGTAGTCGCGGTTGACCTCGTCCAGGATGATCGTCCGATAGAAACGGACGTGGGAACCGATGCCCGCGACCACCGAGATCAGCACCGGCACGTAGATGTTCATCTTGAACCGCAACCCATAGGCCGCCGGCGGGTAGATCTGGAAGGCGATCCACTGCCCCACGATCATGTAGGCCAGGAACGGGATGCACATGCCCAGCACCGAGATGAACACTCCGGCCCGGTCGATCCAGCTTCCGCGGTAGTAGGCCACCAGGCAACTGACGATCATCGACAGCACCCAGGACATGGCCAGCCCCGGCACGGTGATGGCCAGGCTGTAGGGGGCTTTCTGGGCGATAATATCGATCAGCCGCTCGTTGGTGGCGTAGGAGCGGCTCTGGAAGGTCACGCAATCGTACACGTGGCGGCAGAACTGGGTGTCCCAGAAGGGAGCTTTCCAGAACTCATAGCGGCAGGCGGGATTGCTGATCCGGGGCTTGTCCAGCCCGTGGTTGACCAGCCAGGCCTGCCGAGCCTCCTTGCCCAGCTTGGCGCTGACATAGTTGGCTGAGATATCTCCGGGCACGACGCGAAAGAGCAAGAACGTCACCAGCATCACGCCGAAGATCGTGAAGACGCTCTGAATCAGCCTGCGGATGATATATGCAGCCAAACGTTACCTCATGGATGAATCGCAAATTGCCGATTGCCCATTTCAAATTGATAAAGACACTGAGCGCTGGCGGCGGTCATCAATCTGCAATTTGAAATCTGCAATCTGAAATCCTGTTTCATTCGCTTCGCCCACCTAGTTTTTCCCGTAACTGGGTGTCGATGCGG
The DNA here is from genome assembly GCA_041661865.1 of Phycisphaerae bacterium. Lineage (GTDB taxonomy): Bacteria > Planctomycetota > Phycisphaerae > SM23-33 > SM23-33 > JBAZTO01. Next base: position 12,789 of record JBAZTO010000020.1, on the reverse strand, counting down.
CGGTACTTGGAAAAACCATATCCGATGGGATGGCTCTTGACGTTCTGGACCCAGTCGGAAAACAGCACGAACGACAGCGGCTCGCTCAGCAGCAGCACGGGGCAGTCGTCGCTGATCATGTTGACCATGCGGGCGTACAGTGCCGTGCGCTGCGGCGTGTCGGGCATGACGCGGACCTGCTCGTAGAGGGCGTCAAAGGCCGGGTTGGAGTAGTTGGTGTCGTTGGTGCCCTTGGCGATGTTCTTGGAGTAGAACAGTTGCAGGAAGTTTTCGGCGTCGGGGTAATCGGCGTGCCAGCCCATGGCGTAGATTTGCGTCTTCTTGTTGTGGACCTTCTCCTGGAGCACCGGCCACTCGTTGAGGTTGACCTTCAGTTCCACGCCCGCCTGTGCGAACTGTTGCCGCGCGAACTCGCCCATGTCCCGCGTGGCCGAATCCGTGCTGCCCAGGTCCAGCGTCAGGGGCGGAATCCCGCCGTCAACGAGCTTGCCGGCCGCGGCCAGTTCCGCCTTGGCCTGCTCGATCTTCTGTTTTGCCGCCGCGCGGTCCAGGCGATAGTAAGGCCCCGGCCCAGCCTCGTCGTGCCCCTTGAAACTGCTGGGCAGGATATTGACCGAGCGGACGCCGCGCCCGTTGTGCAGGACCTTGATGTAGTTCTCGACGTCGAAGGCCAGGCACAAGGCCTCCCGCAGCGACTTGCTCTTGCCGAGAACCGGGTCGTCCATGTTGAAGGCCAGCCAGTAGACCGCCGGCGACTCGTACTTGTTGAGGAAGATGTGCCGCTTTTGCCACTTGTCGGCCAGTTCCTTGCCCGGAGTGATGACGAACTCGTAGTTCTCCTTGGGAATGCCCGTCGCGTCGACCTGGCGGGTAAGGAAAAGTTGCCAGGCGCTGTAATCCTCGGCCACGAAGTCGTAGTGCAGCACGTCGATGAAGGGAACCTTCTTGCCGGCATCCCTGAGCAGCCCCGCCTCGGCATCGCCGGGCGCGCCTTCGCGGGGATAGAACTCCTCGCGGAAGTTCGGATTGCGGGCAAAGACGATCTCGCCGCGCCGGATGAACGTGCTGAGCACGTAAGGCCCGGTGCCGACCACCTGCTCGGCCTCGCGGAACTCGGTGGTGCGCTTCTCCGGCGGAAGAGCTTTGCGCCCGCCCGCGCCGTCGCCGGCTGTGCCGAGCCAGTAATCCACCGCCTCACGCGGGATCGGCGCGTAGACGTTCATCGCCAGCACGTAGATCATCTGCGGGAAATTCTCGCGGAGCTTGATCTGGAGCGTCAGGTCGTCCAGGGCCTTGATGCCCTCCACCGGCAGGTCGTAGCGGGAAAAGTCGCCGCGGGCATAGTCCTTGGATTTCTCCCGCCACTGGTCCAGGCCCACGACGCGCTCGGAGAGGAACGCCCAGGCCAGCCCCGGGTTGATGTAATAGTCCGCCGCCCGCTTGAAGGACAGCACGAAGTCCTCGGCCCGCACCGTGCGAGTCTTGAAGCCGCCGTTGGGGTCGAGCCCGAAACAGGGATTGGGGAAAAACTTCACGCCGCTCTTGAGGCGGATGGTGTAGGTCAGCCCGTCCGGCGAGATTTTCGGCATCTCCGCCGCCAGTTGCGGGATGACCTCCAGGGGACGCTTGAGATAATGATAGCAGTAGAGGCCCTCGTAGCAGTTGCCCTGCATGCTGGCCGAAGCGGTGTCGCCGCAGGTGGCCGGGTCGAGCGACTTGATCTCGTCGCCGTAGCTGTTGAACGAGACGACCTGTCCGCGGTATCGGTCCTGGGACTGGGACGGGAGAATGAAAAGGGGCAGGAGCGTCAGGCCAATGGCTACCAACAGTCCTAGCGTGTAGAACAACTTCATAGCTGCTTTCCAGTTGGCGCCGCCGTGTGACGGAGTAACAGGCTCTACTCAGCCGGCGAACCGGACGTGGCCGGCGGGTTGGTGGCGGCCGAGCCGAACCGGGTAGGCTCGGACACCGGGAAGCCGGCGTTTTCCAGGCCGCGGATCCAGGTCTGCACCGCGACGCGAACGGCCAGCCGCCGATCCTCCTCGCCCTTGCTGGCCAAGGCCTCATCCATCGGCGTCTTTCGCAACTTCGTAATGGCGTTCATGGCGGCCTCGCTGTCCCTCAGAAGCGACTCGTCGATGCCGAAGACCGGGTTGGCGATATCCAGTTCCGAGTAACTCTTGGCCGCGCACCACATCATGTCCACGACCATCTGCATCACGGCCTGCTGGACTTCCTTGTTCGAGCCCAGCGACTCATAGATCGCCCGCAGCGTCAGCAGGCCTTCCCGCGAGGCGTCGGAGAGATCCGCGTCCCGGCCCAGCACACCCCTGCACATCCGCGGCCAGGTGTCCCGGGCGATGCCGAACAGGCGCAGCCGGGTTTGCTCAAACTCCTGCTCGGAGACCATGCTGGGGCGGTCGGGCTCCAACCAGAGCATCTTGAACAGTTCTTTGAGCACGGGGGCGGAGGTCTCGTGGGCGGCCGCGGCGACCAGCGAACTCATCATCTGGCCGACGCTGTCCCTGCCCTGGGCCAGCACCCACATGCGGATGCGCTGGTAGCCGCGCCAGCCGTAGAACCGCAAGGCCGGGTTGGGGCTCTTGACCATTGTCTCCAGCGCCGGCTGGATGGCCACCTGCCGCATGCCCGATATCACGATGCCGGCGTTGACCTGCTTGCGAGGGTCTTCGCTGGTCAGCAGCGGCGACATCGCCTTGATCGCCTGCTCGGCGTAGTACATCTGGTAACGCGTGCTGTCGTACTTGCGGTAGCCGGCGACGAGGCCTGTTCGCCCGTCCAGAAGTTCCTTGTCGCTCTTGGCGTCGACCATCTTGGCCACCCAGTACTTGACGTACTGATCGACCATCGCCTTGTGGGCCGCCAGCAGGCTCGCGCGCAGGGCCAGGGCGGGGATGTCGATCTGCGGGACGTCACTGCCGGGTTTGCTCTGCGAACTGGCCGGCGAGGCGCAGGCAGCCAAAACCGCGAGAAAAACTGCCAAGGTTCCAATGCCGCTGCGGATGTAGGTTGCCACTTCCATCGACCGCCGTCCTCTGGGGCTAAGCTCCCTGCGAATAAGCTCGAACGCGCTTAGCGATGGTAGGTTTGCCGGCCGCTACTGTCAAGGCCTTGGGTGAGGTACGGGTTTCGGGAACCTGTTAGGGAGGCGGAGTTCCAACGCCACCCCCTTTTCGCTATTAGGGAGGTGGAGTTCCAACTCCACCTCCTTTTCGCTCGTCATGGACATCCTCGCGGCGGAGTAGGAACGCCCCTCAACGCGTCGGGCTTTGCGATCTCTGTGTTCTTCGTGATCTTTGTGATGTGTTTTCCTATGCTAGGGGCATGTTTGGTTTTCTCAACGTGCTCAAGCCCGCCGGCCCGACCAGCCACGACATCGTGGACAAGGTGCGGCGCGTAATCGGGGCCGCGGCCCGCCTGCGCAGCGTCGGCCGGATCAAGGTCGGCCACGCCGGAACGCTTGACCCCTTTGCCGAGGGCGTGTTGATTATTTCGCTGGGCCAGGCCACGCGGCTGACGCATTACATTCAGGCCCAGCCCAAACGCTACGTGGCCGGCATCGTGCTGGGCGCCACCAGCACCACCGACGACACCGAAGGCCAGATTATTCCGACCCCCGGCGCAGCGGCCCCCGACGAGCCGCGGGTCCGCCGCGTGCTGGCCGCCCACACCGGCTCGATCCAGCAGGTTCCGCCCAATCACTCCGCCGTGTGGGTGGACGGGCAACGGGCCTACGACCTGGCCCGCTCGGGCAAGGATACGGGCCTCCAGGCCCGGCCGGTGGAGATCCACTCCATCGACCTGCTCGCCTACGACTACCCGCGACTGGAGATCGCCATCGTCTGCGGCAGCGGCACGTACATTCGCTCCCTCGGCCGGGATATCGGCGGCGAGTTGGGATGCGGCGGCTACTGCGACCGGCTCGTCCGCACCACCATCGGCGCCTTCGACATCAGCCAGGCCAAGCTGGCCGAGGATCTTGTGCTTCCCGATGACATCCTGCCGCCCTCGGCCGCCGTGGCGCACCTGCCCCAGGCCGTCGTCGACGAGGCCGGCGCCAGGATCGTCTCGTGGGGAAATGCGCAGGAACTGGGCGAACACGCCAGGATCGAGGGCGAAAAGGTTCAGGACGGCACGGAGGTGGTCATTCTCGACGCTTCGGGCAAGCTCCTGGCCACCGGCATTGTCAAGGCCAAGGGCGACTCGCTCGTATTGCAGCCCGGGAGAGTGTTCTTTCCCAGGTATGGGAAGTAGGCAACATGGTTGATCGGTTGATTGGTTAATCGGTTAACGGGGCGATCGGGGTGTGGTGTGATTGCGGTGTGCCCCATGGTCTGAGGGGTGGGGGGGTTCCTACCCCGACACCTCGCGGTGGACTAGGAACTCCGCCACGCTTCTGCGTAGCCGCAAACGCCGCGGCCACGGCACCAGCCAATTACCCGTTGACCAATTAACCGATGGTCCAATTAACCAATTGACCGATCAACCGTCTTTCACTCTTCGTCGATCATTCGGATGCGCTGGGCATGCCGGCCGCCCTCGAAGGGCGTGTCCAGGAACAGTTGCACGATCTCCAGGCATTCCTCGATCGACATCATCCGCTGGCCCAGTGAGAGCACGTTGGCGTCGTTGTGCTGGCGGGCCAGGCGCGCCGAGCGAAGATCCCAGCACAGACCGCAACGGACGCCCTTGACGCGGTTGGCCACCATGGCCTCGCCGTTGCCGCTGCCGCCCAGCACGATGCCGCGATCGAACTGGCCGTTGGCCACCGCCACCGCAACGGGCCTGATGAACGTGGGATAATCGCAACGGGCGTTGGAATAGGTGCCGAAGTCCTTGACCTCGTAGCCGGCCTTGGCCAGGTATTCGCGAATCTTTTCCTTGTAGTCAAAACCGGCGTGATCCGAGCCGATGGCAATCTTCATTATCAAACTCCCGTGGTCGGCTAATTGGCCAGACGGCCAGATAGTCAATTGGTTGAATGGTTAATCGGTTAATTGGACTGGTATTTCGGCCAATGGGCCTGCTTCACGAATCAACCAGTTAACCGATCAACCGATTAACCGATTAGATCGTATACTCGCCCTTGTGGTGCGGCTGGGTGAGGCTTTCCCACTTGGGGTCCATTTTCGAGACGCCATACCACGCGCGGGCCATGAACAGGGCGTCCAGCACGGCGATGGCGACCATCGCCTCGGCCACCGGGTAGATTCGCGGACAGAGGCTGATGTCCCGCCGCGTGACGGCTGCCAGGGACTTTTCCTCCATCGTGATCATATCGACGGTCTTCTGGCCCTTGGAGATGGTGGGGGTAGCCTTGACGCCCATCCGCATCACCAGGTCCTCGCCGTTGCTCATGCCGCCCAGGAATCCGCCGCAACGGTTGGTGGAAAAACGCACCTTGCCGCCCTCCAGGTGCGGCTGGTCGTTCCACTCGCTGCCGAGCATGCGGCCGGCGGCGAACCCCGCGCCGAACTCCAGGCCGGTCATCGCGCCGATGCTGCACAGGCCGTGGGCAATGGTGGCTTTGAGCTTGTCGAAGACCGGCTCGCCCAGCGCCGCCGGAACGCCGCGGGCCACGATTTCGACGGTCCCGCCGGCAGTGTCGCCCGCCTCGCGAACCTTCAGCAGGTCGGCAATCATCTCGCCGGCCGCCTGAAGGTCACAGCAGTTCAGATCGTTTTTGCGGTAGTTGGCCTTCATCTCCTCGAAGGTCATGGTGCCCTCGGCGATGCTGCGTCCCCTGATGCCGTGGCTCTCGACGACATGGGCGAGGATCTCGATGCCTTCGCGGGCCAGCAGTTGCTTGGCCACCGCCCCGCCGGCTACGCGGCAGACCGTCTCGCGCCCGCTGGCCCGGCCCGCGCCGCACCAGTCGCCCGCCTCGCCATACTTGTAGAAGAAGTTCAACTCGGCATGGCCGGGACGAATGACATCCTTGACCTTCCGATACTGATCGACATGCACGTCCTGCGTGTCGATATTCCAGATCAGCAGGCCTACCGACGCGCCGGTGGTGATGCCTTCCTGCAGGCCGCTGACGATCTCGACGCGGTCGGTCTCCTTGCGAGGACTGTCGAGCTTGCTCTGGCCGGGCCGTCGCTTGTCCAGCTCGTGCTGGATCATCTTGAGGTCCAGCTTGATCCCCGCGGGCACGCCGTTGACGATGGTCAGCATGGCCCCGCCCCAGCCCTCGCCTTTCTCGTTGACCTTCCAACCGTACGACTCGCCACTGGTGGTGACCTGAAACACCCTGCCGAAAGTATTGCCTAACACTGAAGTTCTCCTTGTAGCACAGAAACATTCCCTATGCCTGGGATAAGTCCTCTTTGACTCAATGACTAATGACGAAACTCGAATGACGAAACAATGACGAATGACGAAGCTCGACCTGGCCGGCTTGGGCTGACATCGACGCCAAGACCCTGGCGATAATTGGCGCGCGTTGCCTGCGGTGAAAGCGCGATTTGCCCTTCGATATTAGGGTAATGATTTGTCATTCGTATTTCGTCATTCGTCATTCACTGCACTCTCATATCGCAGCCGACGGCCTGCATTTGCTCGACGAAGTTGGGGAAGGTCTTCTTGACGCACTCAATGTCGCTGACCAGCGTCTGGCCCGACGCGCCCAGCGCCGCCACGGCCAGGGTCATGACCATGCGGTGATCGCCGCGGCTGTCGATGCGCGCGCCGTGCAGGCGGCTGTGCCGGACCACCAGCCCGTCGGGCCGCTCTTCCACCGAGGCCCCCATCGCCGAGAGGGCCTTGTGCATCTCGGCGATGCGGTCGCATTCCTTGTGGCGACAGACTTCGGCGTTGGTCAGCACCGTCTCGCCTTCGGCGAACGCGCCTACCACGGCCAGCAGCATGAACTGGTCGATGAAGTCATTGCAGTCGATCTGGCGGCCGGTCAGCTTGCTGGAGCGGGCAATGACCGTGTCGCCCTTGATCTCGATGTCGGCGCCCATTTCCTTCAGCAGCGTCACGACGGCCTTGTCGCCCTGGCTGTCATTGAAGTCCATGCCGGGCAACTGGATCTCGCTGTCCTGGGTCAGGACGGCGGCGACGATCGGGTAAAGTGCCGCCGACCAGTCCAGCGGGATGCGGGCCTGGAAGGCCTTCCAGCGGGCGTTGCCGCGGATGCGGTAGGTTTCGTAATTCTGGTTGCTCAACTCCACGCCGCAACGGGCGAGCCAGTCCAGCGTCAGGCCCACCCAGGGTTTTTCGCCGGCGCGACGGACGATCAACTCCGTCGGGGCCGAGGCCAGCGACGAGGCGATCAGCAAGGCCGAGACCGGCTGGCTGTCCATGCCGTCGATTTCCGTGCTGCCGCCGCGCAGCTTGCCCCGCACGACAATGGGTGCGTGGCCGTCGCCTTTGGTGCTTACCGCCCAGGCGCCCAGGCTGTTGAGGGCTGAGATCAGCGGCTGGCAGAGGCGGATGTGACGCAGCGAATGGTCGCCGGTGAAAACGGTGTAGCCTTCGCAGCAGGCGGCCAGGGCCATGAAGAACCGCAGGATGATGCCGCTGTTGCCGCAATCGATGACGTCGTCGGGGGTCTTGAGTACCCCGCCGGTGCCGGTGATTTCCCAGACCTTCTCCGCCTTGGGATCGGTCTTGGCCCCGAACATCTCCAGGGCCTCGATGCCCCGCATCCAGTCGTTGGAGACCATCGGCGCGATGATCTTGCTGGTGCCTTCAGCCAGCCCGGCCATGATCAGCGCCCGGAATGAGTGCGACTTGTTGGGCGGAACCTTGACAGGTCCTTTGAGATTTGGCGATTGGCCGATAATCAGGTTCATTTTCGCTCCTCGCGGCGGGCGACTATCCTAAACGGCCGGCGAAGGCCATGCAAGCCAAACGGCGGAGGACGTGTTGCTTAGAACCTATCTCAGTAGGTGTGTGGCACAGGCTTTCCAGCCTGTGCATGGCACAGCTTAGAAAAGCTGTGCCACCTATTGGGATAGGCTCTTAGTCCGTCCCGAATCCCAGATCCTTGCCGTGCCCGTTGCGGTGGTTCCAGGCGAAGGAGCGATGGATCTTCTCGGTGCGGGCGCTGGGAACGGGCTGGCCGAACTTGGCCACGTCGCGCGGGGCCTGGATCTTGGCCATCTGTGCCCAGCCCTTGTTCATCCCGTGAACGAACAAGGCCGTGGTGAGGGACTTGGTCCGCCACAGCGACTTGAGTGTCCGCTTCCAGACCCAATCCTCGGTGGCTGCGGCCAGGCGGATCTCGCAGATGGTCTCGTCCAGCCGCCGCGCCGTCATCCGCGCGGGGTTGTAGACCGTCTCGACGAAGGTGTATCGCTCCCAGTCGGTGGGATAGTTGGTGGCGAAGATGCGCCCCTCGGCCAGGTAGCGGTCGTACATCTTCGTGCCCGGCAGCGGGGTGAGGTTGGTCAACTGGATGATGTCGATCCCCAACGCCGTCGCCTGCATGATCGTGTCGGAGGCGGTCTCTTCGGTGTCGTCGTCCCCGCCGATGATGAAGCCGGCGAAAACGGAAATGCCCGCCTTGTGGAAGCCGTCGATCAGCCGGCGATAACCCTCGATGCTCTTGGGGTTGACGCCCTTGTGGAACTGCTTGAGGTTGGTCTGGTTGAAACTCTCAAAGCCCACCAGCATGCCGCGGCAGCCGGCGCGGTAGGCCAGTTTGAGCCCCTCGGCGTCGCCGCCCATGTTGATGGTCGTCTGGCTGAACCACAGCCGCTTCTTGCCGCGACGGATGATGGCCTCCAGCAACTCCTTGGCCCAGTCGCCGTGGCCCTTGCCCACGCCGAAAAAGTTGTCGTCCACCACGAAGAGGAACTTGCGAACGGTGCTGTTCCATTCCTCGATGATGTCGTCGATGCCGCGGCGGCGGATGGTCGGACCGTTGAAGCGGGTGACGCTGCAATAGTCGCAACCCACCGGGCAGCCGCGGGAAGTCTGGATGCAGCCGACGTCGTACTTGCCGTTGATGGGCTGAACATTCTGGGCCGAGCGGCCAAAGCCCCTGGTCAGGTCGGCCAGCCGGCCTTCGTAGCGCTTGGCCATCTGACCGGCGGCGGCCTGGGCGATGATCTCCGGCCAGATCTCGTCGCACTCGCCGATGGCCACGGAGTCGAAGTGTGCCGCAGCCTCGTCGGGCACAGCCGAGGCGTGGGGGCCGCCCAAAATACACGGCAGGCCGTGACGGCGGCACAGGGCCGCCAGTTCGTAGGCTCGCGTCGCGCCGCTGGAGAACGCCGTCACGCCGACCAGGCCGTAGCCCCGGGTGGAGAGCATCTCCTCGGTTTTCTCGCCGCCGAAAATTTCGTCGATGATCTCGACCTGGTGCTCGGGCCCCACCAGCCGGGCCAGCACCTGGAGCCCCAGGTGCGGGATGGCCGTGCCGATGGTGTGGTAACCTTCCGTACGTCGTGCGACAGGATTAACCAGTGCGATTCGCATCAGGGTCTTTCTATGCTTGTGGGTGGCTGCAAACGTAGCCATGCATCATACAGAGCGCAAAGGGTTTATTGTAGGAATAAGTAACTATCTCAAAACCCCGTAGCACAGGCGGGACGCCCGTGATACTCATAGGCAAGATGCCCATGCTACGTTCTGAGATGGTTTCTTAGCACATCGGCGGGGCTTCGCCATCGACGCGCTTGATGTCGGCGCCGAGGGCGGCGAGTTTCTTTTCGATCTGCTCGTAGCCGCGGTCGATGTGGTAGACGCGGTTGACGGTCGTGGTGCCCTGGGCGACCAGCCCGGCCAGCACCAGGGCCGCCGAGGCCCGCAGGTCGCTGGCCATCACCGGGGCGCCGACGAGCTTCTTGACGCCCGTGACGATGGCGGTGTAGCCCTCTTTGCGGATGTCGGCCCCCATGCGGGCCAGCTCGGCCACGTGCATGAAACGGTCGGGGAAGATCTTTTCGGTCACGGCGCTGTTGCCGTCCGAGAGGCACAGCAGGGCCAGCAGTTGGGCCTGCAAGTCGGTGGGGAAGCCCGGGTAGGGCTGGGTGGTCACGTCGGTGGGTTCGAGGTGGCGGGCGGAGGAGACGATCACGCCGCCGTTGTGCGGCTCGATCCCCACGCCGATTTCCTGGAGCTTGTCGACGGCGGCGACCATGTGGTCGAGGTTGACGTTGTTGATGGTGACCTCGCCGTTGGTGATGGCCGCGGCGATCATGAACGTGCCGGCCTCGATGCGGTCGGGGATGACCTGGTGGTCGGTGACGCCGGTGAGCTTCTCGACGCCCTCGATGATAATCCGCGGCGTGCCGGCCCCGGTGATCTTCGCGCCGGCGGCGTTGAGGAAGTTGGCCAGATCGACCACTTCGGGCTCGCAGGCGGCGGATTCAATGATCGTGCGGCCTTGGGCCAGCGTGGCGGCCATCATGACGTTGTCGGTGCCCAGCACGGTCGAGCCGAAAGGCCCGCCCAGAAAGATGCTGGCGCCCTTGAGCCGGGGGCACTTAGCCAGGATGTCCCCGCCGTCCAGCTCCATCTCGGCCCCCAGGGCCTTCAGGCCGCGAACGTGCAGGTTCACCGGGCGCATGCCGATGGCGCAGCCGCCGGGCATGGCCACGCGGGCCTTGCCGCGCTTGGCCAGCAGCGGCCCCAGCACGCCGATGCTCGCGCGCATCTTCCGCACGCGATCATAAGGTGCGTGGCTGGCTTCCTGCTGGACGACGTTGACATGCACCTTGCCCGACTCGTCGCGGTGCACCTCGGCGCCCAGGTCCACCAACAGGTCGATCATCGCCGTGATGTCGGCCAGGTCCGGCACGCCGCAGATCGTGCTGGGGCCGTCCAGCAGCAGCGTGGCCGCCAATATGGGCAAAGCTGAATTCTTGGAACCGCTGATGGTGACCTGACCCTTGAGACGGGGCCCGCCCTTGATAATAAACCTGTCCATTCCATGAACCTCGGTGAGGGGTTTGAGTCCTTCAAACGCGCCCGCATCATACCACACCGATGCCACGGAGGCAACTTTCAGGGCGAGATTCGGCGGGCCGGCCGCAAAGGCGACAGAAGGGACGGAAGAAAGACATAACAGCACCCGTCAGCACCGGTTAACCCTGACAACGCGAGGCCTATCTCTTTTCGTCGTCGAAAACTACTTCAACATTCCAACCCTGTATTTCCCACAATGCCGTCAGCACCTGCCGGGCGTTGGCCTTGGCCGTCGCGATGTTCTCCTCACACCCAGCGGCCTGCGCAATCCTGTCCTGCCCTTTTTCCAGGGCATGCTGGGTCATCGCGTCACGTTTCTCCGGAGTAATCCAGAAGCTGGAGTCATAAGGCCCGGACTGGTGATGATTGATTCGAGGACTGAGAACTTTGGGGGCTGGAAGTTGTATTACCGCTCTGCGGTTCCGGTCGTCTTTCTCAAGTACCTTGGCCCCGCGCACATCGCAGGCTAGGAGCGCGTCACCCTTGACGACATAGATGATCTTCTGCTGGGTTAACCCTGTCCCCCACGTCCAATCTTCGCTGAGGATATCCGCCCAATTGGTGCGCAGAGAGACCAGGTGTCCCATCTTTTCGATATTTGTCACCGTCGGTCCATACGAGACGTTGAGCGCCCGCCCATACCGATAGGACACGTAGCAAAACATCGCCTGGACCGCAACAATGAACGCTATCAGAAAACAATATCTACCTATCCTAGACATAGCTTTCCTCTTATTCACGCCGATGCCAAATCTCGGCCTTATTTACGGACAGCCACGGTAGCGCGTTCGATGCCCTGATGGTCGCAGAGGATTTTCGGCTCCGCCAGCAGTCCGCCCTGGACGATCAGGTCGCGGACGTCGTCGGCCTGGCCGAAGCCGAATTCCATGATCAGCGACCCGCCGGGCGCCAGCATCGCCGCCGCGTCGCGAACGAACGGGCGAATGAAATCCAGGCCGTCCTTGCCGCCATGCACGGCGATGGAGGGCTCGTGCTTGACTGTCTCGCTGATCATCTGGTTGTCGGCCACGTAGGGCGGGTTGCCGGTGATGACGTCGAAGGGGGCCAGGTCGCGGCAGTCTTCCGGAAGGCTCAGCAGGTCGGCCACGCGGCAGCGGACGCGGGAATCGACCTTGTTGGCGGCGGCGTTCTCCCTGGCGATCTCGACGGCGGCGGCGGAAATGTCGCTGGCCAGCACTTGCAGGTCGGCCACCTGCACGGCTGCGGCGATGGCCACGCACCCGCTGCCGGTGCAGACATCCCACAGCCGCCCGGGGCGACCCAGCTTGCGAAGGGCCGTCACCGCCTCACTGACCAGGATTTCAGTCTCGCTGCGCGGCACGAGCACGTCGGCAGTGACCTTGAAGGGCAGGGAGTAAAACTCCTTGGTTCCCACCAGATAGGCCACCGGCTCGTAGACCCCGGCCCGCTTGACCAGCTCGCGATAGGCCGACAGTTCCGCCTCCGACGGCTCGTAGTTGAAGCGGGCATAGAGCTCGATGCGCCGGCACCGCAGGACGTGCGACAGCAACATCTCCGCCGACAGCCGCGGACTGTCCAGGTTGGCCTTGGCCAGGTAGTCCTTGGTCCAGTTCAGCAGCCTCAGCACGGTCCACGGGGCGACGGTCTCGTTGGGCATGAAGTGGAGTTACCAGATTGCACACGAGCGTGCAAGATGCAAGAGCCGAGCATGCCCTTCCGCCAACAGCCGTGTAAGGGCATGGCACCCAACGCCGTAAACTAAACTGGGGGGAGGCTCGCTGCAACGACCTGCATATGCAGCAGTTATAATTTATAGAACGCGCGCATAATCCGGCCTCCTTTTGTATGTTGTGTTTTGGCCAA
>JBAZTO010000019.1:0-65386 GCA_041661865.1 Phycisphaerae bacterium | reverse complement strand
AACCTGCCCAACGCCGAGGCGATGGCCGCCCTGGCGTGCGTGGACCAAAGCAACATGCTGGAGGCCTACTGGAGCCTTCAGCGACAACGAGTTGCATAGTGCCAGAAACTTCGGGCACACCCCATTTCCATATCTCGTCCAGTTTCTGCTTGTCGATCTGCCGAAACGCGGTAGAATCAATAACTCGTTTTTCTTGCGTGGAGCGGTGCCCTCATTCACTTCCTCACGGGCGGTGTCGGGGGCCTCAGCCCGCTATTGCGGGGGCCGTTGCCTTCCTCACCGACGATGAAACCACGGGGAAGTGAAAGGGGAGGACTACTTATCTCGCATAACCGGTAAGGAGGACATGCAATGTCCCCAGCGTCACACATGGTCGGCCGCCTTCGGGAACTTTACGGAGTCGTCCTTGGCAGGATGCGCTGCCTCAACGAGCGGCGGATGAACCCGCGATATGGCTACGCAGGGATTCCTGCGCCACAAGGCGTCTTGGAGCAGCTTGAACCGCGACTACTACTGACTGGCACGCTTACTGCGACGCTCACAGTTGACAACTCCTTTGACCTCTACGTCAGCACAAGCGATTCGGTGGCCGGCACCTCGGTTGGCCACGGAGACAACTGGGGACAAACATATCAGTTTAGTGCTGACTTGTTGCCAGGGGGCGCGAACTACCTTCACATTGCCGCGGCCGACGGGGGGGGGATTGCCGGTTTTGGGGGTCAGTTCGAGTTGCCAGAGGGGTGGCATTTCGGCAACGGTACCCGGTCGCTCAGTACTGCCGAAATCGAGCATTGGCAGGTCAGCCGCGATGGGTTCGGTCTGGACTACGAGCAGCCCACTGTCTGTGCACATACGTGGTCCGGTTTCTTGGACGGGCGGGCAATCTGGACAAACTACGGGAATGACTCCAACGTCAATCGCTATTTCAGCGCGATGATCTTCGCTGATGCCACTTTAGCCAGCCCGGTGCTTTACTCAATGTCTCTGATGTCTGGAGAGGCGATCTCCAGCGTTGGTCCCATCAGCGGGATCGCGGTTCGGTCAACCGAAGACCTCCTTCCGGACGGGGTAAACAGCCCCGCCAGTTGGGAGTTGCGAGGCGCGGGCTTAGACGAACGGCTTGACACGGCGGATGATGTCCTCCACGGCGTTTCTGTTGTCCCAGCGTACGTTTCGGGCGCGAGCATTTCTCTTGCGGTGTCCCCACCGCTGCTTCAGGCGGGTTACTATCGCCTGACTGGCTTTTCCACCACATTGGCCGACACGGAAGGCAACGCCTTAGATGGGAATGGGGACGGGGCCGGAGGGGATGATTTCTCGCGAGTGTTTTGGCTCAGCGACCCGACCTTGGGTAGCCAGTTGCACCTGAACCGTTCCACAGGCGGGGACCAGACAGAGGTGGCGGTGGACGCCGACTCGTCGGGCAACTATGTGGCCGTCTGGCAAGGGACCAACGCCGAAGGCTGGGGGACGAACGACATCTACTTCCAGCGTTTCAACGCCGAGGGCACGCCGCTGGGTCCGGAGTTCCGCGTCAATCCCGACTGGGTCGGGGAGCAGAGCCAGCCCGACTTGGCCGTGGCGGACGATGGACGTTTTGTGGTCACCTGGACCGGCGACAACGACGGGAGCAGTTCTGGGGTCTATACGCACATCTTTGCCGCCGACGGTTCCCCGCTGACGGATGCCTTCCGTGTCAACACGTACACGACAGGCAATCAGAGCGACTCGGAGGTGGCGGTCAACGTCGTCACGGGGGATTTCGTGGTGGCTTGGCAGAGCGACGGCCAGGACGGCAGCAGTTGGGGCGTATATGGCCAGCGGTTCAACGCCGCCGGCACGGCACTGGGCGGGGAGTTCCGGGTCAACACCTATACTAGCGACCAGCAGTGCAATCCTGTGGTGGTAATGGACGGGGATGGGGACTTTGTCGTTGTCTGGCAGAGCCTGAATCAGGACGGCAGCAGTTGGGGAGTGTACGGGCAACGGTACGACTCCGCCGGCGTGGCGCAGGGCGGGGAATTCAGGGCAAACACCTACACGAGTGACCAGCAGGCCGAGCCGGCCGTGGCGATGGACGTCGATGGTAACTTCATCATCGGATGGCAGAGTAATAAGCAGGACGGATCCAGTTGGGGCGTATACGGGCAGCGGTACAACGCCGCGGGCACGGCGTTGGGCAGCGAGTTCCGGGTGAACACCTACACGAACAGCCAGCAGACCAATCCTGCCGTGGCGGTGGACGTCAGTGGCGAGTTTGCCGTGACTTGGCAGAGCGCGAATCAGGACGGCAGCAGCTGGGGAGTCTACGGGCAACGGTATGCTGCAAATGGGAGTGCGGTCGGTGGTGAGTTTCGGGCCAACACGTACACAAACAACGAACAACGTACATCGGCCGTCGCGTACGGGGTTGGCGGTGACTTGCTGATTGCTTGGCAGAGCTATCCTTCTGATGAAGAGGGATCGAGTTGGGGCATCTTTGGTCAACTCTACGGCAGTGGCTTGTCCCAGGCTGACATGGTTCCTGTGCGTGTGACCGCCCCGGCTGGGGCGAACCTTGGCCAGACGATCAATGTCAGCGCCGAGATACGCAATCAGGGATCTGCCGACGCCGGGCCGTTCACCTGCCAGTACTACCTCTCGGCCGACGCGACCATCACCACTGCCGACACGCCGTTGGGCGGACAGTTCACGGTCGGCGGACTCAATGCATACACAACCTACACCGATAGCCGGCAGATTCAGGTTCCTCTGGACGCCCCGACTGGCGAGTGGTTTGTGGGGCTGCTGATGGATGTGAACTTGCAGGTGGCCGAAGCCGACGAGGCCAATAACGGCACGGCCACAGTGCATCTACAGACCATGGACGTGCGGTCACCGGCTGCGCCCTTGGGTAGCCAGTTGCACGTGAACCACTCCACAGGCGGGGACCAGACGGAGGTGGCGGTGGACGCCGACTCGTCGGGCAACTACGTGGCCGTCTGGCAAGGGGCCAACGCCGAAGGCTGGGGGACGAACGACATCTACTTCCAGCGATTAAACGCCGAAGGCACGCCGCTGGGGCCGGAGTTCCGCGTCAACCCCGACTGGGTCGGCGAGCAGAGCCAGCCTGACGTGGCCGTGGCGGACAATGGGCGTTTCGTGGTCACCTGGACCGGCGACAACGACGGGAGCAGTTATGGGGTCTATGGTCGTATCTTTGCCGCCGACGGTTCCCCGCTGACGGATGCCTTCCTGGTCAACACGTACACGACAGGCAACCAGAGCGACTCGGAGGTGGCGGTGAATGTCGTCACGGGGGATTTCGTGGTGGCCTGGCAGAGCGAGGGCCAGGACGAATCGAGTTGGGGCGTGTACGGCCAACGCTATGCGGCGGATGGTACACGCCAGGGCAGCGAGTTCCGGGCCAACACCTATACCAACGACCAGCAGTGCAATCCTGTGGTGGCGATGGACGCCGATGGCGAGTTTGTGGTGAGCTGGCAGAGTCACGGGCAGGACGGATCCAGTTGGGGTGTGTACGGGCAGCGGTATACAGCCGATGGCACGGCAGCCGGTGGCGAGTTCCGGGTCAACAACTATACCAGCAGCGAGCAACGTGACCCGGTAGTGGCGATGGACGCCGATGGGGATTTAGTTATTGGATGGCACAGCTACGGGCAGGACGGGAGCGGATGGGGCGTATACGGCCAGCGCTACAACTACGCCGGCATGGCGCAGGGTGTGGAATTCCTGGTTAACACCTATATCAGCAGCGATCAGTACGGCCCCGCCTTGGCGATGGACGCTGATGGCGACTTTGTCTTCACATGGCAAAGTAACGGTCAGGACGGTTCTAGTAACGGCGTGTACGCTCAGGAGTACGCTTCGGACGGTTCGACGCAGGGCGGTGAGTTCCGGGCCAATACATACACCTACTACGAACAAAACACATCGGCGGTGGCGTTCGGGGCGGGCGGCGACTTGCTGATTGCCTGGCAGAGCTATCCTTCGGATGAAGAAGGATGGAGCTGTGGCATCTTTGGCCAAGTCTACGGCAGCGGCTTGTCCCAGGCTGACCTGGTTCCTGTGCGTGTGACCGCCCCGACTGGGGCGAATCTTGGCCAGACGATCAGCGTTAGCGCGGAGATTCGTAACCAGGGATCTGTCGACGCCGGGCCGTTCACCTGCCAGTACTACCTCTCGGCCGACGCCGTTATCACCACTGCCGACACCCCGCTGGGCGGGCAGTTCACGGTCGGCGGCGTAGGGGCATACCAGACGTACTCCGACTCCCGCGCGCTGGCCGTGCCGAATGTCGCAGTTGGCGACTGGTACGTTGGGATCATTGTCGATACGGCCAACGAGGTGGCCGAGGCGGATGAGACGAACAACGTCTATCGCACGAGCTACAACGAACCGGTAGTGGATATCGCGGCGCTGCCGCTGTTGGGTCCGGAGTTCCGGGTGAACACAACGACGGCCGACAATCAGTCCGCGCAGGTCGTTGGGTTAGACTCCGTGGGCAACTCCGTGGTCATCTGGCACAGCCAGGGGCAGGACGGCAGTGGGTTGGGCATCTATGGCCAGCGGTACGACGCTGCCGGTTCGCCGGTGGGGTCGGAATTTCGGGTAAACGCCACGACCTCCGCCGACCAGACCGCCCCCGCCTTGGCCGTCGCCTCCGACGGGCGGTTCGTTGTTACCTGGCATAGCCAGAATCAGGACGGTTCCGGCTGGGGCGTCTATGCCCGGCTGTACGGCGCCGACGGACAGGCCCTGGCCGGCGAGTTCCGGGTCAACACCTACACCTATTCCGACCAGTCCGACCCGTCCGTGGCCATGGACGGGGCAGGCAACTTCATCATTGTGTGGCGCAGCGCCGGGCAAGACGCCGGCAACAACGGCGGGATATTCGGACAGAGATACCTGGCCGATGGCACGCCCAACGGGCCGGAATTCTGGGTCTGCTCCAACGCCGCACCAGACCAGTACCGTCCGGTCGTCACCATGAATGCCGCCGGTCAGTTCGTTGTAGCATGGGACAACGGGGACAACACTTACGCCCGGCGGTTCCTGGCCAACGGCACGGCCGCCGACGATGAGTTTGTCGTCAACTCATACGCCTCGGATCAACAGAACTGCCCCAGCGCGGCCATAGATGCCGATGGCAACTTCATGGTGGCTTGGCGGAGCAACGGACAGGATGGAAACAGTTGGGGCGTATACGCACAGCGTTTTGCCGCCAACGGGGAGAGGTTGGGAGAGGAGTTCCGGGTCAACACGTACACCAGCGGCGAGCAGCGCGACCCATCCGTCGACATGGACGCCGATGGGAACTTCGTTATCGCCTGGCACAGCTACGGGCAGGACGGCGACAATTGGGCCGTACTCGCGAGGCGTTACGCCGCCGACGGCAGCCCCGTCGGAAGCGAATTCCGTGTCAACTCCTACACCTCCAACGCGCAATCTGATCCCTCGGTGGTGGTACGCGATCTGGACCGTTTCACCATCGTCTGGCAAAGCGCCGGGCAGGATGGCTCCTCCTACGGCGTCTATAGCCGACAATTCGGATTGAGCAACGTGGACGGACAGCCGAACTTTGTGGTCAGCCAGATCTCCGGCCCGGGCAGCGTCTACCCGGGCGAGGCAGCGGCCTTGAACGTGACGATCCGAAACACGGGGATGACGATCACCCCGGCCTCGACGGCCCGGTTGTGGCTGTCGGACGACAATGTCTATGGCAACGCCGACGATCTGGACACCGGTATCCAGCTATCCGTGCCATCGATCCTCTCCGAACCCGGGAGCAACTCCTACTCAACGATCGTAAACTACACGTGGCCTGAGGTCGATCCCTTTGGAACAGACAGGGATTACTACTTCATCCTACAAGCCGATTCCACCTCGGCCGTGGTGGAGACGAACGAGACCGACAATGTCGGAGTCAGCAACGTCGCGGAACTGCGCCTGCCGGACCTGAGCGGGTGGGTAGACGTTCCATCCAGCATCCTGCCGGGACAGGATGTGTCGATAGTCGTCAACATCCGGAACTTAGGCGACGCCCAGGCAGGCGCCTCGACGGCCCACCTGTGGCTGTCGGATGACAGCACAATCGGCAACGCCGACGACTTGGATCTGCACATTGATATCCCCATCCCCACCATCCGCACATACAACTGGCCGGACTACAGTTACCAGACCTACCAGACTACTGTGCAATACGCTTGGCCTGAGCCGGACCCCTACGGCACGGACGGACAGTACTTCTTTGTCCTCAGAATGGATGTGACCAACGCGGTCGTGGAGGCTAGCGAGACGAACAATTACGACCTGTCCAATTCATTCGGGGTCAATCGGCCCAACTTGGTCGTCAATTCCCTCTCCGGACCCACGGAGGTTCAGCCTGGACAGAGCGTGACATACTCGCTGGAGGTCCGGAACACCGGCACAGCGGCGGCGGGAGCGTCGGTCCTCCACTTGTGGTTGTCCGATGACGCCACAGGCGGCAACGCCGACGACCACGACCTGCTGGTCGATGTTCCTGTTCCCGCCCTGGCCACGTACACCTCGCAGAACAACTATCCCAAGTTCCAAACCAACGTCACGTTCACCTGGCCGGCCACGGACCCCTTCGGCACCGACCTTCAGTACCATGTGCTGGCCAAGGCCGACGCTGCCGGCCAGGTCGCCGAGGGCAATGAGGACGATAACTACCTGGCTTCCTCCCCAGTCTATATGTTGGTGCCGGACCTGGAGTTTGTCGCCTTGCGAACGGCAACGACCGTGCAGGCCGGGCAGCAACTGTCGGTACACCTGGATGTCCGCAACGCGGGGCGCCAGGCCGTGCCAGCCTCCACGGCCCACCTGTGGCTCTCCGACAACGACATCCTGGGCGACAGTGACGACCGTGAGTTGACGGTCCCGCTGGACATCTCCGTCCCAGAAATCGCCGGCAGCGAGACCTGGTCCTCGGACATCACAATCCCCTGGCCCTTGGTCGATCCCTTTGGTACCGACGGGGAGTACTTCCTGGCCGTCCGCCTGGACGCAGGCAACCAAGTCGCCGAAGGCAATGAGACCAACAACACCGGCATGTCCAGCCCGCTGGCGCTGGTCGCGCCGATGGACCTGGAGATGGACTTGGTGGGGCATATCGGCGGGGCGTCACTGGCGGTGGCCGTCCAGGGAGACTACGCCTACGAACTGACCACGGCCGGGCTGCGCGTGCTCGATGTCCGCGACCCCACCGACATCCACAAGGTATCCGAGGTCGTCTTTTCCGTGACAGTGCCCGAATTGACCGATGGCCGGCAACAGACTGTGTCCATTTTCGCCGGGGGCGACCGGCTGTACGTCGTGGATGGGACATCCACCCGCATCTTCGATCTGTCTGTCCCCTATCAGCCGGTCCTGCTGGCCGAGCACGAAGCCGACGTGGCCGTACTGACCATCCAGGGGCGGATCGCATTCATCGGCGACGGCGAGGATCCGCAACTGGACATCGTCGATCTTTCCGATCCCGCCAATCCGCAGGTGCTGGCGGAATACGACCTCCGTGGCGAGGCCCGAGGCTTGGCTGTGCAAGGAAGCCTGGCCTACGTGACTTCAAACGACCCAGTCTTCCATCGGGCGGCTATCGAGGTGGTGAATCTTGCCGACCTGTCCGACCCGGCATTCGTCTCCCGCCGGGCCTTGGACGCCGAGCTGGCCGGTTCGGCAACCATCAGCGGCAACCTGCTGGCGGTGGCTGTTTATGATGACTACTATTATTACGAAGAAAGCCACCACAGCATCGTGCTCCTGGACGTGTCAGCTCCGACCTTGCCGAGGGTTCGAGGGCAGTGTGAGCCAGGCGGGTCCGTCGAGACCCTGGACCTCAGCGGGACGACTCTGTTCGTGGCCGGGTGGACCTGGGATGAGGATGAGGATGATGTCGATTTCCTGACGGTCATCGACGTCGCCGATCCCGCCGACCCGGCGATGATTGGCGCAGTTACTCTTGGCGATCACTACCTGTCCCCGGACCAGGACTACTATGCTCCGGCCGGAAACCGGACAAACCTGGTGATGCTGGGCTCCCACCTCTACTTCGCCAACGGCGACTTGGATGTCGTGGACGTCTCCAACCGCTTTGCCCCGACCGTCGTGGTCACTCGCTCCGAGCCGTACGACATGAACCGCATAGCCATGGCCGGGTCAATCGCCTGTGTGGCTCGCGGCCAGACGCTGGAACTGATCGATGTCTCCGAGCCGTCGTTGCCCCGGCTGGTAGGAACGTACCAGTCTTCGTTTGTCACTTATTACCCGATTGACTACGTCCTGGCGACGGGGACGAGGGTGTTCCTGGCGCAGGGCAATAGACTGGAGATTGTCGATGTCTCCAACCCTGCCCGGCCACACCTCCTGGCCTCTCACCAACTGCCTATCGAATACGAAAGGCCCCTGGACGTGAAAGTCCGGGGCGGCCTGATGTACGTCTTGGACGGGAGTTATTACTCCTATGGCAGGGGCAAGCTGCACGTGATTGATGTTTCCGACCCAGCCGACCTGGATGTGCTTTCCTCCATCGACCTGTTCCTCTACGCCGAGCGGCGGTACGCTTATTACGAGGGGCAGGCTTACGAGGTGGGCTACACTACAGCCCATCTGGCCGTTCAGGGTGACCACGTGTTCGTCAGCAACACCCACCCGATCGACCCGGAACCAAACAATACCGCACAAACTGCCATCAACCTGGGCAATCTGAGTCAGCCGGCCTTGGCTTACGGGATGTTCGAGAGTAATTACGTTTATGATTGGTATTCTTTCCAAGGACAGGCGGGGGACAGCCTGAATGTGGCCGTTCGAGGGGCCAGCGACGGCGCCGGGACATGCTCACAGGTGTATGTGTCGCTCCAGGGCCCATCGGGACAGGGGCTTGGGCAGTACTCCAACGCGACGACATGGCAACTCACGGAAACAGGCAACTACTCTTTGAGCCTGTACTGTTATTATGGTGGTAGTTACGAGCTGGCCGTGTCTGTCAATTCTCCTCTGCCGTCGCCGCAACCGTTCAAGGGCCTCAGCGAGTTCGACGTCTCCGACCCGGCCCATCCGGTGCTGCTGTCCACCGCCAACATCGGCCGGCTGGCCCAGGGCATCGCCACGGACGGGGAGATGGCATACGTCACGCTGAGTGATCCGGGAATGTTGCAGGCGTGGGACTTCTCGGACGTCGCCAATCCCGTGGAGTGTGGCTCGGCCCAGGTGGACCAGGCCGGCGACCTCAGCGTCAGCGGCAACCTGGCGACAATCGTCTCGAACGTCCCCGGCAGGCAGTTCTGGACAGGCGCGGCTTATGTGACCATTCCCGAGTCCGGCAAGGTTCAGGTGGTCGATGTCAGCGACCCGCAGCGCCCGGTAGCCCTGGAGTCCTACGAGACCGGGCGGACCATCGACGGCCTGGCCGCCCAGGGCATGTTGAACTTCTTCGCCGCCGACAGCCTGTACGCCCTCTCCATCCGCCCGGCGGGCGTGGAGTCGGCCGACCTGGCCGTCACGCAACTGACCACCCCGCCGGCCGTGGCGCTTGGCTCGACGCTGGAGGTCGGATGGACAGTCCGCAACCTCGGGCGCTCAGCAGCCGAGGGTACCTGGACCGACGCGATCTATCTCTCCGCCGACGCCTCCCTGGACGCCGATGACGTCTTCCTGGGGGAGGTCAGCCACACCGGGCCGCTGGCCACCCTGGCGACCTACTCCGCGGCCCTGGCGCCGGTCATCCGCGACGTCGCCCCCGGGTACTACTACCTCATTGCAGCCGCCGATTCCGGCGACGACGTCAATGAATGGTACGTCGAGGCCAACAACCTGCGTTCCTCGTCCCAGCCGATCTACGTCGGCTACCCCGACCTGGCCGTCACGCACGTCGGCGTGCCGGAAGTCGTCAATCGTGGCGACCCGCTGCCGGTGGAGTGGACGGTCTTCGACCGCGACCTCGCGCCGGCCGGCGGAACCTGGACCGATCAGGTTTACCTCTCCAGCGACGAGACCCTCGATGCCGGCGACACGCTGGTAGGGAGCCTGCCGCACGCCGGCGGGCTGTCCCAGCGCCAGGTGTACCACGCCGGCCTGGACGTCGACACCGCCAGCCTGCCCGACGCCATCTACTACGTGATCGTCAAGGCTGACGCCGGTGCCGTGGTCGATGAAGATGGCCGCGAAGACAACAATTACCGCGTCTCGTCGACGTTCCGCCTCGGCGTGCCCGCCCTGACGCTGGGCCAGCCGCTGACCGAGACGTTTGACTTCTCGCGCCAGTACAAGTACTACCGCGTCTCCGTCGAGGCCGGCCAGCATCTGTTCGTCTCCCTCAATGATCTCAACGATATCGGCAGTAACGAACTGTACGTCAAGTACGGCTCGGCCCCCACGCGGAGCGACTACGACGCCAAGTACTCCACCAACCTCGCCGCCGACCAGCAGGTGGAGATCCCCTCCACCCAGGCGGGGGCCTACTACATCCTGGCCTATGCAGCCGGCGCCCCCGACGCCCCGGCAGAATTCACCCTCACGTCCGCCATTCTGGATTTTCAGATTCGCGGAATCAGCCCGGGATATGGCGGGAATACGGGTAACGTAACCGTAACCGTCCGCGGGGCCAATTTCCCCGACGACGTGGCGGTATCACTTGTGTCTCCCGCAGGCCTTGAGGTGACGCCGTCGAAGGTCTATCGTGGGCAGCAAGATGTGGTCTATGCCACGTTCAACCTTTCCGGCATCCCGACCGGCGCTTATGATATCCGTGCCGCCAGTGCCATCACGAGCACGGTCATCCCGGACATCTTTATAGTGTCTGCTGGACAAGGGCCGAACGTTCAGGCCACTATTGAGGCACCCAGCGCCGTCCGGGTTGGGCAGGAAGGGGTCGTGTGGGTCCGTTACACCAACACCGGCGACACGGATGCCCCGGCCCCGCTCTTAAGCGTGACGACCGACGTTGGCGGGTTGCGCCTGAGTTGGGAAGATTCCTATGCCGCCAGCGTACAGAGGCTGGGAATCGGGCAGGGGCTGGCCGGCATTCTTCCGCCTGGCGCTTCGGGATCGTTCCCGGTCTATTTCTTCTCCAATTCCACCGGCGCGGCGAATTTCTCCCTGGGCATGGCCTCGGATTTCAGCGCGGCCATTGACTGGTCGGCCATCAAGGACGATGTCCGGCCCGCTTCCATCGCCCCCGACGCCTGGGACGCCATTTGGTCCAATTTCACCGCCTCCGTCGGCGGCACTCTCGGTAGTTACCTGGCCGTCCTGGACGACAACGCCAACTACCTTAGCCAGTTCGGCCAGTACGTTGATGAGGCCATGTGGGTCAGATTCAGCCTCTCCGTCGGCGGCCCCTCCTTCGCCAGCGGCACTTTCGGCCATGACGGTGCCGAAGCTTATGACGTGTCGAAACTGCTGGCCTTCGAGATTCAGCAGGCCGGCGCGTCCCTGCCGAGGCCCACGCTCACAGGCGCAGTGGATGTCTCCGATGCCGCCCCAGGTCTGCCGCTGGTCTTCAGCCGTGCGTTCCTCCAGCCGATCTCAGGTCGCTATGCGCTGGATTCCCTGGGTCGCGGTTGGACGCACAACTGGGACATCTCCCTGGCCACCGACGCCGACCAGAACGTGACCATCGACGCCTCCGGCGGCACGCGAGCCTTCCGCAAGCTATCCACCGGCGGCTACTTCGGCTCGCCGGGCGACTACGCGGCGCTCACACTTGACCAGGGGCTGTACCGCCTTGTCGAGACCGACGGCACGGCCTACTCCTTCCGCGCCGACGGGCGTCTGGACTACGTCCAGGACACCAACGGCAACCGCATCGCCTGCGTCTATACCGGCGACAGGCTCACTGGCCTGGTCCACTCCAACGGCGACAGCCTGACGCTGGCCTACAACGCTCAGGGGCGGATCACCTCCGTCATGGACCCAGCCGGCAGGGCCACCACCTACGCCTATGATGCCTCCGGCGAGCACCTCACCAGCGTCACCGGCGCCGACGGGACCACCGTGTACACATATTCCGCGGCCACAAGCGGCCCGGCTGCCCACGCCATTGTCTCAATCGCCTACCCTGGAGGAACGCACGATTACTTCGACTATGACGCCCAGGGGCGCCTCACGCGCGAATACCGCGATGGCGGGGCCGAGGCCGTCTCCTACGCCTATGATACAGCCAACGGACTGTATGTCACCGACGCCGCTGGCGCCACGACCACGATGTTCTATAACGACAGCGGCCAAGTCGCCCAGACCCATGACGCGTTGGGCCGCATAACCCGGTTTACCTACGACACCAACCACAACCTCACCCGCCTGTCGGCGCCCTCCGGCGTCACCTATTCCTACCGCTATGATGGCCGGGGCAACCTCACCAGTCAGATCGATTCCCTGGGCAACTGCGTCAGCATGGCCTACGATCCGACCCTAAACCGCCTGCTGGCCGTCCGCGACGCCCGAGGCAACACCACGCGCTACACTTACGACTCACAGGGGGACATGACGGCCATCACCTATCCCAATGGCTCGGCCGAACACTTCGCCTATGATCCGCTGGGCGACCTGATTGAGTCAACCAATCGCCGCGGCCAAGCCATCGACTACGCCTACAACGGCGACGGCCTGCTCACCCGCAAGACCTACGCCGACAGCACGCACGTGGACTACACCTATGATGCCCGCGGCAACATGCTGACGGCTACCGACGCCACCGGCACGACCGCGATGGTGTACGACTCCGCCGACCGCATGACGAAGATCACCTACACGAGCGGCCAGTGGCTCTCCTACACCTATGACGCCGGCGGGCGGCGGGCGAGCATGACGACGTTCGACGGCTTCGTCACGAACTACCATTACGATTCGGCCGGGCGGCTTTCGAGCCTGACCGACGGCACTGGCGCGACCATCGACATGTACACATATGACGCCGTCGGACGCCTGGTCCGCGAGGACAAGGGCAATGGCACGTACACAACCTACCAGTACGACGCCGCCGGCCAATTGCTCCACCTGGTCAACTGCGCCTCGAATGGCTCGGTCAACAGCCGTTTCGACTACACCTACGACTCCCTCGGCCGGCGAACCAGTGAAGGCACGTCCTACGGCCTGTGGACTTACCAGTACGACGCCACCGGCCAATTGACCCATGCTGTGCTCGATTCGACCGACCCCTCCACCCCCGACCAGGATCTCACATACGTCTATGACGCCGCCGGAAACCGCATCCGCACCATCGCCAACGGCGTCACGACCGAATACGCCGCCAACAACATGAACCAGTACACCACCGTCGGCACGGCTGCCTATTCTTACGACGTCGATGGGAACCTCATCTCCAGGATCGACGGCGCGGATGGCTGGACGTATTCCTACAATGACGAGAACCGCCTTGCGCAGGTAATCGGGGCCGGAAGCACCTGGACCTACAGTTACGACGTCTTGGGCAACCGCGTAGCCTCCATGGTCGATGGCGCGACCACGAACTACCTGACTGACCCAAGGGGCATGGGCAAGGTTGTGGCGGAATACGATGGCACTAGCAACCTCGTCGCTCGTTATGGCTATGGTCTTGGGCTAACCTCTAGGGTAGATGCCTCAGGAAACGGGGCCTTCTACACCTTCTCAGCAATGGGCAATGTTAGCGAACTGATCGGATCTATGGGAACAGACGTACTCAACGCTTACTCCTACGATCCGTTCGGGTCGTTACTCGCCAAGACTGAAGCTGTATCTAGTCCTTTTGATTTCGCTGGCAAATACGGGGTGATGAGCGAGAGCAATGGTCTCACCTTGATGCGCGCACGTGTTTACGCTTCAAATATCGCCCGGTTTACCTCCGAAGACCCACTTGGGATAGTAGGAGGGGACTGCAACTTGTACCGGTATAGCGGAAACGCTTCAACTGGCGGTGTTGACCCCTTGGGGTTGTGGTCTGCACCGTATGAAGTAGCGGACAAGATTGACGGTTGGATAGACCGCGTTCATCAGGTCGGATCAGAACGGTTTGGTGGGCAACATTGGGTGATCCAGGGATCGATGGACACCGCAAGAGACGTGGTGAAGGTCTTGAGCCCGCATGATGTTCTCAGGCTCGGCACAGGGTCCGTTGTTGACAACGTAAAGAGACTGGCGAACGTAGCCCTGATGGGAATAGGTGCCCTGAAGTTCGCCTCTAAGGGTGCTGCACGGTTGAGATACGGCGGCGAATGGAGCCTTACCAGATGGTGGAAGCAATATGATGTATTAGCGAAGCTATGGCATCCGACTCGGGACTTGATTGTGAGGGTCACAGAGGGCCTGTGGACAGTCAAGGATCTGTGGGATTTGTGGCAGTCGAAAACCAACGTCGTCGCCTCGTTTGACCCGAACGACAAGGTTGGCCCGGCGGGGGCGGGGGTGGGGCATTACATCGTTGCCGACACGGCCATGCCGTACGCGATCTACTACGAGAACGATCCCGAACTTGGGGCTACGGCTCCCGCGCAGGTGGTGCGGATCGAGGACACTTTCGATGCCGACCTGGACCTGATGACGTTCGAGTTGGGCGACGTGAACCTGTATGGGGACTTCTGGGTCGATGTGCCGGATGGGCTTCAGTACTATGAAACCCTCGTGGACCTCCGGCCGGAAGGCAACAACCTTCTGGTTCGCGTCACGGCGGGCCTGGACTCTGACACACGGAAGGTCACATGGCTGTTTGAGTCGCTGGACCCGGACACGATGGAAGCGCCGGATGACGCGATGGCTGGTTTCCTGCCCGTCAACGACGAGGACCTCCACAATGGCGAGGGGCACCTGGGCTACACGATCCGCCCATTGGCGGGGCTGGCCAGCGGCACGCAGATCACCAACCAGGCCTTCAACTTCTTTGACACCAACGAGGCCGTGCCCACCCCGACCACGTTGAACACCATCGACGCCGGCAAGCCGACCAGCGCCGTGCAGGCCCTGGCGGTGCAACTGCCGGATGAGCCCTTCACGGTTACCTGGGCCGGACAGGACGACGCCAACGGTTCGGGCGTCGGCAGCTACACGGTTTACGTCTCCGACAACGGCGGGGAGTGGCAGGTCTGGCAGCAGGACACGGCCGATACCTCGGCCCAGTTCATCGGCGTCGGCGGGCACAGTTACGCCTTCCGCAGCGTGGCCCGCGACAACGTCGGGTACGTCGAGGACGATCCCGGCGCCATCGAGGCGGCGACCACTTTGGACTTCTCGCAGCTCCGCGTGGATCGATTGGAGACCACGCCGAGCGGCTTCGTCGTCCGCTTCCGACGGTCACTGGACGTCAGCACGCTGAACCTCTACGACGTGCAGGCGGGCACATACGGCCCGGCGGACCTGACGGTGGTTGGCGCTACCGTCGGCCCGGTGGCCGGCTCGCTGCTGTATGACGAGCAGGCCAGGACGGTCACCTTCATCAAGACCGGCGGTCCACTGGCGGCCGACACGTACACCGTGACTCTGCGGAGCGGAGCCGACGCCTTCAAGGACGGCGAAGGCCATCTGTTGGACGGCGACGCGAACAACGTCGAGGGTGGCGATTACGTCAACACGGTTACGGTTGAGGCGGGCACGGCCCGGATGCTCTCGCTGCCGGACTTCACCCGCGGACCGGGGCAGGCCGTCAACGTCCCGGCGACCGGCGCGGGAATCCCTGTGTCCATTGACAACGGGGACGGCATCCTGGGTATCGATTTCGTCTTAGAATACGACCCGACCATGCTGACCGTCACCGGCGTGACGCTGGCGTCGGGCATGCCGGCGGGCTGGTCGGTGGAACGCGACCTTGGGACCCCTGGCCGTGTGGCTGTGTGGGTCTTCGGCCAGACGCCCCTGGCAGCCGACGCGCGCGACCTGGTGCGGGTGTCGGCAGCAATTCCCAACGGCGCCCCCTACTCCTCGGCCGGCCCGATCCGGCTGGAGAACCTGTCCATCAACGAGGGCGCGATTTCCTCGGCCACCGACAGCGCGGTGCAAGTGGTGGCCTACCTTGGCGATGCCACGGGCAACCACGCCTACAGCGCCTTGGATGCGGCGTACCTGGCCCGCGTGGGCGTGGGCTTGGACGGAGGCTTCGCCAGCTACCGCATGAAAGACCCAGTCCTGCTGGCTGACACCACCGGCAACGGGGGTCTCAGCAGCCTGGACGCCTCGTACCTCGCCCGCAAGGGCGTTGGCCTGTCACAGCCGGAGATACCCAACCTTCCAGGCGTGCTGCCGGCGATCGTGGAAGGCGGGCCCGATCCGTTGATGAGCGTGCCGAACCTGACGGCCGTGCCCGGCGGACGGGTCAGCGTCCCGGTGCTTCTCGGCGACGCCACCGGGCTGCAAGCGGCGGACATCTGCCTGCGTTACGATACCTCCTTGCTGGACCTGACGAACGCGGACGTGAGCCTTGGCACCCTGACACCTGGGTGGACCCTCACGACCAACGTGGACGACGCGGCCGGAGAGGTCAGGTTGTGGGTCTATTCCACGAACATCCTGGCCGGCGGGTCCGGCAGCCTGGTCGAACTGAACTTCCAGGTCTCGGCTGGCGCCCTGCCCGGACAGGCATTACTGGATCTCGCCGATACCAGTTCGCTGAACGAAGGCCATCTGGTCCTGACGTTGCAGGACGGGCAGGTCACGGTCAGGTCCATGACGATGGTGCCGTATGCGCTCACGGACAAGGCCTTGTACTACAAGGACGCTGACGGCACGGATGTGACGGTCACGCTCAAGGGCGGCTCGGCGATCTTCACTTTCCTGGGCGAGGCGACTTACACCGTCAACAAGAAGGGCATCACCGTCGTTGGGACGGGCCTGGAACTGGAAGAGGTGGCCCTGACCCAATCAGACGACAAAACGAAACTGACCTTCAAGACTAAGGGCGGGACTGTTCCCGGCGCGACAGTCGGGCGGATTACGAGCGATGATCCACTTGGACAAGTGGACGCAAGCACAATTGATCTGGTCGGCGGCGGCGTTCTTATGACCGGCGCCGGGTACATCGGTACCTTGCAGGTGGAGGACGTGCGAGATGGCGCCGATCTGGTCATGCCTGGCGCCGGCGCCACCAAGGGGATTGGCATTACCTGCGGCCAAATGATTGGTGTGGATCTCAATGTTGGCTCTTGGCTTAAGAACCTCAACGTCTTGGGCTATCTGGATCAGTCCACACTGACGGCTACGGGCCAGGACGCCCGCAGCGGCGTATCGATCAATTCGCTGAAGGCCGGCCGGGTCGGCACCGCCAGTGTTACGGCCTCGGGCGGGATCAACTCGATCACGGTCTCCGACTGGCAGTCAGGCACTATCACGGCAGGCTGGATCGGCTCGCTGACCACAAGCGTGAACACCAAGACCGGCTCCCAAGGACATTTCGGGGCCGACGTGACGCTGACTGGAGCGGCCTTGCCGGCCAAGAAGGCTGCCTTGGGCAGCGTCAAGGTCGCGGGCGATCTGCTCAACGGCACGACATGGGACGTGCAAGCCGGTTTCGTCGGCTCGCTCACCTTTGCCGGAACGGTTGACCACAGCGTGATCCGCTCAGCTGGAGACATTACCAGCCTGAAAATGGGTGCCAGCAATGGCAGCGACTACGGCGCGGGCGTAAGCTTCAACCTGCTCCAGGCCGATCGCCATGTGCAACAAGGTGACACGGCCAACGCGCCGACCGGTACTATCAAGACACTGACCGTGACGGGATGGAAGATCCCCAGAAATCAGCCGATACCGCGATTCTTCGTGGACAGCCACATCTCCGCCAGGATAGGCACGCTGAACCTGCTGAATTGGGATGGCCTGGGCGGGCTGTTCGCTCCGGCCGGCAAGGTCAAGTCGGTCAAGCACACAGACACGGTTGACAAGCTGAACTCATGGGCCTATCCTGCCCCGCCGCGGCAAGTTTCCAGCGAGCCCGGAGAATTCATACATATTGTCTGACGCCTGGATGATTGGCGGGCAAGGACAGTCGAATGGGATGAAGGCGGTCAACCATCGCGTTGGTTTGGCGGCAACGTCCTTGTTCGGACCTATTCCTCCCATTGTTTTGCCGGTAGTTCCGAGTTGGTCACTGAGTTGGTCAGTCGTCACATGGTGGTGACTTGTTTTGCAGTGCTCAGTGACCTGCCATCCACTTGAAAACCTCAAGAATGCTTGTAATCCGCCTTATAACTACGTAGCATCAATGATGTTGTAACCCGACTGAAGGTTTCCTAAACCGCAGGTCACAGGTTCGAATCCTGTCGGGCGCAGTGTTGGAGGCGCGAGCGGTCGTCGGACAGAATCAGGTGGGAGGGTGCGGGAGACAGCCGGCCGCGAAGCGGCTCAAATCCCCGTTTTTTCCAGCACGAAGTACTTCTGGGCAACCCAAAAGGCACCCGTGGGCACCACTTGTAACAGACGAAACCCGCCCTGGGCGGCCTCGTCCGCGAACTCAGCCTGCGTCGGATGTTTGGCGAAACTTGCACGGCGGCCAGCGAGCTTCTTGAAGAAGGTGCGTGTGGTGCCGAAAGACCGGAAATCGAAAAATGATACGACCAGGTATCGGCGCGTGACCCGATGGAATTCCCGGAGGAAGGCCACCCGGTCCACCGGGGAACCGATGTGATGCAGCAGACGGTTGCAGAACACGGCATCCACACTGTCAGCCGGCAGGGGGATACGCAGGGCGTCGCCTTCGAGAAACCTGGCTTGGAGGCCGAGGCTGTCCGCTTGCTGTCGGGCGAGAGCCAGGATTTCCCGGGAGATGTCCATTTCGGTCACCTCGCGTCCACCCTGTGTCAGAACGGTCAGAAAGCGCCCGGCGCCCGATGGCACATCCAACACGCTGCGGCAATGAGGCATCGCCTCGAATATTCCGCGGACGGCGCGCTGTTCGCGATCGTTGATCCGCCGGCGCGAACCCTGATCGAAACGGGTGGCGTAGCCAAGGGCACGACGGCTGTCCTTGAAGCGGTTGCTGTAATGTATTGTGTCGGCCATACGCTCCGATTATCAATCATCCACATGAAATGAAGCTGAAACATGGAATCTTTCCCGCCGGACTGGAAACACGGGCCCTGTGCCGATAAGCTAACCTCCACAACTTCAGGCAGTATGATTATAGGCTGCGAAAAACGCGAAGATCGAATCGGACCCGCCATGACGCTACTTGTTGACCCGCGATGGCAATCGGCCTTTCTCCAGTTGGGCCTTCGTACCTCGTCTGATGTTCTGGCCGTGTTCGGAGGCGGGCCGGCCGCGGGCTCTGCCGGCGTCATCGTGCAGCCGCATTCGCTGACCCTGCCCTCGGGCGAGATCGTCCCGGTCTTCTTCAAGCAATATTGCTTTCCCCGCGCTTCATGGCTGTTCTGGCTGCGGACCTCCAAGGCGCGGCGGGAGTTCGAGAACTATGCGGTCTTTGAACGGTTGGGCATACGGTGCGCCCAGCGGATTGCCTGCGGTGAAGAGCGTGACCGGCTAGGCCGGCTGCGGCACGCCTTCATCCTCACGCGCACGGTTCCCAATGCGGTCACCTTGCTGGATTATTTCGGGGGCCCCGAGCCAGCCGGCGCCCGGTCGTGCGCGCCCGATGCCCGGGCGGCCTTTCGCCGCCAACTGGCCGATATGACCCGGCGCATACATGCGGCGTCCTTCTATCACAACGATCTCTACTGGCGCAACGTGCTCATCGAAGGCTCGCCGGGCGAGCGGCCGCTGTTGTGCTGGATCGACTGCCCGCGCGGCAGTTTTGCCCGCTGGTTTCTGGGGCGTCACCGGCGCATCAAGGATCTGGCCGCATTGGATCGGTGCGCTGCCAAGTATTGTTCCCGGGTCGAGCGGATGCGTTTCATCAAGGACTACCTCGGCCGGGCCAGGTTGGACGAGGATGGAAAGCGACTCATCCGCAAGATCCTGGCCTATCGCAGCCGACGATGGCATGGATGATGATCGCATCCTGATGATTGATCGTTTCCTTGACTTTGCCGGTCTCGCGAGTGCAGAATACCCCCGAATTACACAGGCTTGCGAGCAAGTACTCACACTCGCAAGCGCGCAAGCGCCCGTAGCTCAATTGGATAGAGCATCGGTCTTCGGAACCGAGGGTTACAGGTTCGAGTCCTGTCGGGCGTAGTGACGCAAAGCTGCCTTAGAATGCCGCCACGTCCTTCGCGTTCGAGAAACTGCGCACTTTGCTGCGTCGGATTTTGCATCGACTTTTTCCTCATCTTCCGCCCTGCTGCTCACCTGTTCTCCTGCTCTGGGGGTTCGCCAGCCACCATTTATTGTCGTGATTTTTCTTTACGTTCGTATATTGTTAGGTATAATTCGCCGCAGTTGGAACCTGGCGCGGCGAGTATGGATGCTCGGAAAAAACTCGAATATCTGGCTGATGCATCGCGATTCGACCTGGCCTGTGCCTGCGGAACACAGAAGGACGAGCACCGTGTTCGCGGCCGGGACGGGACATGGCTGTATCCGGTGTCACTTCCGCGGGGTGGTCAGTCCATCCTGCTCAAGACGCTTCTGTCGAATGTCTGCGTTAACCAATGCCGCTATTGTCCTTTTCGTCAGGGCAGGGATGTTCCACGCTACAGCCTGGCGCCCGAGGAGATCGTCTCGATATTTCTGGACTATGTGCGGCAGAGGCGGATACACGGGCTTTTTCTCAGTTCCGGGGTGATTCGCGACGCCGATCACACGATGAGCCGCCTGCTGGAAGTCGCCAGCCTGCTGCGACGGCGCCATCAGTACCGCGGATATATTCACCTTAAGATCATTCCGGGCGCATCGGATGCGGCCGTTGAGGAAGCGCTCTCGCTGGCCAGCGCGGTCTCGCTGAACGTCGAGGCGCCGCATCGTTCGGCATTCGAGCAGCTTTCGCCAACCAAGAATTTCGAGAGGGATATTGTCGGCGGCGTCCGCCGGATCAGCCAGTTGACCGCGCCAGGCTCCCGTTACGCAGGCGTTCACCAGACCACTCAATTCATCGTTGGCGCAGCCGACGAGAAGGACGCCGACCTGGTGCGTGCGACCTTCGGCCTGTATCGCCGCCTGCGGCTTAGCAGAGTCTACTTCAGCGCCTACCAGCGTGGGCTGGGGGAGCCGCGTCTTCCTGGCGAACGCCTTATGCCGCAAAATTCCGGCGACCTGCTCACGCGCGAGCATCGGCTTTACCAGGCGGATTGGCTCATGCGCAAGTACGGTTTTGTCGCCGAGGAGATACCCTTCGAGCCGGACGGCAACCTATCGCTTCAGGCCGATCCCAAGGCGGTTTGGGTCCAGCGTAATCCGCAATTCTTCCCCCTCGACGTCAACAAGGCCGGTAAGTTCGAGCTTCTCCGTGTGCCAGGCCTCGGGCCGACCGTGGTTAACCGAATCCTGTCATTGCGTAAGGATGGAAGCAGGATTGGCTCCCTTCGCG
Organism: Phycisphaerae bacterium; assembly: GCA_041661865.1. Classification (GTDB taxonomy): domain Bacteria; phylum Planctomycetota; class Phycisphaerae; order SM23-33; family SM23-33; genus JBAZTO01. Next base: position 43,989 of record JBAZTO010000019.1, on the reverse strand, counting down.
ACCTGGCCGGACTTGCCCCTCGGCTGAAAGGGGCGGACAAATACCTGAAGCTCTGAGTCCGCGGCACGATATCGGTGCCAGAGACTCGGAATTCTTCCATTATGCTGAATTCATCCTTGAACATGCGATTTCAGGCCAGGCGACAGATCTTTATTGTATTCATAACTTCTTTGTCTTAAGGCACAAAACGACTGTTCAAACATTATTTCAGGCGGACCGGGTCACCCGCTTCTGTTTTTGCGAGGCTTCGCGGGGTCTACCGGAAAAAGGGGCGGTTGTGGGCTTCCCCACGATTAGATGTTGTGGGGGCCGGTGCCCCACTGGAGTTTGCTGGTGAGGGTCTCGAAGAACGTCCTGCCCGGGTGCGGGATGATCCTGGCCCCGACGTCGGCCCGCCTGATTTCCACCACGTCGCCGTTGCACAGACCGCTGCTGACCTGCCCGTCGACAATGACGGCTGAGCCGGCGTTGACCCGCACGGCCTTGACGAAAATCGGGCGGTCGCTGCGGACCATGATCGGCCGCATCGACAGGCTGTGGGGCGCCAGGGGCGTGATGGCGATGGCGTCCAGCGTCGGCTGCATGATCGGTCCGCCGGCGGACATGTTGTAGGCCGTCGAGCCGGTGGGCGTGGAGATGATCAGCCCGTCGCCGGGATAGCGGGCGATGCCGTCTTCGCCCTGGTAGACATCCAGGTCGATCATGCGAAAAGGCGCCCCGGCGGCAAAGACCACGTCGTTGACCACCGCCGAGCAAAAGGCGTGCTTCTTGCAGTCGCGGACGCAGATATCCAGCATCATGCGTTCGGTCGGCTGGACGGCGCCGGCGAGGATCTCGGCCAGGTGCTTCTGCATGTGCTCGACGTTGAAGTCGGCCAGGAAGCCGAGTTTGCCCATGTTCACGCCCAGTAGCGGAACGCCCGTGCCGGTCAGGGCCCGCGCCGCGGCCAGCAGCGTGCCATCCCCGCCAAACACGATGCACAGGTCGGCCTGGGCCGCCGCGGGCGGGAGAGGCTGGTGGGCCGGCGCGACGCCCAGTATCTCCGCGTGCTGTTCCAGCCACGGGCGCAACTGCTCGACCTGCTCGGACACGGCAGGCTTCAGCGCGTTGGCGATGATGATTATTTTCCGGGACATTTTTTGAAACCAATGACGAATGATGAAATTCGAATGACGAAGCCCGAACAATAGACACCCGACACGTTCGACAAATCCCTCCCGCTAAGTATATTCCTACCCGCCAGCCACCTGCACCTTATCGGTATTGGGGTTTCGTCATTGATTCGTCATTCGTAATTCGAGCTTCGTCATTCCTGGGCCTCAGCCCAGATAGAGGCTTTGCCCACCGGAAATGACGGTCTTTTTGGGATCGACCTTTCCGATCAAGGCCGCGGCACTGTCAGCCAGCAGCGGGGAAATCTCGATGGCTGCCGCGACATGTCCGTCGGCGTCGCGCGGGATCTTGACGCCGGCCGCCTCCAGCCAGGCTGCCGCGCGGCGGACCTGGTCGTGCAGGCTGCTGGCCAGGCTGTCTTCGCCGGTGGCGTTCTTGACGGGGCTGAATTCCTCGGCCCGATCGGTCTCCAGGATCGCGGTCGCCTCAGCCAGGGGCATGGCGTCGAAAACGAACATCTCCAGCTTGACCGCGTTGGGCTTGGCGGGCTTGACCACGTTACCGGACTCGTCCACGCAGGCCACCGCCTTGTCGGCCCGGTGGAAGGGCAGCGAAAGCTTGCCATCGGCCGCAGTGAGCTTTTCCACGAAGGCCCGCGAGAGAATGTGAATGGCGATGCTGCCGGAACTGAACTTCAGCCGCCCGCTCTCGGTGGTGGCCCGCGCCAACTCCTCGGGCATGTCCGAATACTCGATGACCGTCACCTTGCCGTCAACCACGCAGAAGTTGCCCAGACGCTCCATCGGGTCGCGCTTGGGCAGGGCCTTAGCACTCATCTGGGCCTTCCTCAGATCGTGCAGCCCCAGGAACAGCGGGTCGATGCAGTGAACCAGGGGATTGTCCACCTGGAAGTAGCTGATCAGTTCGACGCCGCGCTTGGCCATGTCCTCCAACGCGCCGCTGCGGCGCATGGCCGCCAGACAGCCGCCGTGGCCGTCGGGACTCATCGCCATCGACCCCTTGTCGCTCAGCAGCAGCTTGCCGTCGAGCCCGATGGCCGGCATCATCCCCTGCGGAAAGAAGAACACGTCCTTGGCGTTGAGGCCAAAGAACTGGTTCTGGCGGAAGAAAGCCCGCGTGGCCACGTCGTTGGCCTGGCTGGTCATGATGTACCAGGGGATCGTCACGCGATGGCGATGCGACGCCGCAAGTATCTGCTCCGCAAATACCTGGAACAGCGACTTCTTGGCCACCGCCGTCACTTCGAGGCAGCCCTTGGGCCCTTCGTAGCCCAGGCGCGTCCCCTGCCCGCCGGCGACCACGAAGGCTGCGACTTTGCCCTCGGAGATCAATTGCTCGCCACGCCTGCGGGCGGCCTTCAGCTCAGCCTGTGCCGCCGCGTCGGTCGACCGGGCCGAGACGATGGGAGGAGGCGATATCTGGCCCATCGGGCGAACGACAGGCTTTTCAAGCACGTACCGGGCGATCAACTCATCCATCTTGTCAAAATCGATGGAAGCAATCTGCTCCAGCAGGACCGTGCGTTTGCTGTCACTCAGCTCATCGTAATAGCGTAACAGATGTGACTGCCCGTGCTTATCCAACTTCTGGCGAACGGCCCTGATGTCCATATTCTCGCTCTCCAAACCGCTTTGAGTTACCTAGTCTATCGGCCGGGCAGGTGCAAAGCCATGAATTGCCAACTGACGGTAAACAGTAAGCCCCCCGGCTGGACTTTGTCAATGGGCTCCCCCGGCGGTCGTGGGCCGAAAACCCTGCCCCGGCCGCGAGCCAAATCCTACTGAAAACTATGGTTTTTGCCGATAGACACGTTGACAGGGCCTAGGCCCGCCGCGTACAATTTAAGCAACGGAGAAGTGTTCGAGAGACGATAGCTGGATGAGTCTGCCCTAATACGATCTTGAATCTTCGGCTCTCTCTCCTGAACTCTCTCCCGCGTGATGGCCTTTAGCGTTTAGGCCCGGCCTCTTCCGCTGGAAGCGGCGGTTTATCGCGAAAGGCAAACTGGGTTGCTGCCCAGCGGAAACGCCAACCGCTGGTTTACTTGAAAAGAATCCAGACGGCGTTCGTCTGGAGAGTTCGAACCAGGCCTACCGCCGAATTGGGCGAGCTAGGAAGCCTGCTTTCGGAGCCGCATGAAGGACTAATTATCCAGTTTTCCCGTTAGTCCGAAACGGCCTGCCTGGCAGAACAACGAGGCGGTGGAAAAGGTGAAGGAGAGTATCATGAAGAAAAAGGGTTTTACGCTGGTTGAGTTGTTGGTGGTTATTGCCATCATCGCCCTGCTGGTTTCCATCCTGCTGCCCAGCCTTGGCAGAGCCAAGGAACTGGCCAACCAGCTCAAGTGCATGGCGAACCTGTCGGGCATCGGCAAGGCCGGCCTTGTTTACATGGCCGACAATGACGACAAGTATCCGATGTTGGCCAGCGCCAATACCTCTGCTAATGGCGACAGCAACTTCTTTTTCCCCACGGGCAAGAATTACGGCGCCCGCAGGGACGCAAGCAACAACGCCCTTGACCATTCCATCACGGCATTGATGTTCCTGATCCTTCGCAGCACCCAGAGTGACCCAGGCCTGTTTGTCTGCCCCAGCACGGATGACACCAAGGATACCGAGCCCAAGGATCCCAACACCGGCGCCTATGCCTTCGACTTCCATTTTCGCACTGCCAAGACCGGCACCTGGGGAGATGATACTAAGAACATATCCTTATTGGCCGTCAAGGGCGTGAGCTACTCTCACCAGATGGCTACAAGAGGCACCGTGTTGACCTCGCAACGTCCTCGGCAGGTCTGGATGGCTGACAAGAGCCCCAACTGGGACGGTAGCCAGAAGGCCGCTCTCGAAGCCAACGCTTTCCCCGCTTCCGGCACGGAGGCTTCTGACGTCGTGATCAAACTGTGGAACAGCCCCAACCACAACGGCGAACTCAACAATACCCTGTTGGCTGACGGCTCCACCTCCAAGAACAAGCGCGCGGATGTCGGCACGCTGGCGGGCGGCGGCAAGGGCGACGACAATATCTACAGCACCTACGGCAACACGGGCCCCGCTAATTGCCGTACCGCCGTTACGACCGGCGACCTCAAATGTACCACATGGGGAGCTTCATGGCAGGAGCCTGACGACGCCTTCCTGATCGGTCCATTCAAGCAATAACTCCTCGTTCTTGATCCTGAGACCCTCGGGCGAGGCGGCGACTTCGGTTGCCGCCTCGCCTTTTTTTTGCGCTGACTGCGGGGCGCGGGGGCCTGCGGGAATAACCGATCCGCCGGAATCTTGCTGCTTCCGCGTGCAACTTGTGCCGCCGGACGGTAGTATTCAACACTGTGGTTCTAGTTGAAGGAACGGTTTTTTGGAACTGAGCATAACACTGGAAGATCCCCGCAAGCGGGGCGCGCTTTTCGGGCCGGCCGATAGGCACCTGAGGATGATCCGTCAGGCGTTGGATGTGCAGATTTTCGCGCGTGACGACCAGGTGAAGGTGACCGGCGCCACCGCCAACGTCTCGCGGGCGGCGGCCGTCATCGAGAACCTCCAGAAGGCCCTTCGCCGCAACGAGCCGGTCGACGCCTCCAGCGTCGCCGACGCCATTTCGCTTCTGGTGGAACAGAAGGGAACCGCCAGCGTCGATTCCCTGGACGTCTACGTCGCCGGGCAGCCCATTGTCCCAAAGACGGCGGGGCAGCGGCGGTACATCGAGGCGATGCGATCGCGGGACATGGTCTTCTGCACCGGGCCGGCCGGCACGGGCAAGACGTACCTGGCCGTGGCCATCGCGGTACACATGCTCAAGCACCAGCATGCCAAGCGGCTGGTCCTGGTCCGCCCCGCCGTGGAGGCCGGCGAGAAACTCGGCTTCCTGCCCGGCGACATGCAGGCCAAGGTCAACCCCTACCTCCGCCCGCTGTTCGACGCCCTGCACGACATGATGGACTATGACCAGATCCGCCGGTTCATGGCCAACGACCTCATCGAGATCATCCCGCTGGCCTTCATGCGCGGCAGAACCCTCAACGACTCGGTCATCATTCTCGACGAGGCGCAGAACACCACCGCCTCGCAGATGCTCATGTTCCTGACCCGCATGGGGCACGGCTCGAAGATGATCATCACCGGCGACGACAGCCAGGTGGACCTGCCCGAGGGCGTCCTCAGCGGCCTACAGGACGCCAAACTCCGCCTCCAGGGGATCAAGGGGCTGGCATTTATCACGCTGGAGCGCCAGGATATCGTGCGTCACCGACTGGTCCAGAGCATCGTCCTGGCCTACTCGAAGGACAAGACCCCGCCCGAGGCGCCGACGCAAGCGCCGGACACGAGCGTTGAGGATGCACCTCCAGGCCCAAATGACCGATAAGATTAATTAGAGTTGTACTTAAACCTGATAGTGGAGACCTTGAGCTTCCGGCCTTATGTGGTTGATTAAGAAAAGGTTAGGGCCACGCCGCTCAGACTTCCGCAAGGCCATGCCCGCGGAGGCGGTGACCGCTTGGCAGCGTTTCAGGGCCGCCGGCGGGGGCGGTTCGCTCATCGTGGCGATCCTGTTCTTCCTGTGCATGCTCCTGCTGGACACCTGGCCGTCGGACCCGCTGCCCTACCGGCGCGGGGAGTACCTCCCCCAGGACATCCACGCCAGAGTCGATTTCGACATTGCCCCACAGCGTCTGCTGGACAAGGCCATCGACAATGTCGCCAACACCACCCCGCCCACCTTCAAGCTTAATGCTGCCGCCATCAGCAAGATCGTCTCGGACCTGACAGCGCTGCCGGGCAAGCTGTCGCCGGCAACCCAACCATCGGACGTGGACCCCAACCTGCGTCGGGAGTTCGCCCTTTCGGCCCCCGAATCCATCCAGGCCTGGAAGGCCGTCACCCAGCCGGCCCGAAGCCCCGGTTACCCCGAGCAACTCCAGGGTCTGCGGCTGGCCCTCCAGCAGACTCCGCTCGTCCTGGCCAGCGATCTCGATAACGCCAGCCCCGATGTCTACCTTATCACCCCCAGCGGACGGGAGACAATCCGCGCCAGGCGCCTGATCAGCCTGGACAGGTCCACCGACGTGGAGGAGACAGTCGCGCATCTGGTCCGCGAGGTTGATCCCTCCATCCGCGAGAGCGTTCGCAGCTACCTGGTCAACACCTTCATGGTCGCCCGCCCCCGCATCCCGCTCTACGAGATCGACAAGGCCGCCACGCGGAGAGACGTCGATGCCCGCATCGCCGCGATCCAGGCCGACCCGCCCAAGGAGCATTTCAAGGAAGGCGAGCGGCTCGTGCGCCGCAGCCTGCGCGACCTGGCCGGGGGCAAGGCCGTCGGCCTGGACGCCGATGACCTGCTGCTGCTGGCCGCCGAGCACGAGGCCTTCGTGGCCCGCGAGAAGAGCGAGCATCCCTGGTTGAGGCTGGGCCGGGCCACCGGGCGCGCCGCCATCGGCCTGCTCATCACGGCCATGATCTGCTTCTACGTCGTGCGGCTGCAAACCCAGGTGATCCGAAACTACTGGCGCGGCGCGCAACTGGGCGTCCTGCTCCTGCTGATGATGGCGCTGGCCAAGGCCATGTACTTCCCGCTCCAGTGCAACATCCACGCGATGGTCCTGCCCATCCTGCTGGGCGCCATTATTCTGACCGTCGCCTATGACCAGCGATTCGCCTTCGTCATGGGGGCCATGCTATCGGTGCTGATGGTTTTCCAATTGCAGGCCGACTTTGCGCTGTTCCTGGTCCTGCTGGCTGCCCTGATGGCGGTGGTTTTCCAACTCCGCGAGATCCGCCGCCGCAGCCGCCTGATCGAGGTCAACGCCGTCGCCGCCGTTGTGATCTTTCTGACCGTCTGCGCCGTGGGACTGGCCGCCAGCGTGCCCTGGCGTTTCATCCTGAGCGACGGGCTGTGGGCGGCGGGCTTTGCGGTGCTGGTGGGCTTCCTGGCCCAGGGAATCCTGCCCCTCATCGAGCGCCTGGTCGGGGTGGCCACGAGCCTGACCCTGCTGGAATGGTGCGATGCGTCCAAGCCGCTGCTCAAACGCCTGGCCATGGACGCTCCGGGCACCTACAACCACTCGCTGCAACTGGGCACCATGTGCGAGGCCGCCGCCGACGCCATCGGGGCCCGGGGACTGCTGGCCCGCGTGGGCGCGTACTACCACGACATCGGCAAGATCAACAAGGCTGAGTATTTCGTGGAGAATCAGTGTTCCATCGCCTCCAAGCACGCCAAACTTTCCCCGGCGATGAGCCTGCTGATTATCATCGGACACGTCAAGGACGGCATCGAGCTGGCCCGGCGATACAAGCTGCCCAGGGTACTCCACGAGTTCATCACCAGCCATCACGGCACGACGCTGCTGCAATACTTCTACCAGTCCGCCACCGAGAAGCACCGCCCCAGGCTCGAGCGGGCCCCCGACGAGGTGGAGTTCCGCTATCCCGGCCCCAAGCCGCGATCCAAGGAATGCGCCATCCTCATGCTGGCCGATGCGGCGGAGTCGTCGGTGCGGTCGATGTCCGAGCCGACGCCCGGGCGGATCGAGAACCAGGTCCACACCATGGTCAACCGCCGCCTGATGGACGGCCAGCTCGACGATTGCGACCTGACGCTCAAGGAAGTACACCTGATCGAGCAATCCCTCATCAAAAGCCTCTGCGGCATCTACCATTCGCGACCCAGCTACCCCACGCCGGCGGGCAAGCGGGCCTCGGCCGCCGAACTGCTGGCCGCCAGGGTCCAGGCCGAAAAGCAGGCCGCCCGGAATCCCGCCGCCGCCCAACCGACAGCCCCGCCTGAACCCGCGCCCGCGGCGCCTGCCCCGACAACTCCGATGCCCCCCGACTCCTCACCCACGAATCCCGACGCCCCGGCCACTCCATCGGCCGAAAAAGCCTGACGCCGGCAATCAGGAACCTGGGCGTGCCCTCGACGATTATGGCAAGGATACTGTTTCCACTTCGTTTGATTATTGTGCAGCCGGTCGGGATAATCCGGCCCTGAAGGAGAACGGACGATGCGAAACAAGGGAACTCTTGCGGGCGTGATGGTCCTACTGGCGTTGACCCGCGGGCTGGTCGGCCAGAGCCAACCGGCCACGCCGGTGATCGAAACGTTGGAGTTGGTAACTGACGAAGCCATGGCCGGCGACAGTGGCAACGCCTGGGGCGGCCATCAGGCTCGCATCGTCCGCACCGACGAGGGCGTCTTCACTGCTTACACCGCGGCAGGAGGTTTCGATCGGGAATGGCGGCTGGTCAAACGGACCGACGAGGGCTGGAAGCTCATCAAGTCCGACCGCAGCGGGCGCGAGCCGGTCAATCTGCTGGCCGGTCCGGGAGGCACTCTGCACATCGTCGCCTGGCCCGACAAGCGGCCGACGGTCTGGACCGCGACGCGGGCCAACGGCAAGTATCGCGTGCCCGACGAGGTCGTACCCGGCGCGTGGGAGGATAGCCACTGGCCTTACAACGCCGCCGGTATCGACAGCGAAGGCAACATCTGCATCGTCCAATCCTGTGGAGGCAACAGCAACAAGTCGCCGGCCAAGATCAACCTGGCCTACACCGGACCGGCCAATCAAAGGGCCGGGAGCAGGGACAAGTGGCGGTTCCATTCGCTGCCGACCGACTTTCGCCACTGCTACGCCTATGTGATCCCGCAGGCAGGCGGCGGACTGTCGCTCGTCGCCAGCCGCGACGTGAAGTACGAAGCCTTCGGCATCCCCACCCCGCCGGAGCATCAGAAGTACCCCTACGTCTTCAACGAGTGGCGGCTCTGGCGCTCGCCCGACATCCTCCGCAAGCCCCTGGCCGAGGCAGGGAGCATTGAGTCGCCCATCTCGCCGGACTTCCTCAGGGCTGACTGCCGCGCCCTGGACGCCTACATGGACACGACAGGACGAATGCACGTTTTGCACTCCTTCGCGACCAGGGAAACCGGCGGGAAATGGCAGATCCGCCATGCGGTCCTGAGCCGCGACGGAGCGGTACTCAAAGACGTGCTCCTGCCGGGGAATCCGGGCTTGTGCCGAATCTTCCAGGATTCAACCGGCCGGTTTTACATCCTGGCCGAGTCAGGCCTGATCTACCCAGCCTTGAACGACGACGGCACGGAACTGGACAAGCCCATCCAGTTGGACCTGAAGGGATACAAGGTCGAGTACGCCGGCTACGGCCTGTCGCTGCCGCGATGCGGCACGCCCCTGGCTGACATCATCGACGGGGTCTTCCCTTCCGGCGGCGGCAAGCAGTGGGTGTACTTCCGGCTGAGGCTGAGATAGGCCGCTGCACTTGAGATTGGTCCGCCACGCCGCCATAATGGTGGTATGCATTGGTTCCTCCTGATTTTTCTGACTCTCTACGGCGCGATGAACTCCTACCTGTTTTGGAAGGTGTTCTGCGTCTACCCGCAGTTGGGTTACTGGCGGATCGCCATTGCCGCCTTCCTGCTGGTGATGGTGGCCGGGCCCTTCATCGCCCACTACCTCGAAAAGGGCCACTGGCTCTCGCTGGCCAAGGTCGCCGGCTTCGTCTGCTATTCGTGGATGGCGGTGGCCTTCTGGTTCCTGGTGCTCATGGCCGCCGTCGATGTCTGGAACCTTGCCCTGCGCGGAGCGGCTGGGCCCTTCCCTGCGGCCAGGCTCCTTCTCGTGCCGGGGAAGGTCTACCTGCCGGCCATCGCGGCGATCATCGCGACCTTGCTCACCTGCGGACTCCTGGGCGCCCAGGACATCCAGGTCCGGCGGCTGACGATCGCGGTCCCGGGCCTGCCCGCCGGGCGGCCCATCCGCCTGATGCAGATTTCCGACCTCCACCTGGGCGAATACATGAACGCCCGCCGCTTCGACCGCATTATCGGCCTGGTTCAGCGGGAATCCCCCGATGTGCTGATCAGCACCGGCGACATGGTGGACACCTCGCCGGCCAACCTGCAATGGGAGGCCGACGCCTTCGCCGCCATCACTCCGCCGATGGGCAAATTCGCCATCCTGGGCAACCACGAGTTCTACACCGGCCTGCCCGCGAGCCTGGCCTTTCACGAGGCGGCTGGGTTCCAGGTGCTTCGCCAGCAATCCGTCGTCCTCGATGGTCGCGTTCGTCTAGCCGGCGTGGATGACCCCGCCGGCAAACGCACCGGCCAGGATTGCTTCCCCGACGAGGCGGCTGCACTGGCCCCCGGCGCTGCGCCCACGCCGACGCTGCTACTCAAGCACCAGCCGCGCCTCGACGCACGATCCTTGGGGCGTTTCGTGATCCAGCTTTCGGGCCACACGCACGGCGGGCAGGTGTTCCCGTTCCAGGTCATTTCGCGGAGAATCTACCCCTACTACCGCGGCCTCTATGACCTGAGCGACGGATCGAGCCTGTACGTCAACATCGGGGCCGGCACATGGGGCCCACCCATCCGCCTGGGCGCGCCGGCGGAGGTCACCGTATTCACGCTGACGCCCGCGCCCTGACGAGTGGTCGCCCGCCCCGCCGGGACGGTTTGTATTTGACGGCCCCCAGAGCGGTTGATATTGTCCTGCGTCGGCGAGTTGATCTCAAAGGAAGTCTGCGTGAAGAGCTGGAGCCTGCGACATATCGGCCTGTTGTGCCTGGCGGGAATCTGCCTGCCCCTGTGCGGTTGCGCCGGGAGTAACACGCCCTCACTGACGCCGGTGCCCTCGCCGATCAACCTGATGCTGCCCCAGTCGCTGCGGATTCATCCCTTCACGGCCTTGCGGGACTTGGAGGACGCCAACGGAGTGCGCGGCCTGGACGTGCGGATCGAGGCGCTGGATGCCTACGGCGACACGACCAGGGCTTACGGGGACTTCCGCTTCGAGCTTTACACCTTCCGCAACGTCAGCACCGACCCCAAGGACGTCAAGATCGCCGCCTGGGATGTGCCGATGCTTGAGGCCAAGGCCAACCTGTCCCACTGGAACAACATCACCCGCGCCTACGAGTTCAAGCTCCAGTGGACACAGCCGGCCAAGCCGGGCCAGAAGTTTGTCCTGGTGGCCACCTTCTCAAGCCCCTTCAACCAGCGGATCTTTGCCGAATATGTGGTTGTGGCAGGACAGTAGCGTGACCCTGAGATACCCCAGCCGCGACGGTAGTGAATCATGCCCTGGGCTTTCAGCCCGGCGACCGCAGGCCGACGGGCCGTGCCCCCCACCCACTGGCGATTATCCCGCCCGGGGCCATATAATGGCGGACTATGTCAGAAGTTAAGACGCCATTCAACGAGCGCCTCACGCGGCTGATCGTCGGCGGCGCCCGCAGCGTCCACGACCGGACGATCTTCCACAAGCTTTCCCTGGCCGCATTCCTGGCCTGGGTGGGCCTGGGCAGCGACGGACTCTCCTCGTCGTGCTATGGCCCGCCCGAGGCGTTCATCGCGCTCAAGGAATATCCCTATCTGGGCATCTTCGTGGCCCTGGCCACCGCGGTGACGATCTTCGTCATCAGCGCCAGCTACTCGCAGATCATCGAATTGTTCCCCTCCGGCGGCGGCGGATACCTGGTGGCCAGCAAGTTGCTCTCGCCGCGCGCGGGGGCCGTCTCCGGCTGCGCGCTGCTGGTGGATTATGTGCTGACCATCGCCATCTCCATCGCCAGCGGGGCCGACGCGCTGTTCAGCTTCCTGCCCGAGCCGTGGGTCAAGTACAAGCTGTGGTTCGCCATCGGCGTCATCGTGGTTATGACCCTGCTGAACATCCGCGGGGCCAGGGAGTCGGTCGTCCCGCTGGTGCCGATTTTCCTGATCTTCGTGCTGGCCCACGCCTTCGTGATCGTTTACGCCCTGGCCACCCACGTGACAGAGTTCGGCCAGTTGGCGGGAAACGTGACCACGCAGACACGCCAGGCGCGCGGCGCGCTGGGCATCTGGGGGATGCTTTTCCTGCTGATGCACTCCTACAGCATGGGCGCGGGCACCTACACCGGCATCGAGGCCGTCAGCAACAGCATGGCCATCCTGCGCGAGCCGCGCGTCCAGACGGCCAAGCGGACCATGACCTACATGTGGATCTCCCTGGCCATCGCGTCAGTGGGGTTGATGCTGACCTACATGCTTTTCAATGTGCATGAGGTTCCGGGCAAGAGTCTCAACGCCGTCATGTTGACCAAGGCCACCCAGGGCTGGAGCGCAGCCTGGGGCCAGCCCTTCGTCATCATCACCCTGATCTCCGAGGCCACCATCCTGTTCATCGCCGCGCAGACCGGCTTCCTGGGCGGGCCGCGTGTGCTGGCCAACATGGCCACCGACCGCTGGCTGCCCACGCGCCTGTCGATGCTCAGCGACCGCCTGGTCACCCGCAATGGCATACTTATTATGAGCTCCGCCGCCGCCGTGACCCTGCTGGGCACCGGAGGTGAAGTCTCCACGCTGGTGGTGCTTTACAGTATCAACGTCTTCATTACGTTCGTCCTCTCGCAGACAGGCATGGTCCGCCACTGGTGGCAGGTCCGACACAAGGAGCCGGGCTGGGGACACCGCCTGTTCATCAACGGCGCGGGGTTGGTGATGACGGGCTTCATCCTGGTCTGGGTGACGGTGCTGAAGTTCTTCGAGGGCGGCTGGGTGACGCTGGTGGTGACGGTGGGCCTGGTGGCGATGGTCAGCTCCATTCGCCGCCATTACAACGCGGTGGGCAAGAGCCTGACCAGCCTCAACAAGCTTGCCCAGGCCGTGCTGACCCAGACGCTGCAGTCCAAGGTCATCGCGACGGCTGCCGCGCCGGTTTTTGACCCCAAGGCCAAGACCGCCGCCATTTTGGTCAACGGCTTCAACGGCCTGGGGCTCCACTCCACGCAGAACGTCATTCGCTACTTCGGCGACAGCTTCAAGAACTTCGTCTTCCTGGCCGTGGGAATGGTCGATGCCGGCAACTTCAAGGGCATCGCCGAACTGAACAATCTTCGCGAGCACATCCACGATGAGAACAACCGCTATGTGGACCTGATGCAGAAGGAAGGCTACTACGCCGAGTGCATCACCCGCGTGGGCACCGACATCGCCGACGAGATCGACCAGGCCGCGGCCGAGGTGGTGCAGAAGTATCCCGACGTGGTGTTCTTCGCCGGCCAGTTGATCTTCAACAACGAGTCGTTCTTCACGCGGTTGCTGCACAACAACCTGGTCTTCGCGGTGCAGAAACGCCTCTATCGCAAAGGCGTACCGTTCGTGATCCTGCCCTTCCGGGCATAGGATTCCATCCGTTTTGAAAATATAGGGTGGATGCGAGGCAGTATCCAATCCCATTCGTAACTTCTTACCCTATCGATTAGAATAGAACCATGCACGAAGGCGCCATTGCGGAATCGATCCTTCGCGTGGCCATGGAAGCCACGCCCAAGGACAGGCCGAAGATCACCCGAGTGACCGTGGTGGCCGGCGCGCTGTCGGGCGTGGAGAACGAGCCTTTGCTGCTGTGGTTTGGACACCTCAGCAAGGGCACGCCCGCCGAAGGGGCCACGATGGTCATCACGCGTGCCGCGGCCCGCCTGGTGTGCAAGGACTGCCGCCAGCGGCGAGACTACGACGGGGCCGGCCCTCTCGACCCGCGCTGCGCCGTGTGCGGATCGAATGTCTCGCTGGAGGGCGGCGACGAGTTGTACGTGGAAAGTGTCGAGGTGGAATGATGAAAATCAACGTCCGCAAGAATGTCCTGAGCGATAACGATCAGCAGGCCCTCACCAACGCCCAGCGGCTGGCCGGCCTGGGCATCTCGGGCGTCAACATCCTGGCCTCGCCGGGGGCCGGCAAGACCACGTTCATCGTCCGCCTGCTCCAGGCCCTGCCGGGCGAACTGAACAACGCCGTCGTCGAGGGCGACGTCGCCTCCTCCATCGACACCGACCGCATCATCGCCCTGGGTTTTGCCGCCACGCAGATCAACACCGGCGGCGGCTGCCATCTGGACGCGAGCATGGTCGCCTCGGCCCTGGACAAGCTGACGCTGCGGGGGCCGGGCTTCCTGTTCATCGAGAACATCGGCAACCTGATTTGCCCGGCCGATTTCCGCCTCGGCGAGAGCCTGCGCCTGGTGGTGGCCTCCGTGCCCGAGGGCGACGACAAGCCGGTGAAATACCCCGCCATCTTCCGCCTGGCCGACGCGGTGGTCCTCAACAAGATCGACCTGCTGGGCCACGTGGAATTCACGATGGACAACTTCGTCGCCGGCGTCCGCGCCGTCAATGCCGCTGCCCCGATCTTTGAAGTCTCCGCCCGCAACGGCGCGGGCATCGACAAGGTCGTGGAGTGGCTCCGCGAGGCGGGCAAACGCTAGGTTCAATCGTGATCGCAAACGCCACAACCTGCCTGCGGCAGGCAGGCCACGGCGCCCAACTTTGGGATAGGTGCCACGGCTGCGGTGTTTGCAGCCGTGCTTGACTTCATTCCGCGTGCAACGAGTTGCACGCCCTACCGCCTACATCTTCCACCAGTCCAGCTCGATGTGAGGGAAGATGATGTCGTGCAGGTCCGCGTCGTCCACTTCGTGGCGTTCGACCAGGTTGAGACGGCCCAGGTAGGTCGAGTCGTGGCCGAGCTTTTCGCACAGGTCGATCAGCGTCTCGAACCGCGAGACGTGCAGCATGAACCGCTTGATGCCGTAGTCGATGGCCTGGCCGCGGGTGACGACGAACTGCCAGTCGCTGGCCTGGAGCAGCAGCAGTTCGCGGGCAGCCTTCTTGAGCAGCTCCTCGATCTGCTTGTCCTTCTGCCAGGGCAGCTCGAAGGTCATCTTGCCGAAGTTGGCCTCGCAGCGATATTCGATGTCCCACATCCAGTTGACCTTCTCGTTGGTCCAGACGCGGTGGTCGCCGCCGTCGCCCCAGGAACCCTCGGGCAATGACACGGTCTTGTCGGGCGGATTGTTCTTGAGGAATTCCTCGGAGGTCGAGAGGTCCACGTCCGGGTCGGCGTTGAGGGTGAGGATCACGTCGCGAAGGAACTGCGGGCCCTCGAACCACCAGTGGCCGAAGAGTTCGGCGTCGAAACTGGCCACCACCACGCCATATCGGCCGGTGGCCTTGCGATAGTCCCACAGACGCTGGCGGATGACGTTGCAGAAATGCTGGGCGTGAGCGAAAACCTTGGGCGTCACGTCATCGGGGTAGTACATCTCCTTTTCGCCCAAGCCGCTCTTGGCGTTGGTGACCTTCCAGTAGCGCAGGCCGCGGCGGGCGCCGTGACGCTTGTGGAACTCCAGGTACGACCCGTCGGCGGGATAGCCGATGGAGCCGGACCAGACCTGCTCGCAGACCTGTGCGTCGCGCCCGAAAGCCGCCACCGGCCCCGGACCAAACCCGTCGCTGCCCACCAGCGCCGGCTCGTTGACGCTCCGCCAGCCGCGCGCGGGATACTTGGCCGATTCATCCCATCCGACGCGGTGCCAGCCCTCGTTCCGCACCCACTCGCTGCGGCTGCCTTCGATGAGGTGCCGCTCGAGGAAAAAATGGTTGATCGTCTCGTCGCCCACCAGGTACTCCAGGGCGATGCGGTTGTCCTTGCCCCCCCACGCAATGGGCGGGTTCCACTGCCCGCCGCCGCGATAGGCGCATTCAGGCAGCCACATGCCCGTGGGCTTGAAACCCAGGATGCGGTGGCTGCTGGCCAGGCCCGCCCGCAACTGCGCGCGGATGGAGGAATCCTCGTACAGCAGCGGCAGGTAGGCGTGCGTGGCCGCGGAGGTGAGGATCTCCACCAGGCCGCGGCGGGCGCGCTCGGCGTAAGCGCCGGCGATGTCCCGCTTGATGGCGTGGAACTGCTGGGCAAGTCTCTCGAAGATCTCCACCCATCGGTCAGCCAGGTAAGCCAGGTGCGCGTTGCCCATGCCCACGAAATCGCGATGGTCCTGCCTGGCCCGGTCGATGCGGTCGGTGAGATAGTGATCCAGGCCGTCCTTGAAGACCTCGCTGCTGAGTTGCTCCAGCAGCACGGGGGTCAGGCCGACAGTAATGCGGGCCGGGGCGTTGAGGAAGGCGCACTCGTCGATGACGGCCAGGATGGGCAGATACGTCTCAGCCGCCGCCTCATAGAGCCAGTCCTCCCCGTGCGGCCAGATGCCGTGGCGCAGCACGTAAGGAAGGTGACCGTGCAGAACCAGACAGAAGGAACCAACGCCCATACAAGACTCCTCGTCATCCATAATAGCCGGCAGCGCGCAGCCGGCGTCCCGGAGGCGGCCTCCGGGCCGCGGGCTACCGACGACCGGCTGCTTCAGTCGTGATAACCCCAAGTATCGGCGAACGCCGCCATCGGCCGATAATACAACTGGCCCAAATCAGGGCCAGCCGACGGGCTATTGTAGGTAGCCACCGCCCCAAGGCATGCTTTTCCGCCTCGGACGGGGCTTCATCATGGCACAAAAGTCGGGCAACATCGCTTTGCTATACTTGGCTAAGGCCTGATAATGGAACGATCCGCTCAGGAGACAGGCGGGAGAATCGGAAAGAGGATGTCGCGCCCCAGCGGAATTCTGTCACAGGCCAGGCGCCTTCGCGGCCGCGCGATGCGGCGTTTCCGCGACGTCATGGGGTATCACGATTCCGCCGCCCGAATTGCACGCGGGGCGGCGGCGGGGGCCTTCGCGGCGGCCTTTCCGCTTCCGGGCCTCCAGATCCCCTTGTCCCTGCTGGCCGCCTGGCTGGCACGGGGCAACAAAGCCGTCTCCCTCATCCCCCAGTTCATCAGTAACGCCGTGACGATGATCCCGCTGGCCTATCTGCAATACGAGGTCGGTGCCTTGCTCTGGCCGCTCAAGGCAGCCGGGGCGAAGGAGGCGATGACTGCGTTGCGTGCGGTGGTGGCCGAGTGGCAGTGGTTGGAACTGCGCGAGTCGATCAAGGGCCTGCTGCCCGTTCTGTGTGGCCTGGGTGACGCGGCCGGGCCGCTGCTGCTGGGGGTCATTCTCACCGGCGCCGTCGCCGCGGTGGTCGCCTATCCCGTCACCGTCATCGCCGTGTGGACCTGGCGGGCCCGGCTCCACGGTGGTCGCTCGCGCCGGGCACGGGTCCGGCCCCGCAAGGCCGGGCCTGAACTGGGGCAGGCCCCGGCCGTCCCGCTCAGCCGCGCCGAGATTGTCAGCCGCTACATCCGCTGGCCCGCGCACATTCAGCGCGCCTCATCGGCCAGGCTCCTGGTCGACGGCGGCCAGGGCTTCGGAGAGATGCTCGCGGCCATCGACTCGGCCACCCAGAGCGTGGATCTGGAAACCTACATCCTCTACGCCGACCATATCGGCACGCGGTTTCAGCAGGCCCTGCTGCGCGCCGCCCGGCGAGGCATCCGCGTGCGGCTGCTTTACGACTACATCGGCTCGCTGGGCCTGAGCAACCGGTTCGTCCAGGAACTGGCCGACGCGGGGGTCGACGTGTCGGTTTACCGCCCGCCGCTGTTTCCTCATCCGTTTCGCGGCATGCAGCGGCGCGACCACCGCAAGATCCTCCTGGTCGATCGCCACATCTTCTTCACTGGCGGCCTGAATATTTCCGACGACAATGCCCCCGTGGAAGAAGGCGGCAAGGGGTGGCGCGACACACATGTGCGGCTGGAGGGCCCCGAGGTCGCCGCAGCCGGCCTGCACCTTTTCAATAGGGGCTGGCGGAAGGCCACTCCACATTCCATCGTACAGCGCGGAAATCTCAAACGACGACTCCGCAGCCGCCTGGACAAGATCGTCGCCCTGCGGCGCGAAGGCCCTCCGGTTCCGCAAGCGGGCCTGGTCGGGGAGGGCCTGCCCGTTCAGGTCATCGGCAACGACGAACAGCGATTCCGCCACCGCATCCAGCAGGCCTACCTGCACGCCATCCGCGCCGCGCGGCGGTATATCCTCATCGAGAACGCCTACTTCATTCCCAGCCGCGCGATCCGCGCCGAACTGGCCCGCGCCGCCCGGCGAGGGGTCTACGTTGCGGTGGCCGTCGCCCGCTACAGCGACATAACCCTGGCCGCCTACGCCAGCCGCGGCCTCTACAGCGGCCTGCTCGAGCGCGGGATCCACATCTTTGAGTGGCCCCACGGAATGCTGCACGCCAAGACGGCCGTCATCGACGACTGCTGGGCCATCGTCGGCAGCTACAATTTCGACCACCGCAGCCTGTTTCACCAACTCGAGGACGTGGCCGTCGTGGCCGACCCCGACTTCGCCATCACCCTGCGGAAACAAACGTTCATGGACCTGGCCTGTTGCCACCAGGTCACCCTGTGGGAACACGAATCGCGGTCCTGGCTCCAGTTGATCCTGGAATCCAGCGCCGGCCTGGTGCGCCACTGGCTTTGACGGCCGGCACGGATGCGGTTCGACATCATCTTCACGGACAGCGCTGCCCGCGAAAAAAGTCGTCCTCCGGGTATCGGAAGCTTATTCTGTGGAAAGGCACACCTCCGGCGGGTCTTCGGCTACAATGGAGTAGTCGGCGGGAGAGGGCGCGGGCCAGCGGAAGATGAGCGAAAAACAGAGAGGGGCGCTTGGAAGGATCGGGCGCTTTTCAGGCATGGAGATGCAACCCATGAACAGCACTGAGGTAATGGAAATCCTTCTGGTGGAAGACAACCTGGGCGATGTGCTTCTGGCTAAGGAAGCATTGAAGGACGCCGAGGTGGTCCACCATCTCAACGTCGTGCATGACGGCGTGGAGGCGGAGGAGTATCTTTTTCGCCGGGGCCGATTCAGCCAGGCCCCCCGGCCGAACCTGATCCTGTTAGACCTGAACCTTCCCCGCAAGAATGGCCGGGATGTGCTCAGCGACCTCCAGGCCGACGCCGCGTTGCGACGCATCCCACTGGTGGTGCTGACCAGCAGCCGCGAGGAGCAGAGTGTCGTGGACGGATGCGACCCCGCGAAGACGCTCTATATGGTCAAGCCGACTACGTTCTCCGCACTGATCGAAGTCTTCCGGCAGATTCAGGCGTTCTGGGCATCGGCTATGACAAATTAGAGCGTTTTGCCGTCAGTTTTTCCTCGTCGGAACAGGGTCGGCAGGTCTGGACATATACCGCCGTAAGTGGAAGGAATGCGGTTCTTGACAACGGACATAAGGGACAGTGAGGGGGGCCTGCGTATCTTGTTGGTCGAAGACCACCCCGGCGACGCCCTGTTGTTGAAGGAGACGCTGGGCGCGTCCCTGCACGGACGTTTCGAGCTTACCGCCACCACCAACCTGAGCGAGGCGCTGATCCTGCTGGGCAAGTCGCCCTTCGACGCGGTCCTCCTGGACCTCTCTCTCCCCGATAGCGCGGGCCTTGCGACCGTCGATCGCGTCAACGCCGTCGCGGCCCATGTGCCGATCATCGTGCTGACGGGGCTCAGTGACGAGCAGGCCGGCATCGAGGCGGTCCGCAGGGGTGCGCAGGATTACCTGACCAAGGACAATATCAGGCCCGAGGTGCTGGAACGATCCATCCGCTACGCCATCCAGCGCAAGGCCGGCCAGCAGGAACTTCAGCGGGCCCACGCCGAGATGGAGGCAAAAGTCCGAGAGCGAACATCCCAGTTGGCCAGCACCGTTGACCGCCTGGAGTTGGAGGTTCGTGACCGTTTGATGGCCGAGGAGGAACTCCAGGCCGCCAACCGCATCATGCAGATGGTCAGCCAGTGCAACGAGGCCCTGGTCCGGATCGATGACGAACGAGCGATGGTCCAGGAGATCTGCCGGATCATCCTGGACGTCGGCGGCTACCGCATGGCATGGGTCGGCTATGCCGAGCCTGACGAGGCCAAGACGGTCCGGCCGGTGGCGCACGTGGGGTTCGAGGAGGGCTACCTCGAGCAGGCGGGAATCACCTGGTCGGACACCGAGATGGGCCGCGGTCCCACCGGCTCGGCCATCCG
This sequence comes from Phycisphaerae bacterium, assembly GCA_041661865.1. Classification (GTDB taxonomy): domain Bacteria; phylum Planctomycetota; class Phycisphaerae; order SM23-33; family SM23-33; genus JBAZTO01. The sequence goes on along the minus strand of JBAZTO010000019.1, from coordinate 24,038 downwards.
CCTGGGTGAAACGCGAGTGGGCGGAGATTTCCTGTCCGACCCGGAACTGGCCCCGTGGCGGGAGCAGGCGGTAAAACGGGGTTTCCGCTCGTCCATTGCCGTGCCGCTCAGGGCCGACGGCAAGACCTTCGGCGCCTTGACGGTCTACGCGGACAAGCCCCGGGTCTTCAGCCTGACACAAGCCAAGGTGCTGACCGACCTGGCCGACAACCTGGCCTACGGCATCGTGGCCATTCGCACCCGCGCGGCGCTGCGGCAAAGTCAGATGCACCTTCAGCGGGTCGTCCACAGCGCGCCGGTAATCATCTGGACCATCGACGCCGAGAACCTCTGCACCCTGGCGGATGGAAGACTCGACCTGATCGGGATGTCCTCCGACCAGATCGTGGGACGCCGAATTGAGGACCTGTTCGGAGAGCGGCCCGAGATCCTCGAGCAGATCGCGCGGGCCAAGGCAGGCCAGCAGGTGGCGGCGGAGGTGGGATACGGCGGGCTGGTCTTCGAGGCTCGGTATTCCCCGCTTTACGGCCAGGAGGGGCAGGTCACCGGCGTGATGTGCGTCTTCACCGAGATCACCGACCGCGTTCGCGTCCAGAGAGAAGTGCTGGAGGCGACCGAGCGCGAGCGGCGGCGCATCGGCCGGGACTTGCACGACAGCATCCAGAGCAGCCTGGCCGGCATCGCCTTCATGGTCAGCGCGGTGCGTAAGAAACTGGCCCACAAGGCCGGCGATGCGACGGGGGATCTGGAGTACGTCTCCCGGGTCGTTCGCGAGACGCTCGAACAAACCCGCGGCCTGGCCAAGGGACTTTGCCCGGTCGATCTCAAGGCCGACGGCCTGCTGGCCGCCCTCCAACAACTGGCCTCGACGACGACCAGCCTGTTCCGAATCCCCTGCCAGTTCCACTGCCCCCGGATCGTCCTGGTCCACGACGAGACGGCCGCCACGCAGCTCTATTACATCTGCCACGAGGCGGTCAACAATGCCATCAAGCATGCCCATGCCTCGCGGATCATCATCGGCGTCGAGACAACCGGGCCGGGAAATATGACCTTGAGCGTCGAGGACAATGGGGCCGGCTTCGACCCGACCCAGTGCTCCCTGCCCGGCATGGGCCTGCGGACCATGACGTATCGCGCCAAGATGATCGGGGCGGCATTGGAGGTCGTTCCAGGCCCTTTGTCAGGCACCCTCGTACAGTGTTCGCTCCACGGCTTTTTCATCGAACCCATGGAGTTCGCCTCGGGCGATGCCAAGGGGCCAGCCTGAACCACCCAGCCCCGGTGCTTACAATCCTCCGGTCTTGCCCGAGAGGCTCTGCATGTGCGCCCAGTATGCCAGGATGGCCGTCGCCAGCCAGATGGCAGCGGCGACCAACAATACCACGGCATTGGCGATACGAACGCCCAGGGGCATCTTGACGGTGGCAGCCAACGCCGCCCCCAAGCCGCCGATCGCCGTCAGGACGAAGCCCCCACACGTCAGGGCTGGTTTTGCGGTCAGCCCCAGCCCCTCGATGCGGATGCCCAGCGCGACAGCCATGGCCGCCGCGATGGCTGCGTAGATCGCGATGGGCGCCATGCTCATCCGCCAGGCCAGTACGCCGCCAGCGCCCAGGAACAGGATGCCCACCAGGACCGACATCTCCCCGAAGGCCAGGTTGGCAAAGCGGAGGTTGTACTCACCGGCGACGGTGATGGGCCAGGTCAGGCTCATGTGGAGCCCGCTGACCGTCGCCACCAGGCCCACCATGGCAAAGCCGGCCGCCCAGGGCCGGCGGTCCTCACGCGACAGGCCCCAGACCAGGAAGAAGGCCAGGATACACAGCCCGGCGGACATGTTGGTCAGCATCAAAGTCAGGAAGTCGATGAATGGAACCGCGGGGCCGCCACTTTGCAGAGCCAGCATGATTTGTCCCTTTCATTTCCATTTCATTGAGGGCCGCGGATAATTGTAAGCCGTCCCAGCCAGACATCACGGATTTTCCCCCCACCGACAATGGGGCGGATAGAATACCCATCCGTGATGCAAGGAAAGGTCCAATGCCGCTACAGCCTGGAGGTAGCCAAGCGGCAAGTAAGGTGGTCATGCCATGACGAAGTTGAATCACTTGGCGGAATTCCTCGGGCTCAAGCGCAGCATTGTCGGCCTACTGAGCATGGTGATCCTGGTCGGCATGGGCGAGCACATGGCCGAGCAGTTTCTTCCGTTGTACCTGATCGCCCTCGGCGGCGGGTTTCTCTCGGTCGGCTTCCTCAATGGGATGGATAACCTTTTGGGCGCACTGTACTCGTTTCCTGGCGGTTACCTGTCCGATCGTCTAGGCATCAAGCGGGCTCTGCTGATTTTCAACATGATTGCGATGATCGGTTTTCTGATCGTCGTGTTCATTCCCACCTGGCAGGCGGTCCTGGCCGGGGCCGTGCTGTTCCTGTCATGGACGGCGATTTCACTGCCGGCGACCATGAGCCTGGTGGCCCGCGTGCTTCCGAAGAACAAGCGGACCATGGGCGTGTCGGTCCATTCGCTGGTCCGGCGCGTGCCGATGGCGTTGGGGCCTGTCCTTGGCGGGGTCTTCATCCAGATTTGGGGCGTGACCGACGGCGTTCGGCTGGCCTTCGTCGGCGCACTGGTCATGGCGATCGTGGCCGCGGTTCTTCAGCAGATGTTGATCGCGGATGACCCCATCGAGGACCGGCAGACGAAGACAAACATCGCTGAGCACAATCCGTTCCGCCTTGTGAAATACCTGACGCCCGACCTGCGAAACCTGCTGGTGTCGGACATCCTGGTTCGCTTCTGTGAACAGATACCGTATGCCTTTGTGGTTATCTGGGCCGTGGGCACGGCCGCACATCCAGGCCCCGTCAGCGCGGTGCAATTCGGCGTTCTGCGTACCATCGAAATGGCCACGGCCATCCTCATCTATATCCCGGTGGCTTACCTTGCCGACCGTGGTCACAAAAAGCCCTTCGTGGTGATGACCTTCGTGTTTTTCACCCTCTTTCCGCTGTTACTGCTGTTTTCCCGCTCATTTGAAATGCTGATCCTTGCCTTCGTCTTACGCGGCCTGAAGGAGTTCGGAGAGCCGACGCGAAAAGCACTGATCATGGATCTGGCCCCTGAGGACCGCAAAGCAGGAGTATTCGGACTGTATTACCTCATTCGCGACGTGATCGTATCAATTGCAGCCTTTGGCGGGGCGTTCCTGTGGCGTATCGCCGACGTGGGCCCGACGATCAACCTGCTGACGGCCTTCGGTTTCGGGGCATTGGGCACTCTCTGGTTTGCTCTTCGCGGCAAGGACCTCTCGTCGTCATCATCGGCGTGATCTACTTTTACGGCCGGTTCGGAAGAGAATAGTGTGGAGCTTGCCTGCCGGAGACGGGTGCGGAGTGCGGAGACAACGACGGTCATGCAAGGGGCTAAACTATTCTTCCTCGAACGTTGCCCGTCGCCGCAGGACGTGGTGGTAGTGCTGGGCGAAGCGATGGGCCTCGTCGCGAACGGCCATCAGGAGGCGAAGGGCCACGTCGTTGCGCGGCAGGCGCAGCGGCTCATCTCGGCCGTGGATGAACAATTCCTCCTCGCGCTTGGCTAGCGACAGCAGCGCCGGCGGGCGAAACTCCAGGCCCTCGAAGGCGTCGTACGCCGCGGAAAGCTGCCCCTTGCCGCCGTCGATCAGGATGACATCGGGGAATAATTCCTCGTTCATGCCCGCCAGCTTGTATCGCCGCCAGACGACCTCGCGGATGGAGGCGAAGTCGTCCACGCCCGCGACGGTCTTGATCTTGTAGCGGCGATAGGCGCTCTTGAAGGGCTTGCCGTCGATGAAGCAGACCATCGAGCCGCACATCCCCTCGCCGGCCAGGTGGGCGATGTCGATGCCCTCGATCGTGCGGATGGGCCCGGCGCCCAGGATCTCGGCCAGCCGCGTCAGGCCTTCGGTGGGGTCGATGAAGAACGCCTCCGGCTGGACGTGCTCATGCACGAGCCCGCGCTTCTGGAGGCCTTCCAGCGCCGCCAGCTCGTCGCGAAGCTCCGCCGCCCGCTCGTAGTCCTGCCGGGCCGCCGCCTGCTTCATCTCCTCGGCGAACTTGCGGCGGATCACCGTGCCCTTGGACTCCAGAAAGTCGCGGAAGCGCGCGATCTGCCGGCCGTAGTCGGCCTGGCCCACGTGCGCGGCGCACGGCGCGGTGCATTGCTTGATATTGTAGAGTATGCAGGGGCGGAAGAACCGCCGCGAGTCGTCACTTTCGAGAATGTCCAGCGTGCAGGTGCGGAACTTGAAGACCCGCTGCATCAGCGGCAGCGCCGCCCGCAGGTCCGTCGGCGAGACGAACGGCCCGTACAGCCTGGCCCCGCTGCGCAGGGGCTGGCGGGTGATGGAGACGCGCGGGAAGTCCTCGCCGGTGGTCACCTGGAGATAGGGGAAGGTCTTGTCGTCCTTCTGGCGCTCGTTGAAACGCGGCTGGATGCCCTTGATAAGCCGGCTTTCGCGGAGCAGGGCATCGACCTCGCTGTCGCATTCGAGGATGTCCACGTCGCAGACCAGCTCGGCGATCATCCGCTCGATGTCCGGGCCGCGCGAGGCGATCAGGTCCGCCGACGGCTGGAAGTAGCTGCCCACGCGCGAGCGAAGGCTCTTGGCCTTGCCCACGTAGAGGACCACGCCGGCGGCGTCCTTGAACAGGTAAACGCCGGGGCCGGTCGGCAAGGCCGAGACCTTCTTCCGCAAGTCTTCCAATGCCGCTCGCCGATTGCTCACGACCCCCATTATACGACACGCAGCCGACAATAGCCTCCGCGGACGCAGCGGCGGCAAAATGCCAAAGAACGTCACTTGGCAGCAGGCTGCTCCCCCGTCACGCCTTCCAGTCCGGTCTCACGGTATTCCGTTCCGCCGGCTGGGGTTCCCAGTTCCTACGCCAGCTTGGCCAGGATCTCCAGGCCGCGAGCGAGTTTGTCGTCGCTGGTGGCGTAGGAGATGCGGAAGTGCGTGTCCCGCGTCGAGAAGACGTTGCCGGGGATGACCAGCACGTTGTTGGCGATGGCCTTGGCGACGAAGTCGGTGGCGTTGCCGCCGGGGGCCGGGCAGAAGGCGTAGAAGGCCCCGCCGGGCTTGACCAGTCCCATCGCCGGCCCCAGCACCGAGTAGACCCTGTCGCGTTTCTTCTTGTACGCCGCCACTTCGGCCGACATGTCGGTCCGCAGCGCCACGATGGAGGCGGCCTGGGCCATGCTCGGCGCGCAAACGAAACTGTACTGCTGGAGCATGGTCATCTTCTCGATGATGGCCTTGGGCCCGGTACACCATCCCATTCGCCAGCCGGTCACCGCGTAGCTCTTGGAAAAGCCCCGCATCAGTAGCGTGTTTTCGTACAGGCCGGCCATGGACACGAACGGCTCGTCGTAGCAGAACAGGTTGTAGATCTCGTCGCTGACGACCAGCAGGTCGCGCTGGGCGGCCATCTCGGCGATGTCCTTGAGTTCCTGGCGCGAGTAAACGGCCCCGGTGGGATTGGCCGGGGAATTGATGATGAGCAGGCGCGTGCGGTCGGTGACGGCGTCGGCGATCTTCTGGACGTCGGGGCGGAAGTCGTCGTAGGTGCTCACGCCCACGGGAGTGCCGCCGGCGAGGTTGACCAGGTGCGCGTACATCACAAAGTACGGGTCGGTCAGGATGACCTCGTCACCGGGGTTGACGGTGGTCAGGATGGCCAGCATCAGCGCCCCGCTGACGCCGGAGGTGACCAGGTAAGGCCTGTCGTCATTCCAGCCGAATTCCTCGCGGCACTGCCGGGCCAGGACCGCCCGCAAGGCCTCGGTGCCCTGGGTCTGGGTGTACTTGTTGAGCCCATCGCGGATGGCCTGGATGGCGGCCTCCTTGATCGGCTCGGGCACGTCGAAATCCGGCTGACCGATGGACAGGTTGATGGGATCCTTCATCTTGGCCGCCAGGTCGAAGACCTTACGAATGCCCGATGCGTCCAGCAGTCTCATCCGTTCGGCGATGGCGTGGCTCTTGCGCGTCATGGGATCCTGCCTCGATTGTTCCGGGAATAACCACTCACAAGAACGCAACTCAACACGGAGGTCACAGAGAGGCAGAGGACAATCCTTTAAGCACAACAACGTCCAGCCTCTATCTCTCCGGTCTTGACCAATGCCGTAATAGAAAATCGCTCGCCTGCGCGGGCGGCCGGGCTACCGCTGACGCAGTAGACAGCAGCCATCGCAGGCGGGCGATGGGTCGCAGCTCGCACGGGGCGGGTCTCGGCCCGCCAGGAATTATTTCTTGCCCTTGGCCGGGGCGGCGCCCTTGGCGGGAGCAGCACCCTTGGCTGGGGCGGCACCCTTGGCGGGAGCAGCGGCCTTGGCCGGAGCGGCGCCCTTGGCCGGGGCAGCGCCCTTGGCGGCCGGGGCGGCAGCAGCGCCTTCGGCAGCGCCGCCTTCAGCGGCTGCGGCGAGTTCCTCGGCCGTCTTCTTGGCCTTCTGGCCGGCCCTGGAATGCTTCACGCGAACCTTCGGCAGCCCCAACGGGCTGTTGGCTGATGCGTCAAACTTGCCCTCTTCGGTCAGTTGGGCAATACGCTCGGCGCGGGTCAGAACGCTGCGAACGCGGGCCAGACCGCCGTGGGTCTTCAATGTCGGATCCAGACTCATGGTTCAAACTCCGTAATCATTTCTGAATGTGCCACCAACCGTCGGGCGGCTGCTTGAAACTGTATTGTCCGTGCTTGCTGGAGTAAACCTTACCCAGGTTCTCGATCGCCCGGACGTACTTCTTCGCCTCGTCACTGTCCTTCATCTCGAACGGCGTCAGCGAGATCACCACGTATTGGTTGTTCGGATAGCCGAAAACCTTCGCCTTTTCGCCGCGTTCATTGCAGAAGTCCGCGATCTTCTGGGCTTCCTGCAAATGCTGTTCATCCTTGGGCACGCCCTGGATGACCAGGTAATACTTGCCCTTTTCCAGCGCCTCGCTCCGCTTGACGGCCGGGGGAGGCCCCTCGGCGGCCACACGCTTCTCGGCCGCGGGCGCCTTGGACGCCGCCGCTTCTCCAGCGGCCTTGCCCTTGTCGGCCGGCGGAACACGCAGGCTGGCCGGCTCGCCTATGCTGGCCTTGGTCTCGCCCGCAGCCGTCGTGGCCGAGGGCGAAGCCGAACGTCCCAGCATGAACACCGCAGCCAACGCCAGCACAAACACCACGCCGACAATCACCGCGTTGGTGTGGTTCAGCGACAACGTCAGCCGCCCGCCGGCAGTGGAAAAAATCGCTCCGGGGTAACCGGGCTCGCTGGGAGCCGCCGCCGGTTCGCGCACGTCGCCAGGCTCAGCCGGCGGCGAGGCCGAATCCACCTCGGGCGCCACCGGCGCCTCGACGGGCTCGTCCTTGGCCCCGGTCATCCATTTGGGCACGGCCGTCCGCTCTTCGCCACCCGCGGCCTTGCCTTTGCCAATCAGTTCAAACAAAGCGGGCGAGTTTTTTCTCTTGTTCACCGTGGCTCCTTGCCGTCGCCAGGCCGGAAGGAAAGCGCGACTCTCGGCAAACGGGGCATGATACCCCGCCACCCCGGACAATGTCAACACTTATGGCGCCCGGTAGCATGGGCGTCCCGCCTGTGTCTTCATCTTGGGTAGCATGGGCGTCTCGCCTGTGTCTTCCTCCATAGCCGAGATGGCTGTGGTACCAAACGTGGCGCCAACTGTCGTTCCCAAGAGGCCCCGAGTCCCTATAATAGGGCCATGCTTGAAGCGGATGAACGTTTAATGTCTCTGGCGTTGGACCTGGCCCGCAACGGCCGGGGCAGCGTCGAGCCCAATCCGATGGTCGGCGCGGTGCTGGCCCGCGACGGACGCGAGCTGGCCCGCGGCTGGCACCGGCGTTTCGGCGGCCCCCATGCCGAGGTCGAGGCCTTGGCGGCTGCACGAGGGGCCGGCATCGACCCGGCCGGGGCGACCCTCTACGTGACGCTCGAACCCTGCTGCCACCACGGCAAGACGCCCCCCTGCACCGATGCCCTGATTGCCGCGAAGGTTGCTCGCGTCGTCGCGGCCATGGAAGACCCCGACGCCAAGGTGGCCGGCAAGGGCCTGGCCACGCTGCGCCAGGCGGGCATCGAGGTGACTGTCGGCCCGTGCAGCCAGGCGGCCCGGACCCTGCTGGCCCCCTACATCAAGCTGCGGACCCGGCGCCGCCCGTGGGTGATCTGCAAGTGGGCCCAGACCGTCGAGGGCCTGCTGGCCTTGCCCAGGGGCACGGGGCGATGGATCTCCGGAGAGCAGTCGCGCCAGTACGTGCATCACCTGCGAGGCCTGTGCCAGGGGATTTGCGTCGGCGCGGGCACGGTCCTGGCCGACGACCCGCTCCTCAACAATCGCGGCGGCAGCGGCGGCCAGCCGCTGAGGATCGTCCTGGACGCCCGCCTGCGGACCCCGCCCCACTGCCAACTGCTGGCCACGGCCCGCCAATGGCCAGTGCTGATCGCGACGGTCGCGGGCAAGGATAAGGCGAGCACGGCTGCCAAAACCGCAGCCGTGGCACCTGATAGCGCCGCGGCATCCCTTCGCCAGGCTGGCGCAGAGATACTGGAATTGCCCACGGAGGTCGCGGGCTCGGATGAGCCGAGAGTCTCTCTGTCGGCCCTGCTGGATGCGTTGGGACAGCGCGAGCATACGTACCTGCTGGTGGAAGGCGGGGCGGCCGTGCTTAACTCCTTCATCCGCCAGAACCTTGCCGACGAGTTTCAGGTGTTCGTCTGTCCCTCGGCCGGCGCCTTCGACGACCCGGCCCTGCCCCGCCTGGACATCGCCCAACTTCGCCGCGAGTTGGCCATTGAGCCGGCGGAGGAGCAAACTTTCGGCCCCGACCGCTGGCAGCGGTACGTGCTGGGGCGCCAATAGTCCAAGAGGAGATAAGCTGATGGCTGACAAGCGAAAGACACGTTTTTCTACCGCTCTGATCATTCATTTCCTGGCTGGCGTGGGTGGCGCTGTGGCCGTGTCGGCTATTCCTGTCTGCTTGACCCAGGATGGTCATGCGCTCGTTTCTTTTCTTCCCGGATGCGTCACACCACTGGCTTGCCTGCTGTCCATGATCACCGTGGACCTGTTCATCGCCAAGGGGGCCCCATTCAACTGGCTGGGATGCATCATTGCGGTAGTCATCTACGGCCTCTGCCCGGTGGTGGGCGTTTGGGTCTACGGAGACGAATTGCATGTATTGCTGCCGTCATTCGCCCTGGGGCTCTTGCTCATGCCCATTGCATATGACTTGCCGGCTTTGTTCCGAAAACAACCGTCCGATCCTTCCACGGTGGAACCAGACCACAAGGATAGCATTGGCACGTAAGGCCTCCACCTGCCATTGCACTGATTCCCCATCGTCAACCCCTACGGTTTGTTATACTGCAACTGGTTTAATAACGGGATTTGCCAGCGAGGCGAGGCAGAATGTTAACCATGGTTTCACCTGGCCGCAAACACCGCGGTCATGGCACCCAGTTGATTGTTAGCAGCCCCCACGACCAACTTTGTTATACTATCGTTTTCACGACGTTATCCGGTTAGCAGATGAACCTCAAACGAACGATCCTCAGGCCGATAGCATACCTAGGCGGCCTGCATGCGCAGAGACAGTTGAAGGGTTTCCTCTCCGCCCATCAGCGGACGCGCCAGGTGCAGGACCAGTTGCTGAGCGAACTTCTGCATCGCCACGCCGCCACCACGTTCGCCGCCGATCACAACTTCGCGTCGATCAGGTCCTACGAGGACTTCAAGGCGGCGGTGCCCATTCGCACCTATGACGATCTGCGCCCCTACATGGACGCGGTACTGGCCGGGCAAACCACCGCCCTGCTGCCGCCGGATCAGCCGGTGCTGATGTTCTCCCGAACCTCCGGCACGACGGGCAAGCCCAAGCACATCCCCGTCACGCCCCGGTTCCTCTCGGAGATGCGTCGCGGCTGGAACATCTGGGGACTGGCGGCCCTGCTGGACCACAAGGCCGCCTGGCTGCGGCCGATTCTGCAGATTTCCTCGCCGATGCACGAGAGCGACAGCCCCACCGGCAAGTGCTGCGGGGCCATCAGCGGCCTGCTCGCCCGCACGCAGAAGCCCATCGTCCGGCGAATGTACGTCGTGCCCGCCTGCGTGCTGGAGATCCCCGACCCGCTGGCCAAGTGCTACGCGACGTTGCGGTGCGCCATCGAGCATGATGTCTCGTTCATCACCACCGCCAATCCTTCCAGCACCATCAAGCTCATCGAGACCGGCCAGCAGCACGCCGATGGGCTGATTCGCGACCTGGCCGACGGGACGCTCAACCCGCCCGGCGGCTTGCCGCCTTCGGTCGCGGGGCAATTGCGTTTCAGGCCCAACAAGGCCCTGGCCAGGCGGCTGGAGGCAGGCATCGCCCGCGACGGACACCTGCTGCCGCGCCATTTCTGGAACGTCGCCTTCCTGGCCAACTGGACCGGCGGCACGCTCAAGCTCTACCTCCCACGCCTCCGCGAGCTGTTCAACGACGCGCCCGTGCGCGACATCGGCCTGCTGGCCAGCGAGGGGCGATTTTCCATCCCGATGGCCGACGACACCTCGGCGGGCGTGGCGGACATCCTGGGTAACTTCCTGGAGTTCATCCCGGCCGGCGACTACGGCAGGCCCAACCCGCCGGTTTTTCGCGCCGACGAGCTGGAAGTCGGCCAGGAGTATTTCCTGGTCGTCACCAACTGGGCCGGGTTGTGGCGATACAGCCTCGACGACCGCATCCGCGTCACGGGCCGGCTGGGGCAAAGCCCGGTGTTTGAGTTTCTGTCGCGCGGGCTGCACACCGCCAACATCACCGGCGAGAAGATCACCGAGCACCAGGTCGTGGAGGCAATGCGGCGGGCCTGCGCCGTCGTCTCGGCGCGAGTGGAGCGATTTGTCGTGCAGGGTCGCTTCGCCCGGGAGCCTTACTACGAACTTCGCCTCGAGCAGGAGACGGGCCTGGACATGCCCGCGTTGGCCGCGGCGATGGATGCCGAATTGATGGCGCTCAACATCGAGTACGCCTCCAAGCGAAAGACCCTGCGCCTGGGCCCCGTCCAGCCGAGGGCCCTGCCCCCCGGCGCGATGGAGCAGGCCGAGAGGGAGAGAATTCGCCAGCGTCTCGGCCGCGGAGAACAGTACAAGCATCAATACCTGCTGACCGATGTACTAGAGGATGGGCCCGGGAATTGACGGCATGCCTGGGCGTTGCAGCGCGGCGTGCCCCGCGACCAGTGAAATCAGTTCAGGAGTACCCATGACGGAGTTGGAGTTTTTCGGGGCCGCACAAACAGTGACCGGCTCCATGCACATCCTGCATCTTGACCAGGGGCCCTTCGCGTTGGACTGCGGAATGTTCCAGGGCCGGCGCGAGGATGCCCGCCAGCGAAACGAAACCTTCCCCGTGCCGCCCGAGCAGCTCCAGGCCGTGCTCCTGAGCCACGCCCACATTGACCACAGCGGCAACCTTCCGGGCCTGACGCGAAGGGGCTTTCGCGGGCCCATCTACGCCACCCCGGCCACCTGCGACCTGACCGAGGTGATGCTGGCCGACTCGGCTCACATCCAGGAGGAAGACGCCCGGTTCTGGAACGAGAAACGCGCCGCCGGCCCGTCGGAGTTCATCAAGCCGCTCTACACCCTCCAGGACGCCAAGGACGCCGTCGCCCTCTTCCGCTGCGTACCGTATGGCCAGCCCATCGAGATCGCCCCGGGGGCCACGGCCACCTGGCTGGAGGCCGGGCACATCCTCGGCTCGGCCAGCCTGCTGGTGGCCATCCACCAGTCCCGCCCGGTGCATCTGCTTTACACCGGCGACTTCGGCCGCCAGAACATGCCCATCCTGAGAGACCCCACCTGCCCGCTGCCGGAGGTGGACTACCTCATCACCGAGTGTACCTACGCCGACCGCCGCCACGCCGACGCGATCGACATGAAGCACGAACTGGTCCGCATCATCAACGAGACGGTGGCCGTCGGGGGCAAGGTCATCATCCCCTCCTTCGCCGTCGGGCGGACGCAGATGGTGGTCTACTACCTCTGCCAGGCGATGGCCGAGGGACTGCTCAAACCGCTGCCGATCTATGTCGACAGCCCCCTCTCCACCAACGCCACCGAGGTCTTCAAGAAACACCCCGAGTGCTACGACCGCGAGGCCCGCGATTTCTGGTTCCATAGCGGGGACATCTTCGGCGGCAACAAGGTCAGGTACATCACGTCGGTCGATGAATCCAAGGCCCTCAACACAATGGACGAGCCGTGCGTGATTATCGCCTCGGCCGGCATGTGCGAGGCCGGGCGCATCCTCCACCACCTCAAGAACAATATCGAGAAGGAACGCAACACGGTCGTGATCGTGGGTTTCATGGCCCAGCACACGCTGGGGCGGCGGATCGTCGAACGGCGGGAGGAACTCAAGATCTTCGGCCGAATGTACAAGCTGCTCTGCCGCGTGGAGATACTCAACGGCTTTTCCGCCCACGCCGACGCGGAGGACTTCGCCCGCTGCCTGGCCCCGATCGCCAAAGACCTGCGTGCAGCCTTCGTGGTGCATGGCGAAGGGCCCCAGCCGGCGGCGATGAGCGAACTTCTAAAGCGGGCCGGCTGCAGGAATGTTTACATTCCGGCGCCGGGCGATCGATTCACCCTCTGAGGATGGCACAGCCATGACCTACAAACCCCGGGCCACCAAGAACCGCAAGCCGCGCGGCAGGATCCCCGTGATCGCCTACCAGATCGCCGCCGCCGTCGTGGCCCTGCTGGTGTCTGCCTTGCTGCCGTCGGACCCCAAGGTCAAGCACGTCGCCACCGTCGTCTTCGTGAGCATGATCATCGGCGGCCTGGCCGTCTTTGGTCTGGCCATGACCGCAAGACACTTCCTCCGCCGCCACAACGGCCATGCGGAAAGCAAAGGCCATGCCCTGGCCACCTGGGCCGTCCAATTGTCCTTCACGGTCCTGGCCGCCGGCCTGATCGCGCTGTTCTACACCGCCATCCTCAAGCAGATGTAGTGGCAATGTAGGGCGTGCCGGGAAGTTTCAAGACTGATGCAATACCAGCCGCGACCTGCGGACTTTCTCCAGAGTCAGTCCATGTCATGTCTTGGTTGCCGTGATGAATAGGCCGTCCTCGCCATCGGGCGGCGGCAGCGGAGCATCCATCTCGGCAGCCAGACGAGCCATCGGCACCAGCAGTGCGTCCAGAGCCTGTAGCGTCGCCGGACGCTGGTCCTTGGGCAGGCAGCGGATCATGCGGTCGGCCATCCAGCCGCCGCTGTAGGTGAGTCGCGATGTGGCAAAGCCTGCTTCGCTCAGCCATCGCGGCCAGGACGCGAAAGAAGGATGGTGTGTAGTCCACGTTCCGGCCTTGAGTACGTGCGGACGCAATCCTTCCAGCACCTCCAACGTCAGCACGTCCAGCGACGGCATGCCGCGTCTCTTCGTCAAACGATCGATAATGCCACGGTCCACCAACAGGCCGTAGTGGACCACGCGCTCGCCGGCAATGTCGCGGTCGAAGATCGTCAGACCGTGGAATCCGCCGAGCGCATCGGGCAGCCATACCTGCTGCTGGTGCTTGGCCGCATAACGGCCGAGGGTCTCGGGCTCGAAGCGAAAGATTCCGCCCGGCCGCAGCACGCGACGAATCTCGCGGAGCGTCTGTGCCAAGTCCGGTGACTGCTCCAGCGACCAGGATGCCACGGCCCCATCGAAGCTGGTGTCGGGGAAAGGCAGGAGTTGGCCCGGTGGAACGTGGACGAAGCTGGCGTTGGCAATGCCTATTCGCGCGGCGTTGCCGGAACACTCCTCCACACGTTTGACGCTGCCATCGACGCCCACGACCTCGGCCACAAATGGTGCCAGCACGAGCGAGGGATACCCCTCACCGGGACCGAAATCCAACACGCGGCGATTGGCCATCATGGCCGCGTAATCAAGTATGCGACCTCGCAGATGGACGTGAATGTTGCAGGTGGGGTCCCACGGTTTGTAGATCCCCGGTTGGTGAAAGTCAGACAGCGTCTCTTGCGTACCATAAATGAACTCGGCCGAGTTGGCCTGGTGCAATTCAAAATGGTCACGAATCCATTGAATAGGGTCAAACATTCCGTCGCCTCCCGATATCCAGTCTGCGCTACAATCCAACATTTCCCAGATGACTGCTCGCCGACGACTCTCGCCAGCGATGTTCGCGATTCTACCGGGCTGTGGCATTTGGACAAGTGAATTCATGGCGCCGGGCTTTCTTGTGCGCCAACGGGCATGGCCTTTGTGCTAGAATAGCCGCGATTTTCGACTTCATTGAGGAGTGCAAAGAGCTGCTATGTGGACCGTCATACTGCTGATTATCTCCAATGTTTTCATGACCATCGCGTGGTACGGACACCTGAAGTACAAGAGTACCGCCTTGTGGAAGGTGGTCGTGGTCAGTTGGCTCATCGCGTTCCTGGAGTATTGTTTCCAGGTGCCGGCCAACCGGATCGGGCACGCACAGATGTCGGCGGCCCAGCTCAAGACGATCCAGGAGGTCATCACGCTGGTGGTATTCTCGATCTTCTCGGTGGTCTACCTGCGCGAGCCGCTGCGGTGGAACTACCTCGTGGGTTTCGCCCTGATCGTGGCGGCGGTCTTTTTCATCTTCATGTTCAAGGAAGCCAAGCCCTGACTTGAACGGCCGGCCCGAAATGGATGATTGCTTCGCCCATTCTCCTCTGGGCGCCAGTTAGAAGGGCGTGCAACGAGTTGCATGCCCTACATTCTTGCCCGAAAGGCTCATTCTCGGCCCCAACTTCCAGGCATAATCGTGTTGCAGGAATGGCCAAATGCGTCTAGACTACTCTGCTCGCGCCATGGGGCGGTATTGCTCCGCGGCGCAGGCCTGCCTATGGGCAGGAGGCTGGGTGGTCCAGCCGCCCCTCCCGCGGGGCTTGACCGGCGGGCGCGGCGCCCGGTTTCGTTGTGAACCGGGAGCGACGTCGCGAAGGCGAGACTCAGGAACAGGAATTCAGGAAGCAAATGGTAGATTATAATCTCATCAAGTCATTGGGGGTCAGCGACGACGACGTAGCCAAGCAGCTCGACCAGGCCATGGGCGGCTCATTCAACCAGGAAGCCCTGGGCGAAATGATGATGCAGGTCCGCACCAGCCCCCAGGTCGGTTCGATCCTGACGGGCAAGGTGGTCAACGTCGTGGGCAACGACGTGGTCGTCGAAGTGGGCCTCAAGAGCGAAGGCACCGTCGATATCAGCGAGTTTGAATCCGCCGAGCAGATGCAGCCGGGCCAGCCGGTGGAAGTGCTGCTGGAAGAAGTGGAATCCGACAGCGGGCTGGTGGTTCTCTCCAAGCGCAAGGCCGACCGCATCCGCGGCTGGGAGCGCATCATCGAGAAGAACAAGGAAGGCGATATCGTTCGCGGCCCCGTCACCCGCAAGATCAAGGGCGGCTTGCTGATGGACATCGGCGTGCCGGCCTTCCTGCCGGCCAGCCAGGTGGACATCCGTCGGCCCGGCGACATCGGCGAATACGTCGGCCAGACCATCGACGCCAAGATTCTCAAGATCGACGAGGAGCGGCGGAACATCGTCGTCTCGCGTCGCAAGCTCATTGAAGAGCGTCGCACCGAGGCCAAGAGCAAGCTGCTGGCCGAGATCAGCGAGGGCCAGATCCGCAAGGGCGTCGTCAAGAACATCGCCGACTTCGGCGCGTTCATCGACCTGGGCGGCCTGGACGGCCTGCTGCACATCACCGACATGAGCTGGGGGCGCATCGGCCATCCCACCGAGATGCTCAAGCTGGACCAGGAGATCGAGGTCCAGGTGCTCAACGTCGACCGCGAGAAGGAAAAGATCGCGCTGGGCCTCAAGCAGCAGACGGCCAGCCCGTGGGAACAGGTCGGCGAGAAGTACCCCGTCGGCGCGCGCATCCGCGGCAAGGTCGTCAACATCATGGCCTACGGCGTGTTCGTCAAGCTGGAAGAGGGCCTCGAAGGCCTGGTGCACATCAGCGAGATGAGCTGGACGCGGCGCATCAACCACCCCTCGGAGATGGTCAACGCCGGCGACGAGGTCGAGGTGGTCGTGCTGGAGATCGACAAGGACAAGCAGGAGATCTCGCTGGGCATGAAGCAGGCCGAGATCAACCCCTGGACGCTGGTGAAGGAAAAGTACCCGCCGGGCACCGTCATCACGGGCGTGGTGCGGAACATGACCAACTACGGCGCGTTCGTGGAGATCGAGGAAGGCATCGACGGCCTGCTGCACGTTTCGGACCTGTCCTGGACGCGCAAGATCGGGCATCCTTCCGAAGTTCTCAAGAAGGGCCAGGAACTCCAGTGCGTCGTGCTGGCGGTGGACGAAGAGAAGATGCGCGTGGCCCTGGGCCTCAAGCAGTTGAGCGAGGATCCGTGGCTGCGAAGCATTCCAACCCACTACCAGCCGGGCCAGATCGTCAAGGGCAAGGTCACCAAGCTCACCAACTTCGGCGTGTTCGTGGAGTTGGAAGACGAGCTGGAAGGCCTGCTGCACGTCTCGGAACTGGCCGACCACAAGGTCGAGAATCCCCAGGACGTGGTCAAGGTCGGCGACGAGATCGAGGTCAAGATCCTCCGCGTGGACACCGACGACCGCAAGATCGGCCTGAGCCTCAAGCGTGCCCAGTGGGCCGCCGAGGATGGCCAACCTGGCGAGTCGGCCGACTCCGGCGATCGCGCCAAGCGGCGTGGCGGGCTGGAAGGCGGCGGCGGGATGATCGGCGACGACATCATCCAGACCATTCGCAACAACGAGCAGCAGGAAGAGTAAATCGAGGCATCCCGGCCTCCTCGCGGGGCCGGAAACGATAGCCTGACAAGGGCGTGGCATCGAGGGATGTCATGCCCTTTTTTACGCGCCGCCGAGGGGCTGGCCTTGCTTAAGTCGCACCCAATCCAAGCCGACATTCCATGAGGAACGTCAGGACTCGCTTGGAGGTGATCCGATGACCGTGCGATCGCTATCGACGCAGACGACGCTGGGCTGGTATCTCGACCGCATCAAGCAGGCTCGCCTGCTGACGGCGCAGGAGGAGAGGGATCTGGCGCGCAAGATCCGCCAGGGCAGTGACCCCATCGCCCGCGAGCAGATGATCGCCGCCAACCTGCGCCTGGTGGTCAAGATCGCCAAGGAGTATTACAATCCCGGCATGACGCTCAGCGACCTGGTGGCGGAGGGCAACCTGGGGCTCATGCGGGCGGTGGAGGAGTTCAACCCCGACGCGGGCGTGCGGTTCAGCACCTACGCGGCCTGGTGGATCAAGCAGTCGCTCAAGCGGGCGATGATCAACGCCGGCCAGCCCATCCACATCCCGGCCTACCTGGTCAAGCTCATCAGCAAGTGGCGCAGGACCGCCGCGGAGCTGGAAGGCCAGTTCGGCCGCACGCCGACCCTCGAGGAGATGGCCAAGAGACTCCGCATCAGCCGCAAGAAGGCCGAGATTGTCCAGCAGGGCCTGCTGGCCGTTAACGCCCCGACGCAGGTGGGCGGCGAGGACAGTAGCGCCATCGGCGAGATCATGGTCGATGTCACCGGCTCGGCCCCCGAGCAGGCGATGATGGACGCATGCAACGCCCCGATGGTCAAGTCGCTCCTGAAGCACCTCGAACCGCGCGAGCGGAAGATCCTGGAGCTGCGCTTTGGGCTGGACGGCTACGAGGGCCCGCCGCGGACCTTCAAGGAAATCGGCCAGAAGGTCGGCCTGACGCGCGAACGTGTCCGCCAGCTCGAAAAGAAGGCCCTGGCCGCGTTGAAACAACTGGCCGACAACGAGGCCTGACACGCACCCAACCCGCAGTTTCAAAACGGATGGAATACCAGTCCCTCCTCGTGCGGCAGTCCTCCGCCGGCTACGAGTGCGTGCCTGCCGCTGCGAGGTTGTTTCATCATCTGCACAATCCGCAGTGCGTCAGGTTGGCCCGCTTTGGTTCAGGGCCATCAGTTCTCGTAGCATGGCCATCTTGGCCATGAGTATCACGGCCGTCCCGGCCGTGCGATATACGAAAACTCACCGACATGGGCAAGATGCCCATGCTACTCACGGGCGAGACGCCCGTGCTACGTCGAAAACTGAAAGGCCCTACGCTTTGGTTGCAGTCGCCTTGACGGTGATAGCCTCGGCGGGTAGAGTGTTCTGCCGCATTGCCAAAGCCGGAGAGGTGCCAGAGTGGCTGAATGGGCCGGTTTCGAAAACCGGTGTACCTTCGGGTACCGTGGGTTCGAATCCCTCCCTCTCCGTTTCTTATGCGCCTGTGCATGCGCAACTCGGTGCTGTGACTTAGAGCCTATCCCAATAGGTGGCACAGCTTTTCCAAGCTGTGCCATGCACAGGCTGGAAAGCCTGTGCCACACACCTACTGAGATAGGTTCTTAATGGAGCGCGCGGCCGATGGGCGAGAAGCAGTTCATGCCGGCGGACATGCTGGAAGTGATCCGCCGCAACAATCTGGACACGGTGGCGTCGGCCTTTTCGTACGCCCAGGCCCGGGATCTGACGCGCGCGGGCCTGGGGCACCGGCGATACTTTCGCATCGAGTTGACCGACGGGCAGGGCCGGCCCCTCGTGCTGTACATGAAGCGATACGAGCGTGAGCCGCTGGCCTGGCGGCTGAGGCGCCTGCTGACTTACGGGCCTGGCCAGAGCCCCGCCAGCGTCGAAATGGAATGCGTCCGCAGCGCCAACCAGGCCAATCTGCCGACCATCCAGCACGCCTACTACCAGGAGGAACGCGACCTGCTGGGAGTGCGGCGAAGCTACATTCTTCTCTCCGCCGTGCCGGGCGTGGCGTTGGAACATTGCTTCGCGGAGTTCATGGATCGCAACGCCAGCCGGCCTGAAGTGCTCGAAGACTTCACGCGGCGGCTGGCGGAGCTGGTGGCCGCCTTGCACCGTAGCGGCTATGTCCATCGCGACCTCTACGCCTCCCACATCTACCTGGACGATCCCGACGGCGCGATGCGGCTGAGCCTGATCGACGTGGCGCGGATGTTTCGCCCGCGATGCTGCGTGTTTCGGTGGCGCGTGAAGGATCTGGCCCAACTGAAGTACTCCATGCCGCCGGCGTGGATCGAGCGGCACTGGGACGCGTTTTTCCAGGACTACCTGCGACTTGTGGGCATCTCCAACGGGCGTCGCTATGCGGCTGCGGTCACCCGCAAGGTGGCGAAGATGCGCCGGCGGATCGGCGATTATCCGGCCCCGGCGGCCGGCGCGTAAGAACCTATCTCAGTAGGTGTGTAGCACAGGCTTTCCAGCCTGTGCATGGCACAGCTTGGAAAAGCTGTGCCACCTATTGGGATAGGCTCTAAGGGTTCCAGGCAAGAGGCTCGATGCGGAGTGTCGGGCGTGTGTCTGGACAGGAAAGTTGAAATTGTGAAGATCCTCCTCGTCATCCTGCATGCTGATCCCGCACGCGGCGGAGCCGAACGCTACACCGTGGACCTTGCCCGCAGGCTTGTGGAACTGGGACATGCCGTGACGCTGGCGGCCAGTTCGTTTGGCACCGCGATCGAGGGGGTGGATTTCCTGCCCCTTGACGCCCGCGGCCGGTCGCGGCTGGGGCGCTATCGGCGATTCCTTGAGTCGGTGCGCGAACAGACGCGGGCCCGCGCGTACGACATTGTTCATGCCATGCTGCCGGTCGAGAGGTGCGACCTGTATCACCCGCACGCGGGGATCGCCGCCGAGGAGGTCGCAGCCGCGCACATGAAGTACCGCTCGCGGCTCGGCCGGACGGTGTCGCGGTTCTTCAACCATCTGAACCGCAAGCGGCGTTTCTTCGCCGCGGTCGAGCGTGACATGCTGATGCGTGCCGACGGCCCGCGCCTGCTCTGCCTGTCACGATACATCCAGGAGACAGCCCGGCGACATTACCCCCTCGACGAACATCGCCTGCCGGTTCTGCTGAACGGCGTTGATCTGGCCAGGTTCGACCCGCAGGCAAACGCCGCGGCCCGCGACGAACTGCGAGGCCGACTGGGGTTGGGCGCGGAACACGTTGCGGCCCTGATAATCGCACAGAATTTCAAGCTTAAGGGAGTGGCAGAGGCCATCGAGGCCGTGGCAAGAGTTGGCGACGAGCGGTTGCGGCTGATCGTCGTGGGCCGGCCTGACCCATCGGCGTATCGGCGAATGGCTGAGCGGCTGGGGGTCGCCGGCTGCGTCGTCTTTGCGGGATCGACGGACCGGCCCGCGGATTTCTACCAGGCGGCCGACTTCTTCGTGCTGCCGACACGCCACGATTCATGCAGTCTGGTCGTGTTGGAAGCGCTGGCGATGGGGTTGCCGGTCATCAGCACCGTCTGCAACGGGGCCTGCGAGACAATGGTCAACGGCACGCACGGGTTCAAATTGGATGATCCCGCCGACGTGCCGGCACTGGCCGATGCGATGCGGAGGCTGCTGGATCCGCCATCGCGACAGACCATGCGGCAGGCGTGTCTCGATCTTCGCGGGAACATCTCCCAGGAGCAGCACATCCGCCGGATGGTCGCGATCTACGAAGAGATCGTCCGGGAACGACAATAGCACGGACAACCCCGCTCACATCTTCAGATTATGCCCCAGGCCGTTGGCGTCGAGGAAACCGGCCATGACTTTTCGGGTAGCGGCGTAGATGGGGGCGAACTTGTTGTAAGCGCCGGCGTCGAAGAACGTGTCGATCATATCCGTCAGCGTTTCCGGGCTGAGTCTCACGCCGTCTTCATTCGCCACGCAAGGCAACTGGAAATGTTCGCAGAACGACTGCGCCCGCGAGCAATTGGCGAAGAACACCGCGGGGTTCCCGTGGGCCAGGTGCAACATGTTGCCGTGAAGCCGCCAACCGATCGCGCCGACGCACTCCTCAACCAGTTGGAGGTATGGCTGGATGTCAAACTCGTAGATGGCCTGCATGGGCCGGCGGAACAGAGGTATTCCTCGGCGGACAAAATTGTCCTTAGGCATCTGGGCCGCCGCAACGGTTTCGTACCCGCGATCGCGAAGCATACGGTCGAGGTTGTGGACATTGGCCGCGGCGCCTTTGCGGACGGTGACGACGACCCGGCGGCTTGTCTTCCTGTTGAGCGTCCACTGAGGCCGCAGGCCGCGGTAGAGTGTCGGGCAACCGGTCATGGCCACGTTGGTGATGCCGGCCTGGGCGAGGCATTCCTGCGTCCGCAGGTCACGTGCGCTTGCCGCGGGGCAGGAGGCGTGGATGAGCTTTAGCTGTGCGAGGGTATCGGCGTCGAAGCCATTGTCCTCGCCAGTGTGCCGCGTGGTGCCCACGCCAAGCGGGATGATCGGCACGCGGATCTGCTTCAGATCCTCCCGCGTGAACATCCAGCGCCCCTCTTTGCGGATGGAACGATACCACAGGTTTGTCCCGGCGATAACGGCCGCGTCGCGGGAGTTTATCAGGTCGATCTCCCGCTGAGTGATCGGCTTGCGGGGATCGATGTGAACGGAGTTCTCGCGGTCAAACAACAGGATGCGTTTGACGCTGTCGTCGATGAACAGGTCACCGACGTTGCTGGTGGACAGGCTCGGATTGATGAAGGCTATGGTGCGTATCACGGTGGGGATTATATAGGAGGCACTGGCCGGAAACTATCCCAAGGGCTTCTTGCAGCCAGTGGGACCGCCCGCCGTCGGACTCTGGGCCGAAAAAACATAGCAGGGCGAGCCGGTGTTTCCGCCGGCGCGCCCTGCGTAAGTGTGATAGGTTTGCGAAGGCTAAGCTGCCTGCACTAAAGAATGAACAGTCTGGAGATTCAGTCGCAACGGGTGATTCTTGTTGCGGTTGAGTGTGCGGACCGCCCGCATGATCGCTTTCTCCAGATTCTTAACCGTCTCGAAGTAGTAGTTGTGGATGGCTGAGCGTTTCAGGTGGCCCCAGAATCGCTCGATCAGGTTCAGATTCGGGGCATAGGTCGCGTTCCAGATCACCGTCACGCGGTCGCGGTGATC
The DNA here is from genome assembly GCA_041661865.1 of Phycisphaerae bacterium. Classification (GTDB taxonomy): domain Bacteria; phylum Planctomycetota; class Phycisphaerae; order SM23-33; family SM23-33; genus JBAZTO01. The sequence continues at coordinate 2,028 of JBAZTO010000019.1, read as the reverse complement.
ATCGAAGAACTGCTGCACGGCCTGGGTGTGGTGGATGGAGCAGTTGTCCAGGAACAGGTAGACGTGCCGGCAGGACTTGTAGACATCCCCCAACAGCCAGTGGAGGAATTGCAGGAACTCGCCGCTTCGCTTCTTGGCGGTGATCTTGGCCGAGACTTCGCCGGTCATGGCGTCCAAGGCTCCAAACACCGGCACGCGGCGGTTCTGGCCGGCCGAGGGCACGATCACTCGGCGACCACGAGGCGACCAGCATCGTGATAGACCCGGATTGAGGTGAAATTCGGCTTCGTCAAGATAGAGGAAAGCACAACGACCGGGTCGGGCCTCTTTCGTTTTTTTAAGGCGGCACGTTTTTGCCGCTTGGCCCGGGCGACTTCTCGTGGGTCTTGTCGATGCTTGAGATCGAGCTTGGGACAGCCGTAGCGATAGCCCAGCCGCTTGAGCGTATGGTAAACCGTCGAGCAACTGACGTCGACCAGTGTGGTCCTTCGCATGTGCTCGGTCAACAGATCCACCGACCAGCGGGTGAAGGGATAGCCCAGATCGTGCGGGTTCTGCTCGACGGCCTTGGCCAAAGCCGCTTGGAAGTCGCTGTCGGCCTTGGGCGGCCGGCCCGTGCTCTTGCCGGGCCAAAGTGCCGGCAGACCGTTGGCGCCAAATTCCGCCAACCAGCGTCGGACGGTCAGCGGACTGTGAGATACAATCTCGGCAATCTGCTGTACCTTCAGTCGCTGGAAGGATAGATGCACTGCTTGGGCGCGGCGATACACGTCCAAGTTGGGCGGCCGCCTCCGCAACTTGCGGATCGCCGCCCGTTCCGCTCGGGTGAGCGGACGCACAAAGAATGGTTGAGACATCTTGTCGGTCCTCCATGACCGGATAAATCGTCCTTAACCACTCTTTCGGCAGGATGTTGAATAACTGTTCAAACATTATGGCAGGCAGCTTAGCCAATCTCGAACGCCAGACGGGACTGACTTTCACTCGCCAGCGTGAGAAGGCGACCATCTGGGTTGTGAGCGAGGGCACGGCCACCCAACCCGCCGGGCCCGGAACTTCGCAGCCCGCGGAATCCCAGGCGGCTGTCACAAGCACCGCCCCGTCTGAGAGCGACCTCCCTTATGCGATTGAGGACTGGGTTCGATTGCTGGAGGAGGACAGATGTGCTGACGCCGCCAAGCGATGGGCCAAGAATGCGGAGGTGGCGCAGCAGATGTTGCGGTGGTGGGAGTCGCTGAAGAAAGGCCATCAGCGGCACGACTACAGGAAGTGGGTTCAGCAAGCCGAACAAGCCCCGGGCACCACCGCGTTCAAAGTGGGCGGCCACGAGTACGGATTCATGCATACGGACTGGGAGAAGACGCCGGAAGGCTGGCGAATCGTCACTCGATGACAAATATTCTTGTTTCCTGCTTGTTCTTTATGTCCCTTGTGCATTACCATCCCGGCGTTTCTTATGTTGCGGAGTCTGTGGGAAGTTAAACATCGCGGGTGATTTGAGCTTCATGTAAGTGACGAGCACGGAGTGCGCGCTTGCGTAGGGGTTTGCTTCTCCTCCTCCTTGTGCTTTTGCCTTTGACCAAACGCCTTCTACTGCAAACTCGTGCTGAAGTCGACAGCGAGGGAAGCGTAAGATTTATATTCTCCGAGCACGTTGGGGTGGTCTCCGCGATCTGCTGGGGCCTGGAGGCACTGAAGTCAAAGAACTGGACCGGCAAGGTGCTGCACATGGCCAGGCACGACGGCCCATTGGCGGTATTGAAGGAAATCGCCGCCGCGCGGACATTATTGCGATTACCGGCCAAACACAAAGCGTTGTCGAACCTGGAACAATACGTGGCCAAACGAGTGGAAATGATGGACTATCCAGCCGCCAGTCTCGGTAGCGATGTCGTTTGGAGGAAGCGGCTGTCTTGACTTCGCATGTTCGGGGAGTACAGGGCCCATGCAACGGTCGGTTACGTTTCAAACCAATGCGAGGTCCAGTTCTAAGCCATCGGCGCTTGTTCTATCGGCACTTTCATTTTC
>JBAZTO010000018.1:0-65400 GCA_041661865.1 Phycisphaerae bacterium | reverse complement strand
GGGCGATGGCCGCCCTGGCGTGCGTGGACCAAAGCAACATGCTGGAGGCCTACTGGAGCCTTCAGCGACAACGAGTTGCATAGTGCCAGAAACTTCGGGCACACCCCATAGGGGACACCCTATCGGTTTCGACTTGATACGCCTGTTGTCGATGGTAGACTTTGAGAAGCCCTTGGTATTCCGTCAGTTTTGAAACGGCGGGTTGGGCGTCATGCGGGTTGGATGCCGGCCCATGCGGTCGTTGTTGTTCGCATGGGCAGCTAAGCGATGGACATGCCCACCCGCACATCGGTCATGAGACGAGGGCGTTATGGATCAATTCTGGAACCCCGTGACTCTGTCTCGCTGGCAGTTCGCCGTCACCACGCTGTTCCACATGCTCTGGCCGCTGCTGTCGATCGGCCTGAGCCTGTGGCTGGTCATCCTGGAGGCGGCCTGGCTGCGGACGCGCGACGAGATCTACTTCCGTCACGTGCGATTCTGGACATCGCTGTTCCTGCTGAGCTTCGGCATCGGCGTGGCCAGCGGCGTGCCGCTGGAGTTCCAGTTCGGCACCAACTGGGCCCGTTTCAGCCAGGTGGCGGGGGGGTTCTTCGGCAACATCCTGGGCTTCGAGGCGGCGATGGCCTTCATGCTCGAGGCGGCGTTCCTGGGAATCATGATCTTCGGGCGGCGGCGCGTCAGCCCGCGCATGCACTTTTTCGCCACGTGCATGGTGGCCCTGGGGGCCTCGCTTTCCGCCTTCTGGATCATGGACGCCAGCGCCTGGATGCAGACCCCCGCGGGCGTGGAGATCATCAATGGCCAGGGCTATGTCCGAAGCTACTGGCAGGCCATCTTCAATCCTTCCTGGTGGCAGTCCTTCACGCACATGTGGGTTGCCTGCCTGTTGACCAGCCTGTTCTTCGTGGCCGGCATCAGTGCCTGGTATATCCGTCGAGGCCGGGAGACCGCCTTCTTCCTGATATCCTTCAAGGTCGCGCTGGCCGGGGCCCTGATTGTGGCGCCGCTCCAGATCTACCTGGGCGATGAGTCGGGGCGAAACGTCACGCGATACCAGCCGGCCAAGACCGCCGCGATGGAGGCCCACTGGCAGACCAATCCGCCCGGGCAGGGCGCCGACTGGAAGGTCCTGGCCTGGCCCAACGCCGCCGGCCAGCGTAACGACTGGGAAGTGACGATTCCCGACGTCCTGAGCCTGATGACCACGCGGTCCCTGACCGGCGCGGTGCAGGGGCTGACGGATTTCGCCCCGCAGGATCGCCCGCCGGTGGCGATCACCTTCTGGAGTTTCCGCCTGATGGTGGGGATCGGTCTGCTGATGGTTGTGCTGGCTGCGTGGGCGGCGTGGAAGTGGGGCAGGGGGCGGCTGAGCGAGGCCCAGGCCGCCGGGCAAAGGCGCTTCTGGACCTGCTGGGTCTGGTCGATCCCGCTGGGGTTCCTGGCCACTGACCTGGGCTGGATTGTGCGCGAAGTCGGCCGGCAACCGTGGGTCATCTACGGCGTGCAGCGGACCTCCGACGGAGTCTCGATTCTCGAAGCCGGCCCGACAGCGGCGAGCCTGATCGGCTACCTCGTCGTCTACGTGCTGCTGCTGGGCGTTTTCCTCGGAGTCCTGGCCCGATTCATGCGGAAGGGGCCGGACCTGACAAGCCCGATCGACGTGCCATCGAGGGAGGTGCGGTGATGGACGCTGCTTTTCTGGCTCACCTCTGGGCGGTACTGCTGGGCCTGATGCTGGTGCTCTACGTCGTGCTGGACGGCTTTGATCTGGGCATCGGCATCCTGTCCATCTTTGTCCGCAATCCGCGGCATCGCGCGACGATGATGGCCAGTATCGGGGCGGTCTGGGACGCCAACGAGACCTGGCTGGTGCTGGCCGGCGGGACACTGTTCGGGGCCTTCCCGATCGTCTACAGCCTGGCGCTGAACGCCCTGTACATCCCGATCATGATGATGTTGTTCGGGCTGGTCTTCCGGGCCGTGTCATTTGAGTTCCGCGAGCACTCGCAGGCCAAGCGGCCGTGGGAGATCGCCTTCGGCCTGGGCAGCCTGCTGGCGGCGCTGGGGCAGGGCCTGGCGTTGGGCGGACTGCTGACAGGTATCCGTGCCTCCGAGGGGGGCCGGTTTGCCGGCACGCCATGGGACTGGTTCAACGCCATCTCGATCATGATCGCCGTGGCGGTCGCCTTCGGCTACGTCATGCTCGGGGCGTCGTACCTGCTCGCCAAGGCCGGGCGGGACATGCAGCGTTCGGTTCACCGGATGACGCTGATATCCTCGATCCTGATGGCCGTGTCGGTGCTGGCCATCAGCCTGTCCATGCCGCTGGTGTACGACTCCATCTCGCAGCGCTGGCTGCGCGACCCCGGCCGGTATTTCACCTGGGCGATGGCGGTGGGGGCCGTCTTCGCCTTCTCGATGCTGCTGCTCAGCACGATCTGGCGGCGGTTTCGGCGGCTGCCCTTTGCAGCCAGCCTCCTGGTCTTCGCCACCACGTTTGTCGGCGGGGTCTCGGTGGTGTATCCCTACCTGGTGCCCCCGACGATCACCGTCACCTCCGCCGCCTCCAGCACCCCGACGCTGGTCTTCATGCTCTACGGCATCGGCCCGCTGATCCCCGTGATGCTGCTGTACAACTTCTACCTCTACCGCGTCTTCCGCGGGAATGTCTCGGCGCACGACGGCTATTGAGCCGGGCCTCTCTGACTATCCGTAGCACGGGCGTCTCGCCCGTGAGTCGCATGGCCATCTTGGCCATGTTTTTCTGGATTTGCACGGGCGGGACGCCCGTGATACTCATGGGCAAGATGCCCATGCTACGTTCTGGGATAGGCTCTTACAGCCATTCCTCGCGACAGCAAAAAGTCGCGGAATTCCTCCAATTTTGGTAATCCTTGACGGCCGGATCGGGATCATTTCTGTAGAAGGCCTTCTGCAAGAGGAATTGGTGTGGAACAGATACGTGACATTGTGACCCGTGCGACAAGCGCCGCCACCCGCGACGAGCGAATCGAAGCCTATGGCCGGCTCGTCGAGCAGTTCCGGGATATGGCCTGCGGCTATGCCTACGCCCTCCTGGGCGATTTTCACCTGGCCGAGGACATGGCGCAGGAAGCCTTCATTCTCGCCTTCGAGAAGTTGGCCCAGCTTGATCGGCCCGAAGCATTCCCCGGCTGGTTCCGGCGGATCGTGTCGACCCGCTGCGGCCACCTAACGCGGCAGAAGGCCGTGCCGATGGTCGCATTGGACGACGCGGCGGGCCTGCCGGCAGAGGCAGTGCCGCCCCTGGCGGGCATGGAGCAGAGAGAAATGCGCGACGAGGTTCTCAAGGCCATCCGGCAGCTTCCGGCTGAGCAGCGTGAGGTCACGACCCTGTTCTACATCAATGGGTATTCGCAGAACGACATCGCCGACTTTCTGGAAGTCCCCGTCGGCACAGTCAAGAACCGGCTCAGCGCGTCGCGCAGCCGGCTCAAGGAAAGGATGATGAACATGGTTGAACAGACACTGCACCAGAACGCTCCCGATGATCGGTTCAAGCAGGCAGTCCTGCTGAAGCTGCCCAAAATGCGCGACAGCGAGCCGACCAGCCATCTGCCCGACACCCTCGATGAGTTCCAGGCGAGACTGATTCTGTCGGCAGTTCCCGATGGAGCCAAGATCGTGGAGTTGACGCCGGCGACGTGGTACTACCGCTATCCCCTCGTCGCGAACTGTCGCCTCGTGGACGGACAAGACACGGCCGTGGAACTGTTCGTATACCCAAACGAGGTCGGTGCCACGCCACGGGAAATTCAATTGCTGCCGGTCCTCGCCGAGTTGGGCCTGCCTGTCCAGAAAGTGTTGGCCGGCCCGGCGACCCATCCCCAGCATCCAGAGGTCGGCCCGATGGCCGTGCTGAGCCATCTGCCGGGAAAGAACGTGCTCTGGCTCAAGAAGAGTGCCGAGGAGATCGATCTGAGTATCCGGTTGCTGATCAAGGGCATCAGACGCTTGAGAGAATTCACTGAGCCGCTGCGGCGACACCCTGTCGGCAAGGTGTTGCCCGAACGCACTCTTGTTGGCGAATTGGACGCGATCATCAAACGCGGGGGTCCGTGGATGAAGGTGCCGGTTTTCCGTAACGCCGTATCCAGATTGCGGCCGGCTTTGGAGGCCGTTGCGGCGCCCCTGGTGTTCTCGAACGGCTCGAACATGATGCAGAATTTCCTCTGCGACGGTGACAAGCTCATAGGCTTCCAGTGGCTTACCGAAGCTTGCTTTGAGGATCCGCATATCCAGTTCGTCAAGTACAAGCTTAACGCCCATGACTCGATCGGCTGGGGACTTTACGACCGAGCGGGACTGGTGGAGAGGTATCTGTACGATCAGGATGTTTCCAGGTCGCAGTTCGCGCCGCGAGTGGTCCTTGGTTGCCTCTCCTGTCTCCAAGGGATGGCGGTTGAACGCGACAATGACAAGCCTGATACCCACCGCGATGTCTGCCTTGCGGCGCTCGAAGACAGCCTGCGATTGATTGGCGAACATTGATGCGAGACTTGCGAAGTGATAGGACACAGCACTGACGACGCCTGGAAGTGCTGGCAGTCGCTGTGCGTCGGCTGACGTGACCGCGCACAACAACAGCACCACCGGCGAGAGGATCATCATGGTCTTCCCGCCGGTGGTCCATTGGCGGCCGACAGTGAATGAAGTGAGCAACAATTGTTTCTGACAGACGGTAGGGCACTGTTCGATCACAGGTTGCGTCGGCTGTGCCCGCGCAGATATCTTCTTCAAGCAGCCCCACGGAGAATCCTTGTCGCAGGCCACCGTGAAATGGCGCCAGTGATTCAGGCTGAAAGCCTGACAGAGCCGTAGCCCAAGGCGAGCGAAGCGATGCCTTGGGTGAATAGCCGCCGAGGGGTTGCAGCCTGTAAGGCTGCGATAATCTTGCACGTGTTCACGGGTATCGCAGCCCTTCAGGCTGCGTGCCGTGGGTGGCCCCTCTTCCCAGGCCGACGCTTCGCTTTGGCCTGGGCTAGGGCTATGCCAGCCTTACAGGCTGGCAACAGAGTCACGGATTGATGGGTGGCACAGGCTTTCGAGCCTGTGCATGCGCCTGGAAGGGCCATGCCACCGGGGAGGGTATGTGCAATGCGGCAGGGGGGCGGGAAAATGGGCGCAAAAGAAAAGCTCCGGATCGTGAGACCCGGAGCTCTCTTTAGAAAGTTAACAGTGATTGCCGTCGTTCACCCGGCGTTACCGCCGGATTATCCGTCAGACCCCAAGGCCTGGCGGGCGAGAAAGTGCTGACCTGATGCATCGTTCAGATCGCTCTGAAGGATGTCTAGATATCCTCTAGAAAGGAGGTGATCCAGCCGCAGGTTCCCCTACGGCTACCTTGTTACGACTTAGTCCCAGTCACCGATCTCACCTTAGACAGCACTGAATCGTGCCGGCTTCGGGTGCTACCAGCTCCCATGACTTGACGGGCGGTGTGTACAAGGCTCAGGAACACATTCACCGCGGCGTAGCTGATCCGCGATTACTAGCGATTCCAACTTCATGGAGTCGGGTTGCAGACTCCAATCCGAACTGGGGCCGACTTTTTCCGGTTTGCTTGACCTCGCGGTTTAGCGTCGGTTTGTCTCGGCCATTGTAGCACGTTTGCAGCCCTGGGCATAAAGGCCATGAGGACTTGACGTCATCCCCGCCTTCCTCCGGTTTGACACCGGCAGTCTCGTTAGAGTCCCCGACATTACTCGCTGGCAACTAACGACAAGGGTTTCGCTCGTTACGGGACTTAACCCAACATCTCACGACACGAGCTGACGACAGCCATGCAGCACCTGTGCAAGTTTCACCCCGAAGGGCAGCCTAGTCTGTTTCCAGGTAGGCATTCAAGCATGTCAAGCCCAGGATAAGGTTCTTCGCGTTGCATCGAATTAAGCAACATGCTCCACCGCTTGTGTGAGCCCCCGTCAATTCCTTTGAGTTTTAGCCTTGCGACCGTACTCCCCAGGCGGTCCACTTAACGCTTTTGTTTCGGCCAGAAACACGTCAGAGTGCCTCCGACCTAGTGGACATCGTTTAGGGCCAGGACTACCGGGGTATCTAATCCCGTTTGCTCCCCTGGCTTTCGCACCTCAGCGTCAGGACAGGCCCAGCGAGTCGTCTTCACCTCCGGCGTTCCTCTTGATATCTACGCATTCCACCGCTCCACCAAGAGTTCCACTCGCCCCTACCTGCCTCAAGCTCGTCAGTCTATCCAGCGATTCCCCGGTTGAGCCGGGGGATTTCACAAGACACTTGATGAGCCGCCTACGTGCTCTTTAAGCCCAGTGATTCCGAACAACGCTTGCCACCTTCGTCTTACCGCGGCTGCTGGCACGAAGTTAGCCGTGGCTTCCTCTGGGGCTCCTCAACTCAGAAGGGTATTAGCCCTCTTTGCTTGGTAACCCCTGACAGTAGTTTACACTCCGAAGAGCTTATTCCTACACGCGGCGTCGCTCCGTCAGGCTTTCGCCCATTGCGGAATATTCGTTACTGCAGCCTCCCGTAGGAGTCTGGGCAGTGTCTCAGTCCCAATGCGCCGGGCCAACCTCTCAGTCCCGGTACCCGTCGTTGCCTTGGTGAGCCGTTACCTCGCCAACTAGCTGATAGGACACGGGCCGCTCTAAAGCCGACAGGCCTCCGAAGAGGACCCGCCCTTTGACCGCTGCACCCTGCAGTGCTGTGGTCTCATCAGGTATTACCCGCAGTTTCCCGCGGCTATCCCTGTGCTAAAGGTACGTTACCCATGTGTTCCTCGCCCTTCCGCCACTGTACTATCCAGGTTACCCCGGAATTCCCGTGCGACTTGCATGTTTTAGCCACGCCGCCAGCGTTCGTTCTGAGCCAGGATCAAACTCTTCACTTGATGATTGTTTTACCCCGCCGAAGCGAGGTGAAGGTCAATCGGGAAGATTTGAATCTGGTTGGCCGGATCTCTTTAGGGGTGATCCGGCCTGGTCCCGACAGACGACCCGAAGGCAATCTGTCAGGGCTTTGAACTCAAAATCCTTTGTAGGGCAGTCACGAGGATTTCGAGTTGCCAAGCCCGTCGCATGTGGGCCCGGCAGGATCTTATGTCTCCCCGCACATCTGATCGTGACAACCAGACTGCGGGAACACATCCTCGTGACGGCATCACTGTTCACTTTTCAATTAGCTTTTTTTGCTGCTTTTTGCGGGTGCTTCCTCGCGTCCGGGCCTCATCGCCTCGCGACGCAAGATCGGGGATTCTACCCTCTGCAAATTGAGGGTCAAGTTATTAATCTCGTTTTTCGTTTTTTATTTTTTGCCCCCGCAAAAGCCGTTGCGCTTTGGGCCTCCAAGCCTTACCCGCCTCATCGCAGGAGAGACCGGCAACAAGGTCTGTCGCCGAAAACGGCTGCGATGTAATCGCAGCCGCTGCTTACTACACGGTGAAGTATAGTCCCTTGGCCAGGGAGAGTCAAGCAACTAACATGTTTTCTCTAAAAACTTGTTAGAAATAATGTTATGCACTCGGAGAAAGAGGCATTTTTCGGACATTTATCCTTTTTTTACACCCGGACGGGGCCATTCTCCCGGCGATTGGGGCCACGGGCTCCGGATAGGGGGGATGGAGCTGCCTGGCGGATCAGGCCTCGCCGGCCTTGGCCGTCGAAAGCGTATGGAGCTGGTCCATTTTTTGGCGCACTTCTTCGGCCATGCGCGAGTTGGGATAGCTGCGAATGATCTCCTGGCCGGTGGCGATGGCCTCGGCCCAGCGATGATCCGTCACGCAGATGGCGAACTGCACGCCCAGGTTATGCAGCTTGGCCCGGAATACGCCGCGGGCGGACTCCTGCAAGGCGGCCGCCTCCTGGGGACTTAGGTAGAGATCGAGTTGATTCAATAAGTCTATGCTTTTGTCCAGATCGTTCTTGCGAACCGCGTCGCCGTAGGCCTGGAGCAACTGCCGCTTGTGGGCCGTGCGGGCGGCCTCGATCCGCTGGGGCAGGCTCGCGATCTTCTCGCTGGCGGGCATGGCCTGGATCAGGCGTTTGGCTTCCCGCTCGGCGCGGCCCCAGTCGTGGCGGTCGATGATCTCCTGGATCTGCGAAATGGCGTTGTCGATCTTCTCGTCCACCGTGGCCCGTCGCGTGGCGGCCACTTCTTCGCGCAGCTTCTCGGCTTCCTCGGCGTAGCCGAAATCCTTCTCGATCGAGTCGATCAGCGTCAGCGCCCCGGGATAATCCTGCACCAGCAGGTGGTGGCGGATCGTCTCGCGGAGGGCCTCGCTCTCGTGCTCGCGGAAGATGTAACCCTTGGCCTTGTCGGACAGGCTGGCCAAATCCATCAGTGCCTTGGCCGAGGTAGCGGTGTCGTTGGAAAGGGTCTCGACGCGGTCGAGCCGGCCTCGAATCTCCAGCAGGGCTTCGGTATCGATGACCAGAAACTCGATGACGCCGCAAACCAGGACCGCCAACAGCAGGCCCGCCAACTCCGCCAGCAACATCAGGCCGCCGTAGAGATAGGCCGAGGCTCCCTCCGCCTCGCCCATTTGAAAAGCCCTGTAGCCAGTCAGCACCATCACTCCGAGAATTGCCAGGGCCGTCAAGCCCAGCCAGATGCGTGAGGTCAGGACGATCCACTTGTACCGGCGGTCGAGATCAGACATGCGATGCTCCTTCCGTGGACGGACACGTTCTCAAGAACGCTCGGATTGTGCGTAACTACAGCCCTGGGCCGCAGCTCTAATGTATCATTCTAGCGAGAAAAGTCAAACGCCAACGGACAACACCAGGCAATCGGCCATAGAGGCCGCGGAGGACCATAACCGACAACAATGCGGCGCCTCGGCGGCCGCGTATTTCCGTGTTCCTTTTCCTTGTGCCTCTTACCAGTAGATGTACCGCTTGAGGTCGCTTTGTTCGCGTGGGGACAAGGCTGAGACGTCGGGGATGAGGTAGCGGTTTTCATCCGCGTCGATGATGACCTTGCCTCTCTTGCCGTAATCGACGGCCCGTTCGTGCTGCCACCGCATCAGGAAGCTGATTTCGCCCTTGTCGGTATCGACATCCATGGCCACGAAGCCGTACTTCCATCCGATGTGGCGAATGCGATGGATGGTGTGGACGAAGTACTGCTGGGCCAAGGCATGGCGGACGAGGTTGGCGTCGCTTTCGGGGAAAGCCTTGAGGTCGCGGATGATGCCGATCTCGAAGTCCTTGCCCTTGCCGACGGTGTGGATCAGCGAGATGAAGGAATCGGGATAGGCCACCGGGAAGGCGTGGGCGGCGTAGACTCCGCCGTAGATGCGGTCGTTGAGGACCGTCACGTGCAGCGCGCCGTGGGTGCCCAGGTGGATACGGCACATCTCGGGCGAGAGGTAGCGGATAGTCGTCGGGTCGACGCCATCGGGCCGCGGGTCTTGCGATGTTTCGGGTTCTGTCATTTCTTGTTGATTGCCAGGGTGTCGATGTCGGGCTCGCGGGACAACTCGGTCTGAATCTTCACCAGGCGGTGGTAGAGCCCGCCCAGGGCCAGCAGCTCGTCATGGGTGCCTATCTCGATGACCCGCCCTTCGTCCATGACCACGATGCGGTCCGAATTCTTCAGCGTGGACAGGCGGTGGGCGATGGCCAGGGTCGTCCGGCCGGCCGTCACGCGGGCCAGCGCCTGCTGGATCAATTGTTCGCTCTCGGTGTCAATATTGCTGGTGGCCTCGTCGAGTACCAGCACCGGCGGATCGTACAGCAGGGCGCGGGCGATGGAGACCCTCTGCCGCTCGCCGCCCGAAAGCCCCGCACCGTGCTCACCGATGTAGGTATCGTAGCCCAGCGGATGGCGCATGATGAAGTCATGCGCGTTGGCGGCCTTGGCGGCGGCCATCACTTCTTCAGGCGTCGCGTCGCGCCGCCCGTAAGTGATATTGGCGTAGATCGTGCCGCGGAAGAGGAAGGGTTCCTGGAGTACGATGCCCACGCAGCGGCGCAGGTCGTCGATGTTCAGATCCCGCACGTCGATGCTGTCCACCAGCACGCGCCCCTCGTCCACGTCGTAGAAGCGGGCCAGCAGGTTGGTCAGCGTCGTCTTGCCGCTGCCGCTCTTGCCCACCACGCCAATGTGCTCGCCGGGTTTGACTTCAAAGGTAACGCCCTTGAGTACCGGCTCGTGGCGGTTGTATCCGAAGACGACGTTATCGAAATGCAGCGTCCCTTGCGGCTGGGGCAGGCGCTTGGCCTGGGCCGACTCGACGATCTGCTGCGGCGTGTCGAGGATTTCAAAGGTTCGCTGGGCGGCGGTGAGGAACTGCGTCAGCCAGTTGGTCAGTTGTGTCAACTGGGACAGCGGGGCGTAGAACATGCCCAGGTAGCCCAGTGTCTTCATCAGGTTGCCCAGCGTCATGTTTCCGCCCAGTACATCCAGACCGCCGACGTACCAGACGATCAGGCCGCCCCATTGAAAGACGAAGCTGATGCTCGGGTTGAAAGCCGAAACCGTGTATTCCACCCCGCGGGCCGAATCGCGGATGTAAGCGCTGCTGCGGGAGAAACGCCCCTGCTCCTGGTTTTCCTGGCCGAAGGCCTTGACCACGCGAATGCCCGAGAGGATCGTGTTTAGCGTGCCGTGGAGCTTGCTGTTGGCGTCCCAGACGCGGTGATAGCGAGGATAGACGTGTTTCCAGAAGAACAATGCTGCCGCCACCACCAGCGGGGCCGGAAGCAAGGCACAGACCGCCAGGCGCCAATTGATGGAGAACAGGATGGCGCCGACGGCCACCACCTGGATCATCTGGGCCAGGAAGCCGGAAGTGAGCTGCTGGACGAAGCCGCGCATCTGCTCGGTGTCGCTGGCGACGCGGGTCATGAGTTGCCCGATGCTGTGGCGGTCGTAGTAGCCGATCTCCAGGCTAGTCAGGTGATTGAGTACCCGGGCGCGCATGTCATAGCTGATCTGTGTGCCGACGAAGCTGCTCAGCCGCCCGTTGATCGCGATGATGATTCCGGCCACCAGGATCGTGGCGAAATACGCCAGCACCAGCCCCGCCAGCCGCGAGGTGGCGATGTCGTGCGGGATCGGCGTCTTGGGGGCCAGCACCTTGTCCACCAACAGGCCCACCAATTGCTGCGGCACCATCACGATGCTGATGGTCACCAGCACCAGGGCCATCATAATGACGGCCTTGCCGCGGTAGGGGCGCATCAGTTTGAGCACGCGGACGAAGACCTTTCCGCGGTCGACGCAACGGGGGCAGATGTCGCCCTTGAACTGAAGCGACATGCCGCACCTGGAGCACTTGCGCGGGTTGAGGTCGTCTTCTTCGGAAACCTCGACAGGCTTGTCGGCCAGCCAGTCCTTAAGCTTCTTGGTCACCTTGTGGAAGGTGTCGGCCAGGCTGTTGGAAAAGGCCAGCACCTCGACATAGATGCCTTCGACCTTGGCCTCGAGGAATCCGCCGCCCATGCCCTGGCGGGTGCGGATGTCGGTGATCTCCTCCCGTCGGAGGTTGATGCGGACCGGCTCGGAGCACTCGCCGTTGGGGTGGGCCACCGTGTAGAGGCGGTCCTTCTCCACGACCAGGTAAACCGGCTCGTAGTGGCCAGAGAGGTTCAGGTCGGTTCGGGTGGCCAGCCATGCCCGGCCGGGGTCCACACCGTACTCGCGGACCCAATCGGCCAGATCCGAGGGAAGCTCTTGTTGCAGCAAGGCGGAGCGTCGTTCAGCAATCATCTCTATCGCAAAGGAGGGCTTGCGCCGTCCTTTAACTCCCAGCAAGGCGGGGGGAGAATGTGCCTTAGCTCCCGGCTGAGGCAATCCCGAACCCCTTTTACAAACTCCTTAAGGTTTCTTCATCGCCTAAACTATACGAGGGCAAGCCGCCAAAACCATAGTTTTTTTTTCGCCCGGGCCCGCGGCCTGTCCGGGAAGGCCCCCAAAAAAATTCTTTGGACTCCCGATTTTGCACTTCGGCGTGGCAAATCGTAGGTTGCATTAGGACGCTTTCGCTATGTCTGTCGAGGAGGCTTATGCTGTTCCAAAGGATGTTCAAGTCGGCGGCGTGTGCGGGCGCATCGGTGTTTGTCCGTCCAATCGCTCTGTACGTCATTGCGATCAACCTGACGGCCTGCGCGATGGTGATGGCTGGCAGCAAGCACACCACCATGCTGCTGGCCTGCATGATCGCCCTGATGGCCGCGGCGGTGGTGCTCCAGGTCCGCTGGCTGCTCCATCGCGTGGGCAGCGAGTCGCAGATCGCCCGCGATTCGGTCGCCCAGGGCGAGCAGCATTTCATCAACGTGCTGCGGCAGATCGTGCGGATCGTCGAGGCCCGCGACCGCTACACCAAGGGCCACAGCGAGCGCGTCGGCCGGCTGGCCGAGCAGATTGCGCGAAAGCTCGACCTGCCCGCCCAGCGGTGCGAACTGATGAACCTGGCCGGGCAGTTGCACGATATCGGCCTGCTGGCCGTGCCCGACCAAGTGCTCAACAAGCAGTCGGACTTCGGCGTGGCCGACTTCCGCACGGTCCAGAAACACAGCGAGATTTCCTACCAGTTGCTCCAGCCGATGGACTCGCTGGCCGACGTGCTGCCGGCCATCCGCTACCACCATGAGCGGATCAACGGGACGGGATATCCCATGGGACTGGCCGGCGACCAGATTCCGCTGGAGGCCCGCATTCTCTCGGTGGCCGACGCCTACGAGGCCATGACGCATGACCGGCCGCAACGCGCGGGGATGGCCCCGCTGCCGGCGGTGGAGGAACTGCGCCGCTGCACGCCGTCGGGGTATGACGAAAAGTGCGTCGAGGCCCTGGCCGACATCGTCAACCAGTCCAAGCTCAAGGAAATCATGAAGTCCGAGCCGGTGCCCACGGTGGCGTAGTCAATTCGTGGTCGCGCAGTCTGTAGGGCGTGCAACTTGTTGCACGCGGAGTCGTTCCCCGGCGTAGACGCGTGGCGGAGTTCCTACTCCGCCACGAGGATGTCCAGGCGAACGAAAAGGAGGTGGAGTCGGAACTTCACCTCCCTGATATGTATCACGCCCCATTATTCAGGCAAACCCGATTCCGCGACACCCCTGTCAGGCCCGGCATGCCCTTCCGCAAACGGCCGCGTAAGGGCATGGCACCCAGCCGAGGGCGGCTGGGGCACACTTTTTCAACGGGCTGCTAGGCGTCGCTTTGTTCTTCGCGCGGGGTGCTCGGGTGCCGCACGTCCCGGCCTTGGATGACGTAGATGACGTCCTCGGCGATGTTGGTCGCGTGGTCGGCGATGCGTTCCAGGTGCCGGGCGATGAGGATGAGGGCCAACGCCCGCTCGATGGCCTTGGGGTCGGCGGCCATGTAGGTCACCAGCTCGCGGATGATCTGGTCCTTGAGCAGGTCGACCTGATCGTCGGCGAGAATGACGCCCTGGGCCATCAGCGCATCGCCCTTGACGAACGCGTGGAGGCTGTCGCGCACCATCTTGCGGGCCAGGTCGGCCATGCGGGGAATGTCGATCAGCGGCTTGAGCTGCGGCTGGTTGATGATGGTGGGGGCGTTCTCGGTGATATTGACCACCAGGTCGCCGATCCGTTCCAGTTCGCTGTTGATCTTGGTCGTCGCCAGCAGGAGCCGCAGGTCCACGGCCACCGGCTGATGCGTGGCGATCAGGGTGACGACCCGATCGTCTATTTCGATCTGGAGGCGGTCGAGTTTCGCCTCGTGGTCAGGAACGGCCGAGGCGACGTCCTGATCGCGGTTGACCAGTTCACCGATGGCCAGGTCGATCATGGTCTCGGTGGTGGCGGCCATGTGGATGAGCTTCATCTTGAGGTCATCCAGTTCCTTGTCGAACTGCCTTTGATGCGAATCCATGTTTTCTCCGATCCTTCCAGGCCGGCATGCCGCCGCCGACGGACTTAAACTTAGCGCGCTTACATAATACTCGGCTGGGCCGTGAGATTGATTTGAGAAAATACCTTCCCAGGAAGATTCCCCGGCGATTTTCGGGGCCTGGCGGGGGAGTCTTCATGCGTGGCGCGAGGGGCCCGGCCCGGGCTTTTCGCCGCCGGGCCTCAGTGGGGATGGCATTTATGCCGATGCAAAGTTAGAATAGTGGCTTGTGTCCTGGCGCTGCGCGGTCCCCGCGGCAGGCCGGGCGGCAAGCACGTCGGTGAGTGTGATGGACGATTTTTCATTGTCAGATCCGGCAGGCAGATGGGCGCAGGCCCGCCGGCCGGCTGTGTCTTTGGGCGGCCTTGGATAGTATCTTTGGTAAGAGACCCCGGCTCGGTCTTTGAGGACAGGACATGAAAGTGGTCATTCTTTGCGGCGGTTTGGGCACGCGTCTTCGCGAGGAGACGGAGTATCGCCCCAAGCCGATGGTCGATATCGGCGGCCGGCCCATGCTCTGGCACATCATGAAAATCTTCGCCCAGCACGGCCTGAAGGACTTCGTCCTCTGCCTGGGCTACAAGGGCAACATGATCAAGGAGTACTTCCTCAACTACGAGGCGATGAACAACGATTTCACCATCAGCCTGGGCCACTCCACCTCGGTCGCTTATCACAGCGCCCACAAGGAGAAGGATTTCCGCGTCACCCTGGTGGACACCGGCGATGAGACCATGACCGGCGGGCGGGTCAAACGCGCGGCCAGGTTCATCGGCGACGACGACTTCATGGTCACCTACGGCGACGGCGTGAGCAACGTGGACATCGCCAAACTGCTGGAGTTTCACAAGTCCCACGGCCGCCTGGCCACCATCACCACCGTCCACCCGATTTCCCGCTACGGCATGATGGGCATAGACGATAAGTCGCGGCAGGTGACCAGTTTCGTCGAGAAGCCCCGGCTGAGCGACTGGATCAACGCCGGTTACATGGTCCTCAAACCCCAGGTGCTGGATTACCTGGAAGGGGACGATTGCATTCTCGAAGCTGCCCCGCTGGAGCGCCTCACCGGCGAAGGCCAGTTGATGGCCTACCGCCACGAGGGCTTCTTCTACGCGATGGACACGTTCCGCGAATACAAGTATCTCAACGAGCTTTGGGCCAGCGGCCAGGCCCCCTGGAAGGTGTGGGAATGAACGAGGCGCCGGACAAGAAATTCTGGAAGAACCGGCGGACGCTGGTCACCGGGGCGACGGGACTGGTGGGGAGCTGGCTGGTTAAGCGCCTGATGGCCGCGGAGGCCGACGTGGTCTGCCTGGTGCGGGACTGGGTGCCCCAGTCGGAAATGGTCCAATCGGGAACACTCGAAAAAGTCAATGTCGTCCGCGGCGACGTGGCCGACCAGGCCACCCTCGAACGCACGCTGGGCGAGTACGAGGTCGATACCGTCATCCACCTGGCCGCCCAGACCATCGTCGGCATCGCCAACCGCAATCCCGTCTCCACCTTCACCAGCAACATCGGCGGCACCTGGGCCCTGCTGGAGGCCTGCCGGCGGAGCCCGGCGGTCAGGCAGATCGTGCTGGCCTCTTCCGACAAGGCCTACGGCGACCAGGAGAAGCTGCCCTACGACGAGTCGACGCCGCTGCAAGGCCAGCACCCCTACGATGTCAGCAAGTCCTGCGCGGACCTCATCGCCCAGGCCTACGCCAAGAGCTACAACCTGCCGGTGGCCATCACCCGCTGCGGCAATTTCTTCGGCGGCGGGGACCTGAACTGGAACCGTCTGGTGCCCGGCACGATCCGCTCAGTGCTGGACGGCGAGAGGCCGATTATCCGCTCCGACGGCAACTACGTCCGCGACTATTTCTATGTCGAGGACGGGGCGGCGGCCTACATGACCCTGGCCCAGGCCCTGGCGGCCGACCGCAGCCTCATCGGCGAGGCCTTCAACTTCTCCAACGAGATCCAACTGACCGTGCTGGAACTGGCCAGGAAGATCCTGGACCTGATGGGCAGCAAGCTGGAACTGGACGTGCGGAACGAGGCCGGCAACGAAATCCGCCGTCAGTATCTCAGTGCCGCCAAGGCCAAGCGCGTGCTGAACTGGTCGCCGCTGTTTGACCTGGAGACGGGGCTCAAGCGGACAATCGCGTGGTACAGGGAGGCCCTTGGCCATGCCCGGTGAAGCCGAGACCCTGCGCGCGAAGATCCTGGAACTGGTCGGGCAGTACCATGCCCAGGCCTTTCCGGCCCAGCCGTTTGTGCCGGGAGCCAGCCCGGTGCCGGTGGGCGGCAGGGTCTTTGACGCCGGCGACATCAAGTCCCTGGTCGATGCCTCGCTGGATTTCTGGCTGACGGCGGGTCGATTTGCCGAGCAGTTCGAGACGCAGTTCGCACAGCGTCTGGGCCTGTCGTACGCACGGCTGGTCAACTCCGGCTCCTCGGCCAACCTGCTGGCCATCGCGGCCCTGACCTCGCCGACGCTGGGCGAGCGGCGGCTGGCCCCGGGCGACGAGGTCATCACCGTGGCGGCGGGTTTTCCCACGACGGTCAATCCCATCATTCAGCATCAACTGGTGCCGGTCTTCCTGGACGTCACGATTCCCCAGTACAACGTCGACGTGGCGCAACTGGAGGCGGCTCTGAGCGATCGCACCAAGGCCATTTTCATCGCGCACACGCTGGGCAATCCCTTCGACGCGACGGCCGTCAGCAAGTTCGCGCGGGATCACGGCCTGTGGCTGATCGAGGACTGCTGCGACGCCATGGGCTCGACGCACGCCGGCCGGCTGGCCGGGACGTTCGGCGACCTGGCCACCTTCAGCTTCTATCCCGCCCATCACATCACGATGGGCGAGGGCGGCACCGTCGCGATGCGGCGGGACGATCTACAGAAGCTCGTGGAGTCCTTCCGCGACTGGGGCCGCGATTGCTGGTGCCCGCCGGGCTGCGACAACACCTGCCGGCGGCGCTTCGACTGGAAGCTGGGCCAGTTGCCCCAGGGCTACGATCACAAGTACGTCTATTCGCACATCGGCTACAACCTCAAGGCTACCGACATGCAGGCGGCCGTCGGCGTTTCCCAGTTGCTCAAACTGGAGGGGTTCATCGAGGCGCGACGGCGTAACTTCAACTCCCTTCGTGCCAGCCTGGCGGAGATGGAGGATGTGTTCATCTTGCCCGAAGCCGGCCGGGACAGCAACCCAAGCTGGTTCGGCTTCCCGCTGGCCGTGCGGGAGGGCGCGCCCTTCAATCGCGATACGGTGCTGCGGCACCTTCAGGCGGCAAAGATCGGCACGCGGCTGATGTTCGCGGGCAATCTCACGCGTCAGCCGGCCTACCTGGACGTTCCGCACCGCAAGGTCGGCGACCTGGCCAACAGCGATTTCGTGATGAACAACGTCTTCTGGATCGGCGTCTATCCGGGCCTGACCGAGGAGATGATCCGTTACGTGGTCGAGACCTTCGGCACGATTCCCCGCACGAGGCGCGGGAAAGCATGAGCGCCGCCGGGGCCGATGCCGCGGGATTCGGGACAACGGGCATGAACAATCCGCTGGCAGCAGACTTGCAGCACGTCCTGGCGCGGACCGGCGATCAGCTCTGGACAGAACTGGCCGGCCAGAGGATTTTCATCACCGGTGGGACGGGTTTTTTCGGCTGCTGGCTGCTGGAGAGCCTGCTGTGGGCCAATGCCAGGCTGGACCTGGGCGTCAAGGTCACCGTGCTCAGCCGCGACCCGGCAGCCTTCGCCCGTAAGGCGCCCCACCTGGCCCAGCACGAGGCCGTCCGTCTTTACCCGGGTGACGTGCGAACCTTTACCCCGCCGCCGGGCAACTATTACCTGATTATCCACGCCGCCACCGAGGCCAGCGTCGCGTTGGCCGAGGCCCAGCCGCTGACCATGCTGGACACCATCGTCCAGGGCACGCGACACACGCTGGACTTCGCTCGCGGGTGCGGGGCGAGGAAACTGCTGCTGACCAGCTCCGGCGCGGTCTACGGGGCGCTGGACTCCTCCGTCGGCCCGGTGAGGGAGGACTACCGCGGAGCGCCCGACCTGACCAAGCCCAGCTCGACCTACGGCGAGGGCAAGAGGCTCTCCGAGCTGCTCTGCGCGCTGTATGCCGGAGGGGACCTGGAGTGCAAGATCGCGCGGTGCTTTGCGTTCATCGGCCCGTACCTGCCGCTCAACATTCACTACGCGGCCGGCAATTTCCTGGCCGACGCGTTGGAGCACCGTCCGATACTCATCCACGGTGACGGCACGCCGTACCGCTCGTATCTCTACGCGGCGGACCTGGCCGTCTGGCTGTGGACCATCGCCCTGCGCGGCACGGCGGGGCGGCCTTACAACGTGGGGTCGGAAAACGCGGTCTCGATCCTGGACCTGGCCCGCGCGGTGGCTGCCGCGGCGGAGCCTGCCCTGCCGGTGCAGGTCGCCCGCAAGCCCACGCCAGGCCAACAGGCCCCGCGCTACGTGCCCTCGACGGCCCTGGCCCGCGGGGAGCTTGGCCTGGAGGAATGGGTGGG
The DNA here is from genome assembly GCA_041661865.1 of Phycisphaerae bacterium. Taxonomy (GTDB): domain Bacteria; phylum Planctomycetota; class Phycisphaerae; order SM23-33; family SM23-33; genus JBAZTO01. Next base: position 46,989 of record JBAZTO010000018.1, on the reverse strand, counting down.
CCTGAACGAGGCCATCCGTCGCAGCCTGGACTATCTCAGATCGCGGCGTGGAGAGGTGACTTAGCCCAGAATTACGTGAATTGCACGAATTATAAGAACCGATAGCATTGAGAGAGTTCGTATGAAGGGTTGCAGCGATCGAAGTTGTTTTCGCGCAATTCGCGGCCGATTTCCCTGCGAAAGGAAAATGACGTGATGAAGGTATCGGACTATGTGTGGGATCACCTGGCCGATCTGGGTATCCGCCAGGCGTTCATGATCACCGGCGGCGGGGCGATGCACCTCAATGACTCCCTGGGCAAGTGCAACCGCATCAAGTACATCTGCAACCACCACGAGCAGGCCTGCGCCATCGCCGGGGAAGGCTACGCCCGTGTGACGGGCCAGCCGGCAGTGGTGTCGGTCACCAGCGGCCCCGGCGGGGTCAACGCCCTCAACGGCGTCTATGGCTGCTGGATGGACTCGATTCCCCTGATCGTCATTTCCGGCCAGATCAAGCGCGAGATGTGCAAGACCTGCTATGGGCTGACCAAGCTCCGTCAACTGGGCGACCAGGAGGCCGACATCATCGGCATGGCCAAGGTGGTTACCAAGTACGCTGTGCTGGTGGACGATCCCGAGAGCATTCGCTACCACCTGGAGCGAGCGGTACACCTGGCCCGGTCGCCTCGGCCGGGGCCGTGTTGGCTGGATATTCCGCTGGACATCCAGGCCAGCCAGATCGAACCTGACAAGCTGAGGCCCTACGATCCGGCTGAGGACCGGCCCGCCTGGCAGGGCAAGGACCTGTCCAACACCTGCCGCGAGGTGATCCAGCGGATACAGCGGTCGTCGCGCCCGGTCATCCTGGCCGGCAACGGCATCCGCGTGGGCGGAGCCATGCACCTGCTCGAACCGTTGGCCAAGGCCCTGGATGTGCCGGTGGCGACTTCCCGCACGGCGATGGACCTGCTGCCTTATGACTTCCCATATTATTGCGGACGATCGGGCATCGACGCTGACCGCGCGGGCAACTTCTGCGTCCAGAACGCCGACACACTGCTGGTCTTGGGCTGCCGGCTCAACACTCGCCAGGTCGGCTACAACTGGAACGCCTACGCGCCTGAGGCCTACAAGATCCAGGTCGATGCCGACGAACTCGAACTGAACAAGCCGACGGTCAAGCCGGACCAGGGCATTTGCGCCGACGTCAAGCTGGTGATGGAGGAGATGCTACGTCAGCTCCAGGGCAACAGCGGCGCGCGGCATGCCGAGTGGGTCCACTGGTGCCGCCAGCGGCTGGATCGTTACCCCGGCGTGACTGATCGGCATCGGGACAGATCAGGACCGCTGAACCCCTACGGGTTCCTCGATCGCGTCTTGGGTCGCCTGCGCGAGGATGACGTGGTGGTTAGCGCAAACGGTGCGGCCTTCATCATGGCCCACCACAGTGCAAAGGTTCGGCGCGGCCAGCGATGGTTCTTTAATTCCGGCTGCGCGTCGATGGGCTATGACGTGCCGGCAGCGATCGGCGCCGCCGTGGCCCGGCCGGGCAAGCGCGTGATCTGCCTGGCCGGCGACGGCAGCATCCAGATGAACATCCAGGAATTCCAGACCATCGTCCAGCATCGCCTGCCCGTCAAGATTCTCCTGCTCAACAACGACGGCTACCTGTCGATCCGCACCACGCAGACCAACTTCTTTGGCCACCTGGTCGGCGAGAGTCCCCGCAGCGGACTGACGTTCCCGGACATGGTCAAGGTCGCCGGCGCCTACGGCATTCCGGCCTGCCGGATCGAAGGATGGGATTTTGACGAGGCGGTGGGGAAGATGCTCGAAGCTCCCGGGCCGGCGCTGCTGGACGTGGTGGTCGATCCCACGCAGGGATTCGAGCCCCGGATGTCCTCCAAACAACTGCCCGACGGGCGGATGTACTCGCCGCCCCTGCACGACATGTTCCCGTTCCTCTCGCGGGAGGAGTTGGCCTCCAACATGATTATTGCGGAACGGTCCTCGGAATAGACGATAGTAAATGCGATAAGGCGTCGCAACTGTCGCCAGGAGACCAGACTATGAACTTGCTGGAACGCACGATGGTTGGGGTGTTGAAGGATCTGCGGGAAAACCACCACGTGGTGGGCGTCAAGGCCGAGTTCGAGGCCGAGGGCACACGGCTGGAAGAGGCCTTGCGGCTGAAGGAAGTCGTGATGAAGGCCGGGCTGGGCCTGACCATCAAGATCGGCGGCTGCGAGGCCCTGCGCGACATGTACGAGTGCAAGACCATCGGCGTGGCGCGGGTGGTGGCCCCGATGGTGGAGAGCGATTACGCGCTCCACAAGTTCCTGGCCGCCAGCAAGCTGGCCTTCTCCGAGGACGACCGCAAGGAGATCGCCCTGGCGGTCAACATCGAGACAGTCCAGGGATGTAACGCGTTTGGCGAGATGCTCAAGCTGCCGGAGATCGGCATGCTGGACGGCGTGGTGATGGGGCGAGTGGACCTGACGGGGTCCATGGGTCTCAAACGCGACGACATCAACGCGCCGCAGGTCTTCGAGATGTCCAAGGATCTGTTCCTCCAGGCCAAGACGTGCAAATTGGAGACGGCCATTGGCGGCGGCGTCAGTGCTCACTCGCTGCCTTTCTTCCGCAATCTGCCGCCGGGCACGTTGGACCGCTACGAGACCCGCAAAGTGATCTTTGGCTGCCCGGCAGCCTTGAACAGCGACGCCGACAAGGGCATTCTCAAGGCCGTGGGGTTCGAGCTGTTGTGGCTCAAGAACAAGCGCGACTACTATCGCGTCATCTCCGTCGAGGACGACCAACGCATCGTGATGCTCGAATCACGCTACAGAAAATCGATCGAAGACGCGGGGGGCAAGTATGAGTGAGGGCGCTGCACGGGCCCTGTGTCCGCCGGTTCGCGCTTTGGCCATCGACCTCGATGGGGTCGTCTACCAGGGCAAGTCGCTGGTGAGCGGTTCCGACCAGGCCATCCGGCAGTTTCGACAGGCGGGGTTGGCGGTGTTTTTCGTCACCAACAGTTCTGTCCGCACGCGTCGCGAGGTGGCGGAGAAACTGGCAGGCATGGGGATTCCCTGCCGCCAGGAAGAGGTACTCACCTCCGCCCACGCGGCGGCCGTCTTTGTCGCTCGCCTGGCCCAGGGGTGCCCGGCCAGGGTGTTGGCGGTCGGGTCCGACGGGCTTGTGGCCGAGATGGCAGCGGCGGGGCTGAGCATCGTGTCCACCTCGCCGTGCGAATACGTTGTCGTGGGCATGGATACTTCCTTCAATTACGAGAAGATATGCGAGGCCATGCAGGCCGTTCTGGGGGGCGCGAAATTCGTCGCCTGCAACCGGGACGCCAATTTTCCCGTCGATCAGGGTCGGTTGATGCCCGGCTGCGGGGCGATGGTTTCGGCCATCGAGGCGGCCTGCGGCACTGCTCCGCACCACGTGGTCGGCAAGCCAGGCGTGCTCATGCTGGAGCTGCTGTCGGCCGAGGGCAAGCTGAAACCGGAAGAGATTTTGGTTGTCGGAGACGGCGTGGACAGCGACATCGGCATGGCCTGCGCCTTCGGGTCTCCGTCGGTCTTGATCCGTCCCAAGGGTGTGCCGTCCAGTGTTGCCCCAGTTTTTCCCAGACCCAGCTATATGACCTCGTCACTGGCGGAGTTGCCTGGCCTGCTCATCGCCTTGTCGGCCGCTGGCATCAGGAGTCAACGACTCTGACTTTCTTGACGGGATCAACCTCTTGCTCAATCCTCTATTGAACTTGAGTTTCAAAAAAGTTCTGAAACCGCTTGACATGTTCAAGGTATATGATAGCATGTTACATATCTGGCCCTTGAGGAGAGGGGGCCTTTCCCTCACGGGGTAGGAGCGAGCCTCGCTTACTCATTCCTGCCTAACGGCTTCCCCAGCCAATCCGCAGTAATTCATCATTGGTTTGCCCTACCTTGGGGTAGGGAGGTAAACCGGTGAGGCCTTAAGCAGGAGCGACGCTCATGAAGACTTCCCTTATTCTGCTCGTCATTCTTTCCCTCGTTGCCGTCAACAGTGCAAGCGCAAGCTGGAGTCTGGCTTCAGACTTCAGTGCCACCAGTAACCCATCTGGGGCATGGTCCTATGGACAGGCCGCCTCTATCGGCAGCTTCGAGATCTTCCCTTGGCATGGTACTGACGGCTCTGGGGGTCCAGTCTGGTCCAGCAGATCGGATTTTCTCACGGTCACGCCGACCTTGGCTAACGTCTGGAAGAATACGACTAGTACCGTCCACTATGGAGCCCAGCCCGGACAAGTCACCTTGCATCCCATGCAGAACGAGAGCAAGATGGCAGTAGTTCGTTGGACATCCGACTATGATGGCGACGCAACAATTACCGGTTCTTTTGGGCAGGGAGATTACGGAGCGGTAGGGCTTTACATCGCCAAGACTGCCTCCAGCGGAACTACAACGTTCTTCAGCATTCCTTCCACAGACAGCACTCTGTCGTTCAATATCACGACAAGCATCCTGGTTGGCGACAAGATCGATTTCCTTGTGAGTACCGGTGGCGACGGTGGCGGTTGGGACACCACGCCTCTTGATGTCACAATTGTTCCCGAACCGGCAACGATCAGTCTCCTGGGTGTGGCGGCGATGGGGCTCTTGCGAGGTCGCAGACACCGAAAGCAATGAACGCTGAATCCTTAGCGGCGACTTGCAGTAATCTGCGATGTGGACTTGAACCGCGGCGAGCCAAAGCCCATAATATGTGTGTTGGCCGCTGCGGTTCATTTCAGGAGAACCCGTGACAGGTAAGAAGCTCATCAGCGTCGTCATCGCCTGCGGCAACGAGTTGGATGCTATCTTGTGCCGCTCGGCCATGGCGTCGAATTGACAAGGATGCTATAATCGCCCGTCGGTTTGATGAGACTCTGAGAGGCGCGCGGTGAAGCGTTGCGGCATAGGTACGAATTTTGAAAAAGAACACGACGGTCAGCCGGGTCTGTCCCATCTGCGGTCAGAAGGTCGCCAGCGTTCTGCACACACAGAAGTTCTGCCTTTTTGACGGCCATCCTCTGGTCAAGGGCTACCAAGTGGTGCGGTGTACCCACTGTGGCTTTGTTCGCGCGGGCGTCGGGGCGACGCAGGAGGATTACGACCGATTTTACGCCCAGGAGTCGCGTTACGCATGCAAACAAACCTCCACCGGTGGCGCGACTTTGCCCTGGGACGTCCATCGCCAGGAACTGACAGCCAAGCGGATCGCCGCGTTACTGCAACATCGCGATGCATCGATCCTGGATATCGGCTGTGCCAATGGCGGGCTGCTGGACTGTCTCAAGAGGGCTGGTTTTGACCATGTCATCGGCTGTGACCCGTCGGCCGAGTGCGTTGAGAACACGCGGGATCTGGGGTGCGACGCATTCGTTGCCACCTTGGGCGATTTGCTCAAGCACGACCGGAGTTACCAGTGTGTGGTGCTCTCGCATGTCATGGAGCACGTGCTGGACATCCCGCAGGCGATGGAGGCACTGGTGAAAGTGACTGCCGACGGCGGGCTGCTGTATGTTGAAGTGCCCGATGCCACTCGCTACGACCAGTACCTCTTTGTTCCCTTTCAAGATTTCAACACCGAGCACATCAACCACTTCTCGCTGATGTGCCTGGAGAACCTCATGGTGGCCTGGGGCTTTGACCCCGTCACTGCCGGCTCGCTGCTGCTACAGGCCGGGCCGGACATGCCTTACCCCGCGATCTACGGTATCTGGCGCAAGACCCACAAGCAGGGCGGGTTCAACAAGATCGTCGAGGACAAGCACTTGGTGGATGCGATCTCTTCCTACATCATGCACTCGCGTGAACTGATGGATCGCCTAGTGGCAACTCTTAAGTCAGCGGTTGCACAAGAGGGCCGTGTGATCCTCTGGGGGGCGGGACAATTGTGCTTCAAGCTGCTGGCCGAGGCCGCCTTGCACTCACGCACCGTGGTGGCCATCGTAGACTCCAATCCGGTCGTTCAGGGTCGTTCCATTTGCGGCATCCCGGTGCTGCCTCCTGAGGCCGTTGCGGCGTATCCAGAAGCAATCGTAATCACTTCGATCTTGCACCAGGAGGCGATACGCAAGACCATTGCCTCCGACTGGCACCTGACCAACAAGATCGTGCTGTTGGCTCCTTAGGCTGGAGATATCTCATGGCCGAGTCGCCCAAGAAGCTCGTCAGCGTCGTCACTGCCTGCTACAACGAGCAGGACAACGTTGTGGAACTCTACCAGCAGGTGCGCGACGTGATGGCCCGGTTCCCCCAGTACGACTACGAACACCTGTTCATCGACAACTGTTCCACCGACAAGACCGTCGAGGTGCTCAAGGGCCTGGCCGCCCAGGATCACCGCGTCAAGATCATCGTCAACGCCCGCAATTTCGGCCACATCCGCTCGCCCATCCACGCCATGCTGGCCTCCCGCGGCGACGCCGTCATCTCCATTGTGGCCGACCTTCAGGATCCCCCGGCCCTGCTGGCGGATTTCCTGGCCAAGTGGGAGCAGGGCTACAAGATCGTGGTGGGCATCAAGAAGGGCAGCGACGAGGCCAAGCCCATGTGGGCCATTCGCAAGCTCTACTACAGCATCGTCAGCCGGCTGTCGGAGGTCGAGCTGATCAAGAACTTCACCGGCTTCGGGCTTTACGATCGCTCGGTCATGGAGATCCTGCGCAAGATCGACGACCCGTATCCTTACTTCCGCGGGCTGATCTGCGAGATCGGCTTCGAGCGGGCCGAGGTCGAGTACTACCAGCCGGTGCGCAAACGCGGGATCACCAAGAGCAACTTCTACACGCTGCTGGACGCGGCGATGCTGGGCATGACCAACCACTCCAAGGTCCCGCTGCGCCTGGCGACGATGACGGGCTTTGTCCTGGCCTGTTTCAGCCTGCTGATGGGCCTGGGCTACTTCTTTTACAAGCTGATCTTCTGGAGCAGCTTCCAGGTGGGCATGGCGCCGCTGGTGATCGGGCTGTTCTTCTTCGCCTCGGTGCAGTTGGTGTTCCTGGGGGTCGTTGGCGAATATGTCGGCGCGATTCACACGCAGGTTCTCAAGCGCCCGCTGGTGATCGAGAAGGAACGCGTCAACTTCGACTGATTAAAAAGATGGCGAAGAAGCACGACGCGACACAGAGAGACAGAGCAACAGAGAATAGCATTTGTCAAAAAAACGACTTTTCTTCTCTGTCGCTCCAAATCTCTGTGTCGCGTTTTGGTTGAGGCTTGTCTTTCACCTGCTGCCCGCGCGACGTTAGAATACTTCGCATGAAACAGTCCATCCCGCAGATGCCTGAATCACCGGCTGGGCCCGGGGGCTTGGCCTCGCTCCACAGTCGCCGCACGACGGCCCTGGCGGCCTTGGTGCTGGCGGTTCTGGCGGTGGCGATGTTCGCACCCTCGCTGTTTTCCTCCGAGGGCCTGACCCCGATGGGCGGCGATGCGGTCGAGCATGGGCGTTTCATGCAGGACTTCAGTTTCACGCAGATTCGCCAGGGCAACCTGCCCTTGTGGAACCCTCACCAGTTTTGCGGCATGCCGTGGCTGGGCAACCCCAACACCACGATGCTTTACCCGCCCAATTGGCTGCACCTGTTCATGTCCGCGGCTCGGGCCGTGACGCTCTTTACGGTGCTGCACGTTTTCCTGCTGGGCCTGTTCATGTACTTGTGGGCGGCCCGGCAGAAATTGGCCCCCCTGGCGTGTCTTTTCTCTGCTGTCATGTTGAGCTACTGCGGGGCCTACTTCGCCCGTATCCACGCCGGTCACGGCAGCCCGATGGCGGCGATGACATGGACGCCGCTGTTGTTCCTGGTGATCGATCGCCTCCTGGATCGGCCGGGGGGGCTGGGCTGGATCCTTCTGGGCATCTGGGCCGCGGTAATGATGATCCTGGGCGGCCACACGCAGTACGTCCTCCTGACGGTGCTGGCCGTGGTCATCTACGGCGGCGTGCGCCTCGTCAAGGCCGCCCAGCGCGGGCGCGTGTTGCTGGCCGTCGGCGCCATCGTGGCCGCCTCGCTGGCCATCTCGGCCCTGCACATCCTGTTGGTGGTCGAGGCCTCCAGCGAGGGGGCGCGCAGCGGCACGCCGGAATACAAGTTCATCTCCACCTTCTCGTTCCCGCCCTCGGGATTCATCATGTACCTGGCCCCCGGATTCTTCGGCGGCCTGAGAACCTCCCCCGGCTCCAGCGAGATGTTCTCCTACTGGGGCGACTGGTTCTACTGGGAGATCACGCCGTTCATCGGCATCGCGGGCCTGGCCCTGGCTGCGTATGGCGCCCTGTATGGCCGAAGGGACCGGCGCCTGCTGTGCCTGTGCCTGTGCCTGGTGTTCCTGGTGCTGGCCCTGGGGCGATTTACGCCCATTCACTGGCTGCTGTACGAGTACGTCCCGCCGTTCAACCGCTTCCGTTGCAGTAGCCGGGCTTTGTTCTATGTGTCCATGTTCGCCTCGCTGCTGGCGGGCATGGGCCTGGACGCGCTGCTGACGCGGCGACATTTCAGCCGGGCCGTCTTCATCACGCTGCTGGCGCTGGCGGCGGCAGCGGGCATTACCGGGGCCTGGGCATGGCTGTCCTCCGCCGACGGGGCCGGCAATGGCAGTTGGCAAGGCTTCATGCAATGGGTATGCACCACCAAGGGGTTTGCCTGGCCCGTAAGCAAGTGGTCTGAAGGCGAATTTGGCCGTTTGGCGGGCGATTACGCGGCCAACGGCGTATTCATCGCCGCCGGCACGCTGGTGGCGGTGGGGGTGTGCCTGCTGCTGGCCCGCAAGTCGGCGCGATGGACCTGCGTCCTGGCCGTGCTGGGCATGGCCGAGATGCTCGCCTTCGCGCACATGGCCAGCATGCATCAGCCGCTGGATCCCTATCCCAAGCTCATCCAGCAGTTCCGAGCTATCTATCGGAAGTATCTTGGAGATTACCGCGTCGAGAACCGGGTGATGGTCAACAGTGCCATGTCGCTGGGCGCCTCTGACATCTGGGGCTACGACCCGCTGGTGCCCAAGCGATACTCGGAGTACATGAATTTCACGCAGGAGAAGAGAAGCGGGGCGGCTGACACGTTCTACATCCTCTGGAAGGGCCATAATTCCTTCCCGATGCTGCGGCTGAAATATACCATCGTTCGCCAGGATGACGGCTCGTCGCTGGTCAGCGGGCCGGGCGAACTTCCCAAACCGCTGCCGCACCTGCTGCTGGTCAAGGACTATCAGGTACTCACCAGCCGCGACGCGATATTCGCGCAATTGTCCTCGCCGTCGTGGGATTACTGGCACAACGTGATCCTGGAGAGCGAGCCGGACCCCAAGCCCGTGGCGACTGACGGGAACGGCTCGGCGCGGATCGTCGAGTCATCCACCGATTGGATGGTGATCGAAGCCGACCTTCCGGCCTCGGCCATCCTGCTGGTGACCGACAGCTACAGCAGGTTCTGGCGCATCGTGCCGCTGGACAAGAGCCCGCGGCAGAGCTACCAGGTCCTGCCGGCCAACTATGTGCTGCGGGCCATTCCGCTGACGGCGGGCCGGCATCGCTTCCGCCTGGAATATGCCCCGCCGCTGTTCCCGGTGGGCAAGTGGATATCGATCGTCTCGGTGGCTGCCTACCTGGCTGCGATTACATGGGCGGTTGTGCGCCGCCGCAAGGCTACTTGAGAACCACTTTGGTCAAGGCCGACGCGCGGACGTAGACCTTGGTGGCGTTGGACAGGCGGTCGGCGGGAAAGAGGAAAAATCCGCTCAGGGTGCGGTTGTAGTTGGGGGTGAAGCCCACCAGTGTCTCCCCGTCGGTGAACGTGACGGCGATCTCGCGGCCGGAATAGGGCTGGTGGCTGCGGTCGACGATTTTTTTGTCGCGGTCGGGGTTGCCCGCGAAATCACGCACGAAGAACACTGCCTTGACCTCGCTGAAGTCGACGACGACGGCGTCCTTAGGGCCTCCACCCACGGGATTGAGGATAAAATTGTGGGTGGAAATATCGAAGCAAAGGGTGTGCCCCCTCAGCGTCCGGCCGTCAAGAAATCGAACGACAAGTTTCAACATGCGAGGCTCTCCCTGGCTAACGTATATTGAATCATCGGCAAGAATTCGTGCCGACTTTGCGGACAATTGTGGGTTATGGCCGCCATCGCCGGAGGGAATTCGCTCTCCCGGCCCGATAAGCGGCCAACAGCAGGCTAGAATCAACTATCCGCCCGCTTCCTGATGGTTGCAGGCCGTTGTCGGCATCGTGACAGGGGCCGAGCCCAAGACAGTTGCAGGGAGAGTACCGATGGACATGCAGATCAATCCGGCATACGTGCTGGAGATGGCTGAGCGGATCGAACGCAACGGGGTGGATTTTTACCAGATAGCAGCCCGTTATGTCAGTGACGCCCGGTCGGCCCAGTTGCTCCTGCAACTGGCGGCGATGGAAGGCAGGCACGAGGAGATATTCGCCGAGATGCGAAGGCGTCTGGGTGGCGGCCCTGAGAGCGGCGAGCCCCTGGACCCTGACAGCGAGACGGCCCTGTACCTGCGGGGCTTGCTGGCGGGCAAGTTTTTCGACATCCGCACCACTCCGGCCGACTATCTCCGCCCCAAGGACACCGCGAGCGATATCCTGCTCACGGCGATCGGGTTGGAGAAGGAAACGCTGGTCTTCTACGAAGGGGTCAAGCAGGTCGTCCGCCCGGCCGACAGGCCCGTGGTCGAGCGGGTGCTGGCCGAGGAGATGGGCCACATCGCGCAACTGGCCTCGGTCCTGCGATTGTGACGCCGCCGCCCCGGCAAGGGGCGAGGGGCCGGCCGATTCGGCGAATCACGCATCTGTGGCCCGGAGGCAGTTTTCTCTTGTCAACGCGGCGAGGCCCGGCAGAATACAATCACGAGGTGACAGATGCGTGTGATCTTCTGCGGCAGCGGCGGCTTCGCGGTTCCCAGCCTCCGGGCGATTTTTGGCAGCCGTCATGAACTGGCGGGTATCATCACCCAGCCGGCGCGCCCGGCGGGGCGGGGCGGCAAGCTGCGCGCCACGCCGGTGGCGGTGGCGGCCCAGGAGGCTGGCCGGGCCGTGATCGAGTGTCCCGATATCAATGCCGATGAAGGCATCGCGACGGTCGGCGCCCTGGGCGGCGAGGTGATCGCGGTGGCCGACTATGGCCAGCTCATCCGCAAGGCCGTCCGGCGCATCCCGCCGCGCGGCGCGTTCAACCTGCATGGTTCGCTCCTGCCGGAACTTCGCGGGGCTGCCCCGGTCAATTGGGCCATCATTCGCGGCTGCCGGCGAACCGGCGTGACCACCTTCGCCCTGGTGGGCAAGATGGACGCCGGCGACATCTACCTTCAGCAGGCCACCGAGATCTGCCCGCAGGAAACGGCGGAGGAACTCAAGGCCCGCCTGGCCGAGATCGGCGCGGGCCTGATGATCCAGACGCTGGACCTGCTCGAAAGCGGCCAGGCCGTCGGCAGAAAGCAGGACGAGTCGCTGGCCACGCTGGCGCCGATTCTGCAAAAGTCTGACGGACTTGTTGACTGGGCGGCCGATTCGCGGACAATAGCCAATCGCATCCACGGCACCTGGCCCTGGCCAGGCGGGCAGGCGACGTTCGTCAAGACCGGCGGCAAGAGCGTGCCGGTCGTGCTGGCCCGGGCCGAGGCTGTCGAGGGCCAGGCCGCCAGTGAAGGCGGCATCGTCCAGGGCGACGGGAGCATTTCTTGCGGAACCGGCCGGCTGCGAATCCTGGAGATTCAGCCGGCGGGGAAACGCCTGATGGCGTGGCGAGATTTTGTCAACGGGTACCGGGTCGTGGCCGGGGATCGTTTTATCAGTGCGGGAGCGTGACGAAACATGATACCCAGCGCGCGCGACATTGCCGTGTGGGCGTTGTCTGACCGCGGCGGGAATGTTTCAGCCAACCTGGAGCGGCTGCTGGATCGCGGCCCGCTGCCGGCGGAGGAACGCAATCTCGCCCACGAGTTGGCCCTGGGCGTGGTCCGCCGACGCGGCACGCTGACGGCCGTCATGCGGGCGTTCCTGTCCCAGCCGGACCGCAAGCTGCCCGGCGCGCTCAATGAAATCATCCTGACGGCCCTCTACCAACTGCTGTTCCTCACCCGCGTGCCGGACTTCGCCGCCGTCAACGAGGCGGTCAACCAGGCCGCCCGCTATCGCCATCGCCGCCAGAGCGGGATGGTCAACGGCCTGCTGCGAACCGTCGGCCGCAATATCTCGCCGATCTCGGCCGGTAAGCCCCCGTTGGCCAGCGACATCCTGCCCGTCGACGCCGAAAGCTACCGGCAGCTTGCCCGGCCGGTCTTCTCCGACCCGGTCGCCGACCCGGCCCATTACCTCTCCGAGGCCTACTCGCTGCCGATCGACCTGGCCCTGCGGTGGCAGCGACGCTACGGGCTGGGCAAGGCCGTCGAATTGGCGATGCAGGCCAACTCGCGCCCGCCGCTGATCCTGCGGACCAACACGCTCAAGATCACCCCGGCTGCGCTGGTCGAGCAATTGGCCGCCGAGGGTGTCGAGGCGCGGCTCCACGCCAACGGCGTGAGCCTCGTGGCCCAGGGGCACTGGAACGTGCGGGAATTGAAGGCGTTCGACGCGGGGCTCTTCCAGCCGCAGGATCCGACGGCCTCGGCGGTGGCGCTGGCCGCGGCGCCCAGGAGCGGCCAGAGCGTGCTGGACTTCTGCGCCGCGCCGGGCACCAAGACCACGCACCTGGCCGAGTTGATGGGCAATGCCGGATCGATCCTGGCCCTGGACGTCACGGCCGAGAAGGTCGAGCCCATCACATCCAACTGCCGGCGCCTGGGCATCAGCATCGTGCGGACGGCCCTGTCGGAGTCGGCCGGCGGCATCGAGCCGCAAAGCTTCGACCTGGTGCTGGCCGACGTGCCCTGCTCCAACACCGGCGTGCTGGCCCGGCGGCCCGAGGCCCGCTGGCGTTTCAGCGACGACGACCTGGGCGGCCTGGTCAGGGACCAGCGATTCCTCATCGCCGCCGCGGCATCCTTCGTGCGGCCGGGGGGCAGGCTCATCTACAGCACATGCTCCATCGAGCCGGAGGAATGCCACGACCTGGCCGCCGCCTTCGCCCGCCACGACCGCGGCATGACACTCCTCAGCGAGAAGGTCACGCTCCCCTCCGCCCTGGCCGACCCGCAAAGCTGGTCGGACGGCGGCTATTACGCCATCTTCAAGAGGGGCTAGTTATTCTGTCGCTCGTCAAATGATGGATCAGGTGCCATCCAACGCCGCGAACTAAGCGGCGGCTTTGGGGCGTTTAAACCGTTGTGCTTTGCGTTTTTCCCAGCGTTTGGCCGTGCGGTTTTTCGGCGGGCCGGGCGGGCTTTCCGTTTTCTTGTGTGGCCAATTCCGGGCTTTCGCCCGTCATGAACCACGACCAGACGCAACACCCGCGGCGGAGCCTTGCGGTGATCCAGCGGCCAGAGATACACGATGCCGTCACGCTCTCGCGGCGAGAAGCCCAGCTTCTTCAGCCGCCGCACGTTGCCGCCGGCTAGCGCGGCTGAGACAAGATCCTGATCTTCCACCCGTGGCGGGTCGCCGCCTTTTGAACTGATGGCCATCACCTACATAGTGTCACGACGGATCGCTTTGTCCGCCGGTTTCTGCTGAAATTGCACGCAACATCGCCGTGGTTGCGGTGTGTGCAACCACGACAAGATCGCAATCACGTCCCCATCGTGGCCGCAAACGCCGCGGCCACGGCACCCGCACGGCCAGAAGGTTTGGGCACACCCCTTCCCACTTCCCACCCCACCCACCCTGCAAGTTCCTTTTGACAAATACGCCCGTTGCGGCGAGAATGGAAACTTCTGATTGGTGAGACGTATATGTCCAAGTGGTACATAGGCATTGACTTAGGCGGGACGTTCATCAAGTTCGGCCTGCTGAGCGACGACCTGCACGCCAGGTCGATTTTTCAATTGCCTACTCCAGCCGACGGCGGGGCGGCCATCGTCGAGCAGATGGCCAGGGGCGTCGGGCAACTGATGGGCTCGGACGGCATCGACCACGGCAAGATCGCGGGCGTGGGCATCGGCAGCCCGGGGCCCCTCAACCTTTCCAGCGGCACGATTGTCGACTCGCCGAACATCAAGGGCATGCAGAATTTCCCCCTCCGCGACCGCGTGTCCGCCGCGGTGAACCTTCCGGCGGTGCTGGAGAATGACGCCAATGCCGCCGCTTACGGTGAATACCTCTGCGGCGCCGGAGCCGGCACGCGGAACATGGTGATGCTGACGCTGGGAACCGGCGTGGGCGGCGGGATTATCGTCGAAGGCCAGCTTGTCCACGGCTCGCGCGACGCGGGCGGAGAGTTGGGCCACACGATTATCGTGCCCGACGGCGAGCCGTGCGGCTGCGGGCAGCGCGGCTGCCTGGAGCGATACTGTTCGGCGACCTATCTGGCCGAGCTGACCATGCGGGCCATCCGCCAGGGCCAGCCCAGCAGCCTCAAGGCCGTCATGGACGCCCGGGGCGCCATCAACACGCAGGACATCAACGAGGCGCGGAAAGCCGGCGACGCCCTGGCGGCCAGGTTCTGGGACGACGCGGCCCGCCATCTGGCCCTGGCCTGCGTGAACATCTGCCGCGTCTTCGACCCCGACGAGATCGTCCTTTCAGGCGGGCTGAGCAAGGCCGGCGAAGACCTGCTGGGGCCGGTGCGGAAGCATTTCGACGCGATGAACTGGACCTTGATGCCCAACCAGACGCGCATCGCGCTGGCCTCGCTGGGCAACAATGCCGGCGTCATCGGCGCCGCCGGGGTGGCTTGGCGGGCCTCCCGCCAATAATAATCCCTACACATCCAATCGTTCTAGAGTGGCTCTTGTGAAGTTTCGGATTGCGCCTTGCCGATTTCACTCTGAAGCCGCCTGATCCCTGCCGGTTCAATCGACAGGCAGCCCTCGGCAATCTGCAATGAGAATTGACGGGCGAACTTTGCCCACTAGGATAATCGTTATGAAACACTATTACCCCAACTTCGACGGTTTCCTCCGCCTCTGCGAGCGGGGGAATACCATTCCCGTGTACCGCCAGTTGCTGGCCGACTCCATCACCCCGGTGGCCGCCTACAAGCGACTGGCCCAGTCCCAGGGCTTCGCCCCGGCCAAGAACGCTTTCCTGCTCGAAAGCGTCGTCGGCGGGGAGCGGATCGCGCGGTTCTCCTTTGTGGCGGCTGACCCGCTGGCCACCTTCAGCGCCCGCGGCAATGAAATCACCATTTGCCACCTAGGCGGCTCGCCGGAGAAGATCGAATCGGCCGATCCCCTGGAAGAGCTGCGGAAGATGCTCGCGCCCTACAAGGCCGTGCATGTCAAGGAACTGCCGCGTTTCACCGGCGGAGTGGTCGGCTATGCCGGCTACGATATGATTCGCTACTATGAGAAACTCGGCCCCGGCCCCAAGGACGACCGCAACCTGCCGGACCTGTCCTTCGGCCTTTATCGCACAATGGTGATCTTCGACAGCGTCTACCAGACCATCAAGGTCGTCACCAACGCCCACGTCACGGGCGACCCGGGCAAGGCCTACGACGAGGCCGCCGCCTCCATCGAGCGCGTCATCGCGCGGCTCCAGCAGGGCTCGGCCGACCCGGTCACCGAGGTCAACATGGAAGGCCTGCCGCAAAAGTCCTTCCAGAGCAACTTCTCCCGCGAGCGTTACCTTGAGGTGGTCGAGGCGTGCAAGGAGTACATCCGCGCGGGCGACATTTTCCAGGTCGTGCCCTCCCAGCGGCTGACAGTGGAGACCCGGGCCAGCGCGTTCGACATCTACCGGGCTTTGCGGGTGGTCAACCCCTCGCCCTTCATGTTCCTGCTGACGGCGCCGGAGGTGACGCTGGTGGGCTGTTCGCCGGAGATCCTCTGCCGCGTCGAGGACGGCGTGGTCACCAATCGCCCGTTGGCCGGCACGCGGCGGCGCGGCGCGACCGAGGAAGAAGACAAGGCCCTGGAGGCTGAGCTGCTGGCTGACCCCAAGGAACGGGCCGAGCACATCATGCTGGTGGACCTGGCCCGCAACGACGTGGGGCGGGTCTGTGAGCCCAAGAGCATTGAGCTGGCCGACGTGATGAGCGTGGAACGCTACAGCCACGTCATGCACATTGTTTCAGACGTCAAGGGCAAGCTGGCTGCGGGGCAGACGGCCTTCGACGCCTTGCGGGCGGCCTTGCCCGTGGGCACCGTCTCGGGCGCGCCCAAGATTCGCGCCATGCAGATCATCGACCAGTTCGAGCCCACCCGTCGCGGGCCTTATGCCGGGGCGGTCGGCTACGTGGACTTCTCGGGCAACATGGACACCTGCATCGCCCTGCGGACGATGGTGGTCGCCGGCGGGAAGGTCTACCTCCAGGCCGGCGGGGGCGTGGTGGCCGACTCGGTGCCCGCCGAAGAATATCAGGAGACCATCAACAAGGCCAAGGCGCTGCTGCGAGCCATCGAGGTGGCTGAGGCGGGGCTGGAGCCGTAAGGATCGACATGGCACTGCGGCCTGGCAGGCAGGTGTTTGCGGCAGTATCGAAGGTATGCACGGCTGCATACGACGCAGCCGTGGCACCATCGGTTGAAGGCGATATGCTGAGTGGAATCATCTTTGGGAGTCACCGGAATGGCTGAGCGTCAAAAGCAGGGCACGGTGCTGGGTTCGTTGTATCCGTTCATCCGGGCGCTGGCGGAGGAATCGACCTTCGATCTGTCATTCCTGAACGGGAAGTTCACCGACCTGGAAGCCTGGAAGGGCCTGGCGCGGCAGGAACTCTGGCGGCGAATCCCCGAGAAGGTCCAGCCCTGCGACTTCCGCGAGGAGATCGTCGAGACGGTCGACAAGGGCGATTACATCCGCCAGAAGGTGTACTTCGACTCGACGTCCGTTACCCGCGTGTCGGCCTATGTGCTGATCCCCAAGAACGTCCGTTACCCCGTGCCCGGCCTGGTGTGCTTCCACGACCACGGCGGGATGTACTACTGGGGCAAGGAGAAGATCGTCGAGCTTGAAATCGAGCACCCGGTGCTGACGAAGTTCAAGGAGGTCAGCTTCGGCGGGCGGTCGTTCGCCACCGAATTCTGCCGGGCGGGCTTTGCCGTTATCGTGATCGATGCGCTTTACTGGGGGCAGCGGCGGCTGGTCAGCGACGAGGACGTCGACAAAGGCATCAACGACTGGTCGCTCAACGAGGATGCACAGACTATCTCGGCGATCAACAAGCAAAGCGGCGCCGGGGAGGATCTCGTCGCGCGGGCCATGTACCAGCTTGGCCATACCTGGCAGGGGATCTGGCTGCGGGACGATATTCGCAGCCTGGACTACCTGTTGAGTCGCAAGGAAGTGGACCCCGAGCGCATCGGCTGCGTGGGCCTGTCGATGGGCGGCTTCCGCTCGGGGCAACTGGCGGGCATGGACCGGCGCATCCAGTGCGCCGTGGTGGACGGCTGGATGACGACATACGCGGAGATGTTCGCCACCCGTCCCCGGAACACGCACTACACCCAGTACATCACCGGCGCGTACGGCCTGATGGACCATCCCGATATCGTCTCGATGTGCTGCCCCAATCCGCTGATGGTGATCCACGGGCGGAAGGACAAGCTCTTCACGGCCAAGGGGGTCGCCGACGCCTACGCCAGGATCCAGGCCGTCTACGACAAGGCGGGTTGCCCGGACCGCTGCAAGTTGAGCTACTACGACACGCCGCACGAGTTCAATGTCGAGCAGCAGGGCCACGCCCTGGAGTGGCTCAGGACGTCCTTGATGCGGTAGCGACATCGCCTGTCGGGAGGCGCGGCTTGCTGCTGATGCCATCGTGACTGTATAATCGCCCGGCGTGGCCGCGAGCGAGAGCGGCGATTGTGTCAGGAACCGGCATCAGAATGTTCCCCGTGGAACAGTGGTTTGGCCCGCGAGACTATGGCATTACCCGCCAACGACAACCCACCGCTTCGGCGAGTCGGCAACGTCATTGTTGTTGCGCAAAATCTGTTGCTGGAAAAGCATCTTGCCCAGCTTGCCCATCCGGCCCAGCCAGCCTGGCAAAAGGTCAAATATAACCCGGCCCGCACGGTTTTTTTCGGGCGGATCGGCGATCAGGATGTCTACCTCAAGCATTTTCACAACCCTTCTCCGTGGCGGCGGCTGGTGCAAAGGCTCGTGCCCTCGCATGCGTGGAGTGAGTTGACCAATTCCCGGCAGCTTCGTGCCAGCGGCATCGAAACGCCCGAGGTGCTGGCCGCGCAGTGCAATCACGGGGCCGAGTGGCTGGCCACCGCCGCCATTGCGCCGGCACGGCAGGGGGATCTGTGGCACATCGAGCAGGCCGCCGCGGGCGAGCAGGGGCGGCGGAACATCACCCAGGCCGGCCTCGCCCTGGCCGAGATGATCGGAAAAATGCACCGGGCCGGATGGGTGCAGAACGACCTGCACGGCGGCAACATTCTCATTCGCACCGACGGCCCGCACCCGCGCCCGGTCATGATGGACCTGCATCGCGTCCGCCACTATCGTCGCATCAGCCGGCGCCGCATGGCCGCCAATCTGGCGCAGCTCTACCACGACCGCCTGCGCCTGACCACTCGCACCGAGCGGTTGAGATTCCTCAAGCATTACCTGCGGGTCTGCCAGCCGGGCGGCACGTTGCGAGGCTGGAATAACCAGGTCGAACTTCTTGGCCGGCGACATTCCCGGCGACGCTTCGCCAGCCGCGACCGCCGCACGCTGCGACAGGATCGCTATTTCGCCCGCCTGAAGCTGCCTCGCCTCTGGCGCGGCCACGTCGTGCTGGCCACCAAGAACCGCCTGGCCTGCTCGCAGGCTGCGGGCATCGAGTTCAAGGCCCAGGACTGGCGGCAAGTGCTGGCCGAGCCCGAGGCGCTTTTCCGCGGGTCCGACGTGGAAGTGATTAAGGATTCGCCTTCCAGCCTGGTCATCCGCCGCACTCTCTGTGTCGGGCCGCACCGCCTTCGCGTGGTGATCAAGCGGGCCCGGCGCAAGCAGCGATGGAAGTGGGTCCTGGATTGCTTCCGCCCGTCGCGGCCGGTGCGAGCCTTTGAACTGGGACACGCGCTGCTGACGCGGCGGATCCCCACGGCCTTGCCGTTGGCGGCCCTGGAACGGCGGTGGGGGCCCCACCTGATGGATGCCATCCTGATCTGCGAGGCCCTGGACGCGACGGCCATGAACAAGTTCCTGGACAGTCACCTGGCCCGGCCGCCTCGCGGAGAGATCGCCCTGAGCGTGCCACAGCAGCGCCGCCTGGCCCAGCAGGTGCTCGGCCGTCTCGGCCGGCTCGTCCAACTGCTGCACGACCACAATTTTGCGCATCGCGACCTCAAGGCCAGCAACCTGCTCATCCGCTGGACGCCGCCGCGGGAGCCGGAGGTGGTCCTGGTGGACCTGGACGGCCTGTCCCGCAGACGGTTCATGACCTCTCGCTGCCGCTTCCAGAGCCTGATGCGGCTGAACGTCTCGCTGCTGGAGTGCCCGGTGGTCAATCGCGCGGGGCGCCTGCGGATGCTCATGGGCTACCTCCGCCGGCCCGGCAGCGGCCAGATCGAATTCAAGGTACTCTGGCGGGTGCTGGACGAGTGGTCGGACCGCAAACTCCGCAAGCAGCTTCGCGCCCGCCGCCATCGCCAGAAGGCCACAAGGAGGCCGGTGTGACTCACGCATCCGCCCCCCAACTGCCCGCCCCCAATCGCGTGCTTATCATCAAGCCCAGCAGCCTGGGCGACGTGGTGACCGCCTTGCCGGTGCTGCGCGGACTGCGGCGGACCTTTCCGGCCTGCCACATCGCCTGGCTGATCGGCAAGGCCTACCTGCCGCTGCTGGAGGGCGACGACGATCTGAACGAGACGATTCCCTTCGACCGTGCCCGCTTCGGCCGGCCCTGGCATTGGCCGATGGAGATCGGCGAGGCGGCGCGCCTGGTCGGCGCCTTACGCGGCGGGCGGTTCGATTGGGTCATCGACCTGCAAGGCCTGCTGCGCAGCGGGTTGCTGACGGCCTCGACCGGGGCGGCTGTGCGGGCCGGCTTTGCCGACGCGCGCGAGGGCGCAGCCATCTTCTACAACCATGCCCTGGCTGCACGATCGGCCCACACGGTGGACCGAAACATCGAGTTGGCCAGACACCTGGGAATCGATGCCCGTCCGGGCGACATGACGCTGAAGGTCGCTCCCGCGGCGGCCGATCACGTCAGGCAGTTGCTCGCGCGGCTGGGGCTGGCCGACCGGCCATTCCTGGTCGTCGTGCCGCCGACGCGATGGATCACCAAGCGGTATCCCGTGCGACACTGGCGAGTGGTGCTGGCCGAGCTGTCGCGTCATTGCCCGATCGTGCTGGCCGGCGGGGGCGGGGCCGAGGCCCAGTTGTGTGCCGCGGTGGCCGAAGGAATGGGCCCCGGCGTAGTGAATCTGGCGGGGCAGACCAACATTCCGCAGATGGCGGCCCTGATCGCCCAGTCGCGCGGAGTGATCTGCAACGACTCCGCCGCCAAGTTTATCGCCCCGGCGGTGGGCGTGGAGGTCGTGGCCCTGCTGGGGCCCACGCGCCTGGAACACACCGGGCCGTACCTTCGCGGCAGGGCCCTGGTGGCCGGGGTGGAATGCCAAGGCTGTCTGAAGAAAAAGTGCAGGCATATCACCTGCATGCAGTCGATACCCCCGGCCGACGTCGTCGCCGCGGGCCTGGAAATGCTCAAGCGATGAAATTAAGAAAGCGTCTTCGCGTCAACCTCCGCCTGCTGCGGAACTTCGTGGTCTACCGGATCATTCACGTGGACGACACGCCCCATCGCATTGCCCTGGGCGTGGCCATCGGGATGTTTGTCGCCTGGACCCCCACATCGGGCATGCAGATGGTGCTGATCGTGGCACTCTCAGCCTTGTGTCGGGCCAACAAGGTTGTCGGCGTTCCGATGGCCTGGCTGAGCAATCCCGCCACGCTCTGGGTGAACGTCCTCTGCTACGTCCTGGGCTGCAAGATGCTGGGCCTGGCACACAACGAGGCGGCGTTCTGGGCGGCGCTCAAAGATGCCATCAGCGGCGGGCACGGTCTCATCGGCGGCACGGTCCATTTCTTCCAGGCCATCGGCGGGGTCTTCTGGCCGCTGCTGCTGGGCAGCCTGGTTTTCAGCGCGGTGCTGGGCGCCCTGACGTACTTTGCCACCTACTACGCCGTGCGGTTCTTCCGCCGCCGCAGGGCGGCCCACCATCGGAAAATCCTGCTCGCCGACGCCGCGCAACACCCCACCGGCCCAGAGGCTAAGTGAAGCTCGACGATCCTGCCCAAGGCAAACGCCTCTAAAAATCAACCTTAGCCGCGAATTACGCGGATTACGCGAATTCAAAGAGATAAAGAACTGACAGTAAGGCCAGGAAAGATTTCGCGAAAACAGCGAAGCCGGATCGAGCTTATGTGCATTTCCTCTTTCGCGGCTGTCTTCGCGGAATTCGCGGCTGATTTTTTGGGCGACCAACTTACCTCACTTCTGGAGGCGATGGCCCTGATGATCCTGCCGACACGCGCTTGTTTGCCCCCCCTTATGTGGTATAATGCCTTACAGTAGCAGGAGCGTAGTCATGAGTACCGGCCAAAATCTGAAGGCCGCCACGTTGCGGTTTTACCTCTATAACCGCCCGTTGCACCCCGAGCTGTTCGAGGTCTACCACGACCATCACATCGTCAGTGAAAACTACGAGGCCCAGGTCTGGATCACCGGCTGCACGCATGTGATCGGTTTTTACCGCGGGAAAGATACGCTCCTGGAAGTCACCGCCGACGCCGGCTCGGGCCTGCCGCCGCGGGGACTGATGCTGGAACTGCCCTTCCGGGGCGAGAAGGTCCACGAGACGCGGCAGTTGCCCGGCATGAACTACATGATGAACTTCCAGGTGGAGTCCATGAGCCCGAGGGTCTACAGCCAGACCCACCATGAACTGGCGCGCCAAGGCGCCCAGCGCGGGATGTTCGTGCCTTTCCCGATGTGGATGAGCAAGGGCCTGACTCCCTTCACCTTCATTGACTACACGGTCAAACCCGACCAGTTCCACGTCTTCGCCTTCCACGCTTTCCCCGAAGACCTGACCATCGTCAAGACGCAGTCGATCTTCGAGCTGGTCGGCGAGCCCAAGGGCCCCAGGTAAGGGCACGCGGGCAGGCAGGACGGACCCTCGATGAACCTCAAGCTCCGATAGCGGACCTGTCGCGCGCAGGCGAGTCATCACGAGATGTTACAGGATCGTAGCCGACGCTGATGCCCCGGCTGCGTCGGTCTCAAACCGGTAGCCGATCTGGCGGATGGTCTTGATGTGGCGGGGGCGCAGCGGGTCGGCCTCGATCTTCTGCCGCAGGGTGTTGACGCAGCGGTCCACGCTTCGCCCGGTGACAAAGACGTTGAGCCCCCACACGCAGCGAAGGATTTCATCGCGGGTCAGGGCCCGCCCGGACTGGCCGGCCAGGAACTCCAGGAGAGAGAATTCCTTGGGCGTCAGCGGCACTTCCTGCCCCGCGCGGGTCAGGCGACGCGAATCGCAGTCCAGGTGATAGGGGCCAAAGGCGTGCGAGCGGGTCCTGGCCGTCTCCTGCCGGCGGAGGAAGGCCCGCACCCTGGCCAGCAATTCGCGGATGCTGAAGGGCTTGGTGACGTAGTCGTCGGCCCCGAGATTCAGCCCCAGGATGATGTCGCTCTCCTGCCCCTTGGCTGTCAGCATGATGATGGGCATGGTCAGCTTTTCCTGGCGAACCAGGCGGCAGATCTCGTAGCCGTTGACGCCCGGCAGCATGATGTCCAGAAGGATCAGGTCGCACCGCGCGTTGCAGGCCAGTTCGAGGCCCTTCTCGCCGTCGGCGGCCGTGCGGACCTGGTAGCCCTCGAACTCGAAATTGTCCTTCAGTCCCCGCCGCAAGGTGGGGTCGTCTTCCACGATCAGGATGGTCTTGCTCGTCACGGTTCTACTCCGTCGCTCCAATTCCCAATTCTGCACAGAACCGCTCAATGTTCGAAGGACTGATGAAGATCCTGCCTGCCGTTGTCTTGAGCAGCAAACCATTGGTCATGCGGTTGCAGCAGCCTCTTGCCATGAGACCCCAACCGAGCACTCGCGGGATGAAGCGAACGCGTCGAACCGCGATGATGTTCCGTTTTTGAATGGTCTCATGGAAAAAGATTCCGCAACGCAATTCGACCGATCCATCCAACAGGGTATATTCGACACGGCAGGCGGCATGTGTTAACCAGGCTATGAATGCACACAGCACGAGACATATCGGCCAAATGACGGCCATAGCGGCGACAAAGGCTCTTGAGGTGAGTTGTTCATCATGCGCCATCACCGCTGTCAACCAAACCGCCGTCCCCAGGACAAACAGGATCAACCCAAGACATATCCCGACGTAGGCGCGGCTGGGTGCTGGTTTGTCGTGGTACATTAGCTGTTACTCCCTTCGCCGGGGGATGCCGGCAAACGAACGATGAAGGTGCTGCCCTTGTTAAGCTGGCTGACGACGCTGAGCTTTCCGCCGTGCGCGTCGACGATGAACTTGACGATGCTCAGGCCCAGCCCGCAGCCGCCCGCGCGCCGCGAGAGGCTTTGGTCGGCCTGGTAAAAGCGGTCGAATATCCGCCTCGCCTGGCGCCGCGTCAGGCCGATCCCATTGTCGCTGACCTCCAGGCAGACTTCGCCGTCGCGGGCGAAGGTCCGCAGCGTGATCCGCTTGTCGGGGCCGGTGTACTTCCAGGCATTGTCCAGCAGGTTGAGCGCAACGGTGATCAGGGCGTCGCGGTCGCCGTCGAAGTCCGGCAGGCCGTGTGCCAGGGCCAGCGTGAACTGGCAGCCCGCCGCGTTGAAGCGTTCGGAGACGGCATGGATGGCGGGCGTGACAACGTCGCCCATGTGGAGCGGCTCCATGACGAAGGCCTTCTTGTTCCGCTCCATCCGCGAGAAGTTGAGGAAGTTGTCAATCAGGGCCGTCAGGCGCAGATTCTCGCGGGCGAGCAGTTGGAAGTAGTCGCGGGCCTGGCCCTCGTCGCGGCAGCGGCCTTCCAGCAGCGTGTCCACCAGCACGCGCATCGACGCCAGGGGCGTCTTCAATTCATGCGACACCGTGGCGATCAGATCGTTCTTCAGCCGCGTGAGGCGAATCTGCCGGCCCACGTAGACCGTCACCGCCGTGGCCAGCGCCGCCAGGACCACGATGCTGACGGCCGCCGCGGTCAGGTACAGCCTCGTCTGCCGCCGGGTCGCCTCGGCAAACGGGTCGTCGCCCGGCAGGTAGACCTCCAGCGTCCAGCCGGGCAGGTACGGCGAGGCCGGCAACTTGACGAACGGCTCCTGGCCCGCGCGGCCGGCCCCCGGCGGCGACAACTGGGTGGCTGCGCCGATGAAGGGCTGGTCGGTCTTCGCCTCCGCCGCCATGTCGGCCAGCAGGCGAGACTCGCGATAGAGCAGGACGGCGCTCCCGTCGCCGGTGGCCCTGTGCCATAGGCCGGGCGTGGCCGAGGGAGACAAGGCGCCCGTCTCGGCCGGCGGCTGGGGGTAGTCGACGTACTCGGCGGCCAGGTCCTCGGCGGCCAGCGTGTCAAACGGCCCGGCCGACGGCGCCGCCTGGATCAGCGCGTGCATGAGGAATCGACGCTGCGCGGCGGGCATGGCATCACCGTAATCGTTCAGCCGCCGGGCAAGGGCCCCGACAAGCCGGGCGGCGGCGGGGGAGTTGGGCTCGCCGGCCAGTTGGATGGCCCCCAGCGCCGAGGCCGGCGCGATCAGCCGGCCGCTGGAGTCCAGGCAGTGGCGGTATGCAGCCTGTGAGGCCAGTGCGGCCAGCACTTCGGAGGCCTGGGGCTTGTTGCCCGCGCGGACCAGGCAACGCGCCTGCGCCTGCAAGGCGACGGCCTGGAGCGGCGCACCCTTGGCCTGCGAGGCGATCCTGGCGTAGGCGTTGGCGGCTTGGCCGGCTTGATCGGGGGAGTCCTCCATCCTCCGGGCCTCGACCCACTCCGCGGACGCCTGCTCCTCGGCGGCGGCTTGCGACGTCGCCCGCCCGTTGCCGTCGTCGCCGCCGCGCACGATCACGCTGCCGCACGGCCAGCCGCTCGCTCTGCATGGCCTCGGTCATGAACCACAGGACGGCCGCCGTCGGCACCAGTACCGTCGCGGCCAAAACCAGCAGCACAGGCCAGATCCCCGCGGTCTGGCCCGTGCCAGTTTTTGTTCGACTAGGTCGCATTTGCGTCCGTTGTTATTACTTTGCAGCACTCACTTCACAAAGCAGCCCACCACGCGCCACGTGCCATCGGGCTCCTTGGCAACAGTTACCGTCTCCGTGGCCTGCTGCTTGTTGGCGAAGACAGACTCATACTGAATCGTCACGTACTGGCCATCCGGAACACCGGGAAGAGTCGTGGCGTATTCCGCGGACAGGAGCTTTCGCGACTGTAGTGCTCCGAAAAACGACAGCGGGGCCGCGTCCTTGGCCCATTGCGCCTTGGTCACCGCCGACTTGGCCATCTTGCCCATTTCGTCCCAGCTTTGCTCATACTTGCCAGAGTCGATGAACTTGAGCCACTCCGTCGCCGCTTGCTTGGCATCCTTGACGGCCTGGGGCGGGGCTCCGCTTGCCGCATCTGCCTGTTGGGCTTTTCGGGCCGCCTCGTTGATGGCCTTGGCCCGCGTTAGCATCTCGGCGGGAATGTCCACTGTGCTGCCGTCGGCCGTCTTGGTGGCGAAAAGAATGGCGTACCGCCCGGCCGGGACACCTTGGGGCGTCTGGAAGTTCCTGTAGCTGGGACTGTTGATCCCCACCCAGTAGACCTTGCCCGGCTCAAGCCTGACTGGGAAGGTGCAGGTGGTCTTGGCCTGGTCGTAATACGGCTTGCCCGTCCCCTTCGGGAACGTCTCGCCGCCGCCCGTCCACGACCAACTGCCGTCCATCATCGGCTGGTCGAACGTGACGCTGAGCTTGTCCAGTGACGCATCCACGTCGTTGGCGAAGGCCGGCGGGTTGGTGCGGATGACATTCGGTGCCTTGGGTGCTTGCGTGGCCGTAGTGACACTCTTTGATCGATCGGCCTTGGAGAGCATCGTCATCGCAGCCTCGGCGTTGTTGCGGACCATGGCTTTGGGGTCCTTCAGTACCTTTTCAAGGACGCCTTGGCCTCGCTGATCGCCCAGGAGTCCCAGGGCGTAGGCGGCGCAGCGACGCGCGTAGCCGCTCTTGTCCCCAATCGCCATGTCGCACAGTGGTTGAAAGGACGACTCGACCTTGTTACCTCCCAGCGCCAGGGCTGCCATGCCCCGGGTCATATCCTCTTCGTGCGAGCAGAGCTTCATCAGGGCTGGAACCGCCGGGGCGATGCTATCGAATCCACCCTTCCATAGGACGTATATGGCCGAGCGGCGGATGGTGTTCTTGCTTGAATCCAGGTACTTGACCAGCGCGGCCACGACGGCCTCCTGCTTGAGATCCTTCAAGGAGGCCATCGCGCCGGCCAGCCGCGGATCGGTCTCGGCGCAGGTTGAAATGGTTGTGACCGCTTTGTCGACCGCGGAGGCGATATCGGCGTCGCTCATCCCGCCCCGTGCAGCCTCAAGTCGCTCCTTGGCTTGAGTCACCACATCCTTCTGGTCCGAGAAGACCGAGATCAGCGTCTGGAATGTCAGCATCGCCTCATGGTTGTTCCCCTTCTTCATGTAGCAATTGCCGAGGCGGAGATAGGCCTGGGCGATGATGGGGCGGTTGGCCTTGTTGTCATCGACGATCTGCTTGTAGGCCGCGATGGCGGCGTCGATGTCGCCGGTGGTCTGCTCCTGGTAGATTCCCCGCTCCAGCAGCGTCGAAGGGCTTTCCGCCGCACTGGCCCCCCGCGCGTCGCCGGCAGGCAGCATGGCCAGCCCCACGGCTGCCACGATCGCGATGCTCAATCCCCTGAACATGTGGTGCTCCTTTCCGCTTGAGTGTAAGGTCTTCACGTCCAATTCCCAAGTGGATGGTAACAATGGATTGTTACCGAATTGTCACCGCCATGTCCTTTTCTTGCCCTTTTTCAGAAAAATGCCCCCAGCCGATATGGCGGGAAGGTGCGAGGCGTTCGCCAACGGGATTAAATCTCTTGACCTTTGCATGCCTCTGCCGACATTTACTATCTCACGTGGATGCGCCGGGGCGCCTGCTACCATGGAACACCGGAACATGAAAGGGTTGGTCCGATGAAACACCTGCGATCACTCGCGTGCGTGCTGTTGTCCCTGGCCCTGGTCGGCTGCTATCCGGCTGAGCGGATCGTCTGGTCGCCCGACGGCTCGCGGGCCCTGGTCATCGCCGACAAGGTCTACCTCTGCGACGGCAACGGCCTGTTGAGCGATGCCAATGTCCCGTTGTCCAATGACAAGAACATTCCGGTGATCGCCTGGTGTGACGACTCGCGGCGGGTGGCCCTCACCGGCACGATGAGCCTCCACGACTGGAAGGACATCGAGCCGATCCTGTCGGAGGCCGACAAGACGTGGCTGACCGAGGCGGCAGAGGCCATCCGCGCCGACATCCTTGCCAATTATGCCGACGACCTGGGCAAGCTCGTGAGCGTGGCCGACAAGAGCGGCCAGGTGCTGCGACTGGCCAGGATGTATCTCCGCGACCGCCGCGCCGAAGGGCTGGCCGCCAGGCTGGGGCCCAAGTGGAAGGAATTCGTCGACGCGACGTGGGACGTCACGACCCTCTCGACGGCGAAGGTGACCGACAAGGGGCTGCAAGTCGAGACGGCGATTTACCGGAGCATCGACAGGATTTTGTCCGTTCGCGTCAGCAAGGGGTCCAACGTCATCGCCTTTACTTCCCAAAGGCCGGGCAAGGGCGATATGGGTGTACTGAGTCTCTGGGCCATTCCCGCCGATGGCAGCGGGCCGGCCAGGGAGGTGGCCTCGAACACCAGTTGGTATTTTGACTGGACGAGCGATGGCAGGAGCCTGGCCTATGCCGCCAGCAAGACTCCCGGCAGCAAGGAAGGCCAACTGGGCGCGATCGAATGCCGCCCGGTGGCTGGCGCGGATGGCCGCCTGCTCAAGGACTTCCCCGCCGAGAAGCCGCTGGCGGGGGTGATCTTTTCGCAATTGGCGCGGGTGCGATGCCTGGCCGACGGCGGAATGTTCTTCTCCAGCTCGGAGGTCACCTTGCCCGCGACTCTCAGCGATATGCCCGGACGCGGATCGGTCTTTGCCCTCATGCCGACCGCCCCGACAGTGGTGCGCGTCCTGACCCGCCAGGCGGAGGCGAAGATTCCCGACGTGCCTGATCTCTTCGCCGTCAGTCCCGACCGCAAGCGACTCTGCATCCCAGGCGGCAAGGGCGAAGTGGCTGTGGTGACTCTGGCCAGCGGAGAGGTGCAGGAGCTTGTCGCGACGCCGCCGGACGGTGGGTCAGCCACCAAGCCCGCCGCAGGTCTTGGGAAACTCGCAGTGATTCCGACGTGGCGTTACCCCGACGAACTGTGCCTGCTGGTGCCTGCCGGCTCGCCATACGGCTCGCCCAACCGCCCCGAGGTGGTGCTGTTCGCGTCCCCCGACAAGTTCCGGTGCATCAGCAAGGGCTGGAGCGACGCGGTGATCGAGAGCCTCACGAAGTAACCCCGCCGCCGGGCGGGCAACGGCGACGGGAGAGAGCAGTTTTCCCCATGCGTTGTTGCAGGATTGCGATCGGCCGGTGTAGAATGTGGCCTTAGCTGATCAGGACGTGAATATCATGTTAGCCAAACGCATAATTCCTTGTCTGGACGTAAGCAAAGGCCGCGTCGTCAAGGGCACCAACTTCCTGAATCTCCGCGATGCCGGCGATCCGGTTGAAGTGGCCCGCCGCTACGAGGCAGAGGGCGCCGACGAACTGGTCTTTCTCGATATCACCGCCAGCCACGAGGCGCGGAATATCATTCTGGACATCGTGGCCGCAACGGCCGAGCAGGTTTTCATGCCGCTGACTGTCGGCGGGGGGGTGCGGAGCATCGAGGATTGCCGCAACCTGCTGAACGCCGGGGCGGACAAGGTCTCGGTCAACTCGGCGGCGGTGAAGGATCCCGAATTCATCACGGCGGCGTCGCGGCGTTTTGGCGCCCAGTGCGTGGTGGTGGCCATTGATCCCAAGCGGTTGGTCAAGAACGGCCGCGAGGTGTGGGAAGTGCATATCAACGGCGGGCGCGTGCCGACGGGCCTGGAAGCCGTCGCCTGGGCGCAGGAAGTTGAGCGGCGAGGGGCCGGCGAGATCCTGTTGACCGTCATGGACGCCGACGGCATGCAGACCGGCTACGACATCGAAATTACTCGCGCCGTGGCCGAGGCCGTCAGTATCCCGGTCATCGCGTCGGGCGGGGCGGGCAGCCCCGAGGACATGCGAAAGGTTCTGACCGAAGGAAAGGCTGACGCCGCCCTGGCCGCCAGCATCTTCCACTTCGGAACCTATACCATCGCCCAAACCAAGGAATACCTCGCTCGCTACGGTGTGCCGGTCCGAATGCTGGCGGGCGAGAAAGGGATCTGACGAGTCACGGGAGGCAACGTGTGAGTTCATTACCGCAAGGTCAGCAGCCTATCGACGAGCCGGAGATGACATCGGCGTTCGAGCCGCACGGGCTGGGGTTGGAGAAGTACTTCCGCGCGATGACCCGGCTGTCGGCCTCCGACCTGCATATCCGTCCCGGCGCCGTGCCTCATCTTCGCATCAACACCGTCATACGCCCCGCCAAGAGCGAGCCGATCCAGGCCGAGGAGATCGAAGCGATGGCGATGGAGTTGATGACGCCCAAGCAGAAGGCGTACTTTTCCGAGAGCGGCAGCATCGACGTGGCCTACGAGCAGCCCGGGGCCGACCGTTTCCGCATCAACATCTATCGCCAGCGGGGGCTGGTTTCCCTGGCGGTGCGGCGGGTGACGCGCATCATCCCCGACTTCGCCAGCCTGCACCTGCCGCTGATCCTCGAGAGAATCGCCGACATGCACGAGGGGCTGGTGCTGGTTTCGGGGCCCACCGGCAGCGGCAAGAGCACGACGATCGCGGCCATGCTGGAGTACGTCAATAAGAAGCGTCCCTGTCACATCGTCACGATCGAAGACCCCATCGAGTTCCTCTACGAGGACAAGAAGGCCCTGGTCAGCCAGCGCGAGATCGGCATCGACGTGGAGAGTTTCGAGAGCGCGTTGAAGTACCTCATGCGCGAGGATCCCGACGTGGTCCTCATCGGCGAGCTGCGCGACCAGGACACGTTCCGCGCCGCGTTGCAGGCCAGCGAGACGGGCCACCTGGTTTTCGGAACCGTCCACGCCTCCAGCGCCGCCCAGACTCTCAGCCGCGTGCTGGAGCTGTTCCCGCCCGAAAGCCGCGGCCTGGTCCGCCAGTCGCTGGGGTTCAATCTCAAGGCCATCATCTGCCAGAAGCTGCTGCCCAGCATCGCCGAAGGCGTTTTTCGCATCCCGGCGTTGGAAATCATGCTCAGCAATCCGAGCATCCGCCAGCTCATCCACGAGGAGCGGGACAACGAAATGCCCGATGTAATCCGGGCCTGCGAGAGCGAGGGCATGCGCAGCTTCACCCGCGGCTTGCTGGAACTGATTGAAAAAGAACTTGTCGATCCGCGGGTTGCATACGAAAATGCGCCTAACCCGGAAGAACTGAAGATGCTGCTGAAGGGAATCTCCACCGGCCGAAGCGGGCTGCTGGGACGCTAGCAGGGCCTGTCCCCAAGGGGCCAGGCCAGCCGACGCGGCGGGTGGGCAGCAACAAAAGAGGCCAAAATGATGGATCACATCCTGGGTGGTGTTCTGGCGGACGTGCCGCCGCTGGGCGGTTATTTCTCGCCGATCAAAATTGCCGTGGCGCTGGTCTTCCTGGTCCCGTGGATTTATTTCGCGCCCTGGGTTCAGAAGGACGCCCAGAAGTTGAACCTCTCGGGAAGCGTCTGGAGCGTCTCGGTCCTGCTGGTGGGTGCGGTGACGCTATTGATCTGGCTGATCCAGCCTTTCTTCGTGGTCGGCCTGCTGATCTACCTGCTGTTGACCGGTTCGGTGTACCTGGCCTATGTCGTTCAACGGAACAGCCGGGCCCAGAGCGACGAGGAGAAGGTTCTTTCCTTCAGCCACATCAAAGGCGTATTGACGCACCAGAAGCCCAAAGAAGTCCAGATCGTCAATCGTCTCAAGCTCTATCACGCCAACGGCAAGGTCGTGCTCCCGCCCGGTGACGATGCCGAGCCCGCACTTCGCGAGACCTACAACCTGACGCAGGATCTGCTGTACGACATTGTGTGGCGTCGCGCGGGCGAGGCGGACATTACCCCGGCCCAGGCCCAGTACCGCGTGCGGTACGTGGTGGATGGGGTGGTCACCGAGCGGCCGCCGATGGGGCAGGGGCATAGCGAGGCGGTGATCCAGTATCTCAAGAGCATCTCGGGCATGGAGGCCGAAGACCGCCGCCGCCCGCAGTCGGGCAAGATGGCGGCGGACCTGGCCGGGATGCAGATCGAAATGAGCCTCCGCTCGGCCGGCACCACCGGCGGCCAGCGCCTACAGATTCGCATCCTCCAGGAGTTCATCCGCACCCAGTTGGACACCCTGAGCATGAGCGAGGACGTCCTGTCGCGCATACGCGAGATGAACCAGGCCGGCAAGGGCCTGATCATCATCTCCGGCCGCTCCGGCAGCGGCGTGACCAGCACGCTGTATTCTCTGCTGCGAGAGCGCGACGCGTTCATCAAGCAGTTGGAGACGCTGGAGGCCAAGCCTGCCGTCGATGTGGAGAACGTCACGCAGAACGCCTACGGTGAGAGCGAAAGGCTGTCTTCGGTGCTGGCTTCGGCGCTGCGGCGCGAGCCGGACGCCATCATGATCGACCAGTGCTACGATTCGGCCAGCGCCAGGCTCATCGCCGAGGCGGCCGGGCAGCGGTCGATCCTGCTGGGCATGCAGGCGGGTGACAGTTTCATGGCCCTGGCCAAGTGGGCCAAGCTGTGCGGCGAGACCCGGTTGGCCTCCGAGAATCTGCTGGCGGTGCTCTGCCAGATGCTCATGCGGAAGCTGTGCCCCAATTGCCGCGAGGAATACCGGCCCGACCCGGCCGTTCTGTCCAAGGCCAACCTCTCGGCCCAGAAGATCGAACGATTCTACCGGCCCCCGACCAAGCCGCTGATGGACGATAAAGGCAACCCCATCGCCTGCCCCACCTGCCAGGGCAGCGGCTACCTTGGACGCACCGCGGTCTTTGAACTGCTGGAGATTACCGACGAGATTCGCCACATGATCGCCGAGGGCGCGAACCTGGCGCAGATCAAGGCCGCCGCGAGGAAGAACCGGATGCTCTACCTCCAGGAGCAGGCCTTGCAGAAGGTGATCGAAGGCGTCACGAGCGTGCAGGAAGTCATTCGCGTCTCGCAGCCGGACAAGAAACCGTAGCTCAAGAGGAGCTCATAACGATGATCCTGATCCTGCTGGCAACAATCCTTCTCCTGGCCATCGCCTTCTTTCAGGTCACGCAGGGATTGTTCAGCGCGCTGATCATGGCGGTGCTGTCGATTTTCAGCCTGGCCCTGGCGGTCAACTACTACGAACCGCTGGCCACGCTATTGCAGCCCCACGTGCCCGCCTGCGCCGAGGCGATTTCGCTGCTGGTCCTGTTCGTCGTGCCGCTGCTGGTCTTGCGAATACTGGCCGACAGGTACATCGGCTGGAACGTGGTGTTGGGGGTCTGGGCCAACCGCATCGGCGGAGGTGCCATGGGTCTGGTCACCGGCCTGGTGACGGTGGGGGTGCTGGCGCTGATTCTCCAGATGCTGCCCCTGGGGCGCTCGATCCTCATGTACGAGCCCTACGACTCCACAATGACGCAGCGCAGCCGCATGGCCCCGCTGTGCCCCGACGATTTTACCCTCGGCTGCGCCAGTCGCTTCTCCTCGCAGTCGCTCAAGGGGAGTGATGATCGGTCCTTCGACAAGGCCCATGACAACATGGTGCTGGAGTTGTTCGCGGCACGCAACACCGCCGGCAAGAACGGTAGGGTCGACGCAGCCCCCGACGCATTGAAAATCATCCTGATGTACGCCCCCGAAGGCGGCTGGGGCAGCGAGATTCCGCCCAACCCGATGCTGGCCGATACGCCGAACAAGGTCGTCGTGGTTCGCACGCAGGTCAACGGCAGTGCCGCCGATACCGACGGCTGGTTCCGCCTGGTCGGATCGCATTTCCGCCTCGTCGGTCAGAGCGGGACGAGCTATTACCCGCTGGGCTACATGATGCGGTCGGGACCGCGGCTGGAGTTTGTCGTCGCTCCGCTCAAGGACAACGCCACCGACCCTTCGATAAAGGACCTGCAACTGGCCGATCTCCTGGTCGAACGCAAGGGCGGCAAGGGGTCGTCGTTGACGGTGGACTGGGTCTACCGCATCCCGGCTGAGGACAGCCCGGAGTACATGGTCTTCCGTCGCGTCAGTCGCGTCGCGGTGCCCAAGCCCGTCATTCGTCCGCCGGACCTGGAAGGCGCCCTGCTCGGCCCCGCCCCGGAAACACCGTAATCCGATCGTCAAGAGCGGTACTTGGCCGGCAGGTGCTTGATCCATAACTTGTAGGTCATGTCGGGCCTCCGCAGGTGGCCGCCGAGGATTTGCTTCTGCTCGGCCTTAAGGCACTTGTGCTCGCGCAGGTATCGAAAGGCCGCCCACGAATCGTCGTGGATCTTCTTGAGGTCGTCTTTGCCCCAGAAGATCGCGATGGGCAACTTCCTCGCATCGTCGGCCAGCTCGATCTTGCTGAGCATTTCCATGTCGCTGTTGCACGCCCGGGCCACCAGCATGTTGAAGCGGGTGGGGTTTCGCAGCCCGGTGTAGTACATCGGGAACCCGCCGGCGGAGAACCCCGTCAGAAGGACGGCGTTGGGGTCCACCTTGTAGTGCTTGGAGACATCCTCTAGCACGGCCAGGATGGTCTTCTCGTCGGTGGCCAGGTCTTTGTACCACTGGGAGCGCACCACCGGCAGTATGCCCTGGACGCTGCGAAGATCGGGGGCCGCGACGATCAACCCGTGTCGCTCGGCCAGGTATTTCCATTCGCGGATCTGCGCCTCCGAGTCGTCAAATCCGTACGTCCCGTGCAGCGTGATCACCAGCGGCCAGTCGCGCTGGGCGTCGTAGGTGCTGGGCACGTAGAGCCAGTACCCGCTACCGGTGGAAACCTCCTTGACCCGCGTGGCCGCCACGGGCGTCTGCTGGGACTGCGTGACCGGACAGCCGGCCAGCACCGCCAGCAGCGGCAACAATGCGTAAAGTCTCCTCATGGGCATTGCCTTCATCTCCCGAGTTCATAGGGTCGATACAATACCAAGTTCCGACGGGCCATCGCTTGCATCTTACCTGCCGGAACCAAATTGCTTACAATGAAAAACCGAACGTCCCGCCTGTCTGGGCGTAACAAGGCGGAGAGGAATTTTATGTCATATTATATTCGGCTGTGCTTCGTGGTGGGGATCGTGGCTTGTCTGGCGGCGCCCGCGATGGCCCTGACGCCCGACGAAGTGCTGGTCGTCGCCAACGGCACCAGCCCCGACTCGGTGGCGCTGGCACAGTCATACGCACAGGCCCGGCAGATTCCCGCCTCGCAGATTGCCGTGCTGAATGTCGAATCCAACTACACCATTTCCCGCCTCGATTACGAGTCACAGATCCATCGCCCCCTGGCGCAGTTCCTCGTCAGCAGGAACCTGGCGAGCAAGATCAGGTGCGTGGTGCTGATGTGGGGGATGCCCCTCCGCGTGGAGTCGCCGATCAAACCCGGCTCGGAATTGAACAGCGTGTACAAGGCCGAGGCCACCAAGTGCCACTACCGCCTGGCCACCGACTACAAACTGCTCTCCAGTGTGTGCAGGAAATTCCCGCCCCCGCGGACCGACGGCCTGTTGCCGGTGACGGACCTGTTCGAGTCTCCCGCCCCGGCCCCGCAGGAGCCCCTGCCGGCCTGGGCGGCGCTGGCCGGCGACGTCGATAAGCTGCTGGCGGACAAGTTGCAGGAGTTTCTCGCCCTCAGCGAGTCTGCGCACCGCGAGGTGGCGGCGCGGCAGTTGATGGCGCTGAGCCTGGACCTGCACGGCCTGGCCGGGCTGATCAAGTTCATCAGCGACGCCCGCCTGACCGACGCCCCGGACCCCAATGAGTTGAGGAAGCAGTTGGACGAGGCCCTGGCCCGGCAGAAGGATCTTCGCGCCAAGACGCCCGACGCGCAGAGCGTAGCGGACCTGACCTCTTCGCTGATGGAAACCGGTGGACTCATCGCCGCCGGGGATTATGCCCAGCAGCAGTCCGCCGCCTCGGCCGTCAGTAACGCGGGGGTCGCCTCGGTCGATAGCGAGTTGTCGCTGCTGTGGCAGGGCAATTATCCGATCGAAAACTTCGTGGCCAACCCGCTCTACTGGCGCGGCCAGGCCAAGTTGCCCCCCAATATGCCGCCGATGCTGATGACCTGCCGGATTGACGGCCCCACGCGAGGCGACGCCGCCAGGATCATCAAGGACTCCATCGAGGTCGAGGCCACCGGGCTGCAGGGGACTTTCTACGTCGATGCCGGCGGGCCCGAGCGAGCCAAGAACTACGATGAAACCTTCCGCAAGCTCGTCGCCTTCCTTCGCGGAAAAACCTCGCTCAAGGTGGTCTTCGACGAAGCCCCGACAGTCTTCCCAGCCGGCTCGTGCCCGCAGGCGGCACTGTATTGCGGCTGGTACAGCCTTCAGAAGTACGTCGCGGCCTTCGATTGGGTCAAGGGCAGCGTCGGCTGGCACGTGGCCAGTTTCGAGGCGGTGCATCTGCACGACCCCTCCAGCGACGAGTGGTGCGTCAAGATGATCCAGAACGGCGTGGCGGCCACGGTGGGGGCGGTGGAAGAGCCCTTCCTGGGCAGCTTCCCCATGCCCGAGGAGTTCTTCCCGCTCCTGCTGACGGGCAAGTATACGCTGGCGGAGTGCTACTGGCGGACGCTGCCGCTGACCAGTTGGCGGCTGACCCTCATCGGCGACCCGCTGTACAACCCGTTCAAGAACAACCCCGCCGTCGACGTCAAGGATCTGCCGGCCGGCATGGCCCCTCCGCCGGTCCCGATGAACCTCGTCGCGCCCGGGGTCAATCCCCTGGGCACCGCGCCAACCCAGCCGTGAGTGAGCTTTAGAAACTATCTCGGAACGTAGCATGGGCATCTTGCCCATGAGTATCACGGGCGTCCCGCCCGTGCTACTTGGTTTTGAGATAGTTTCTTAATGCCCGCTCGCTTCGCGCTCGCGGCTAGTTTGGCCCACTCGTCACGGATGCTGCAAGTTATGTAAAACTCGTATTTGCAATCTATTAGAATAATTATACGAGAATTTTAAGAATTAGGTTGACTCTGCATAGTATGTTATACATACTATGTTACGGCAATCCTTCACGAGGAGCATGGATCATGAGATTTGAACGAGAACTCCTGAAAGGCGTGGCCCCGATGGTCGTCCTGGAGATTCTGGGGCGGGGGGCGATGTACGGCTACCAGCTCAGCGAGGCCGTCGCCCAGCGGAGCGGCAACATCCTGACCCTCGGCCGCGGAACGCTCTACCCGCTGCTGTACAACCTCGAAGCCAAGGGGCTGGTCAAGGGCGACTGGCAGGAGGGCGACAGCGGACGCAACCGCCGCTACTACTCCATCACGGGCGCGGGCAAGGAGTATCTCTCCGCCCAGCGCGAGCAATGGCAGAAGCTGGCGACGGGCGTGGGCCTGGTGTTCGGCTCGCCTTCGCCGGTGATGGGATGAACGCCGCCTCGGCAACGTAATCGCACAGGGGTAATGACATGGGCCAGAAGCAGAATCCGTATGCGGGCTTGCCGGAGGTGGCGGCGGAGTATATCCGCCGCGTGATCCGCAAGATGGGCTACAGCCGCTCGGCGAGGCTGGAGGTTCGGCGGGAGCTGGTGGACCATTTCGACGACGCGTTGCGCTCGTGCAGGGACGATGGCGAGCGGGCGGCGCGGGCGGTGGAACTGATCGCGGAATTCGGCGAGCCTCGCCTGCTGGCCGTCCTGATCCGCCGCGGCAAGAAACGCTGCCGCCCAGCCTGGAAGACCGCCATCGTCCGCAGCTTCCAGGCTGTGGGCGTGCTGCTGCTCTGCATGATCCTCTATGTGGCCTGGTTCTTCACAGGTCGGCCGACGATCACGACCGATTACGTGGCCCAACTCAATGAACTTGCTCACCCCAAAGTTCCCGACAGCGAAAACGCCTGGCCGCACTATCAGAGGGCAATTGAACTATTCGTCAAGCCCTCCAAGGCTGACGACGAGTTTCTGCGTGATCTGCTCAGCGGGAGGTTGAGACGTTTCGCCGACCTGACCCAGGAGCAACAGGCCAACTTGCGTCATCTCGTTACTGCCAATGAAGGTGCGTGGAAGGAGTTTGTAGCCGGCAGCGCCAGGCCTTGCTGCTGGCGACTATATGAGGCCAAAGACAACTCGATCCTCGCCGTCTCGGTGCCCAATCTTAGCTCTTTGGGGACTCTTTCCAGAATCGGTATCGTCCGGGCATTACTGGAGGGACAAAGCAGGCAATGGAACGAAGCGGTTTCGGACTGCATGGCCGTGGCGCGATCACGCAATATGAGTCACAGCCCCGTTCTGATCGAGTACATAGTCTTCCTCGCCATGCAGAGGCAGGCATCGTGGGGGCTGGCTGAACTGGCCGACCTACCAAACGTCGATACTGCTGCCCTGGCTCGCGCACAGAGAGAATTTGAGCAGGTCCTGGCCGATGGCATTCCGGTTGCCGATCTGGAAGGGGAACATCTGATGTGGTTGGATATGGTGCAACGATCCTTCACCTCAGATGGGGCAGGCGGTGGTCATGTGATGCCCAAGGAACTGCGGCGTCTCATCCCAACGATGGTGTATTCTAACGGGAACAAGCAGGGGAAGACGGATTCGCTGGCTTTCCTCGGGGCGGCCTTGCTTCACGCCCCCCGCGAGCAGACGCTATACGTGGTGGAACATTATTATGACCTGATGAAGGATACGTTCGCCTCACCTGCGCGGCAGATTCCTGCCAAGGCTGCCATTCTGAAGAAATACTGCGAAGATCTTTCACCGTGGCGGTTCGCTCTACCTAGGGCATTGCTCCCGGAGTTCTCTCGTCTGGCAAGCATGCGGTTCGAGGCCATCAATGAGTGCGAGGCAACCATTGCTATTCTTGCGTTGCGACGGTATCGCCTGGAGAAGGGGCATTATCCCGACAGTCTGGAGCAACTCAAGGCTGAGGGGTATCTCAGCAAGTTGCCATTCGACTATTTCGCCGAGGGGCCGTTGAAGTATTGCAAGGTGGGCGACGATTTCCTGCTCTACGGCGTCGGCTGGAACATGAAGGACGACGGCGGCGTGCATGATGAAAAGGAGGAACCCTGGAGAGGTCGCAACGAGGGTGACGCGGTCTACTGGCCGCTGGCCAAGCCCGCAGAGGCGTCGTCGCAGCCGAACTAGCCGCGAGCGCGAAGCGAGCGGGAATTGTTTCTGCGAGACGACAACACTCCGCTCGCTTCGCTCTCGCGGCCAGTCAAACCCAGCAGAGTTCTGTCAAACACACCAAGAGTCCAGTCTGGCACAGCAGAAGTCGCGTGGGGCTGCGTCATTCGGTTACGGCGCCGGCCATTTTTCACTGGGCTTGAGGTGGTCGGCCCCCGCGTCGTCGCCGGGTTGAGATTTGTGCAGGGCGGCATAGATATCGTTGAGGATCTTGTTGGCCATGGAGGTGTTCTGCCGTTGCTCGACCCATGCGTCGTTCTGCTTGGGCGTGGTGGCGGCCTCCATTTCGGAGGGGGTCTGGTTGGGCACGCCGCTGTAGCTGGTTCGCGTGGGGTTCAGCCGCGAGCCGTCTGGGCCGGCGGAGGTCTGCACGATCACCGAGCAGTTGACCACCACCTCGTCGCCCCGCTTGCGAAGGTAGACCGTGGCGATCTCGCGGGCGGGCCCGCCGGCCAGGGCCATCTCGGTGCGCTTGGGCATCGACTTGATCACGCCGGCGTCGGCATCGACCTCAGCCACGCTGTAGTACTGGCCCATGACCTGCCTGGCCACGTCGACCGCGTCACCGTAATGGACCATCCCCAGCGACCGCCCGGGATACTGCGAGAGGTCGGCCGAGCAGCCGCCGGCGAAGACCGCGCCGGCCACGGCGAGCATCAAGAACGCATATCGGTACATGGGAAAACTCCTTTCGCTCTCGATAAACAGCCATCACGAAGTCCACCAAGGGCACACGAAGATCACAAAGGAAACATCGCGATAGACAATAAATCTTTCCTTGTAACTCTAGGCTTCTTGGTGCTCTTTGTGTTCTTCGTGCTCTTCGTGATGAAGTTTACTCTTCATCCTTGTGCCACAGCGAGTAGTTGGGCGGTTCCTGCGTGATGGCGATATCGTGCGGGTGGTTTTCGATCAGCGAGGCCCCCGAGACGCGGATGAACTTGGCCCGCTCCCGCAGTTCCTCGATGGTGGGCGTGCCGCAGTAGCCCATGCCGGCCCGCAGGCCGCCGACCATCTGGTAGACGAAATCGCCCAGCGAGCCGCGGTAGGGCACGCGGCCTTCGACGCCCTCGGGCACCAGCTTGTCGCGATTGACCTGGCCCTTCTGGCCGTAGCGGTCGGCAGAGCCCTGGACCATCGCGCCCAGCGAACCCATGCCGCGGTAGACCTTGAAACGCCGGCCCTTGAAGATGACCATCTGCCCCGGCGATTCGTCCAGGCCGGCAAAGAGGCTGCCCATCATGACCGAGCTGGCCCCGGCGGCGATGGCCTTGGTGATGTCGCCGCTGTGACGGATGCCGCCGTCGGCGATGACCGGCACGCCCTTGGCGTCGGCCACCTTGGACGTTTCGCGGATGGCCGTGATCTGCGGCATGCCCACGCCGCTGATGACGCGGGTGGTGCAGATCGATCCGGGCCCGATGCCGACTTTCAGGGCGTCCACGCCCGCGGCCAGCAGGTCCGCCGCCGCGGCGGCCGTGCAGATGTTGCCGGCGACCACGTCGATCTTGTGATGCGATTTGATCCACTCGACGGTCTTGATGACGTTCTCGCTGTGGCCGTGGGCGGTGTCGACGCACACCACGTCCACGTCGCGGGCGATGAGGGCGTCGATCCGCTCGTAATCATGCACGCCGACGGCGGCGCCCACGCGGAGCCGTCCGCGGCTATCCTTGCAGCTTCGCGGGTACTGTCGCAGCTTGTCGATGTCCCGCATGGTAATCAGGCCGGCCAGGCGGCCGTCCTTGTGGACCAGCAGGAGCTTTTCGACCTTGCGGCGGTTGAGAATGTCGGCGGCCTCGTCGAGGGTGGTTTCCGGCGGGGCGGTGACCAGGTTGGCCTTGGTCATCACGTCCTGCACCTGCTGCTCGCCGCGGAGGAACTTCATGTCGCGGCGGGTGAGGATGCCCACCAGCTTTCCGCCCTCGGCGACAATGGGCACGCCGGAGATGTTCTGCTCCTGCATCAGTTGCTGGGCCCGGGCGGTGGACTCGGTGGGGGGCAGTGTGACCGGATCGGTGATGATGCCGTTCTCGGAGCGCTTGACTTTCTCGACCTCGCGGGCCTGGGCCTCGAGGGAGAGGTTCTTGTGGATGATGCCGATGCCGCCCTCCTGGGCCAGCGCGATGGCCAGGGCCGCCTCGGTCACCGTGTCCATGGGGGCCGACAGCAGCGGGATGTTGAGGCGGATGTTGCGGGTCAGTTGCGTGGAGGTGTCGGCGTCGCGGGGCACGAAGGACGAGCGGGCGGGGACCAGCAGGACGTCGTCGAATGTAATGCCTTCGCCGAAAAGTTTGTCTTTCATGGCTGTCTCCGGAGCTGATTGCCAGCGATTATCGTGTCTCAAGGGTCTTGGCGGAAAACGCAGGTGTCTTCCAACGACAGATTCTCCAGAGCCCTTTGACAGATATAACCAACAGTTACGATTGACTGCAAGAGTCCATTCGCCGAAAAATGTGGTTATGACGGTATGGCAGGACATGGAGGAGTCGCTGGCGGCTGCGGTCGCCGCGGACTTGCTGCGCCGGCCCGTCGTGCTGGACAGCGCCTGCGGGCCCCGAGTGAAGATCGACGGGCGCGAGGTCGTGTGCCTGTGCAGCAACGATTACCTGTCGCTGGCCAACGATCCAGCCGTCAAGGCGGCGGCTGCGGCGGCCCTGGACCAGTGGGGCGTCGGAGCGGGCGCGTCGCGGCTGGTCAGCGGCACCAGCCGCCTGCACGTGCAACTGGAGGAGGAACTGGCCGCCTTCAAGGGCACCGAGGCGGCGCTGGCCACCTCCACCGGCTGGATGGCCAATCACGCCGCCATCGCCGCACTGGCCGGCGAGGGCGACCTGATCCTCTGCGACAAGCTCAACCACGCCAGCATCATCGACGCCGCCCAGTCCTGCGGGGCGCGGCTGCGGACGTACGGCCACTGCGACATGGACCGCCTGGAGCGATTGCTTTCCAGCCACCGCGGCCAACACCGCCGCTGCCTGATCGTCACCGACTCGCTGTTCTCGATGGACGGCAACCTGGCGCCGCTGGGCGAGATCGTCGCGCTCAAGCAACGCTACGACGCGATGCTGCTGATTGACGAGGCCCACGCCACCGGCGTGCTGGGCCCGCTGGGACGAGGGGCCGCCGAGCTGCTGGGCGTGGAGGAACAGGTGGACGCGGTGGTCGGCACGCTGTCCAAGGCCATCGGCGGCCTGGGCGGGTTTGTCGCGGGCAGGAGAGTCCTGGTCGAGACCATCGTCAACAGCGGCAGGGCGTTCATTTACACCACCGCGTTGCCGCCGGCCCTGTGCGCAGCGGCGATAGAGTCCATCCGCATCATCCAGGCCCAGCCGCAGCGGCGAGAGAAACTTCTGCAATTGGCGGCCAGGGTGCGACCGGCGTTTGCACAGCAAGCCCCAGCCGGCGCGGAGGCCGGGGCCAATCCCGCCGTCACCCAGATTATTCCCATCATGATCGGCCCGGCGGGGCAGGCGATGGCGGTCAGCCGGGCGCTCCTGAAAGAAGGTTTTCTCGTCCCGGCCATCCGGCCGCCGACGGTTCCCAAAGGCACCAGCCGCCTCCGCGTCAGCTTGTGTTCCGGCCACACTATGGGCGAACTGATCGGCTTTGTCTCGGCGTTGGAATTTGCCTTGCGAGTAGATCGGAAATAGTGCGACGACACCGTAGCTGCGGGTGGGCATGTCCAGCGTGTACATGCCCATGCGAACAACAACGACCGCATGGACATGGCACCCAATCCATCACCCAGCACGCAGTTTCAAGACTGACGGAACACCAGAGGGTTGAGGTCACGGCACCCCGTGAAAACAGGCTCAACGATTGCATAAACCTTGACTTAAGTTTCTTCCGTGCGACAATGTGGCGGCAGGCCCATGAAGAGTCCCACCCAAACCAAGCCGGTCATTGGCATTCTCGGCGGCGTCGGCGCAGGCAAGAGCGCCGCGGCGGCGGAGTTTGCCAAACTGGGCTGCCGGGTGATCGATGCCGACGAAATCGGTCATAACGTGCTGGCTGAGGAGGCCGTCCGGCGCGAGATCGTGCAGGCCTGGGGCGCAGAAGTTCTCGATTCTGACGGCTGTGTGGATCGCCGCAAGCTGGGGGAGATCGTCTTCGGCAAGCCCGCGGAACTGGCCCGCCTCAACGCTTTGATGTATCCCCGGATCGGCCAGCGGATTGCCGGGCAGATCGCCCTCGCCCAGGCCGACGCGTCGGTGCGGGCCGTCGTTCTGGACGCCGCGGTGCTGCTGGAGGCCCGGTGGGACAGCCTGTGTACGCACCTTGTCTACATCGATGCCGACGCCGCCCGGCGTCAATCCCGCGTATCCAATCGCGGCTGGAGCGGCCCGCGGTGGAAGGCCCGCGAAAATTCGCAGATTTCTCTGGACACAAAAAGGGAAAGATGCGATTATTATGTCGATAACAGTTCCAGCGTATCCCACCTGGGCGAGCAAATCCGCGAGATATTTAACAAGATTGTTCGTATCACGGGCTGACGTTCAGGATTGCATGGGGTCGCTGACTGGACCAACCGGTGCGTTCCCTGGGCAATCTACCGCGACCGTAATTGACGTTTCATTCCCCAATGCAATCACGGGCCGCGCTTGAGACAACGGAAACACTTAGCCGCAGGTTAGCGAGTATTGAACACCTTCCGCATCCGGTGCATGCGAACGGGGAATCCATAGGAGCCGTCATGGCCAAGGCAGTCAGAAAAACAGTGAAGAAAACAGTTCGAAGGAAGAAGGGCCCCGAGGCCGAGACCCAGGCCGCCGAGAATCCGCTGCTGGATCAGTCGGACGAGGTAGTCGAGGACACCGCAATAGCCGAGCCCACCTGCGAAGATGTGGCGTCGGCTGAGTCCGAGCCGGTCGAGGTTTATGCGCCCCAGCCCCAGGCCGATGCTGTCGCCGACAGCGCGCCGGCGCCGGCGGCACAGAGCGCCCCGCAGGCGCCCGCCCCTGAAGTTAGCGAATCGACCGAGGCCTTCGACCAGGAAATGCACGCCAAGTATGAGCGGGTCAAGCGCGGCGAGCTGCACATTACCGACCTCCAGAAGATGGCCGTCGGCGATTTGCACGAGATCGCCCGCGGCGAGGGCATCGAGGAATACGCCGGCCTGGGCAAGCAGGACCTTGTTTTCAAGATCCTCAAGCAGCGTATCGCACGCGACGGCCTGATGTACGGCGAGGGCGTGCTGGAAATTCTGCCCGACGGCTTTGGTTTTCTGCGCAGCCCCGACTACGACTACCTGCCCAGCCCCGACGACATCTACGTCTCGCCCAGCCAGATCCGCCGCTTCGGCCTGCTACAGGGCAACATCGTCTCCGGCCAGATTCGCCCGCCCAAGGAGTCCGAGAAGTATTTTGCGCTGCTGCGCGTCGAGGCCATCAATTACGAGGACCCCAACAAGCTGACCGAGCGCGTCAACTTCGAGGACCTCACGCCCACGCACCCCGACCGCCGGCTGTTCCTGGAGCACACGCCCGAAGAGCTCAATATGCGCGTCGTGAACCTGGTCACGCCGATCGGCTTTGGCCAGCGCATGCTGATCGTCGCCCCGCCGCGCACCGGCAAGACCGTGCTGCTCCAGAAGATGGCCAACGCCATCTCCGCCAACCATCCCGACGCCTACGTGATCATCCTGCTCATCGACGAGCGGCCGGAGGAAGTGACGGACATGCGGCGCAACACCACGGCCGAGGTGGTTTCCTCGACCTTTGACGAGCCGGCCACCCGGCACATCCAGATCGCCGAGATGGTCAACTCCAAGGCCAAGCGGATGGTCGAGTACGGCAAGGACGTGGTGATCCTGCTGGACAGCATCACCCGCCTGGCGCGGGCGTACAACGCCGTCGCGCCGCACTCGGGCAAGATCCTCACCGGCGGCGTGGACGCCAGCGCCCTGCAGTCGCCCAAGCGGTTCTTCGGCGCCGCCCGCGCGGTGGAAGAGGGCGGCTCGCTGACGGTCATCGGCACGGCCCTGGTCGACACGGGCAGCCGCATGGACGAGGTGATCTTCGAGGAGTTCAAGGGCACCGGCAACAGCGAACTGCACCTGGACCGCCGCCTGGTGGACCGCCGCGTC
The DNA here is from genome assembly GCA_041661865.1 of Phycisphaerae bacterium. GTDB lineage: Bacteria > Planctomycetota > Phycisphaerae > SM23-33 > SM23-33 > JBAZTO01. The sequence goes on along the minus strand of JBAZTO010000018.1, from coordinate 2,337 downwards.
TGGCCGGCCATCGACATCAGCCGCTCCGGCTCGCGTAAGGAGGAGCTGCTGCTGGACCCCACCGAGATGAAACTGGTTGTCCGCCTTCGCAAGGCCCTGGCCGAAATGCAACCGGTGGACGCGATGGAACTGCTCATCAGCCGGCTCCAGAAGGTCAAAACCAACGCCGAATTCCTGCTGACGCTCAATATTGATTGACGAACGGCGACACGGGTCGGCCTGGAGGAGGAGACAATGTGGTCGCCGTTCAAGGCGGTTATTTTCGATCTCGACGGGACGCTGCTGGACACCCTCGAAGACCTGGCCGATTCCATGAACTCGGTGCTGGCGGGGATGGGTTTCCCGCCTCATCCGATCGACGCCTACAAGTATTTCGTCGGCGACGGCATCGTGCTGCTGGTCGAGCGGGCCCTGCCCGAGGGCCATCGCGACGAGGCGACGGTGGCCGCCACGGTCCAGGCCCAGCGGCGGGAATACGGCAAGCGATGGGCCGACAAATCCCGGCCGTACGAGGGCGTGCCCCAACTCCTGGACAAGCTGACGGAGCGGGGAATCCCGGTGGCCATCCTGTCCAACAAGCCCCACGACTTCACGGGGATCGTCGTCGCGCGCCTCCTGCCGCAGTGGCAATTCGCCGCGGTCATCGGGGAGGGCGAGGGCACACCCAAGAAGCCCGCCGCCACCGGGGCGCTGCGGATCTCCGCCCAACTCAGCCTGTCGCCCGAGGAGTGCCTCTACGTCGGCGACACGAACACCGACATGCAAACCGCCGCCGCCGCGGGCATGTACGCGGCAGGGGCCCTGTGGGGTTTCCGCACCGCGCCCGAACTGCTGGCCGCCGGCGCCAAAACCCTGCTGGCCCACCCGCTCGATCTTCTGGGCCTGCTGTGAGTTAGGCCTTGCCCGTCCCGCCCGTGCGATTATCATGTTCGCGGCTTCCCCCAAGCACACAACGATACCACCAGTAGGCCGTGTCACCTGCCGTTCGAGGGACCGAAGTAGATATCGATGATAGTTTTTGGATGGCGAAAACATGCGAAGGAGTACATAATGCCGGTAATCAAGGGCCAAATCAAAAAAGGAGTATAGCCGTGTCAAAGACGCGTAAGGGTATGAATGACCGAGCATCAGACGGGCAACAACCGACTGCGGGCGCATCATCTCCAAAGAGCCCGCTCATTTTCATCAGTCATGACACGCGAGACGCTCAACTTGCCGAAGCTTTTAGTAAACTTCTCAGCAGCGTGAGCGCTGGTGTACTAAAGTCATTTCGCTCCTCAGATCAAAAAGGATCACAAGGAATCGAGTATGGGGTCGAGTGGTATCCTGAACTCATGAAGAAACTCGACGCAGCGTCAGACGTCGTCTGCCTGCTTACGGAGCGAAGTCTGGACCGCCCTTGGATTCTCTATGAAGCGGGAGTAGCGAAGGGCAAACTCGGCACGCCGGTATCCGGCGTGGCTCTTGGAATCCCACTTACTCGGGCCAACTCTGGGCCTTTTGCTCAATTTCAGAACTTGGAGGACACGGTTGAATCCATCACCAAACTCGTGGCGCAACTGGTGCGTCGTATTCCCGGCGCTGACCCTGATACGGATGCCGTGAAAATGCAGGTTGAGACATTCAAAAAAACCGTGGATCCCGTCCTAAAAAAACTTGGGGGCAAGGCTGCTTCCGACACGGAATCAAAGGATGTGGTTGGTGGGGAAGCGGTTGCCAGACTCTTTGAAGAAGTAAAGGTCATGTTCCAGGATCTACCATCGCGGATTGAGCGCCGTCTGGACTCGCCCCAAGACAATCGACGACGACGGCGACTCCGACATCTGCACCCTATGATGTTTGAAGAAATCATGCATATGGGTGGTCCTGAGGCGAGCCCAGGGTTCAATCTATTGTTTCTTGCCGGCCTGTTGCGGGATGACGCTCCATGGTTCTATGAACCCATTATGGAGTTGTACCGGGCAATCGAGGCCCGCGATCAAGCGCGGGTTCAAACCGTCTTGGCCGGCCTGCGACGCATGAGGTCGTTGGCGGAACGCGGGCCATTTATGGAGATGTTCGCACCTGACGACCCGGACGGTCATAGGCTAATCTTCGAGATGCCGATGATCATTGAACACATGTGCAGCCGCATGATTGGTGAGCGCCCCCGACGTCACCGTGAACCGCGGAGTGAGAAGCCTTGATTTAATGTTCTGGCGGGTGGCATGCAACGCCGTAAACTAAACTGGGGGGAGGCTCGCTGCAACGACCTGCATATGCAGCAGTTATAATTTATAGAACGCGCGCATAATCCGGCCTCCTTTTGTATGTTGTGTTTTGGCCAAACCAACAGGA
>JBAZTO010000017.1:0-65873 GCA_041661865.1 Phycisphaerae bacterium | reverse complement strand
TAGCCTGAACGGCGCGTTGGGGCGTGGGCTTCTTCGGTCGCCCTCCGGGCTCCCTGCGAAGCCCACGCCCCGAAACAATCATCGGAATATCAAACGTTAGTGACAACCGGAAGCCAGGACTTGACAGCGTAGGCGTGCAACTTGTTGCACGCGGAATTGTTCACTGTCGCAGACGCGCGGCGGAGTTCCTACTCCGCCGCGATGATGTCCAGTCCGTGGGGCGCGCAACTTGTTGCACGCGGAATGAAGCCCCGCACGGCTGCAAACACCGCAGCCGTGGCACCCATCGAATCTGTGAGTAGCGCGTAGGAAGCACTACTTGTTGCATGCGGCACATTTTTGCGTGCGGACCTTTTTGTGAAAACATGTAGGCGGAGAGGAATCCTTAGACATGGCGCCATCGGAAGCGATTGACCGTTTTCGTCAGGGAGTCGGAGAGCATCGCTGGCCGCATCTGATCGAGCGGCTGGACAGGATGAACCGGCATATCCGTGAGCGCGGCATCAAGCCGTGGCAAAACCAGGTGGACCTGCTCACGGGCTATTCCTACGGCGAGTTCTACGACTGGGACCTGTACTTCGAGAACATCTACATGTCGTATTTCGGCGTCAGCCGATACTGCCGCAACAACCTCGAAGCGTTCCTCGACCAGCAGCACCCCAGCGGCTTCGTCGCGCGGACGCTCGCGGTGCCGCGCATGCGGCATCAGTTCAAGCCCTTCCTTGCCCAGGTCGCGGTCCTGGGCTGCCGCCAGGGCAACGATTGGCGGTGGCTGCGGGGCAAGTATTACGATCGCCTGGTCAAGTACCTGGACTACTGGTTCTGGTACTGCGACCTCGACAAGAACGGCCTGGCCGTCTGGGACGGCGCCGACCATAGCGGGATGGACAACCAGATCCGCCGGGCCGGGGAACTGTACTCCATGACCGTCGAGGGCGTGGACCTGAACTGCTACCTGTGGCGCGAGCTGCATGCCCTGGCCATCATTGCCGAACAGGTCGGCAAGGCCGAGGATGCAAAGGCCTATCGCCTCCACGCCGGCCGGCTTGCAGCCCTGATCAACGAAGTGATGTGGGACGATCGGGACGGCTTCTACTACGATCGCAATGAGCGGACGGGGCAGCCGGTTCGCGTCAAGTCGGTGGCGGGTTTCACGCCGCTGTGGTTGGGCATCGCCGACCCCGGGCACGCCTCTCGCCTGATCGACGAGCACCTGACCAATCCGCGGGAGTTCTGGATCAATTATCCGGTGGCCAGTTGGTCAAAGAGCGAGCCGGACTACTACCAGCAACGCCGGGGGATTGAGTGTACCTGGATGGGGGCCACCTGGATTCCCACAAACTATATGATTGCCCACGGCCTGGTCCGCTACGGACGAGGCGAACTGGCCGGCAAGCTGGCCTACCGGACCCTCGACCTCGTGCTTTCGGAGGCCGACGCGCGCGAGTATTACGACGGCGAGACCGGGGCCGGCCAAGGGCTGAACCCGTTCTGGGGATGGTCGGGGTTGGGGTACCTTCTCGCACTGGAACTGGAACTGGGATACGACGCGACCGACCTCGACCTCGCACAGGTCAAGCCGATCGGATGCGACCTGCTGGGGCTGCAATTCCCGCGAGAGTGAAAATGGCCGGTAGAGCGTTCTACGGCATCTGATCTGATGGTGCCACGGCTGCGTTGTGTGCAGCCGTGCCTGGCGCCGACCCGGTCAGGCCGGTGAGTCTACTTCACGTCCTGCACGTCGGTCGGCAGGTGCTTGTCGACGTAGGCCACCAGGTCGCGGAAGTTGGTCAGATACCACGAGTCCAGCCGCAGGCGCTTGCCCGCGGCATCGTGCAGGTCCAGGATGCCCTTGGACTGCAATTGCGTCGAGTCCACGCGCTTGATGTCGCCCCAGGCCAGGCGCGTCCCGCCCAGGTAGCCGACCCCTTCGCTGTCGGCGACCATGCGGCGCGTGGCGGCGCGAATCCCCAGGTACAGGGCCACCAGCCCCGGCGGCACGAGCAGGTAGGGAACGTAGTGATTGAACAGGTACTTCATGTAGGGATTCAGCGAGTAGGGGGTGGGATTGGGATACTTGCCCATGATGTAGTGGTCATAAATGGTCCACAGGGCAAAGCCCAGCAGCATCCCGGCCACGATGAACCAGCGGACGATCGGGTCTCGCGAAGGCGCGCAGACGATGCGGTCCGGTGACGGTGAGGGCGTTGTGTCTTGCTCGCTCATGAGAATGGAACTCCCTTTGATATCTGTCCGTAGCAAAAATATCGGACGATGGCCGATTTGCCAACAGTTTTTGTTTCCTGCGGACCCTTCCGCCACAGGGGCCAAACGACCGCCGGCGCGCCGCGCGGCGGCAAAAGATGTTGACAGGCCCCGGGGATGTCCTTAGATTTACCTGCTTCGCCGGGCCGGCAGAGGGGGGCAAGCGGACGTGCCGGACGGTGGAGTTTGAGTCAAGGCAGCCTAAATACAAGGAGTCGATAACATGGCAGTCAAGGTTGGCATCAATGGGTTCGGCCGCATCGGGCGACTGGTCTTCCGCGCGTTGAGCGAAGAGCCCGAACGCTTCGAGGTGGTGGGCGTCAATGACATGTTCGACGCCGACATGCTCGGCTACATGCTCAAGTACGATTCAACCCAGGGCCGTTTCCCGGGCAAGGTCGTCTCCAAGCCGGGCGCGCTGATCGTCAACGGCAAGGAAATCCCGATCTTCGCCGAGAAGGATCCCAGCAAGCTTCCGTGGGCCAAGGTCGGCGCCGAAGTGGTCCTGGAGTCCACCGGCCGCTTCACCTCCCGCGCCACCGCCACGGCCCCCGGCTATGACAGCCACCTGGCCGCCGGCGCCCGCAGGGTCATCCTCTCGGCCCCGGCCAAGGACAAGCCCGATGGCACCATCGTGCTGGGCGTCAACGACGACACCCTCACCCCGGCCATGAAGTGCATCTCGAACGCTTCCTGCACGACCAACTCGCTGGCCCCGGCCTGCAAGGTTCTGCATGAGAAGATCGGCATCGTCAAGGGCCTAATGACGACGATTCACGCGTACACCAATGACCAGGCCATCTTGGACATGCCCTACAAGGACAAGCGTCGTGGCCGCGCCGCGGCGATCAACATCGTGCCCTCGACCACCGGCGCCGCCAAGGCGTTGGGCGAGGTCATCCCGGCCCTGAAGGGCAAGCTGCACGGCTACGCCCTCCGTATTCCGGTTCCCACCGGCTCGATCACGGACCTGACCTTCATCGCCGCCCGCAAGACCAGCGTGGAAGAGATCAACGCCGCGATCAAGGAAGCCTCGGAAGGCTCGCTCAAGGGCATCCTCGAGTACGTGACCGACCCGATCGTTTCCAGCGACATCGTCCACGACCCGCACAGCTCGATCTTCGATTCGACCAACACGATCGTGCTGGACGGCGACATGGTCAAGGTGACCATGTGGTACGACAACGAGTGGGGCTACTCGTGCCGCACCGCCGACCTGATTGAAAGGCTGGCCAAGCTGTAAGCCGGCTTCAGATAGCTGTCCCCGTCAATAAGACTATGGGCTCGCCAAACCGGCGGGCCCATGTCTTTTGATGGCATATAAAGAGGATACGGAACCTTCCCGCAGCGGGGTTCCAAGCTCGCCGCGTTGTAGGGGTCTGAATAGGGCGCAATAGGAGGTGGGGTAGGAACCCACCTCCCCCCAAAACCGTAGGGCGTGCAACTTTGTTGCACGCGGAACCAAGTCCGCAAGACGGTGTGCAACGAATTGCCCACACGTCTTCTGCACCTTTGACCCAGCCCGCCTCTTCTCCGGCTATGCCGACGAGTCAGCCGTAGGCGGCGGTAAGGCCCGGAAGAAGGTGAAGGTCACGGTCAAAACGGCCGCCCGGGAAGCCGAAGAATAGCTTGACTTCAAAGTGTACGAAACGTACAATTCGTACATAATGGTAGATTGGAGTATTCCGCTATGACAACTATACCCATCAGTGAAGCCCGCGAACACCTGGCCGACCTGGGCAACCGCGTTTCCCTTCGGGGCGAGCGCCTCATCGTGGAACGCCGGGGCAAGAACCTGTTCGCCCTTGTGTCCATCGAAGACGTGGAGCTGCTGGAGCGGCTGGAAGACGAAACGGATATTCGCCTCGCCCGCAAGGCCATGAAGGAAAAGGGCCCGAATATCCCCTTTGAGAAGGTCAGGAAGGACCTGGGGCTTTAGCCGGGCATGCAATACCGCGTTGAATTCAGGCCGGCGGCGCTGCGGGAAATCCGCCGTATTCCCAAGTCCTTCAAGGGCCGGCTGTTGACGGCCATAGCCGCGCTGGCCGACACACCGCGCCCGCCGGGAAGCGTGCAGCTTCAAGGCCCGGAGGGGTTTCGCCGTGTCCGCGTCGGCGACTATCGTATTGTCTATCTCATAGAAGACCGCGTGCTTCTGATATGCGTTGTCCGCATCGCCCACCGCAAGGATGTTTACAAGGGGCTGTAACATGTCGGCAAGCCGCAAGCCTCGCGCACTGCCCACAAGCCCGACGCCCAGGGCAACTATCCCGCCGTCGATTACGCCCGCGAGGGCTTTACCTATGCCGATGTTGCGTCCGTACGCACGGAGAGCGTCCCAAGACACGGAATAAAATGAAAAAGCCGACCTTGGGAGTCGAACCCAAAACCTCAGCTTTACGAAAGCTGTGCTCTGCCATTGAGCTAGGTCGGCATTGTCGGCAACGGCTGGCCCTGATGCCCGGCATCGCCACAATAGTGTGAGTCTATCCGCGGCGGCCGATACAGTCAAGATGGGTATACAGGCTCGGTTCTCAGCCTCTAGTCCCGTCTCCCCTTGCCCGCTATGATAATGTTCTACTAATGTCGTCCGAACCAACCAACGCCGATCGTATCCGCCACCTGCCGTACGTGCTGGCGTTTGACTCGCTGAACGCAGCCTTCTGCAGCCTCTCGATCCTCGGCTCGATCTTCGTGCTCTTCCTGTCGGAACTGGGGCTGCCCAAGGACCGCGTGGGCTTCCTGCTGTCGCTGATATGCTTCATGAGCGTCATCGCGCTGGTCATGGCCCCGCTGGCGGCCCGCTGGGGCGTCAAGCGCGTCTTCCTGACGGCCTGGACCATCCGCAATGGCTTTGCCCTGATGATGCTGGCCACGCCGTGGGTCTTCCACACCTTCGGCCTCAATACCACCTTCTATTTCATCACCGTCGTGCTGGCCTGCTTCTGCGTCTGCCGCTCCATCGGCGAGGCGGCCAATTACCCCTGGCGGCAGGAAATGATCCCGCACACCATCCGGGGCAAGTTCATCGCCGTCTCCAGTACACTTAGCCTGCTGACCACCGTGGCGGTACTGTTCATCGCGGGACTGGTGCTCAAGCCGGCGGAGTTCCTCAGGCCGCTGCTGCCGGAGGAGACGATCAGCCGCTACATGGTGCTGCTGGCGATGGGCGCGGTGGCGGGCATTGCCTCGGTGATGGCCGGGAGCCGCATCCCCGGCGGCGCGCCGACGAACAAACCCGAGCCCGTCCGCATCCACCTGGCCAAGATGAAGCGGGTGTTTCGCGACCGCAACTTCCTCAACTACATGCTGGCGGTGAGCCTGGTGAGCCTGGGCTCGGCCCCGCTGGGCGCGTTCGTGCCGCTGTATCTCAAGGAGCAGATCCACCTGGCCCCCGCGACGGTCGTGATGCTCCAGAACGGCGCGATGGTGGGCAGCATGTGCTCGAGCTTCTTCTGGGGCTGGGCCGCGGACCGCTACGGCTCCAAGCCCGTGCTGATCACCGGCCTGTGCATGATGTTCCTTCCGCCCATCGGCTGGATGCTGATCCCGCACGCGGGGCTGGCCAGCATCGTGGTGGCGCTGATTATCTACGTTGCGGCGGGCACCGCCGGCATGGCGTATGGCATCGGCGTGTCCCGGCAGCTTTACGTCGGTCTGGTTCCGCCCAACCGCAGGACACAGTACATGTCCGTTTTCGTCGCCTGGAGCGGCCTGACGCAGGGCATTGCCCAACTGATGGCCGGCAAGAGCACGACGGCCTTCGGCCACTTCAGCGGCCACTTCCTCTTCCTGGAAATCAACGCGTTCACGCCGCTGTTCATCTTCAGCGTGGCGATGCTGCTGGTGGGGCTGGTGCTCCAACAGAAAGTGGACGCCGACAGCCGGATGCCCGTCCGGCGTTTCATGGGCATGTTTCTCCAGGGCAATCCGCTGATGGCGGTCGAGTCGCTGGTCCGCTACAGCCTGGCTGGAAGGGAGGCCGACCGCCTGCCGATCATCAGCCGGATGGGGGCGTCCAGGAGCCCCCTGGGCATCGAGGAACTGATCGACGCACTGGAGGATCCCAGCTTCAACGTTCGGTACGAGGCGATCGTGGCCATCGCCCGCACGCGACGCGATCCGCGATTGACCGAGGCGTTGATCGAGACGCTCATCAGCGGCCAGCCGGACCTGAGCATGACCGCCGCGTGGGCGCTGTCACGGCTTGGGGACAAGGCGGCGGTGCCTCCGCTGCGATGGACGTTCACCGCCGGTTACCCGCTGCTGCGCGCCCGCAGCGCGCGGGCCCTTGCCACGCTGGGCGACGCGACGATTGTGCCGGAATTGGAGAAGCAACTTTCCGAGGGCGATGCGGCCTTGAGGCCCATCTTTGCCGCGGCCCTGGAGACGCTCCGTCGTCACGGCGGCGCGAATCCCGCGGAGATCGCCGCGCGGCCGGTCGATGTGAAGCTCGACGAGAACTCGCTGCTCAAGGCCCTGGGCGATGGCGACTTCAACGTCCGTTACGAGGCCATCATCCTTGCCTCGCACGAGCGGCCGAGCCTGCGCCTGACCGAGGCGATGGCGGATCTGCTGGCCAACGGCGAGCCGGACCTGAGCATCGAGGCGGCCTGGGCGCTGGCGCGAATGGGCGATCCGGCGGCCGTCGAGCCGCTGCGGCAGGCCTTTGCATCGGGCTTCCCCCTGCTGAGGGCCCGGTGCGCGCGGGCGCTGGGGCGCTTCGGCGAGAGCGAGATCATCCCCGAACTTATCCGCGGCCTGGGCAACGACACGCCGCTTGGAATCCGCATCGCCTATGCCTCCGCGCTGGGTCAGCTCCGCGCGCGTCAGGCGGTGGGGCACCTGCTGGCCCTCCGCGCGCAGATGCCCAACCAGACCTGGCTGAGCGAGTTGGACCTGGCGTTGGCCCGCCTGGCGGGGGACGAGAGGCAATTCTTCCGCTTGTGGCGTCAGATGCGGAAGGACCCCGGCACCGTGGCGGCGCAGACCCTTCGGAAACTTCGCAGGGGCATTTGTCACCGTCATCGCAGCGGGGCGGCCGCGGAGGGCGCCGTCGATCAATGCATTCAGCGTATCGGGAGGGACGAGTTTGTCGCCGGCGCGACGGCCTTGGCGGGCCTGATCGACGACCTGGACCTGGAGGCCCTGGGCAAGGTTCGCGCCGCCATACTCAAGGACGGCACGGCCCGGCTGCGCGGCCACCGCCGCGAACAGTTGGATGTCCTGCCATTGATCCTGCACTGCCTGCACGCGGGAATAGGGCGATAGCACTCGCGTCGCCAGGGACTATTCGCCGTGGGTTTCGCGCCACTTCTTGTACTTCTCCAGCACCCAGGCGGGCCTGCGCGTGTACCAGTTGTAGCCGTTGCGGCGATCAGGATCGATTTCGGCGATACTCCACTTCACCACGCCAGTGCGGCCGCAGAACATGGGCTTGTTGGTGGCGATGTCATAGAATCGCGCCCAGATCGGCTGGGCATTGGGATCGGCGATGACGACTCTGTCGCCGTTGACTCGGCCCAGGCGAATGCCGGTGATCTTGCTCCGCTCGAACCATGCAGCCGCGGCGTTGATGGACGCCCGGACGGCAGGGCTGGGTTCCTGAATGTCCATCAACAGATCGAGGATATAGGCCCCTTCCGATCCTGAAATGGAGGGCAGTTCGTAGGGGCGGGCCTTGGCGGGCTCGAATGTGTTGGGATCGTGCTGGGCGCACCAGCCGGTCAACTGGCCATTGACGCGGATCTGGCACTTAAGGATGCACTCCACGCCGCGGTCGAAGGCCTCCTGGGCCCGGCGCCGGGTAGCCGCATCGACCCACGGACTGTTGTCGTTGGACAATCTGAGAAGAAAGGCCATGACATTGGTCATCGCGTCATCGTTGAAAGTGATCTTCACCTGATAGTTGGCGGGGTGCGGGTAGAACTGTGGCCAGCCGCCGTTGGGGTACTGGGCCTGGAACACAAAGTCCAGGGCGCGGCGATAGGCATCGAGGAACCGCTGCTGGTGCGTGGCCTTGTACATGGCGGCCATGAAGCGAATCTGCGGGATGGTCCCGTTGTTGTCGAAGGTGCCCGTATCGTCGAAGTCGGGCCTGGAGGTCTGGATGCTGCGAGGCCTGGAGACCAAATCCATATTCTTGGGCCAGCCACCGGCGGGGGTTTGGAACGTCAGACAGTTGTCGGCGAAGCGAAGTGCCTGCGCCCCGCAGAACCAGTCCGCGCCTCGGCTGGCAAAGCCGTCTTGGGGAAACTCCATCCCCTTGCCGCGGGCCTTTGCGATTGTGGAGCCACTGCTTTGGCTGGCCGCCGGTGCGGCAGCCAGGAACGAAAGGGCAATGACGGTGATGAACAACCTCACAACGAGCTTCTCCAGTCCAGCGGAAATCACGGCAGGGTTAACGGTCGCCAAGAGATAGTATCGCAAAAAAGCAAGAAAGTGTCCCGAACAATCCAATAGCGTCCGGCCGGTTACTTGCCTTGCGTGGGGGCCGTTGCGACGTTGCCGGCCGGGGAGGCCGGCTGGGTTTCGGGCAGGGCCAGCACCGGCTTGGGGGGCGGGTTGAACCTGCGGCGCATGGCAGCGAACTGTTCCTTCCACTGTTCCTGCTGGTCGCTCCGCAGGAGCTCGGCGATTTCCCGCTCTTCGCGGTCCAGAATGGGCTTGAAGTCATAGTAGACCAGTCGGCGGGTCTGCATGATCTCTTCCCAGCGTGCCACGAGGATGGCGCGGATCTTCTCCTCCTGCTCCGCTGTCAGGTCGAGGCTCTTGGCGATCCGCTCGGCCTGGTAGTAGGGCATGCGGCCGGGGTTGGACATCATCGCCTTGGTTCTCTGCTCGACGTACATCAAGGTCGCACTGATCCCGATGGCCACGCCGGTGACGAAGATCACCGACATCAGCAGGAGGGTCGGCCAGCGCTTTTGCCCCGGCGGACGAGCCAACGGTTTAGCGGCCTTGGGTTCTGATGCCATCAGTTCATTCCGGTCATGGAACTGACCATGTCCAACAGCGGATCCTGCCAGTTAATCCAAAGTTCAACGGCCACGGCGCCCACGATGGCGGCTGCTATCGAGGTGGCGGCCGCGAAGTATCCCACGGCCGGATCGAAAGACCGCCTCCGCGCGCCGGCGATGCTCCGCATGACCTCGTCGGCGACGTTGATGGCCGGGGGCATGTCCCACCGGGCCGCGCCGGCCAGCTTCTGAAGGATTTCATGCTCGCTCATCGTTGAACTCCTACTCCTGCGTCTCAAGCAGGTCGCTCATTCCATGCTTCTGCATCAGGGCCCGCAACTTCTTCCGGGCCCGATGGGCCTGAACCTTCACCATCGTCAGGCTCCAGCCGGTCTGCCGGGCCACCTGGGCCAGCGGCAGCTCGTCCAGATACATTAGCGTCAAGACCAACCGATCCCTGGGCGGCAGCTTGCTCAGCATCGCGTGCAATGCGTCGGCAGCCAGTTGCGGGTCGGGCCGCTCCTGACGCGCCAGGGCGGGCAGGTCCCACTCTTCCAGATTTATCGTCTTTTCGGCCGCCTTCTTTTGACGTTTCCAGAAGCGATAACCCACTCGCGTGGCGATGGCGTTGACCCAATGCGAAAAGGCCCCGGTGCCCTTGAAGCTGGCCAGGTGCGTGTAGCATTCGACGAAAACTTCCTGGACCAGTTCTTCCAGCACCTGCCGGTCGCGGGTGAAACGCCACATTCGGGTGGACAGTTGCGACTGATGCCGTCGCACGATCCGCCCGAAGGCGTCGCCGTCGCCCCGCAGACTGGCTTGCACATCGCAAAGGTCCAAATCGTCCATGCAAGGATAGTATGCGCCGCCCGAGGGGCAAAAGTCCAGAGCCAATCGCGATGCTTCACAGGCTGGTCAAGGCTATAACGTCAATTCTTGAAGCATCTTACGCTCTTGGCAACGGACTTGCGGCCCATCAGGCTTTCCCAGGGAAGATCGGGCCTTGTCAGCTATTCACTTTTCCACCCGCCTACCGGCAGGTTCAATGCAAGTCGGGCCTGCGCCCGCTGTTCCAAAGGGTCAGTGCCCCTTGGAGGCCAAAGGTTACCCTTGAATGGAAGTTTTTCCGATCTTGACCTGCCCACTGGCAAAGTGGCCGGGCAGGCTGTAACCTTTCGGCTCGCCGGGTCACTATCCCGGTAGCACCAGACAAAAATCAAAACCTACGGAAAGGGAAATAATCATGATGAGTCTGAAGAACAAGGTGGCGGTGAGTGCGGCGGCTGCGATTTTGGCGATCGGTGTAGCGACGACCCAGGTCTGGGCCGAGAGCAGAGGCGGCGGTGGCGGCGGCGGCAGAGGTGGCGATAGTGGCTACCGAGGTGGCGACAACGGCGGCAGAGGCGGTGACAATGGCTATCGGGGTGGCGACAACGGCGGCAGAGATGGTGGCCGCAGTTACCGAGGTGACAATCACCGAGGCAATGACCGCGGGTATTACCATGGCGGACGCTACTACGGTGGCGGGTACTACCGTCCGGGCTACTACTACAGCCCGTACTACTATTACCCCGCTCCGGTCTATGTCGAGCCGGCCCCGGTGGTGGTTGTACCCGCCCGTCCCAGCCGGTTCGGATTGTGGTTCGGCTGGTGATCAGCCCGAACAATCCTGCCGCGAGGCAGGCATGAATTGAACCCAAACACGCCAGTGGCCCAATGCCGCTGGCGTTCTTTTTTGCGGCATACGGATTCTCGATGACGATCTTGCCAAGTGCCGCTCGGCGCTCTAACCTCTAGGGGTCTGTTACGTCTGATCCGATGGGTGCCACGGCTGCGTCGTGTGCAGCCGTGCCGGATGCCGGCACCTGGTCCATCATTTGACGTAGAGAGTTCGCGTATGCCGCACGAACAGATGAACGAGCAGCAGGTGGCCGCCTACCTGCACCTGGACGCGCGCGAGGTTCACAAGCTGGCTTCGCGGGGGAAGATTCCCTGTCGCAAGAGCGGGGGCAAGTTCGTCTTCCGCAAGATCGACATGGACCACTGGATCGAGCAGCAGATGTCCGACCTCGGCCGCGACCGCCTGCGGGGCATCGAGCGGGGTGTGGGGGCCCATCACGGCCTGGACGTCAGCCAATTGATGGTCTGGCCGATGATTCCCGACGGCGGCATCGCCGTGCCGCTCAAGGCCAAGACGCGCGACGCGGCGCTGCGGTCGCTGGTGGACCTGGCCTTTCGCGCGGAACTGGTTTACGACCGCGATCGGCTGATCGAAGAGGTGCGGGCTCGCGAGGACCTGTGCAGCACGGCCATGGCGCCGGGCGTGGCGTTGCCGCATCCGCGCCATCCGCTGCCCTACGACATCGCCGCCAGCTTCGTGATCGTCGGCCTGACTTCCAGCGGCATCCCGTTCGGGGCCGTTGACGGCACGCTGACGCGGCTGTTCTTCCTGATCTGCTGCAAGGACGACCGCACGCACCTGCACGTCCTGGCCCGCTTGGCCCAGATGCTCCACGACCAGGCATACATCGACGAGATGGTCGTGGCCGGCGACGCCGACGAACTGGCCACCATCGTGCGGAATCGCGAAGAACTGGTTGTCGCGCGCGAGGGCTGAGGCCCGGCGGTGGGGATTGGCCGATTTTTCAGGTGGCACGGGCGTCCGGCCCGTGGAGAGGCTCGATGATCAAGAGGCTCCTTGTCACGATCTGGCCGGCGCTGCTGATCCTAGCGGCCCCGCCGGTGATGCTCTACACCGTTTGGATCAATCCCACCTCGGCGGCGGAGGACGACGTCACCTATGTCTATCCCATGCGGGTGATGGTGGCCCAGGCGCTGCGCGAGGGCCGCTGGCCGGTGCAGAACGATCTGGAGGCCACCGGGGCGCCGCTGCTGGCCGACCCGCAGGCCGGGGTGTTCTTCCCGCCCAACTGGCTCTTCGTGCCGCTCGAAGGGCACCTGGCCTACAGCCTCTGCATATTCGCGGCCTTCTCGATGGCTGGGTGGGGCACGTACCTGTACCTGCGCCGCCTGGGCATGGTGCGCGGCGCGGCGACATTTGGCGCACTGGCGTTCATGTTCTGCGGCTTCATGGTCGGCCACCGGGTACACTTGCCGATGATCCAGACGGCGGGCCTGTTCCCCTGGGGCCTGTGGTGCATCGAGCTGGCTGCGGGCGGCGCGTTGGCGGGCCTGGTGGCATTCGTGCCGGTGGCGGTGCTGGCCATCGCCGCGGGGCACTGGGCGATCCTGACTTACATGGCCCTGGCGTGGGCGGTTTACGCGGTCCTTCGGCGGCGATCGACCCTGCGGAGCCTGGCGGTCCTGGCGGCCGGTGGGGCGATGGCCGTGGCGATCCTCTGGCCGCAGGTGCAGGCCACCTTCGAGCTGATGTCCCACGCCACGCGAAAAGGCATCGGCTACGCGATCGTCGGGGAGAACAGTTTCTTCCCCATTTCGGTCCTCCTGGCACTCTACCCGATGATTATGGGCAGCCAGACGCCCAACTTCTTCCCGCAGCAATGGTGGGGCAGTTGGCACCTCAGCGAGATGCTCTGCTACGGCGGCCTGGTGAGCCTCGTGTTGGCGGGCGCGGCGGTCTGGTCGCTGTACCGCAAAGGCGGCGCCCGGAACGGCGCTGATGGCGCAGCCGGCCCGCCCGCTGCCTGCCGCTGGAGGCCGGTGGTGCGGGTGTGGACGTGGCTTGCCATCGGCTCGGCCATCTGGATGATGGGCTACTACCTGCCGACCTATCGGCTGATTTACATGCTGCCGGTCTTTAACGTGGTTCGCTGCCCGGTGCGAATGCTGCTGGTGGTGAACATGGCGGCGGCGGTGTTGGCGGCCGTCGCGGTTGACGTGCTGCTGACGGGCGGGCCGGAAGGTCAGCGCCTGCGGCGCGCGATCCTGCACGGCGCGACGCGGGTGCTTCCGGCGGCCATGCTGGGCGCGTGGGCGCTGCTGGCGGGCGCGGCGGCCATTGCCTGGGCCTGCTCCTTCACCATTCCGTTCCCGTTCACCGGCGCCGTCGCCGACGTCCTGGTGGCGGTCAGGCCGGGCAATCCGGCGGTGTGGGTGCCGCTGGCCCTGACGGCGGCAACGATCCTGGTGGTGCGGTGGTGGCTTGCCAGCCCGCAAAAGCGTCAGGCTTTGCTGGTGGCCCTGCTGCTGGCGGACCTGTTCTTCATCACGCGATTCGTGGACGTGCCCGCGGGCCTTCTTGGAAAAGGCGGCGGGAGCGACCCGGGCGTTTCTCCGGCGGCCCAGTGGCTCCACCAGAACGCGCCGGGCGACGCGCCGTACATCACCTTCGGCCTGACGAGGGGCTATCGCGACAGGCCCAACGAACTGCTTCAGCCGCGCGTCGGCCAGGGCCTGGGCATCGCGACGCTGGGCAGCTACGGGGCGTGGCACAACCCGATGCACGCCCATCTATTCGGTTTCAACACCTACGGCCGCTGCCGCGACTGGGCGGCCCTGATCCGGCGGAATCACCTGCTGAGCCTGTACGGCGTCAAGTACGTCCTGGCGGCGCGGCGGGAGTTTTGCGACGTGATCGAGTCGGTGCGGATCGCCGAATCGCCGTCGCCCGAGGGCGGCAACCTGCTCGGCGATCAGTGGGAACTGGACGACGCCCGGCAGGAGGGAGAGGTTATTCGTCTCCAGACGCCCTTCAGTTGGCGGTGGTCCAAGGCCGTCCAGCCGGTGGAGATCGAGGGCGGGGGAGTCTATCGCATCTCGCTCGATGCCCGCGGGCCTGAGGGTGGGGCGGCCCACTTTCTGCGCGCGGAGATCTTCAAGCCGCTGAGCGACGGCAAGTACATCCAGGCCGACGCGTTGGGCCTGACGGTGATCGACGAGCGGATCGGCTCCACCTGGCGGCACTTTGAATGGACCTTCGAGGCCCCCGCGAGCGTGGCCGGCCCATGCCAGTTCCGCCTTTTCTCGATGGGCGAGCGCCTCGTCGAGGTTCGGCACATCGAGCTTTGCAAGAGTCACTGGGAAACGCCCATCAACCTGGGCGGGCAATTGGCTGTCGGCGAGAAGGTCTATCGACGGGTGGCCCTGCTGCCGCCGGTATATCCAGCCGACGATTCCGTAGCTATTTACGAGAATCTCCTTTGCCGGCCTGGAGTTACGAAAGTCCCGCCCAGCGAGGCTGGGATCGAGCAGTTGCGGTGGGTCGGTGACGATCAGGCGGCAGCGGCGGCGGTGCCCGACATCGCTCTGCGATTGAGTAACCGCGTCGGCCCGGCCTTGTGGCGATGGACACTGCCGGCGGGAGTTGCTTACATAGTCATTGTCTGCACCACATTAGGACGTGCGGCGCGGCAAAAAATCCGTCGTGGGGATTAAACCTTCGGTCCCCTTCGTGCGTAATCACCATTAAGGAAATTATCTGACGCACAGATCGTTATCCTCTGAACAGCCTAAGATAAAGGGATTCCTAGAAAGAAAGGATTGAAGCGTATGGCTACCTCATCCAGGTTCTGGCGTGCGTGGACGACGACCGTTGCCGTGGCGATGGCGATCATTTTCTGCGGCGGAGCAGCCGCCTACGCAGTGGTGGGCAACCAGGCCGACGTTGCCGCCGCACAGAAGGAACTTGCGGAGTTGAACAAGCAGGCAACGTTCACGCATCTGTTCCGCACCGTGGCCAAGGTTGTCACGCCGGCCGTGGTGGAGATCCACGTCACCAGCAAGGTCAAGGAGCCGGTGATGGAGGACTTCGTCGAGCGGTTCTTCGGCGAGGGCGAGAACCCCTTCGGCAAGGTCGCCCCGCGCGGCCGGGGGCGCATGATGCCCCAGCCTCGCCAGCGACAGATGCAGGGGCTGGGCAGCGGCGTGATCGTCGATGCCAAGAACGGCTATATCCTGACCAACAACCACGTGGTGGCCGGCGCCGATACGGTGGAAATCGTCCTGGGCGACGGGCGGAACTTCAAGGCCGAGAAGATACTGACCGACCCGCCGAGCGACCTGGCCGTTATCCAGATCAAGGCCGACAACCTGATCGAGGCCAAGCTGGGCGACAGCTCGAAGATGGAGATCGGCGACTGGGTGCTGGCCATCGGCGCGCCGCGCAACCTGCCCGAGAGCGTCACGGCGGGCATTATCTCGGCCAAGGGGCGGCGAACCACCGTGCCGGCCAGTGCGGCCCAGCGTTACATGATCCAGGACTTCCTTCAGACCGACGCGGCCATCAACCAGGGCAACAGCGGCGGGCCTCTGGTGAACATGAACGCCGAGGTGATCGGCATCAACAACTCGATCATGACCTCCAGCGGTGGCAACGAAGGCATCGGTTTCGCGGTGCCTTCCAACATGGCCCGTATGGTGATGACCCAGTTGATCGAGAAGGGCAAGGTGACCCGCGGCTTCATGGGCGTGGCCATCGAGAGCATCGAGAAACGCGGGATGGCTGAGAGCCTGGGCCTGCCGAGCACCGATGGGGCGCTGGTCACGCAGGTTACTGACAGTTCTCCGGCGGCCAAGGCCGGCATCAAGTCCGAGGACGTGATCGTCTCGGTCGACGGACACGCAGTGGCCAACTCCAACGAGCTGCGGAATGAGGTGGCTGCGATCGATCCGGGCAAGACCATCAAGGTCGACCTGTACCGCGACGGCAAGAAGCAAACGGTGGATGTCACCATCGCGGCCCTGCCCAAGGAAATGGCCGAGGGCTTGGCCCAGGGCGTCGAAGACGGGCAGGAGTCTGCCTTTGGCCGGTTGGGTCTGAAAGTGGCGACCCTGACGCCCGAAATAGCCAAGCAACTGGGTTACGGCGAAACGGTCAAGGGCGTGGCCATCACCGATGTCGAAGAGGCCAGCGACGCCGAGGAGCAGGGCCTCAGGCCCGGGATGGTGATCGTCAAAGTCAACGGCAAGGATGTTGCCACCGCCGAGGAATTCGCCGCGATCGGCTCGGCCGAGTCGGCCAGGAAGGGCGTTCGCCTGATGGTGACCGATCCGAGCGGCTCGCGGCAGATCGTCTTCGTCCAGCCGACCAGCCCGCCCAAGACAAAATAGTGTCCCCCCAGGGCGGCGCTGCTACAATGAAACTGACGCTGTGCGCAGTCGCGTCGGCTTCGTTCTTGACATCTCGGATGAGGGCCCCCGGACTCTTGAGCGCCGGTAGCCGGCAGGGGTCTGTTACGATAGGCCGCGCCGCAAGTAAAGGAGAGCACGCGATGATATCCACGTTTCGCGCGACGGGCGAGGAGGGGCATTCCTCGATGGCCCGCCAGATGAGCAGATGGGTCAATCATGTCCTGGGCGGGAGCAGCTATCACAAGTATTGTCCGGGTGAGACGTGGGCGCCGACCGCCAACGTGTACGAAGATGAACGCAGCTATTGCGTGGTCTTTGACCTGGCGGGGGTGCAGGCCTCCACCGTCGATCTTCGGGTGGAGGAGGGCGTACTGGTCCTGACGGGCCAGCGCAACACCCCCGAAATGCCCGACTCCCGGGGCGAGACCAAGGTCCACGTGATGGAGATCGACCACGGCCGCTACTGCCGTCGGCTGGACCTGCCCGAGGACGTGGACATCGAGGCTTCGAGCAGTCTCTCGGCCAATTATCGCAACGGCTACCTGTGGATCAGCCTGCCCAAGAGGTCGGCCAAATGAATCCAGCCGAGGCTTCCAAGTCCAGGATCGTTGACCACGACGAGCCCGAGATTGTCATATCCCCCAGTCAGGGCAGCAAAGTCCAAGCCGACGGCGAAGAGGTCACTATCCCCTCCGAGGCGGGTATCCTGCCGGTGCGGAACATCGTCCTGTTCCCCGGCACGGTGCTGCCATTGGACATCGGTCGCGCCAAGTCACGCCGCCTTATCGACGCGGTGCTCCCGCAGGAAAAAATCATTATGGCGGTCTGCCAGAAAAGCCCCGACGTCGAGGATCCCGGTCCCGACGACCTCTACACCGTCGGCGCCGCCACCGTCATCCTGAAACTGCTGAAATTGGAGGAAGGCAGCCGAATCATCGTCCACGGCGTGGCCCGCGCCCGCATCGATGAGTTTATCACGCGCGAGCCCTACCTGCGCGCCAAGATCACCGTTCTTCAGGAGACCGTCGAGCAGGGCACGGAGATGGAAGCGCTCGTGATGAACGCGCGGAACATCGCCCGGCGAATCCTCAAACTCTCGCCCAACATTCCCGAAGAGGCCGGCATGGTGCTCAGCAGCATCGATGCGCCGGGCACGCTGGCGGACTTCCTGGCCTCCAATCTCCCGCTGGACCTGACCACCAAGCAGATGCTGTTGTCCGAGCTGCATGTCGAGCAGCGGCTGCGAATGGTCATCACCGAACTCCAGCACCAGTTGGACGTGCTGGAACTGTCCAACAAAATCCAGGAACAGGTCCGCGCCAGCATCGACAAGACCCAGCGCGAATATTTCCTCCAGGAGCAGCTCAAGGCGATCCAGAAGGAACTGGGCCAGACCGATGAGAAGACCGCCGAGATCGCCCAGATTCGCAAGAAGATCGAGACCATCGGCATGCCCGAGTCGGTCAAGACCGAGGCGATTCGCGAACTGGGGCGATTGGAGGCCATCCCGTCGGTTTCGCCGGAATACAACATCGTCCGGACCTATCTGGACGTGATGACCGAGTTGCCCTGGGCCAAGTCCACCCAGGACAAGCTGGACGTGGAGGCGGCCAGCAGGATACTCAACCGTGACCACTACGACCTGGAGAAAGTCAAGCGTCGCATCCTTGAATACCTGGCCGTGCGGAAGCTGGCGCCCGCGGCGCGCGGGGCGATCCTCTGCTTCGTGGGCCCGCCGGGCGTGGGCAAAACCAGCCTGGGCCAATCCATCGCCAGCGCCCTGGGGCGCAAGTTCATCCGCATGTCGCTGGGCGGCATGCGCGACGAGGCGGAGCTGCGCGGCCATCGGCGTACATATATCGGCGCGATGCCCGGACGGATTATTCAGGAAATCCGCAAGGCCGGCACCAACAATCCCGTGTTCATGCTCGATGAACTGGACAAGGTGGGGGCCGATTTCCGCGGCGATCCCACTTCGGCCCTGCTGGAGGTGCTGGACCCGGCCCAGAACAACAGCTTCCAGGATCACTACCTCAACGTCCCCTTCGACCTGTCCAAGGTCATGTTCATCGGCACGGCCAATGTCATGGCCACGGTCTCGCCGCCTCTGCGCGACCGCATGGAAGTGATCGAGATTCCCGGCTACACGCAGGCGGAGAAGTTGCACATTGCCACGAAATATCTGGTGGCCCGGCAACTGACGGAGAACGGCCTGACGTCCGGCCATGTCAAGTGGAAGAAAGAGGCCCTCGTGCGGCTGATCGAGAGCTACACCCGCGAGGCCGGCGTGCGCGAGCTGGAGAGGCAGATCGGATCGGTCTGCCGGGCCGAGGCGGCGCAAATCGCCCGCGGCAAGGTCAAGTCCTGCACCATCACGCCCGCGGTGGTCGAGGAGGTTCTCGGACCCGTCAAGTACGAGAGTGAATTGGCGCTGCGGACCTCCGTTCCCGGAGTGGCCACCGGCCTGGCCTATACGCCCAGCGGGGGGGAGATCATCTTCATCGAGGCCACCGCCTATCCGGGCAAGGGCGGCCTGACGCTTACCGGACAGATTGGCGAAGTGATGAAGGAGTCGGCCCAGGCCGCTTTCAGCCTGCTCAAGAGCCGCCTGGGCGAGATGAAAATGGAATCCGACAAACTGGCGCAGACCGACATCCACGTGCATGTGCCCGCCGGGGCGATTCCCAAGGATGGGCCCTCCGCCGGCGTGGCGATGTTCACGGCGCTGACGAGCCTGCTGATGGGCCGGCCCCTGCGCCCAGACCTGGCCATGACCGGCGAGATTACCCTGCGAGGCCTGGTGCTGCCCATTGGCGGGGTCAAGGAGAAGGTGTTGGCGGCCAAGCGCGCGGGGATCACGACCATCGTTCTGCCCAGCCGAAATCGTAAGGATCTGGTGGACGTGCCCGCCGATGCCCGCAAGGGCCTGAAGTTCCGATTTGTCGATCACGTCGACCAGGTACTCGATATTGTCTTTGCCCCGCAGCGGGCCGGAAATTCCGCCAAGGCTCCTGCTGCCAAGACGCGCCGCCCCAAGGCGCCGGGTCGAAAAGATCGTCCGGCAAGAACGGCTTGATTCACCGCGCCTCGCGGACATAATGTAGCCTGTGCCCGAACAGTGCGTTTGCGTGCGTCGTTGGTCAGAGGCGGTAATCTTTCCATCGAGTCAGGCCTGCAGGCAAGAAGAGCTTTGAAATGTCAGGAACCATGCAGCGCGATGGGGGTTCCAAAAGGTTTTCGTCGAACCCCGGCAGCGGCGACAAGATGGAATACCTCTTCACCGCCGCATTGGCGATCATCATTGTGGGGGCACTGGCCCTGACGATCTATTACGCGGTCTTCAAGTCCGGGGGCGGTGCATCCGGCATGCCCACGCTGCACTACGAATGCGACAAGTGCCAAGCCCGGTTTGAAATCTCCCACGCCTCCCGTCCCGATCTGTTTAGAGCGGAGTCAGCCAAGATCCGGCGGATCGATTGCCGCAAGTGTCAGGGAAAGAATACTGCCTGGCTGATGACCCAGTGCCCCGCCTGCAACAAGTATTATGTCAGGCCCAGCGACAGGCAACAGACCGACAAGCCGGATGTCTGTCCCTTCTGCAAGGCTGACTTCAATGACGCACTGTACGCCAAGCTGAAGAATTTGCAACATCCCCATTAACAAAGTGTTACAAATAAGGAAACGGATGTTGCCTAAAATCAACGCTCCTGTCCTTAACCTATGGCAGTCACAACAACGGTATCGAGTACACGGCGGCAAGGCCGTGCTGATTTGTCGGTCGCGACGGCTGGGGGCGCGCCGTTATGTGCGAGACGATGTTACGATTTTTTGTTTTTTAACTTGCTAACAGTATTTCCTACTGATAGTTTTTCGGGCGTACGGGCGACCCTGCATGACCCCCGGCGCGTCCCCCCCCGCGCGCCACGTGCAGGTCGCCCATCTTTTTTTGAGAACCACCCCGTTGCTGCCAATCCACGCATGATCCTCCGGCCATGACCACCGTGAGCGTTACGGCCAAACTGGCCGAGGGAGACCCGCGGCTCAAGATTGCGGGGGCTTAATGAAATAGGGGGCGGATCAGAACGGACTTGGTACGGCATGGCGGAGCACCATCATGCCGAACAGGTAGCACAACAGAAAGATGACAAATGCGCCGCCGGTGCTGGACCATTGAGGGCTCGACTTTGCTCGTCTGGCCAGTAGTTGGTAGCCGAAGTACGTGATCAGCGGAGAAAGGCCGATAAGGGCCCACCCGAGATATCCGAGAAACGAAAGCCCACGATCGACCTCGGGTGCGAGGATATCGTTGAACATGTACAGGTAAGCCACAGACAAAGCCACAGATACCAGCCAGCCCAACAGACTCCCAAATGGTCGGCGTTTGGCAGGAACCGTACGCGGCGATAGGTCTTTCATGATCTAACCCCGGCAAAAGGTGACAAACCGAGTCAGATTATCGCCGGGAGGTAGCAGGGGCACAATATGAAAGAAGCGCCACAATGAGAGCCTTCAGAGACACCGCGGGCGGAGGATACGGTCAGGGCAGAAGGCGTCTGATTTTTTCTGCGGCGGCCTGCGGGTCATCGGCCGAGCAGATGGCCGACGAGACAGCCACGCGCTTGGCGCCGGCGGCCACGAGTTGGCCGACGGTGTCGGCGTTGATACCGCCGATGGGGACGATGGGCAGGGATATCTCAGCCGAGGCCTGCTTGAGCAGGGCGGGCCCGGCAATGGGCCCGGCATCCTTGGTGGTAGTGGGGAACATCGGTCCGACCGAGACGTAATCGACGCCCTCATTGGCTGCCCCGTGGGATTGCTCGATGGTGTGGGTGCTGCGGCCGACGATGGCGCCGGGCCGGAGCAGCCGGCGGACCTCGGCCACGGGCAGGTCGCCCTGGCCCAGATGTACGCCGTCGGCGGCCACGATGGCGGCAATGTCGGCGCGGTCGTTAATGATCAGCAGCTTACCCATATCGTCGGTCAGTTCCCGCATCTCGGCGGCCATGGCTAGGAACTCGGCGTCGCAAATGTTTTTCTCGCGGAGCTGGATGGCGTCGGCCCCGCCGGAGATCGCGGCGCGGGCCGTCTCGCGAACGCTGCCTCGGCAGAGCCTGCTGCTGATAAGCACGTAGAGACGCACGTCGGCAAATTGCGTGGCGGCATGGAGCTTGCCCATCAGCCGCTGTTCGAGCGTGTAGGCGTCGTAACGCGACCGCTCTATACGGATGGCTTGCTCGGGGGCGACGAACTTGGCGTATTCCTCGATGGTCCGCAGCGCCTCGGTCAGGCGCTTGCACGCCGCCGTGGCCACTTCGGCCAATCCGCTGCGACGGGGCTCGGTGGGGCTGGTGATCCCGGTGCCGATGTCTCCGGGCGTGTCGCGGCTGGTGAGCATTTCCGCCACGGGCATGGCGACGTAGATTTCCTGTAGCTCGCTCCGCAGGTTCTTGGCCATCTGCGTGATGGCCGGGTCGTTGAGGGCAAATCGCCCGCAATCCTCAGCCACGCGAATGGCTTCGCGGGCCCGGTTGAAGTTGGCGTCCAGGATGCGGTAGATCTCTCTCATGGTGCGCCTCGCTGCGTTGCCGCTACGGTTGCTGGCTGGGCAGGGGGAACAGGCGGCACAATTCGCCGACGTCCCCACGGACCTTTGTGATGACCTTCTCGTCGCCGTCGGCCAGGAGAACCTGGTCGATCCAGCCGGCGACCTGTTTCATCTGCGGCGCGGTCATGCCGCGGGTGGTCAGGGCGGCGGTGCCCAATCGCACGCCGGAAGCTTCCATCGGCGGACGAGGGTCGAAAGGAATAGCGTTCTTGTTGGCAATGATGCCCGCCGAGGCCAGCCACGTGGCGGCGGTCTGGCCGGTCAGTTCGCTGCTGCGGCTGCGGAGGTCCACCAGCATCAGGTGATTGTCGGTGCCGCCCGAGACCAGCCGCCAGCCGCGGGACATGAGTTCCTCGGCCAGCACGCGGGCGTTGGCGACAATATTCGCCGCGTAGGTCTTGAACTCCGGCTGCAACGCTTCCAGGAACGCCACGGCCTTGGCTGCGATGACATGCACCAGCGGGCCGCCCTGGATGCCCGGGAAGATCGCCCGGTCCACCGAGCGGGCCCAGTGATGGCGGCAAAGGATGATCGCGCCCCGCGGGCCGCGAAGGGTCTTGTGGGTCGTGGTGGTGACAAAATCACTGACTGGTGTGGGATCGGGGTGGACCCCGCCCACGACCAGGCCGGCGATGTGGGCGATGTCCGAAAGCATCGGGCAGCCGACTTCCTTGGCGATGGCGCTGAAGGCGGCAAAGTCGATGATGCGCGGGTAGGCCGACGCGCCCACTACCAGCATGTCGGGCTTTTCGCGAAGGGCGATCTTGCGGACCTCGTCCATGTCCAGCATTTCGGTTTCAGGCCGCAGGCCGTAGCTGGCTATCTTGTAGCAGATGCCCGAAAGGTTGGTGTCCTTGCCGTGGGAAAGGTGCCCGCCCTGGTCGAGGCGCATGCCCATGATCTTCTGGCCCGGCTTGAGGGCCGCCAGGTAGACCGCCAGGTTGGCGCTGGTGCCGCTGTGGGGCTGGACGTTGGCGTGCTGGGCTCCGAAAAGCTTCTTGGCCCGGTCGAGGGCCAATTGCTCGATGCGGTCGGCCTCCTGGCAGCCGCAGTACCATCGCTTGCCGGGGTAGCCTTCGGCGTACTTGTCGGTAAACACGCTGCCGGTGGCCTCCAGCACCGCCGCCGACACGTGATTCTCCGAGGCGATCATCTCCAAGGTCCCGGCCTGCCGCGCCCGCTCGGATGCGATGATCTCCGCCGCCGCCGGATCGATTCTCTCCAACACGCTCATGGGTTCTCCAATGCCCGAAATCGTTATCGCGAACAATCCGGTAATGTAGCCGCAACGTCCGCTTCAATCAAGGATCAAGCCGGTGCGACGCGAGAGAAAGAAGGGGCAGGCAATCGGAACAGTCGCGTCCAGGCGAGGTGTTTCGGACGGGGGAAATGAAAAACCCCCGACAAATCGGGGGCTTTCCAACGAGGCCGACGGGGATCGAACCCGCAACCACCGGATCGACAGTCCGGTACTCTATCCAATTGAGCTACGGCCTCAGGGGGCGGCTTAACCGCCCGAGCGGGTAACAATATATATTCTACCGCCCCTTGTCAACTTCGTTTCCGTCTCTGTCGCGAAACTTTCCAGCACAGCGATGTGATCCCGCCGACGGTGGCATAGCGACGGTGTGTGTTGCCGAGGGTCGGGCAGGCCCTTCCGTACAACTTTGAGGCGGCAGGCAGGTAAGGGAATGATACGCTGGCCCCGGCCGGGGTTACTTCTGATTGGACAAGGATTTGTGTCGCCCCCGCGTAGTTCTATTAGGAGAAACCCTGATGTGTTGTAAGAGGATCGTCCTTCTACAAACAGGCCTCGCCCCGATTGTAATATGGCTGCAATCGACGATATTACGTTACAGGCAGAAACTGAATGGCAATGGGCCAATGCGCCGCATACCAAAAGGAGAGCCTGCCATGCGAGTGATGGTAAAAATCAGGCGGTTGCACGAATCGGGCTACCGTGCCTGGTGTCCCGCGTTGCCCGGCTGCGTCGTGTTTGGAACCTCCGAGCAGGACGCAAATGATCGCATCAGGCAGGCCGTCGACGGCTACATGGCCAGCCTGAATGAGTCCCTGCCGCGGGAGTTGGCAAACCTCGTCCGCCATGATGTTCCCGGCTCGGCACACGCCGCCTGAGACGGCCCCTGGCGGCATTTATCTGCCGGCGGCTCCCTGGGTCCGCGGGATTACCTCTTCCCGCTTATCTTCACTCACTGCGACGAGGCCACTCAGCCTCCATTGCCGCCGCTTTCGGCGGGCACGGCCGGGCTGGTGGCGGAAACCTTGGATCTCCGTCTGCGTCGCGAACGCCGGGACTTCTTGGGCTGGGCCTGCTCGCCTGCGGCGGCCTGGTCCTGTGACGGGGCCGGCTGGCCCTGGTGGGGGGCGTGCGCCTCTGGTGCGCGGGCTGCCTGGGCTGGCGCCGGGGCCGCTTGTGCGGGCTCTGGCGCAGGTCGGGTTTCCGCGCCTGGCCCTGCGGGATGCTCAGCGTGGGAAGGCGCGCCTGGCTGGCCATGCTCGCCGGCAGGGG
Source organism: Phycisphaerae bacterium (assembly GCA_041661865.1). Classification (GTDB taxonomy): domain Bacteria; phylum Planctomycetota; class Phycisphaerae; order SM23-33; family SM23-33; genus JBAZTO01. The sequence continues at coordinate 41,464 of JBAZTO010000017.1, read as the reverse complement.
GCTGCTGGCCTGCGCCGCTGCGTCCCCGCCGTCGCCCGCGTCGCCCGCGACGGCGCTTGCGGGGATGGCCGGCTTCTCCCTCCGCCCCTTCACCTGCCGGGCCGCCGGGGGCGGCAGCCTGCACGGTCCCTTGCGAGGGTTCCTGCGGCGCGATCGGCTCGATGTGGGCGGGCTTCTGCGCCGCTTCCCGTCCTGAGCGGGCCGGGGGCTGGGGCTGTCTGGCCGCGGGCGCCTGGGCGGGCGTGTCCGCCTCGGCGGTTTCCTGAACGTCGATGATCTCCTCGGAGAACTCGGCGGCCTCGGCGGCTTCTTCTTCCTCGGTCAGGGCGGGTTCCGGCTCGTTGCCGGCGATCTGCGAGATGCCCACGGTCGCCAGCATTCTCTTGCCGCCCGGCGGGAGCGAAGGCTGCTCCCAGGCGACCTCGCTGCCGCGGCTGTTGGTGCAGATGATGCTCACCTGGTCGCCCAGCAGTTCGGTGCTGGCCTCGACGACGATAGTCTTGTCGCTCTCGGACTCCATCTGCCCCAGTTGCCGGCGCTGGAGGTTGGACAAATCGTGGGCCACCGCCGGGGAGACCTTCAGGCGGATGTTGGCCACGTTGGGATTGACGCAGAGACGCTGCAGGCTGCGCATGACCTGGAGCGAGAGCGATTCGCCGGACTTGATGAGCCCGCTGCCGCGGCAGTGCGGGCAGACCTGGTACATGCTGTGCTTGAGCGAGGGGCGCACCCGCTGCCGCGTCATTTCCACGATGCCGAAGGTGCTGATCTTGTTGACCTTGGTCTTGGCCCGGTCGCCCTTGATCGCGTCGCGCAGGGACCGTTCGACGGCGCGGCGGTTCTTCTCCTCGCGCATGTCGATGAAGTCGATGATGATCACCCCGCCCAGGTCGCGCAGGCGGAGCTGGCGGGCGATTTCCCTGGCCGCCTCCTGGTTCATCTTCAGCGCGGTGGTCTCGGCGTCGGAGTGCTCGCGGAAGCGGCCGGAGTTGACGTCGATGGCCACCAGCGCCTCGGCCTGGTCGATGACCAGCGAGCCGCCCGAGGGCATCTCGACGCGGCGGGCGTAGATCTTCTCGATCTCCTCCTCCAGGCCGCAATCGTGGAACAATCCCTCCTTGCCCACGTAAAGCTCGATGGCGTTCTTGGTCCGCGGCAGGGCCACGTCCAGGAACTCCTTGACCTTCAGGGCCACGATCTTGCTGTCGCAGATGATCCGCTCGATGTCGGTGTTGTAGACGTCGCGAATGGTCCGCGTGACCAGGTCGGATTCCTGGTAAATCTCCGCGGGGGCCTTGGATTCGGCGATCCGCTGCTTGACCGACCGCCACAGCCGCAACAGGTAGTTCAGGTCGCGCTGGAGGTCCCTCTTGCCGCGGTCCATGCCCGCGGTGCGGACGATGAAGCCCATGTCCTGGGGCAGTGACAGGCCCGAGAGCAGTTCGCGGGCCTTGCTGCGGGCCTCCTCGTCCTCGATCTTGCGGGAGACGCCCAGGCGGGCCATGCCCGGCATCATCACCAGGTAGCGCCCGGGGATGGAGATGTAGGTCGTCAGGCTCGGCCCCTTGGTGCCGATGCCGTCCTTGGTCATCTGGACGATGACCTCCTGCCCGCGGCGCAGGCATTCCTGGATCGGCGGGCGGTCGCGGTGGCGGAACTTCCGGCCGACCGCTTCGGTCGACGGCTTGCTCTTGGGGAAGTACTGCGGGTGGACGTCGGAAATGTGCAGGAAGCCGTTCTTGACCATCCCGAAGTCAACGAAGGCCGCCTGGATGGCCGGCTCGACGTTGGTGATCCGCCCCTTGTAGATATTGCCCACTCGCGAGGCGCTGGAGACCCGCTCGATGTAGAGCTCCTCCAGTCGTCCCTCTTCCAGGATGGCGATGCGGCACTCCTGGCCCTCCACCGTGTTGATCAGCATTTCTTTCTTCATCTGCGTACAGTCCGTTGCCCTTGGGGCGTTCTATGTGCCTTCGTCGCCGACAGCCGGCTCGGCAGGCCCGCCGTCATCCGCACAAGCGGGGGCAGGGGCCGGGCCGAACTCGTACTCGACGGCCGTCCGTACGACTCTGGCAAGGTTGATCCGCTCCTCCAGCCCCAACAAGCGGAGCACTTCGCCCGGGCGGGCCCAGGACTCTCCGCGGGGCAAGGCCGACCAGCACAGGTCGCTGCCCTCGATTCTCAGGTTGGATGTCAGCGGCTTTACGTCTATCTGTATCTTCTTCATCGGCTCGCCGGGGCGGTGACGTTTGGGACTGGTCAACCTTTCGGCAAGCCATTGTTCCAGGGTCTGGAGTTCGGCCAGGCGCGCGGCGAGGGCCGGCAGGTCGGCCGGCTCCATCGGCAGGCGGCAGTCGATCCGCTTGGCGCGCACCGAGCGGCTGGTCACGCGCCGGGCCCGCAGCAGGGTCATCCCCGCCGGAACCTGCCGCTGAAGCTCGGCGATCAGGCGGTCGCCCCGCGCCTCGTCGCTGTCGGCCGAAGCCGGCGAGTCGGGATAGTCCAGGGCCAGCGCCAGCAGTTCGTCCGTGCCGGCCACGCCGACGGGACGCGGCAACACCAGCGACATGACCGGGTGGGGGTTGAAGCCCTGGGAGTATCGCAGCGGCAGTTTGGCGCGGACGGCGCAACGCTCCAGTGTCCCCATCGTCTCGTGGTGCGAGAGGAAGCGGAGGTCACCTTCCACGGCGAACCAGATCGCCCAGCGTTGTGGCGGTTGCTCAGTAATGCGTAGTCTGCCTTGTGTCCGTGGGCGGGGAGTTCCGGCATCGGCCGCGGCGCGGCGCCGCGCGGCTCGAAGGCCAGCCTTCCCGTCTCAGCGATCCTGCCGCCTTGCGGCCGTTTCCCCGGGCCTCAGTTGTAGGCTTCGGGCAGGATTCGCCGCGTTTCAACACGGAGGTAATTAACAATTTCCTTGTCTGAATCGAAGCTCATCACGCGTCGGGCGACCTGGAGGGCCTGCTCCATGGTGGCCGAGCGAATGATTTTTTTGACCTCGGGTATGCCCGCCGGCGCACAGGAGAAAATCCGCAGCCCCAGCCCCAGCAGCAGCAGGGTGAATTGCGGATCGCCCGCCATCTCGCCGCAGCAGCTCACCGGAACATCGTAGCGCTGGCCGGCACGGATAATCTCCTTCAGCAGCCGCAGGACGGCCGGATGAGCGGCCGTGAAGAGCGAAGCGACCTTCTCGTTGCCGCGGTCGACGGCCAGGGTGTACTGGATCAGGTCGTTGGTGCCGATGGAGAAAAAGTCCACTTCCTGGGCGAAGGCCTCGCACTGCAAGGCCGCTGAGGGCGTCTCGACCATCATGCCGATGGGCATGTCGCTGCGATGCTCCAGGCCCTCTTCCTCCAGGTCCTCGATGACGTCGCGGACGACGGTCTTGGCCTGGCGCAGTTCCAGCAGGTTGCTGATCAGCGGGAAGAGCATCGACGCCTGCGCGCCGACGCTGGCCCGCAGGATGGCCCGGATCTGCGTCTTGAACATCGGCAGGTTCTGGAGGCAGAAGCGGATACTGCGGCAGCCCAGGAACGGGTTGCGCTCCGGGATGCGGGCGCGGCTCTGGGTGTACTTGTCGGCCCCCAGGTCCAGCGTGCGGATGACCACGGGGCGGTTGATGCACATATCCACCACCTGGCGATAGGCCTTGTAATGGTCCTCCTCGGTCGGTTCGGTGTCGCTGCCCAGGTAGAGGAACTCGGTGCGGTAAAGCCCGATCCCCTGGCCGCCCTTGGACAGCACCGTCTCGGCCTCGCGGGGGAACTCGATGTTGCCCATCAGCGTGATCTCGTGGCCGTCGCGCGTGATGGCCGGCAAGTCGCGCAACGCGTCGAGACTGTGGACGAACTCCACCTGCTGGCGGGAATACTGCCGGTATTCCTCGATGGTCCGCTCGTCGGGGTCGAGGATGACCACGCCGCGGTTGCCGTCGATGATGACCATGGTCCCGCCAGCCACTTCCGCCGTGACATCGTTGAGGCCCACTACGGCCGGGATGCCCAGCGCGCGGGCCACGATGGCGGTGTGACTGGTCTGGCCGCCGGCGTCGATGGCCAGGCCCAGCACGTGCTCGCGGTCCATGCTGGCCGCCTGCGAGGGCGTCAGGTCGTGGGCCAGCAGGCACACTTCGGCCCGCATGTGCGCGAGCGACTGATGTTGCTGCCCGATGAGGTTTCGCAGGAGCCGCCGCTCGATGTCGTAGATGTCCTTCACCCGGTCGGCCAGGTACTTGGGCATGGCCAGGAATTCCTTGGCGTAGCCCCGAAGCACCGTGGCGACGGCATACTCGGCCGTGACGTGGCCGCCCAGGATCGTGTCGGAGAACTTCTTCTGGAGCACCTTGTCGTCCAGCAACCCCAGGTGGAAGTCGAAGATGCTGGCGGTTTCCTTGCCCAACTGGTCGGCGGTGTGCTTGCGGAGGTCGAGAATCTCTTTCTTTGAAAGGGCAGTGGCCTTCTTGAGCCGAGACAACTCCGCCTGGGCGTGATCGACGGGCACGTGACGCTCGGGAATGTCAAATTCCTCCGCGTCCAGCACGACGGCGGTGGCGATCGCGACCCCCGCCGAAACACCGATGCCCTTCTTGGTCTTCATAGACGCAATTCTGTTATCCGTGCCGCAAGCCTCTCTTCCCCTGTGCAGAGCTTTGCGCCGTCCCATGTGGCTGCGCGACCCTGTCGGGAAAGGGGCCCTTGGCAAATAAGCTAATCTCTACCGCGGCCGCTACGGTCGGTCTCTAGACGCCCGTGCTGTCCAATTCGCCGAAACCCGACTCGACCAGTTGCTTGAGGGCCTCGATGGCCTTGTCGGCATCGTTGCCTTCCGCGACGATCTTGAGAACGGTTCCCTGCGTGGCCGCCAGGCGCATGACCGACATGATGCTTTTGGCGTCGACGGTCAGTGCCCTGTTTGAAACTTCGATCTTGCTGCTATATCGGTTCGCCAACTCGACCAGTTGCATCGCCGGCCTGGCGTGCAGTCCGTATCGGTTGATGATCGTTACATCCTGTTCGACGGTGGCCAAAGTTACTATCCCGATGCTGATTTCCCAGGAGTCGCTGACACGCGGCTGACGGCGCCGGCCGGCTAGCCCAGATCATCGGCCTCCTGAATCAGTTCAACGATGGATTCCCGGGTTTCACTTTGACGCAGGAACTTGCGGAACATGTCACGCTGCACGTGCTTGAAAATCGCTTCCATGGCCTGCAAGTGCTCGTCGGGATTATCGGGACTCGACAGGAGAAGAATCACGGAATATACGGGCTTGGAATCCAGGGCGGAAAAATCCAGGCCTTCACTGGATCGCCCGATCGTGCCGACGGGTTTCTTGATTCCCTTGAGCTTGGCGTGGGGCAGGGCGACACCCTTGCCGATCCCGGTGGTGGCCTGCGCCTCGCGCGCCAGGACGGCCTTGGTGACTTCGGGAATGCTCTTCCTGGCGATGGCGCCGGAGGCGGCCAGGGCTTCGATCAGTTCGCTGATGGCCTCGTCGCGCGTCTGGGCCTTCAGTTCGGGGATAATTGCGTCGGTCACCATGATGTCTGATAGCTTCATTCCTTACTCCTGCTCATGCAAAAAGAGTTCCTTCCTGCCGCCTGGGTCCCCGAGGGGCGGCCCTTCAGCGGCGAACACCCGGCCGCGGCGGTGGCTTAAATCACGGCATGCAGATCGCCCAGAGTGTACAGCCAAGTCCGGCCCAGTGCTAGAGGCGCGTTATGTTTCTGTGAAAGGCTATTCCAGCGGCTCGCCGTGGGAGGGGCCCTGGCGATCGCGGACCTTGTCCTTGTGACGCCGCAATTGCTCGGTGATCTTGTGGAGGCACTGGTCCATGCAGGCGTACATGTCGGCGTCGCGGTGGGTGGCCACGAACGTGTTCCTGTGCCGGGCGGTCACGATGATTTCGACGGTGGACTGCTCGGCCTCCATGTCCAGCACGACCTCGATGTTCTGCACGTTGTCGTAGAATTTCGGCAGCTTGGCCACCTTGGCCTCCATGTGGGTTCTGATGGCGTCTGTCACGGTCATGTGGGGGGCTTTCACTACGATATTCACTCTACTCTCCTTTGGCTGGGCCATCCCGGCCCGGCGTCTTATTTCTGTACGAAGCCGCATCGGTAATACGCACAGGCCGGCTGCACGGCCCGGAGGATTTTCCCGTGCAGCGCCGGCTGTCTTGCGACGTATCTCACGCTTGGATGCCGTCTTACTACTCATTCAATCGGCCAAATTGGAACTTCAGGATACCTCATTGCCTCTTCCCGGCGGATTGACGCAGTGCCGCGGGAGGAGTGCAGACTTGTAGCTAGACTGTAACTTGCTATTAAGCAAAGAGATAAGGCTGTAGACGCCCGGCAGGCCCCGGGAGGTTCGTCCCCGGGTCGGGCAGGAACTGTCACATCTATTTGCCAAGCTCCACAAAGCCGTTGCCCCACTGGATTCTCCAGTCGGCGCCATTGAGTGCTCGTAGTGCCTGTTGAAGTCTAGGATCGGATGCCCTCATCGTCAAGCCGCCTCCAGACAAACCGGGCCGACGGCGAGCCACGGAGGGTTGCGCACCTTAATTGGCGGAATCGGCCGGAATCGAAACCTTGCGTTCAGGCCGCCGCTGGATTATGCCTTATGCGTTGGCTCCTGCCGGCCAGGCGCACCCGGCGGCCAACACGCGGAGACGAGCGATCATGGGCAAGGACGTATGTCTGCTGGGCGGAACCTTTGACCCGGTTCATCACGGGCATCTGATCATCGCGCGCTCCATCGCCGAGCAGTGCAACTTCGAGAAGGTGTTGCTGATCCCCGCCGCCTCGCCGCCGCACAAGGCCCCCGCGCGGGCCTCGGCTGAACATCGGCTGGCCATGCTCAGGCTGGCCATCGAGGGCGAGAGCCTTTTTGACATCTGCGATATCGAGCTGACGCGACAAGGCCCCAGCTACACGCTGGACACGCTGACGGTCCTGCGGAAGCGGTACGTCGACCAGATCGGCCTGCACTGGGTGATCGGCGCGGACATGCTGGAGGGTCTGCCCCGCTGGCGCCGCGCGTCGGAGGTGGTCCGCCTGGCCAGGATCACGGTGGCCCTTCGCCCGCCCTGGCAGGATCGCCTGGAGGAAATCTTCGCGGGCGTGGAGAAGGAACTGGGTGAGGCGGTCGTCAGCGGCCTGCGACAGTCGACGGTTCGCACGCCCCTGATCGACATTTCCTCCACCACCATCCGCCAGCGGGTGGGGGAGGGCAAGTCCATCCGTTATCTCGTGCCCGAGCCGGTGCGTCAGTACATCGAACGCCACGGCCTGTATCGCCAGGCGGATCGCAACGCCGCGCCCAGTCATCGGCATCCGTAAGGCGCGCGGCGCTTGCCCTTTGGGCGAACTCCTGGATTTCTCCTCCGCACTTCGCACTCCGCACTTCGCACTGGTTTTCAGGGCGATTCCTGCAAGCCCGTGTCGCGCGCGGGGGTCTTGAAGTGGGCCTTGATGTGCGGCAGCACCTCAGCCGGCACGAGGGCAGAGACATCTCCGCCCATCTGCGCGATCTGCCGGATCAGTGTCGAGGAGGTAAAGGCCAATTCGGGGCTGGTCATGATAAAGACGGTTTCCACGCCGGCCACCACTCGGTTGGTCAGGGCCACCTGGAACTCAAAGTGCAGGTCGGTGGTGTTGCGGATGCCGCGCAGAATGGCCGCGGCGCCGACCTTGCGGGCAAAGTCCACCGTCAGGCCGCGGAAGGACTCCACGTGGACATTGGGCAGGTCGGCCACCAGGTGGCGGATAATGTCCAGCCGCTCAGGTGCGGGCAGGAAGCAGGTCTTCTCGGGGTTGTCACCCACGGCTACCAGGAGGCGGTCAAACAGCCGCGAGCCGCGGCGGATGACGTCGAGGTGACCGTTGGTAATGGGGTCGAAAGTGCCGGGAAACACGGCCAGTTGCTCTTTGTGATCGGTCATGTCCGTTCCTTCCCGTCAAGTGAAAGGGCCCCCAGCAATCCGCCGGAGGCCCTTGAGTCTCTTGCCTCAAAATGCTCTCAGTAGCCGCCGCGGGTGTACCATTGAGCCAAGTTCGATTCGCGATCCAGCAGTAGGATCGCGTCGAGATCCTGAACCATCTGGCGGGACTCGATGTTCACAACACGGGAGAGGCGCTGGTTCCTCTGCTGGCACGTTTCTACCTCTGTGCAGCCGGCCAGAGCGCCCGCCACGGCCAGCGCCGCGATAATCAGTGACTTCACCATGACTTCCACCTCATCTATCTTGGGCCGCTGTACTTGGGAACTTTCAACACGGTCCGATAAGGAGCATGTTAGTTTCCATGCCCGAAACTGTCAACGCAAAAAGCCGCTTTCGGCGCCTCTGGCGCCCCATTTTCGGCGTCGAAGAAACTAGGCGCCGAACTTTTCCAGCTTGCCGGCGTGGGCCATCGCCAGGGCCATCAGTTCCCTGGCCGGGAGGGTCCCGATCTGCCCGGAGCGGCAGGTCACTTCGTCGAAGTGCCGCCCATCGCCGCCGCGGAGGTGCGGGGCGTTCATCAGCACCGGCACGCTATGCCAACTGTGGCCCTTCATGCTGGGCGGGGTGGAATGGTCGCCCGTGACCAGCAGCACGTCAGGTTTGGCCTTAAGAAGTATCGGCAAGGCGGCATCCATCTCTTCGATGCGTTTGATCTTGCCGGCCAGGTCGCCGTCCTCGCCGGTCTTGTCGGTGTACTTGAAGTGGGCGAAGACAAAGGTGTGTTCTTGCATGGCCTTGGCGGCCTCGGCGGCCACGTCGGCGGCCGTCGTGGGCTGACTGACCACCGGGATGCCGATGAGCCTGGCCACGCCGCGGTACATCGGGTAACCGGCCACCGCGGCGGGGTTGAGCTTGTATCGCTGGGCGAACTTCGGCCAGGTGGGGTGCTTGGCGAACCCGCGCCCCAGGATCATGTTGGCCTTGGGTTCGTCGGCGAGGATCTTGCGGACCTGGGCAATGAGGTCCTCGACGATCTTGGCCGTGCGGCTGGTGTTGTGCGGGGCGCGCGTGGGCGACAGCGCCGGCACGCCGGTGATCTGCGGGTCGGTGTCGCCGATGTTGTCGTCGAGGCCCTCGCCGCGCAGGACCATCACGGCCCGGTGCTCGGCCTCGGTCTCCAGGAACACTTCCACGCCCGCCGGCAGCTTCAAGGCGCCCTTGAGCTTGGCCAGCACGCGGCGGTTCTCGTCGTCGCTGATACGCCCGGCGCGGCGGTCAGTGACGTTGCCCGCGGCGTCGACGGTGCAGAAGTTGAGGCGCGACGCCACGTCGCGGTCTTCCAGCGGGAACTCCACGCCCAGGGCGCTGAGCACCCCGCGCCCGACCTGGTAGATCAACGGGTCGTAGCCGAACAGGCCCAGGTGGCCCGGGCCGCTGCCGGGCGTGACGGCCGTGGCCACCGGCACGTGCAGGCCCAGGGCGCTGCGAGAGGCCAGTTCGTCGAAGTTCGGCGTGCGGGCCTGCTGCAAGGCTGTGCCCTTGCCGCCGTTGTCGCAATCGCCCAGCCCGTCCATCACCAGCAGGACGATACGCTTGTCGTTGGACATCGCCAGGGAACTGATCAAGCTGCCGTAAATGTCTTCCATGTTCAATCCTTCCAATTTCGCGGTGCCTTCATCGGCTCGCCCGATGAGTGGGGAAGTTTATCATCGCCGCCCGGCAAAATCCACAGTCCTTGGTCGGCCTAACACTCAAGCCGAGTAAAGGTTGACAGACAACCCTTGTGCGTGATACACTGTGCAAATCATGGCACGAGTGCAACTGGTTGTAGCGTGCCGGATTTGTGAACATGACAGAGCAGACAGGACTCCGCAAACTGCTGGTCCTACGAGGCCCCGCCCTGGAAGCACAAGGGATCGTGGGCCTTTTCCATGAGTACTTCGAGGTGCAGGTCGTCAACGATCTGGACGAGGCGCTGGCCGCCATGCGCCAGGTGCGGTTCGACGCGGTGCTGGCCGAGACGGGCGACTTCCTTCCCCTGGAACGCGGCGCGGTCACGCATCAAGCCTCAGCCGTGCTGGACACCATTGGCGACGGCGTGTGCATCACCGCGCCGGGCGGGGAGTTGGCCTGGGCCAACCGCCGGCTGAGGGAATTCCCCCCCGAGGTGCTGGAGCAACTCGGTTCGCTCTGCAGCAAGGCCTACGAGGAATTCGCCGCCCAGCCCGGTTCGGGCGCGATGGGCAAGCGGTTCTCGCTGATGCCGCCGGGCGGCAGCTATTACGAGGTCATCTGTTCGCCCGTCCGCGACCGTCACGGCCAGTTGCGCCAGGTCGCCGCCGTGGTCGTCAACGCCACCAGCCAGCGCCGCCAGCAGCTCAAGCTCAACGCCATCGACCGGGCCGGCAGGGAACTGGTCCGCCTCGACGACGACACTTCCCGCCGCGACGCCACCGCCCGCCTCCGCGTGCTGGAGGATCGCATCCTTCGCTGCAGCCGCGAGGTGCTGGACTACAAGCATTTCGCCGTGCACCTGCTGGACGCCCGCACCAACAGTCTGGAACTGCTGATTTCGCAGGGCCTGCCCGAGGAGGCCAAGAAGTACCAGCTCTTCGCCCGCGTCGACGGCAACGGGATCATCGGGCACGTGGCGGCTACCGGGCGCAGCTACGTCTGCGGCGACGTGCAGAAGGACCCGCACTACCTCCAGGGCCTGATCAACGCCCGCAGCAGCCTGACCGTGCCCCTCCGCCTGCACGACAAGGTCATCGGCGTGCTGAACGTCGAAAGCGACAAGGGCGGGGCCTTCGGGGAAGAGGACCGCCAGTTCGCCGAAATCTTCGCCAACTACCTCGCCGTCGCGCTGCACATGCTCAACCTGCTGGTCTACGAGCGCTACACCGCCCACAGCCAGTTCACCGATTCGATCTCGGCCGAGATGACCGGCCCGCTGAACGACATCCTCACCGACGCCACCAGCCTGATGGAAGACTACATCGGGATGGATGACCTTCGCATTCGCCTGGGCTCGCTGATCGACGCGGCTACCCAGGCCCGCGCGTGCCTGCACCAGTTGGCGGCGGGAAGCCCCGTCGTCGGAGCGCCGCCCAAGAGCCAGGACCCGATCCTGGCCGGCAAAAAGGTTCTGGTGGCCGACGACGAGGCCCTTATCCGCGAGACCATCCGCGACGTGCTGGTCCAGCAGGGCTGCCGCGTGGAAGCCGTCGCCGACGGCGTCCAGGCCTGCCAAATGCTCGCGTCCGGCGATTTTGACCTGGTCATCTCCGATATCAAGATGCCCGGCGCCAGCGGCTACGAGGTGTTCGCCGCCGCCAAGGCCGCCCGCGGCGACTGCAAGGTGATACTCATCACCGCCTTCGGCTATGACCCGGGCCATTCCATTGTCCGCGCTCACAAGGAAGGCCTCGATGCTGTCGTGATGAAGCCCTTCAAGGTCCGCCAACTGCTCGACGAATGCCGCACCGCCCTGACGGGCAAGTGATTTTTCCCGGCGGCCCGCAAACATTCCCCGTTGCATCCAACGCGGCTGTGCCTACCATTGTGAAAACCGTTTTTCGGGGAAAAGGAGACGTGCGGATGAAAGCCATCGTGGATCGCGAGACGTGCATCGGCTGCGGGCTGTGTCCCGAGATTTGCCCCGAGGTGTTCAAGATGGACGACGAGAACATCGCCGTGGTGATCGGCGACGTTATAGCCTCCGACCAGGAAGCATTGGCCAAGGAAGCCGCCGCCAGTTGCCCCGTCGAGGCGATCAAGATCGGGTAGCACCAGCTGTTCAGAACGCGGGCATGTCTTGCCACACTCGTTAGTGGGCCTATTTGCTGGCGGGCTGGGATGATGTGAGCATGTCCAGCGGTGCAGTAAGCCACTGTGGCTCTGGTAACCAGTTGCCGTCTGGCCCACGCGTCAGAAATACCGCGACAATATCGGCGTCTTCCCCGGTTCCCCCTGGCTTGGCATCCTTGCCATAACTGGTCAGCGCAACCGTTCCATCGGGGCTGGCTTCATAGTGGATAGGCCGTTTCCAACCATCGACTGATTCATCGCGGTATTGGCACACTCCAGTGAGATCGAGCGGGAGACGCTCCTGTGAACGCGCGTAGGCGGAAATCGCCATTGCAATCCCGCCCATTCTGCTAGCGGTCAAGTTTCGCGGGGGTGGCAAGCTCGGCAGTGCCACATCCAATAAACATAGCCCGCCGATAGCGATGAAGAGCCAACATAGTGGCGACCATCTCAGGCCACGCTCTTTTTTCGTGTCGGCCATAGCTGAATAGTGACGCCTCGGTCGGTGCGGGTCAATCGTAAATCTTCATGCCTCACGATCTGCAATTCCATGAAACCATTTCCCTTCGCCGCCTGTTTGGAAGGACGAAAGCCATGATCGTGGCGATGTACGATAAGGTAGGTGGCGCGGTCGCGGCATGTTGTGTGACCATAGCACTTGGCATTCGGTATTCCGGTCTCGCGGTAATCCGGTATTCCGCTTCTTCAGTGGTTTGCCGGCCCGAACAGCTCACGGGCGAACTTCATGTTTCGCCTGGCTTCAGCCAGCGGGTCGTCGCCGGGCGGGGTCTCCAGGACCACCCACCCTTCGTAGTGGATGGCTGCCAGGGCGCTGGCCACGGCGCGGAAATCCACGTTGCCCTCGCCCAACGCCACGTGGTAGTCGGGGGCCTTGGCCTCGGCGAGTTTGACGTCCTTGAGATGCACCTGCGCGATGCGGGAGAGTCCCAGGTCGCGGATGCCGGTGGCGGCGTCGAGCTTGCGGGCCTGCATGTCGGCGGTGTCGTAGTAGATCTTGGCGCAGGGCGGGTCGCCCAGGCGGTCCATGAGATATCGCTGCTGGCTGAAGTTGAGCGTGGTTTCGATGCCCAGCACCACGCCGACTTCCTCGGCCCCCTCGACCAGCTCGCTCAGCAGGTCGGCGGCGGTGTCCAACTCCGTTTCGCTCTCGATGCTGTTCTTCCCGGAAAACGGCAGCAGCACCACCCCGGCGCCGGCGGCCGAGGCGACAGTCAGCGCGTCCCGGACGGCCTGGCGGGCGCGGATGGACGCCTCGTCCATGCGGATCAGCGAGGGCGTGTCGCGCAGGAAGGCCAGGTTCAGGCTGGGCAGGGCCAGGTGGTGCTTGGCCGCCAGGGCTTGCAGTTCCGCGGCGTGCTCGGCCCACGCCTCCAGCGATCGGGCGTTGTCATAGGAGGCTTCCACCCCGTCGGCGCCGGCCTGGCTGATGAGGTCGAAGGCCTGCTCGAAGTTGTCGATGGCAGCCGACGAGCTGCGGATGGCGATTGGCATGGTTGAAGTAGCTCCTGGTCCCAGTCGTTACCCAGGGTCGAGGCGGCTGCGAGTGAGGCCCGCCCCTGGTCCTGTCGTAACTTCTTATCGTCAAGATGGCCGGCGCGTCACCAGACAAACCAGTCGCTGCTGGGAGGAGTTGGTCAGGCGGTGGCCCTCCTGGCCGGCCGGTGCGGATGCCACATGCCCGGCGGCCACGGTGACCGTTGAATCCCCCTGGCTGAGCGTGGCCGTGCCCGTGATGACGTAGTAGGTCCGCTCGCCGGCCGGGCCGTCCGTCGCCTGCCCCGGCTCCATGCAAAGAAGTTCCGTTACGAACCCCTCCCCCTTGTAAAGCCCCACAATCTGCGGCTTGGCTGAATTGAACCGAACCTTCGCAATGGCGTTGATGCTTTCCATGGCGTCTCCGGATCGGGCCATCAGTAAGATGGCTCTTTACACTATTTTAGGGCATAATAGGCGGAAGACGAAATGTTTTTGGCGGCGAGCCGAGCCGCCGTGACCGTGGAAGGCAGATATGAGAATTGCCCTGGCACAACTGGACCCGACCGTGGGCGACCTGAACGGCAACGGCCGAAAGATCGCCGAGTTCATCGACCGCGCCGCGGCCGAGCGGGCCGACCTGGTCGTCTTTTCCGAACTGTCGGTGATGGGTTATCCGCCGCGGGACCTGCTGCGCAAGGAAGGTTTCGTCGCTGACAACGTGGCGGCCGTGGAGGCCCTGGCCAGGAAGTGCACGCGGATCGCCGCGCTGGTGGGCTACGTTCGCCCGACACCCGGGGGCCGGGGGCGGCCGCTCCAGAACGCCGCGGCCCTGCTGGCCGACGGGCAGATCCGCCACGTGCATGTCAAGAGCCTGCTGCCCACCTACGACGTCTTCGACGAGACCCGCTACTTTCAGCCCGGCGGCGCGAGCCAGAGCATCGAACTGCTGGGCCGACGGCTGGGGCTGAGCATCTGCGAGGACTTGTGGGACGCGGTGGCCCTGGGCAGGGATATCTACGGCAGCGACCCCATCGAGGCCCTGACCGTCGGGGGCGCCAACGTCATCATCAACATGGCCGCCAGTCCTTTCCAGGTGGGCAAGGCCCAACTGCGTGAATCGCTCTTCGCCCGCCAGGCCGGCCGCTGCGGCGCGCCCATCGTCTACGTCAACCAGGTCGGCGGCAATGACGAGCTGATCTTCGACGGCTCCAGTTGCGTCGTCGGGCCCGACGGCAGGGTGCTGGGGCGGGCGGCAAGCTTCCGCGAGGACCTGCTGGTGGTGGATATCGACTCCCCCGGCGCGGACCGATGCGAGACGCTGGGCAGCGATGTCGAGCGGCTCTCGGCCGCCCTCAAGCTGGGCCTGGCCGACTACGTTCATAAGTGCGGCTTCCGCAGCGCGGTGCTGGGCCTGTCGGGCGGGATCGACTCTGCCGTCGTGGCGGCCCTGGCGGCCGACGCACTGGGCAAGGAGAACGTCACCGCCCTGGCCATGCCCAGCCGCTACAGCAGCGAGCACAGCCTCTCGGACGCCAAGGCCCTCGCGGCCAACCTGGGCATCGCCCTGGACATCCTGCCCATTGAGCCGATGCACGTGGCCTACGGGCAGGTGCTCCAGCAGACGATGCGGGTGGGCAGCCTCGAAGGCGTGGAGGAGAACATCCAGGCCCGAATCCGCGGCAACCTGGTGATGGCCTACAGCAACAAGTACGGGCACCTGGCCCTGGCCACGGGCAACAAGTCGGAGCTGTCCACCGGCTACTGCACGCTCTACGGCGACATGGCCGGGGCGCTGGCGCCCATCGGCGACGTGCTCAAGACCTCCGTCTACAAGCTGTCGCACCAGCTCAACGCCGAGGCCGGCTTTGAGCGGATTCCGCGCGGCGTGATCGACAAGGCGCCCAGCGCCGAGCTCAAGCCCAACCAGTTCGACCAGGACAAGCTGCCGCCCTACGACCTGCTGGACCGCATCCTCGCCCAGTACGTCGAGGAAGACCGGACGGCGGGGCAGATCATCGCCGCGGGCTTTGACGCTGCCGTGGTCAACCGCGTGGTGGCGATGGTCGATGCGGCGGAGTTCAAACGCAAGCAGGCCCCGCCCGTGCTGAAGGTTTCTCCGCGGGCCTTCGGCGCCGGCAGGCGAATGCCCATCGCCCAGCGTTACGAGCCTTTCAGGGACTCTAACAAAACGTAGCATGGGCATCTTGCCCATGAGTCTCACGGGCGTCCCGCCCGTGCAAATTGCGAAGGCGTTTTGTTAGAGCCTTTCTGTAAGGAATGACCGGGCCGGTATAGGCTGGAAGTGCAGGTTTCAGATGTCAGACAACCAAACACGCAAGTTCAAGTTTATCGGCTGCGAGATCGTCTATCGCGAGGCGTGCTACCTGGCCGCCACCGGCCCCCATCACGTCGACGTGCAGTTTCTCCGCAAGGGCCTGCACGACCTGGAGCGGGCGGACATGAACGCGAAGATACAGTCGGCCATCGACGCGGTGGAAACCGACTGCGGTTACGAGGCCATCCTGCTGGGCTACGGGCGATGCAACGACGGGCTGGTGGGCGTCACCGCGCGGGATCTTCCGCTGGTGCTGCCGCGCGCCCACGACTGCATCGCGTTTTTCTTCGGCTCGCGCAGGGCCTACATGCGTTACTTCGAGGAGCATCCGGGCACCTACTACATGACCACCGGCTGGGCGGAGCGAAACAACTTCGAGCAGGGCCAGTACTCGCACCCGGCCTACGGCAAGGAAGGCGTGATGGGCAAGCTCGGGCTGGCCGAGAGCTACGAGGAAATGGTGGCCAAGTACGGCAAGGACAATGCCGACTTCATCCGCGAGACAATGGGGGACTGGAAGCGGAATTACAGCAGGATGCTCTACCTTGAGATGGGGGCCTGCGACGAGGCGGCCATGATCGAGTCCTCGCGTGCTGCCGCCCGGGAGCGACAGTGGGAGTTTGAGGTCCGCAAAGGCGACTGGTCGCTCCTGCGCAGGCTCTTCTACGGCCAGTGGGACGAGGATTTTCTGGTCCTGCCGCCCGGGGCCAAGGTCGTCGCCCGCAACGATGACGCGGTGGTGGACGCCCAATAGCGCCCTGTCATATCTGATCGGATAGTCGCCTCGGCCTGCCGGCTGCGGCATCCTTGCGATTTTTTTGCGCCGATTCCCGCCAATGGGCCTGATGCCCGCCTACAATCCAACAGTTGACTTTCAGGGCGATGCCCGGAAAGGAGATTCCCATGTGCCAAAGTTGCGGATGCGATCCGTGCAAGGTGTGTGGAAAAGAGATTAAGAACCAGGTTTGCAGCGGCTGCAAGAAACCCGCGGACAAATGCACTTGCCCGCCGAAGAAATAGTAACTCTCTTGCCACAGGATCGTTAACCAGGAGTCCCATCAGCGCCGCCATGCGGGGCCGGTGGGACTCTTGTTTACCTCGGGCGGTGTCGGCCCGGAGCAGCCGCTTCATGCGAGGGGAGGGACTCGAACCCACATCCCTTTCGGGACCAGGACCTAAACCTGGCGCGTCTGCCAATTCCGCCACCCTCGCGCTCGAATTAATTATGCCCACCGGCCGGCGATTTGACCAGAAGTTTCGCTCCAGCCGCTCGCCGCCAATGGACACGCCCTTTGTTTCCAATCCGGTATTGCATCTTGACTTCGCCGCCGCAACGGCTAAACTTTCCGGCAGATCAGTTGTGCGCCGCCCCGCTGGGCGGAAAGCAAGTGACACTGGGGAATAGTGTAACGGTAGCACAACTGACTCTGGATCAGTTAGTCAAGGTTCAAATCCTTGTTCCCCAGTTTCAGAACCCCCTGTAAGAGAGAGACTTACGGGGGTTTCTTTTTGCGCCAGAATCTGGCCCGATTTTATGCGTTACACTTGCGCCGAAAAAGCACACTTTCTTGGCTTGGGCCTGGGATACCCTGTCGCGTGAGATATGTTGCACGTCACGGGCAGGGACAGCCCGCGAGGGCTTACCTATGCCGATGGGGCGAGTTGACCCTGGGCTTCATCCCAGGCCCCTGGCGTGCATCCAGATCACCATGAGGTTGAAGAAGGTGTGCGTGCCGACGGAGATGGCGAATCCGCGGAAGAGGTACAGCCCGCCGAGGTAAACACCCGCCAGCGTGCGAAAGACAAACTCCGCCCAGGGAAATGACTCGCCGGAAGTAAGCTGCCGGCCCGAGAAGTGATACAGACTGAACAGGCCAGCGCCCACCAGGATGGCGCCGATGGCCACGGCCTCTTTCTTCAGGCCCAGCAGGTCCACCATCACCAGCATGACAACGGAGATGAAGACCAGGCGGAAGATAAACTCCTCGTAAATGCCGGCCCCGACGGCCACCAGAATCTGCTGGTAAACATGCTGAAGCGATCCATGCGTGGCGGCCTGGGACAGCAGTCTCCCGGTCATCAGGTTCATGGCGACCAGGGGAACCATCCACGCCACCGACTCTCCGGCCATGCCGGCCAGCACGCCGGGGCGGACCTGCCAGTTGTCCCCGTGGGCCAGGTGCTGGATGAACAACACCGCCACGATGAACAGCGGCGGCAGGTAGGCGGCGGTGGCGCCGAAGTAACCCAGCAGCCTGCCCAGATCCTCGGGCGCCAGCAGGCTGGTGCGATAGAACATCGCCCCGATCTGGAAGAAGATCATGAGCGGCGCGATGAAGGCCAGGCAATACAGCGGCCGCAACGTCAGGCGAGCGTAGGGACTGCCTCGCTCGGTCGGCGGTTGCGGTTGGGACTGCTTGGCCATGGCGGTATTATGTCCGTAAGAAGCGGGGAGGCAACAGCAAACCTATCACACCGCGAAAATCATCATCTTCGACAGGGCCCGGATTGGCAGCGGGGTCATCAATTCCCGCCGCCATCGAAGACCAGATAGGGCTTGAGTCGCTCGACGGCTGCGGGCCCCAGGCCGTTGACGGCGTCCAGGTCCTCGGCCCGTGCGAAGGCCTTGCCCGGGTGGGCGGCGGCGTAGTCCACGATGGCCTGCGCCCTGACCGGCCCGATGCCGCTGAGGCGGCGCAGCGAGGCGAGGCTGGCAGTGTTGGGGTTGATCTTCTGGCAGGCCTGGCCGACGCGGGCGGAGTCCACCGGCACGGCCATTCCGAAGGTTGCCGACCGACTCATCGCCTTCGATGCCAGGCCCGCAGCCGCGATACACACCAGCAAGGCCAGGGCTGGAACATTGGCCCCTCGCCAGCCGAAATCGTAATGCCCAAGGATCATATTCTGCCCCGAGACACGCTGCCGGTTACGGTCTTTCAGGTGTTATTGGGCCGGCGCTGCTGGTCGATAACGCTGACCTTGCTGGCCGCCAGGTACGACTTGAGATTGCGCAGTTCGCGGTAGGCCAGCTTGGGCTCGAGTTCCTTGCCGCACAGTCCGCTGTTGGGCAGAAAATGTCCGCCGGCGTCGGACAGATCCCGCCAGCAGACCGACTCCACGAACGGTTTGGACATGCTGATGCGGTAGAAGGCCTGGAGCCACTCCGCCTGGAGTCGCGGTGACCAGGGCACATGCCAGCATCCGCCGCGGCTGGGCGCGGCCTGGCCTGACCAGGCATCCTGCGGATCGACCGCGACGTCGGAGGGCACCTGGCAGGCGGTGATGTGCAGCGGCTTGCCGAAGCCCACGAACTCGTCCAGCATCGCGCTAATCTGGAGCAGGTCGCGCAGGTAATAGCCGTCCACCGGCGCGCCCATGCAGATCTGGACGCCGAAGGCATCGAACTTCACCCCGCTCTGCACGGCCATGTCGGCATAGAGCAGGGGCGGAATGGACTTGGGGTTCCGCGCGTAGTACTCGCTCCAGGGCATGACCAGGTCGATGAGTACCTGGCTGCGGGGCACGAGTTTCTTGACCGTCTGGCAGCTCATTCGGGTCAGTTCCATGAGCTGCTCGAAGCTGAGATTGAAGTTGTTGTAGGCGTGAAGTCCGCAGACGACCCGCCACACATGCACGCCGCGCTCGTAGCGTTTGACCGTGCGCTGGATGTGCTCGTAGGCCATGTCGCGCAGGGCGTCGTAGTCGTTCTCCCACAGGTAGAGCCAGTCGGGCAGGTCGCCGGACTCGAAACTCAGCAGCGGGCCGGCGTGGACCATCTTCTTGTTGCGGGCGGCCCAGGTGATCCAGCCGTCGATGCGGGCATAATCGTACTGGCGTTCCTTGGGCTCGATGTGCTTCCACGGCATGGGGATGACCATGAAGTCGAAGGTTTCGCGGAAGCGTTCGAGCGTGGCGTCGTTGCCGGTGGCCAGGTCGGCGCCGCAGCCGAAGGTGGTCCGCAGGGCCGACGGTCCGGCGGCCTTCTTGCGGGCGATGAAGATGTCGGCGTGGAACAGGGCGATCCTTTCGCCCAGGATGATTCCCTCGGCCAGTGCCTCGTCGGCCAGTTCCGCCGCGGTGGCGCCGTCGTCGGAGGCCTTCAGGGCCTCGATGAACTTGCCGCGGACGACGTCGAACTCGGCGTTGATCGCCTCGGCGTCGGGGTAGTCGAACAGCCCCCAGTCCTCGCGTTTCTGGGCGATACGCATCATCTGGGCACGGGCCATCTCGACGTTGAGGTTGTAGGGCTTGTCCCGTTCGCTCAGGCGGCAGGTGGGCAGGAGGATTCGCCCCGCCTCGCCGGCCTGCCATAGCAGCGACAGCCCGCTGGCGCCGGCAACCCGCTTGATGCACAGGATCTGCCCCTCGTCGAAGGTCAGGTCGGCGCGCATCGGAATGCCGTCCTGGCCGAAGAGATAGGCCCCGGACAAGTCCACCTCGGTGGCGGGTGCTCCATCGGTGTAAACATCGAATCGCAGCATCGAGTCCCTTGGGCGTTAGTCGCCGTCAACAAAGACAATCGTTGCCATTATAGGTTTCGCCTTACCGATGGCAATGGGCAAGTCCCGTCCCGACTGTCTGTCCCGACTGCTGGTGCATCACGAAGTTCTGGTCGCAAGTCCCCCAGGTCCGGTTCGTCGTCGCCGAGGACGGCGGCAATGCCTCCAACCGCTCCGGCGAGTGGTACTAAATCGCATGATGGCGGGAAGTATCAGCCTGAAAACGATTTGTGCGGCGTGGTGCAAAAAAGTGCGGCCCAGTGCGTTGGCACCGGGCCGCTAGCTAATACCCCCAAGGGGAGTCGAACCCCTGTCTCCAGGATGAGAACCTGATATCCTAGGCCACTAGACGATGGGGGCATTGCCATCGACAACTCAAAGTCTGCTTGCAGGGCCTAGTCCGCACGAAGCGGCAATCCTGAAGCTTTCCTGCCATATGGCAGGTGGGGGAATAGTAACGATCGTCGGCGGAGCGGTCAAGCGGATTTGCCCGCGGAGTGCAAATCATCCGCGGCGAGGCCTCCAAAAAGTTCTGACCTTTGACACCCGCGCGGGCGGCGGCGTAAACTCGTGGCCCTGAGGACGACACACGTGGGCTTACGAGCGGTCAAACTGGACATCTTTCGCACGGCGATCCCGATGCGGGGCTTTGAGCATGCCGCGGCCCGGCGCGACCTGGCCGAGGCGATCGTGACGCGCGTGGAGCTTTCCGACGGCCGATGCGGCTGGGGCGAGACGCTGCCGCGAAGCTACGTCACGGGCGAGACACTCGATACGGTGGCGGCGGACCTGGAGTCGCTGTTCTGGCCGGCGGTGGCGGTGGCGGACCTTTCAGGCGGAGAATTTCCCGTCTTGTCGATCGCCGCGCCCGGGCAGCGATGCATCAACGCGGCTGCGTGCGCGATGGAGTTGGCCTTGGCCGACGCGATGCTCGATCACGGCGGCTGGGCCAGGCTGGGCGGGGGCGGCCTGTCGGCGCGTATCGTCGCGCGGGCCACCGGCGTGCTCGGCTCGTCCGATCCGCGCAAGACGGCCCGCAAGCTGCGGCTGATGCGATGGTTCGGCCTGCGGGACTTCAAGCTCAAGCTCGGTTTCTCGCCGGAGGTGGATCAGGCCAATCTGGCGGCAGTGGCGGGGCAACTGGGCAGGGCGTTGGCGGCGGGGCGGTGCAGCCTGCGGGTGGACATCAACGGCGGGTGGACCGCAGCCGACACGCCGGCCAAGGCGGAGCGGCTGGGGCAACTGGGCGTCTGCGTGGTGGAGCAGCCGGTCTATTGCGGCGCGAAGGGGCTGGCGGAGTTGGCCCGGCGTTGCCCGTTGCCGCTGATGGCCGATGAGTCGCTGCTGAGCGAGGCCGACGCACGCGATCTGCTGACGGCGGGGGCGAAGGTCTGGTGGAACATCCGCCTGTCCAAGAACGGCGGGCTGCGGCGCAGCCTGGCGCTGGCCAGACTGGCTGCCGATAACGGCGTGCCGTTCGTCCTCGGCTGCATGGTCGGCGAGAGCAGCATCCTCTCGGCGGCCCAGAGGCGGCTGCTGCAACTGTCGCCGCCGCCGCGATTCGTCGAGGGCAACTATGGGCGGTTCCTGATGGGCGACGACCTGGCGGGGAGGTCGCTGCGGTTCGGTTACGGAGGCAGGCTCAAGCCGCTGGAAGGCCGGGGCCTGGGCGTGGAGATTTCCCCCGCGAAGTTGGCGCGATACGGTCGGCGGGTCGCATCGCTGACGGGATGATCGCGCCCCAGGCACTCTTGGAGGCGGCACCGAGGAAGTTCCCGCTCGCTTTGCGCTCGCGGCTAGTGAAACCGCCGGTTCCTATTCCCTCTTGCCTGTGCAAAGTGCGAAGTGCGTAGTGCGAAGTACACATCTGCCCGCCACCTTCTTCCCTCTTGCCTCTTCCCTTTTGCCTCTTGCCCTCTTCTTTCCGCTCGCTTTGCGCTCGCGGCTAGTAAGACCATTGGTCCCTGGTTCCAAGTCCCTGGTCCCTTCTGCCGGTGGCTACTTCTTTTCAAACCATCCCATGTCACGCCTGGGGCATTCGATCGCCATGGATCCGGTGGGTGCAGCCCAGCGGACGGCATTGGCCAAGAGGCGTTGGACGTTGGCATCATGGAAGATGGGGTAGGTCTCGTGGCCGGGGCGGAAGTAGAAGACCTTGCCCGCGCCGCGCCGGTAGGTCACGCCGCTTCGGAACACCTCGCCGCCGGCGAAGCTGGAGATCAGGATCGTCTCGTCGGGCTCGGGGATGTCGAAGGGCTCGCCGTACATCTCGGTGTGTTCAAGGATGATCGGGTTGGGCAGGCCCTGGAGAATGGGATGCCCCGGCCGGGCCGTCCAGAGGAGTTCCCGCTCGCCCGCCTCGCGCCACATGAGCTGGCAGGTGGTGCCCATCAGACGCTTGAAGATCTTGGAGTAGTGCGCGCTGTGCAGGCAGATCAGGCCCATGCCCTCCAGCACGCGCCGCTGAACCTTGTCGACGAGGGCGTCGGGGACATGCTTGTGGGCCATGTGGCCCCACCAGGTCAGCACGTCGGTGGCGGCCAGCACTTCATCGGTCAGGCCGCACTCGGGATCGTCCAGCACGGCTGTGCGGACAGAGACGCCCGGCTGTGCGCCCAGATGCTCGGCGATCGCGCCGTGAATGCCCTTGGGGTAGATTTTGGCCACTTCGGGGTTGGTCTTCTCGTGCCGGCCCTCGTTCCAAACGGTTACGCGAATGTCGGACATTTCAGCGATTCCTTTCGTTCCTGCCTGGCAGGAGGATAAAAATATATGCGATGGATCATTTCACTACGATTTTTCCGAAGCGGCGCTTGCCCACCTGGAGGACCATGCCGCCGGCGAGTTTGACGCTCTCTTCGATGCTGGTGATCTTGCGGTCGTCGAGACTGACGGCGTTCTGGCCGACCAGGCGCCGCGCCTCGCCCTTGGAGGCGGCAAAGCCCGCCTGGCAGACCAGTTCGACGATGTTCATCTCGGCTGACGCGACGGCGATCTCGGGCATCTGGTCGGGCTTGCCCTTGGCCGCGAAAATGCGGTCGAACTCCTCGGAGGCAGCCTCGCCGGCGGCGGCGCCGTGGTATTGGGCGACGATCATCCTGCCCAGCGTCGCCTTGGCCTGCCGCGGGTGCGTCCTGGCCGGGTCGATCAGTTCGGCGATCTGCGCGCGGGGCAGGTCGGTCAGCAGCGTGAAGTAGTTGTCCATCATCGCGTCGGGGATGGACATGACCTTGCCGAACATGTCGCGCGGGCACTCGGTGATGCCGATGTAGTTGCCCTTGGACTTGCTCATCTTCATCACGCCGTCGAGCCCGACCAGGATCGGCGTGATCAGGACGATCTGCGGCGGCTGGCCGGCGTTTTCCTGGAACTGCCGGCCGACCAGGCAATTGAAGGTCTGGTCGCTGCCGCCCATCTCGACGTCGGCCTGGACGCAGATGCTGTCGTAGCCCTGCATCAGCGGGTAGAGGAACTCGTGCAGGCCGATGGGAGCATTGGCCTTGTAGCGAATCTCGAAGGTGTCGCGTTCCATCATTCGCGCGACGGTCATCTGGGAGGCCACGTTGAGGATGTCGGCGAAGGTCCACTGGCCCAGCCACTCGCTGTTGCGGCGGATTTCGAGCTTGTCGCTGGAGGTGTCCAGCACCTTGCCGGCCTGCTGCATGTAGGTGGCGGCGTTGAGCTCGATCTGCTCGGGCGTCAGGATGGGGCGGGTCTTGTTGGCCCCGCTGGGGTCGCCGACGCGGGCGGTGTAGTCGCCGATGATCAGGACGGCCCGGTGGCCCAGGTCCTGGAACCGCCGGATCGTTCGCAGCTGGACGGTGTGGCCCAGGTGGATGTCCGGCGCGGTGGGGTCCATGCCGTATTTGATGCGGAGTTGTCGGCCGGCGGCTGCGGCGCTCTTGAGACGGGCCATCAGTTCCGGCTGAGTGTAGAGGGCCTCGCACCCCCGGCTCAGCAGCAGCGTCTGATCCTGCAAGTCCTTATCTGTCAAGTGGGTCATAGTGGCCGAAGAGTTTATCTCCCCCGGCCGGCCAATGCAATCTCGATGGCGGGCGACACAGCGGGTCAACCGACTAACCGACCAGCTCTCCTCCGCGGCGTAAGCCCTATTTTGTTGACACGTTGCGGGGGTAATCTATAATCGCACCGGAGGGCAGAGACCGGTGTAATATCAGCCGGACGCTGCCGCATTCGGGATGCTTTATCGGGTATTGGAATCCCCAGAACCCACGGCCGATGTGGTCGTTAGCGACCTTGGAGATCGTATCGTGACACTACAACAGAAGCGATGGACCGGGAGGTTGTTCTTTGTGGCGGCGGTTGTGGCGGCGATGCTGGCCGGGGCCAATCCCGCTCGGCTGTCCGCGCAGGCTGTGGCGCCGACGGCTGCCTCCGCGCCCAGCCCCGAGTTGAGCGATCTGTGGGACAACTTTATTCACGGCATCAAGGTCGCCCGGGCCGAGCTGGTCATCAGCAACGGCAAGGCCCTGCTCGAATCGGGGGCTTCCGACCGCGACATCTACCTGCTGTCGGTGAAGGAAGAGAACCTGGACATGACCCTGACACGCGGGTCGAAGAATCTCAAGGACGCCGCGCCGATCATCGATCAGATTCGCGTGAAGATCGAGTCGGGCTACAAGGCCGAGCGCAGCGACCCCAACCAGATCGCCAATTCCATCGCGATGCTCCCCAAGAACCTGCGGGCCTACGAGATCGGGGCCGGCCGGCTGGTCGAGAGCGGCGAGTACGCCGTGCCGCAACTGGTGCAGAAGCTGATGGACTCCTCCACGCCGCCCAGCCTGGCCGAGCGTATCACCAATGTGTTGCCGCGGCTGGGCAAAGCGGCCATCAGGCCCCTGACCGAGGCCTTGGCCAGCAACGACGCTCGCCTGCAGGAGATCGTTGCCGATGCGCTGGGCAAGATTCACTACCCTGAGTCGGCTGCGGCGTTGAAGGCGCTGACCGAGCGCAAGGACGTTCTGCCCCGGACGCGAGAGATCGCGATGGCGGCCTTGCTGGCCTGCGGCGGCAGGGATGCAGTGAGCAAGCCGGTGGCCTCGCTCTACTACGAGCTGGCGGAGAAGTACTACTATCAGAAGGAATCGGTGATGCCCGATGCCAACGCGGCCACCGCCAATGTGTGGTTCTGGCGCGAGGGGCTGGGGCTGGAGTCCATTGCCGTGCCCCGGGCCATCTTCGGCGACGTGTACGCCATGAGGTTCGCCAGGCTGGCGCTGAAGGCGGATGGGAATTTCCAGCCCGCCGTCTCGCTGTGGCTGGCGGCCAGGATCAAGAAGGATATTGACACCCCCGCCGGCGTGAGCGACCCGACCCAGTCGCCGGGTCAGCCGCCCGCCAGCTTCTACGCGCTGGCCGGCAGCGCCAGGTTCATGCAGGACGTGCTGGGCAGGGCGTTGAAGGACGGTGACTCGGGCGTGGCGTTGCGGGCCATCGAGGCGCTATCCAAGACCGCCGGCGCCGCGAGCCTGATTGAGGGGCCCTCGGCTTCCCCGCTGGTGGCCGCCCTGACCAACGCCCAGCGCGAGGTCCGCTACCTCGCCGCGGTGGCCCTGGCCAACGCGCTGCCCCAGAAGAAGTTCAAGGGCGACGAAACGGTCATGGTTGTCTTTAACGAGATGCTCCGCCAGACCGGCTTGCGGCAGGCCCTGCTTGTCGGCGGCACGGGCGAGCGGCGGAACGTGCTGAAGGACGCCCTGCGGTCTTCGGGCTACGACGTCATCGAGCGGGACGATGCGGATAAGGCCATGATGGCCATCCGCGAAGTCAACGGCGTGGACATGGTGGTGCTGGGCGACCCGACCTTCGCGGCCGGCATGGTGGATCGCCTTCGTAACGACCCGTTCTCCGCCGGCGTGCCCATCGTCATCGCCAGCACCGAGGAACGCCTGGTTCGGCTGTTCAAGTCCGACGCGAGGGTGGTGCTGACCGGCGACCAGTCCGGCAGTGCCGACGTGGCCGAGGCCGTCGGCCGGGCTGCCCGAGCCGGCGCCGCCGGCGCCATGAACAACGAGTTGGCCGGCCAGTGGGCCGCTCGCGCCGCCGGAGCCATCGCCAGGTTGGGCGAGACCGGCAACACGGTTTACGATATCTCCAAGACACGCAAGGCCCTGATCGCCGCCCTGGGCGACAGCCGCGTGGAAGTGCGCATGGCCGCGGCCAGGGCACTGGCCATGATGTCTTCCTCCGAGGCCCAGCAGGCCATGGCGGCCCTGACCCTCAACCCGGCCGTCGATGAAAAGATCAGGATCGGCGTCCTGGGCCTCCTGAGCGATTCGCTCCGCCGCTTCGGCAATCAGATCGACTCGCAAACGGCGGCCGCCATAGTTGCCGCGGTGGCCAACGACAAGGAGCCGATGAGCGTTCGCGAAGCGATGGCTGAGGTGCTCGGGGCGATGAATCTGCCCAGCGAGAAAATCAAGTCGCTGATCCTGGGCGCCGCCGTCGAATAGACGCCGCAGCCGAAGAAGTGTTTCCCGTGGCGGTCCAATGGGCCGCCACTTTCGTTGGTGTGCCGAGCATGTTTGGTCACTCGGAGGTGCAAGTCCTCGCCGTACGCACGGTGGTGTGGAGGGACAGCCCGCGAGGGCTTACCTATGCCGATGGAGGGGATTGGGGATCTCGCCGATGAGAAGGTGACATCGCGGCGTCGCTTTGTATAATAACGGTGTTGCGAGGCCGCCGGCGGCACTCCAAGAGGATTACATCATGCGGTTCACCAAGATGCACGGGCTGGGCAACGATTACGTGTACGTCAACGGGTTCGATCAGCAGTTGGCCGATCCGGCGGCGACAGCGCGGGCGGTCTCGGACCGCCACTTCGGCATCGGCAGCGACGGGCTGATCCTGGTCCTGCCCTCGGACATCGCCGATGTCCGCATGCGGATGTTCAACGCCGACGGCAGCGAGAGCCAGATGTGCGGCAACGGCATCCGGTGCGTGGCCAAGTTCGCCTACGATCGCGGCCTGTCCACGGCCAACCCCATGCGGGTGGAGACGCTGGCTGGGGTCAAGACAATCCAACTGGTCCTCAATGGCGCGGGCAAGGTCGCCAGCGCCACCGTGGACATGGGCGAGCCGATCATCGAGCCGGCGCGGATCCCCGTCAGCGTCGGCGGCGAGCGGGCCATCAATGTGCCCATCAAGACCGGCGCCGGCGAGTGGACTATGACGTGCGTGTCGATGGGCAACCCGCACTGCGTGATCTACGTCCCGGACGTTGCCGCCGTGGCGCTGGAGCAGGTGGGGCCTGAGCTGGAAACCCACAAGCTTTTCCCCCAGCGGATCAATGTACACTTTGTGCAGGTGCACTCGCCGTCGGAGGTGACGATGCGAACCTGGGAACGCGGCAGCGGTGTGACGCTGGCCTGCGGCACCGGCGCGTCGGCGGTGTGCGTGGCCGGGGTGCTGGCCGGCAGAGGCGGGCGAGAAGTGCTGGCCCATCTGCCCGGCGGCGACCTCCAACTCGCCTGGCGCGAGAGCGACAACCACGTGTTCATGACCGGCCCAGCCGTCGAGGTCTACAGCGGCCAGTGGATGGGCGAGGCACGCTGAGTTTCAGGAGAAACCACGCGACACAGAGCGACAGAGAAACAGGGGAGCAAGTTGTGTGGCCAGCACCTGAGAGACGCAGAAAGTTACGGAGTTTTCGCTTAGCCTCACAACGGCGTGATCCGTGGACTATCGCGGCATGGATATATCTCGCGTGCATACACGTCTGCGGGTATCTCATCGCTTTAGTGCTGGATACGCTATTGGGGCACATTACCCAGGACAATCCCAAGATTTGCCGGGTATTCAAGAGACTCGGGTGGCAGTTACTCGTACTAGGCCTCATGAGCGTCTTCGTTCTCATCGCCGGCTTGATGGTTAAGCTCTTCTATTCTTATCCGCAGCACCCGCCGGAAGTCCTGAACATATTGTTCAAGCCCACGCTATTGGTTGCAGCAGGATCATTCGTTCTGGCGAGTGCGTTCGCAATGATCGTTAGATGGCGAGGCGGCGTGCTGTGATAGCGATCCGCAGCCGCCTCCCGCAAGCACACGGAACAGACAGAGCAGGGGAAACAATATCTCTGATCCTCTGTTTCTCTGTGTCGAATCTTCAGCTTTCTCAAGCCTGACAATTCAAGTTGAGCCCGAGCAATATTGGGCGTAAAATCCATCCCTCTTAGAAAGTGGACCCTGATGATTATCGCGGACCTCAGCAAGATCGCCGGCAGGACGTACCCAGCCCGGCGGCGGACGCAGAACCTCGTCGGCGGGGCGTCGCCCATCCAGGCGAGCAACTTTTCCGTTGGCTACGTGACGCTGGAACCCAACGGCGGGCAGGTTCCCTGGCACAATCAGGAGCAGGAAGAGGTCTACTTCGTGCTCAGCGGCACGGGCGAGGCGTGCCTGGGCAGCGAGCGGCAGACCCTCACTGCCGGCCAGGCGGTGTACATTCCGCCCGGCGAGTTTCACCAGATGACCAACATCGGCCCCGCGCCGCTGACCCTGATGTACATTTACGGGCCCGCCGGCGACGTGGCCCACTGGCGGCAGGAACTGGAGGGCACGCTGCCCAAGGCGGGGGTGGAAGCTCCGCCACTGCCCCCCGGCGCGCGGCCACAATGCACCGAAAAACCATAAAGGCCGCACCAAATGCCGGCAAGGCTGGTAATCCGGGCCGCTTAGGCAGATGCTTCAGGATAGTTTTTGGAAATCGGAAAAATCAGTTCTCCTTGAAAGGCAGATTTCAGTGAGTAACGTCAAAACGCACAGGGTCGGCATCATCATGAACGGCGTGACCGGGCGCATGGGCACCAACCAGCACCTCATGCGGTCGATCGTGGCCATCATCAAGCAGGGGGGCGTCAAGGTCGGCGACGGCGAGGTCATCATGCCCGACCCGGTCCTGGTCGGCAGAAACGCCGCCAAGCTCGAGGCCCTGGCCGCCATGTCGGGCGTCAGGAAGTTCACAACCGACCTGGACGCCGCGCTGGCGGACAAGTCTAACACCATCTACTTCGACGCCCAGACGACTAACCTGCGCGTGCCGTCGGTGAAGAAGGCCATCGCCGCGGGCCTGAATGTCTACTGCGAAAAGCCCACCGCCCTGACCGCCCAGGACGCGCACGATCTGTACCGCCTGGCCCAGAAGGCCGGCGTCAAGCACGGCGTGGTGCAGGACAAGCTCTGGCTGCCGGGGCTGGTCAAACTGCGGATGCTTCGCGACAGTGGCTTCTTCGGCAAGATCCTGTCGGTTCGCGGCGAGTTCGGGTACTGGGTTTTCGAGGGCGACAGGGTCAGTCCGCAGCGGCCCAGTTGGAACTACCGCAAGGAAGAGGGCGGCGGGATCATCGTCGACATGCTCTGCCACTGGCGCTACGTGCTGGACAACCTCTTCGGGCCGGTGCAGGCCGTCTCGTGCCTGGGCGCCACCCACATCGGCCAGCGATGGGACGAGGCCGGCAAGGCCTACCCCTGCACCGCCGACGACTCCGCCTACGCCACCTTCATGCTCGAAGGCGGCGTGGTGGCGCACTTCAACTCCTCCTGGGCCGTCCGCGTCCGTCGCGACGACCTGCTGACGATCCAGGTCGACGGCACCGAGGGCTCTGCCGTCGCGGGCCTGCGAAAGTGCTGGATGCAACCGTACTCGGCTACCCCGCGACCCAGTTGGAACCCCGATGTCGATTCGCCCATCAACTTCTTCGATGGCTGGACGGTCGTGCCGGACCAGCAGGCCTATGACAACGCCTTCAAGATCCAGTGGGAACTGTTCCTGCGCCACGTGGTCAAAGGCGAGCCCTTCCGCTGGTCGCTGCTGGAAGGGGCCAAGGGCGTGCAATTGGCCGAGAAAGGCCTGGAGAGCTGGCAGAAGCGGGCCTGGGTCGATCTGCCGCAATTGCCTGTTTAGTCCTTCACGGCAAAACTTGTGAGTTGGTGCCGCCCCCAAGCGTCGTGTGCTTGGGGGTGTCCGCACGGCCAAGCAAACAACGCTTGACCGTGGCACCAGCAAAATCAGTTGTGAAGGACTACCAGCAAGGTCATACAATAGTCACGGGTTCTCACCATAAACAGGCGGCCTCGCCGGGGGGCGGGTGTGCCCAAACGCCCTGGCTACGCATCTGGTCCGATGGTGCCACGGCTGCGCTGTGTGCAGCCGTGCTTGACGCCGACACTGCTGCAAACACCGCAGCAGTGGCCTGATGACATAGTGGTAGCGCGGGGCCCTGCCAGCCGCATCATTGCCGCTGTAGACGCTGATAGAAATGGTGCCGTCCCCAAGCGAGCCAAGCTTGGGGGTTTTCATTTCACGCCTTCATCCCCAAGAAATACTTGGGGGTGGCACCAAGCGAAACCTGATGCCTGCGAACTTACCCATTGTTGGTAAACACCAGCCAAAAACCATCTGAGACCGGCTCGCAACTGAGCATCGTGAAATGTCGCTCAACCACATGACGAGCGAAGCCGACGGTCCAGAAGCAGCAATTGTAGGGTACCGGCTCATACTCACCCGCGCGAAAATGAGAGGCAAGAACGCCTGTAGCCGGGTCGTAACCGGAGGCGTTGCCTTTTGCCAATGCTGTAATGAGGTTGTCCCTCATCCAGAGGCAGAGCTTCCCGCCGCGTACGAGGATGCTCGACAGCTGCTCAACCAGACGCTCCATCTGCCGGTAGCTGGTCTCCACGATGTTCTGCGGGAACAGCGCCAGGTCGAACGAATCCGGGGCGAATGGCAGATGGTCAAAATCTCCCACGACAAACATGCATCGCCTTTGCCATCTCGTCGCCAGGCCCTGCGCGTAGGCGATTGACCAATCCACGCAATCCAACCCCGTGACAATGGCCCCCATCTCTTCCATGACGAACGAATATCGCCCCGTAGCGCAGCCGAGGTCGAGGACTCTCGCCTCGGGCGCGATCTCGCGATGGAGATGCTCTCGGATCGGTCCCACAACGCGGGCGACATCCTCCGCCCGGAGAGGATCAAGGCTCTCGATCACGCCTCCGTCAGCCGTGTGATACCAAGGTCCGCCGTAAATCTGTTGTGCCTCTTGACGATCCATTTGATTCTCCAGGTAGTTCCGTAAGAGTGCGTCAATACCGGCAAATGGCCTTGCGTGCAATCCCGCGTGCGTGTAAACGTTCACATCTTGCAGTTTGAACTCAATACCTTGAATTGGAGTCAGACCCGTGAGCGCGTCATCCAAGCCCATCATCTATGTTACCGAACCGCTGAACGACCGCACCCTTGCCTACCTGGCTGAGCACGGCGAGGTGCGGCGCGTCAAGCCCGAGCTTTTGCCCGCCGAGATCGACCAGGCCGACGCCCTGGTCGTCCGCACCTATACGCAGGTCAACGAGGCCCTGCTGGAGCGGGCCAAGCGCCTGAAGGTGGTCGGCAGGGCGGGCGTGGCGCTGGAGAACATCGACCTGGCCGCCTGCCGCCGGCGGGGCATCGCGGTGGTGCATACCCCCGCGGCCAACACGCTGGCCGTGGTGGACTACATCATCGGCATGATCGTGCAGATGAACCGCCGTTTCTGGCCGATGACCGGCCCCATGAGCGACGAGGAGTTCCACAAGGCCCGCAAGGGCATCTTCGGACGCTTCCTGTCGGGCGCGACGCTGGGCATTGTCGGGGCCGGGCGGATCGGCAGCCGCGTGGGGCGCGCGGCCGCGGGGCTGGGCATGAAGGTGCTGTACAACGATATTATTCCCATCGACCTGGACTATCCGGCCCAGGAGGTCGACAAGCCGACGCTCTATGCCAACAGTGACATCATTACCATCCACGTTCCGCTGACGCGCCTGACGCGGGGGATGATTAATGCGGCTGCGCTGGAGCAGTTCAAACCGGGCGTGCAGTTCATCAACGCCGCTCGCGGCCCGTGCGTGGACTACCCTGCCCTCGCGGCATCCATCCGCGGCGGCAAAGTCTCCGCCGCGGTGATCGACTGCCACGACCCCGAGCCGCCGCCACCGGACTACCCGATGTTCGGCCTGCCTAACGTCATTCTCACGCCTCACGTCGCCGCCCGCGTGCCCGCAGCCGTCGATGCCATGTGCGACGTGGTCTACGACATCGTGGCGGTGCTCGAAGGCCGCGCGCCGACCTACCCGGCCAAGGAAGAGGAGTAGCTCGGCAGGTATGCCGCTGGACGCAAAGGACGCAGGCGCCGTGGTCGCGGCGTGTGCGACCACGAGCCGATATCCATGTGCCGATGGCAACCAGTCGAAGAGGCAGGGATCCGACGCAAAGGGCTGACGCAAAGGGCTTGCTAAGCGAGCGTCGATATCGCTAGTATCCACGCTTTCCCCACGGATGGGGAAGGTGGTCTACAGCAAGATCAGGGAACATGAAGCACTCAGTGAAACTCGCGGCGGCATTGGCAGGTCTCTTGGCCCTGGGCGCGGGATGCGCGGGCAATTTGTCGGGCCCGCCCTGCACGGTCGATCAATACGATCAGGCCCGCGCCGCCGGCGGCCGGGCCAACTACCCGCGCCAGACGATCCTGCTCTACAACCTTCAGCGCGTCACCGATAGCGACCTGGAGTTACAGCCGCGGATCAATTCGCTGAATCTGGTGGCTCGCCTGGGCGGCGACGAGCCGGTCGTGCTGGAACAACTGGCCTCCGTGCTGAGCAACCCGTCCAACCCGCCCGACCTCCAGCGTGAGGTGCTCGAATTTCTCCTACGGAAGAATTACCCCGAACTGACGCAGTACGTTATCAAGGTCCTGCCGCACGTCAAGGCCAACGGGCCGATGCGCGACGTTCTGATGGAGTGGCTGACGCGGCACCCGACGGTGGCTGTGCTGTCGGAAGTGGTGCATGTCTGGGGCGACGCGCAACCGGCCAACGCCGCCGATGAGGCTTACTTCCAGCAGATCGTCGAACGCCTCAGCGGAAAGACCTGGGACCAGGCTCTGCTGGACGGACTGAACACCGCCGGCTTCACCGCGCGGGGCTCGGCCATCGAGATCCTGGCCCGGCGCGTGCCGATCGCGACGCTTCGGCCGCGGATTCTGGCGATGTCGGCCAGGACCGACACCGTGACGGTCGTCCAGACCTTCCTCAAGACGTTCAACTATCTGCCCTCCACCGTCTCCGAACTCCTCACCTCCGCCTACATTTACAAGGCCCGCCAGGACGTGATGCCGGAGGTGGCCTACCTGGCCAACAAGTGGCGCGACGAGTACGGCTATCGCTTCAACATTCGCGACTTCCACCTGCTCAGCCGCCTGTCGCACGATCCCAGGCGAGTCGAGGTCACGCGGGCACAACTGATCTCCGACCTGGCCGGCAGCCTGGCCAAGCGGCGGCACATCAAGCAGGGGACGTATCGCGCCGCGACGCAGCAGGACTTGAGCATTCGCTTCGACAAGCAGGTGGACAAGCTGTCGATGGTGGACCTGTGGAACCTGTACCTGCTCAACGACATGCTCAGCCGGTCGCAGATTCAGGCGGCCTTCGCGACGGTGTCCGGGTCGGACCGGGAAGACCGCCGCTATGCCTGGGGCGGCCAGGTGTTCTATGACGGCCCGCAGGCGCGGGCGACGCGATATCCGCCCGACGCACAGGTGAAAGAAGACGATCTGACGTATAATCCCTCGATCCGCTCGCTTGCTGACGGCCGGGACGCCCTCTGCCGCTTCCACGATCACTTCGAGAAGCTCCAGAACGCTGACCGCGCCGGGCCGACGGCGGAGGAACTTGCCGACTGCAAGCGGGGGAACTATTACGCCCTGGTGCTGACGAGCCTGGGCGAAACGTCGTTTTGCGCCCACTACTACAACCCCCAGGGCGTCGTGATTTCGCTGGGCGAATTCCCCTTTGCCAAGTAGCCCCGTCGCCGACGAAAAACGCTCTACGCGATTTTCTTCAGCAGCGAGTCGATGGCGTTGTATTCCACCTTCATCGCCTCCAACTGCCGACGGTTTTCCTCGACCGCGTCGGCCGTCGCGGTGTCCAGGTATTCCTCGTCCTCCAGCCGGGCCGTCAGGTCGTCGATCCGCTCAGCCAGCATGATCATTCGCTGGCGGAGCATCTCGATCCGCTCTTCGACCGTACCCGCGTCGCGGGTGGCATCTTCCAAAACCTTTTCCTCGACGTAGATCGGCGCGTCGGAGGCCACGCCCAGAGCGATGGCGTCCGATGGCCTGGAGTCGATGTGGTGGACGGTCTTGCCCTGGCGCACATGGAGCGTTGCGATAAAGGTTCCCTCGCCGGACTCGGGGCTATACCGGAGGTCGTTGATGACGATCTTCTCAAGCTGGCCGCCCAGAGTCTCCATCATATTGGCCAGCAGTTCATGCGTCAGCGGGCGTGCGAAGGGAATGCCCTTGAGCCGCCGGTCGATGGCGTAGGCCTCGGTGGCGCCGATGACGATGGGAAAACTGCGGTCCCGGCCGCCGACTTCGCGCAGATAAATCAACTGCCCGCCGCCGTAGCTGGTTATCAGGATTCGCGAGAGTTCCATTCGGATTTCCACACCGCACCTCCCTGGTGGTCTGTCACATCTGATTGGGTGGGTGCCACGGCTGCGTCTTGTGCAGCCGTGCCTGACGTCGACACTGCTGCAAACACCGCGGCAGTGGCACCCGATCCATCGTTTGGCGAGCAACAGATCCCTAATCTTCACGGAATCATGGAATTCTACGCTCGTCTCGGGCGCGAGATCACTATTTCAGGGCCTCCAGCGATTTTTCGACGGCGGCCAGGTCGGCGCGAAGCTGTGCCATCCGCTCCCGCTCCTTCTGCACGACGGCCGGCGGGGCCTTGGCCACGAAGCCCGCGTTGCCCAGTTTTCCCTCGATGCCGCCGATGCCGCGCCGCAGGAGGTCGGCCTGTTTGGTCAGGCGGGCCAGTTCCGCGTCGCGGTCGATGATGTCCAGAATGTAAAGCCTCACGCCGCCAACCGCGATGGCGGCTGAGTTGGCCGGGGGCTCCACCGCCCCGCGCTGCACCTTGGCCTCGGAGAGATTGGCCAGCGACTTGAGCAGGTCGGTGTTCTCGGCGATCACGGCGGCGAGGTTGTCGGGCGCCTCGATGATCACGGCCACCTTCTGGCTGGGCGGCACGTTGTGCTGCGTGCGGGCGTTGCGGACCTGGCTGACCAGGTCCTGTAGCAGGGCGAACCGTTTTTCGGTCGGCTCGCTGATGGCGCCGCCGTTGGCATAGGGCCAGGCCGCCGTCACCAGCATTCGCTCGGCCTGCTCGTCGGCGGGACCGCGAACCGACGCCACGTCGTTGAGCCGCTGCCAGATGGCCTCGGTGATGAAGGGGGCGATGGGGTGCAGCAGCCGCAGAATCACGTCCAGGCAGTGCGAGAGAATGGCCTTGGGCGCCGCCTGGCCGGCGTTGATGCGGGCCTTGGCGATCTCCAGGTACCAGTCGCAGAAATCGTTCCACGTGAAGTGGTACAGCCGCTCGGCCGCCTCGTTGAAGCGGTAGCCCTCCAGGGCCAGCGTCACGTCGCGGATGGCGCCGTTGAGGCGGCTGAGAATCCATGCGTCCGCGAGGTTCTCGTTGGGGTGGATGTCCGCCCAGGCCGGCTGGCCCTGAATGTTCATCATCAGGAAGCGGGCGGCGTTCCACAGCTTGTTGCAGAAGTTCCGCCCGTTGTCGAACTTGGGGCTGGTGTTCACCACGCGACCGTCGGGCAGCTTCATCTCCGCCACCGGCATGCGGACGTCCTGGGTCTGCGTGGTCATGGCCACCAGGGTGTAGCGCATCGCGTCGGCGCCGTGGCTGTCGATCACGTCCAGCGGGTCCACGCCGTTGCCCAGGCTCTTGGACATCTTGCGGCCTTCGCCGTCCTGGATCATGGCGTGGATGAACACGTCGCTGAAGGGAATGTCCCCGGCGCAGTACTGGCCCATCATGACCATGCGGGAGACCCACAGCGTGATGATCTCGCGGGCGGTGACCAGGGCATCGCCGGGATAATACTTGGCCAAATCGGGCGTTTTCTCCGGCCAGCCCAGCGTGCTGAACGGCCAAAGCGCCGAGGAAAACCATGTGTCGAGCACGTCACAGTCACGTTTCCAGCCTGCTCGCTCGATCATCGCGACCGCGTCAGGCTCATCGTGATCCAGGCAGATGTAGGTGCGAATCCAGCCCTGCTTTTCGGGGTGGGCCTGGAGGGTCAGGTAGTGACGCACCGCAAACTTGCCCATGGCCTGGCCGAAGTTGCCGCCGATGGCACGATCCAGAGCAGCGCAGACCTGCGCATCAGGCCCGCGATCGGTGGGCGTCGCCTTGACGTCCGCAGGCAATTCGCAGTCCTGTGACCACACCGGTATCTGGTGTCCCCACCACAGTTGGCGGGAAATGGGCCAGTCGCGGAGGTTCTCGATCCAGGCGCGATAGTTGTTGGCGTAGCGGTCGGGGGTGAACTTCAGCCGCCCGTCCAGCAGCGGCATCAGCGCCAGCCCGGCCAGGGAGTTCACCGGGACATCGGTGCCGCGAATGTAGGTGATGCCGTCGTGCGTGTCGGTCAATTGGGCGTTGTCGGTACTCTGCACGGCTGCAAACGACGCAGCCGTGGCACCCACACTTGCCGTGGCGCCGGAATCTGCCGTGGCGCCCAAATTCGCGATTCGCGATTCGAGATTCGCGATTGGTTTCTTCACCGCGACATACCACTGGTCGCTGAGGTATGGCTCGATGGGCACGTGGCTGCGGTAGCTATGGCCGACCTGGTGGACATACGGCCGGACTTCTTCCAGCAGGCCCTCGGTGCGGAACCACTCGACGATGGCCTCGCGGGCCTCGAAGCGGTCCATGCCCAGCAGGAACTGCGCATCGGCACCCACATCGGCCCAGCCGTGCTTGTCGCTGATGGACCCGTCGGGCGCCATCACGTTGATCATCTCCAGGCCATGCCGCTGGCCGATGGCGTAGTCGTCGGGATCGTGCGCCGGGGTGACCTTGAGGAAGCCGGTGGAGAAGCGGGCCTTCTCGTCGTCGCTGTCGGCCTTGGGCAGCACGACGTGCTCGTCGGCGATGATCGGAATGAGCCGCCCGACGATCGGCAGGCGGACATTCCTGCCCACCAGGTATTGCGCGCGCGGGTCGGAGGGGTTCATGGCCACGGCGGTGTCGCCCAGCATGGTCTCGGGCCTGGTGGTGGCCACGGTGACATGGTCCACCAGCAGCCCGCCCACGTCGGCGGGATGCTCCAGCGGGTATCGCAGGTACCAGAAGTTGCCCTGGACTTCCTCGTGTTCGACCTCGTCGTCGGCCAGCACCGTCTGGGTGGCTACGTCCCAGTTGACCAGCCGCTTGCCGCGGTAGATCAGCCCGTCACTGAAGAGCTTGAAGAAAGTCGCCCGCACGGCGGCGGCGCAGGTGGCGTCCATCGTGAAACGTGTCCGCCGCCAGTCGCACGAGCAGCCCATCCACTTCAATTGCGTGATGATCCGCTGCTCGTAGTCGTCCTTCCAAGCCTGGATGCGCGCGACGAACTCGTCTCGCTCGAAGTCCGTCCGCCGCTTGCCTTCCTCGGCCAGGATGCGCTTCTCGACGACCGTCTGCGTGGCGATGCCCGCGTGGTCGGTGCCGGGCATCCACAGCGTGTTGAACTGGCACATCCGCTTGAAGCGGACCAGCACGTCCTGGAGCGTGTTATTGAGGGCGTGGCCCAGGTGCAGGGCGGCGGTGACGTTGGGCGGAGGGATGACGATGCAGTACTTCTCCCGCCCATCGCTCGGTTCGGCATTGAAGGCCCCGGCCTGCAGCCATTGCTGGGAGACCTCGGCCTCCACCGCTTTGGGGTCGTACACTTTTTCGAGTTCGCTTGCCATTGTTCCTTCCAAGCTAGTGCGTAATGCAAAGAGTACAGCAGTGCGAAGTGCGTAGTGCGAAGACCGGAGGGTCATTTCGCACAGGGCATCAGTCCACTTCACACCACACACCTCACAATATGTGGTTCATCTTGAACGTCCCACATCTCGACGAGTCCGCAATCGATTCACTTCGCACTTAGGACTTCGCACTCCGCACTATTATGAGCTATTCCATCGCCGTCAGCAGCTTGTACTCCACAGCGTCGGCCATGGCCAGCCAGGAGGCGTCTATGATATTCTCGCTGACGCCCACCGAGCCGAAGTAGGCTTGGCCTGTCGCGTCGTGCCAGTCGATGACGACGCGGACCTTGGCGGCCGTCTCGGCGGCGGTGTTGACCACGCGGACCTTGTAGTCCACCAGGTGCAGGCTGTCGACCTGGGGATACGCCGAACGCAAGGCCGAACACAGGGCCCGAAACAGCGAGTTCACCGGGCCGTCGCCCTCGGCCACCACGTGCTGGGGCTTTCCGTCCACGGCCAGTTTGACCGTCGCCTCGGTGCTGCTGGGCAGGCTGTTGTGCTTGCTGATCATGCAGCGGTAGTGGTCCAGGTCCCACAGCTTGTGATACCACTTGCCCGCGAGGGTCTTGCGGATGAGCACCTCGAAGCTGGCCTCGGCCGCCTCGAACTGGTAGCCCTTGTTCTCCATGTCCATCAGGGCGGTAAGGATCTTCTTCTGGGCGGCGCGGTCCTCGGCGATGTTGAACTTGCCGGGCGCCTTGGCCGCGATGTTGCTGGTGCCGGCCAGCTCGCTGACCAGGATTCGCCGGCTGTTGCCCACTTGTGCCGGGTCCATGTGCTCGTAGGTGGCCACGTTGCGGGCCACCGCGTGGGCGTGCATGCCGCCCTTGTGCGCGAAGGCCGCCGCCCCGACAAACGGCTGGTATTCGCGCAGGTTGAGGTTGGCCACCTCGTAGACGAAGCGGCTGACCTCGGTCAGGTTGGCCATCGTGTCCGGTTGCAGGCAGGCGTAGCCGCACTTGACCACCAGGTTGGGAACGATGGCCGTCAGGTCGGCGTTGCCGCACCGCTCGCCGATGCCGTTGATGGTGCCCTGCACCTGCCGCACGCCGTGCCGCACCGCGGCGATACTGTTGGCGATGGCCGTGCCGGCGTCGTTGTGACAGTGGATGCCCAGGGCAGCGCCCGGGAGGGCGGCAGCGACGGCGTCGATGCACTCGGCGATCTGGTCGGGCAGGTTTCCGCCGTTGGTGTCGCACAGCGCCAGGCAGGCAGCCCCGGCCTCGTGGGCGGCCCGCAGCGTTGCCAGGGCGTACGCGGGATTGGCCCGCCAGCCGTCAAAGAAGTGCTCGGCGTCGTAGATCGTGTGACGACCGGCCTTGACCATGATCTCGACCGAATCGCGAATCATGGCCAGGTTTTCCTCGTCGCTGACGCGCAGCACCTCGCGGACGTGCATGTCCCAGCTCTTGCCCACCAGCGTGACGACGGGGGCCTGACAGGCCAGCAGCACCTTCATGCCCTCATCGTCGGCCGCCGAAAGCCCCTTGCGCCGCGTCATGCCGAAGGCGGCGATGCGGGCGTTCTTGAGGGACTTCTTGCGGACCTCCTTGAAGAAGGCCTCGTCCTTGGGGTTGCTCAGCGGGTAGCCGCCCTCGATGTAGTCCACGCCCAGGCGGTCCAGGGCGTCAACGATCAGCAGCTTGTCCTCCAGCGAAAGGCTCACGCCTTCGGCCTGCGTGCCGTCACGGAGGGTGGTGTCGTAGATCTCGATGCGGGTTGCGTCATTTTGGGTCATCATAGTTCGTCCTCAAACTCTCCACCTCGGCCGGTTGCTCTTCAGGGCGCTTGTCGACCGACTCTTCAGCCGGGGCGGTGGAAAAAAGAAGGCCCTGAAGCTCATGTCCGCCTCAGGGCCGTCATTGCGGAAAATGACGCCGCCCTAAGGCACGCACCGTACAGCGACGGCAATGATGCCGGCGCGGACCTGGCCGCTGCCCAATTCCGGGCCCAGCAAGCCAGACAGGCTGTCCTGATTCGTCCGCATAAGACCTCGTGTGCGTGCCCCTCACGGCCGCGTTATCAACGAATTATAACTCCCGGCGACCTATCGTCAATACGACGGGTAAAGATTCGCTCAAGGCAGGGGGCGGAAGGCCGGGCAATGAAAAGGCCCGCCGAACCGGAAAAACTCCGGCTCCACGGGCCTTAACGGAGAGGTCGGGATTCGAACCCGAGGTACGGGTATGAACCCGTACAACGGTTTAGCAAACCGTCGCTTTCAGCCGCTCAGCCACCTCTCCAGGTTACTGATAACGTTCCGATCAGTGACTACCGTGCCGCGGGGCTTTGCTGCCCACCACACCCGCCACGCCGGCCAACTGTATCGTAAGAGCAGGCAACGGTCAAGGATGTTTGTAATGGGTATCTTTGTCGGCCCATCTCGCGGTGGCTTCGGGAGGGGGCCGCCGACCTTCGCCAAGTCGTTTTTGCCCGCTATTTTTGCCAATTCCGGCCATTTTGGGCCTTGCGTAAATCGGCGTCCTGTGGTATTATCAGGCTTCATCGATCGGCTTGGGTCGATGGAGGAGGAAGCATTAGCTTGATGCTTCCATTCAGTCTTGGAGAGGCTTTCCAGTCGTCCATAAGAGTAGGCTTCAGGAGGAGACAACGTGAAACGCTTTGCATTCACCGCTTGCGGTGTGCTCGTTTCCTGCTCGTCGCTCTTTGCGGGCACTATCGCCCACTTCGACACCAGCATGGGCGCGTTCGACGTGGAGCTTTACGACTCCAACACCCCCATCACCGTCGCCAACTTTCTGAACTACGTCAACGACGGTGACTACACGAGCACGTTCAT
Source organism: Phycisphaerae bacterium (assembly GCA_041661865.1). GTDB lineage: Bacteria > Planctomycetota > Phycisphaerae > SM23-33 > SM23-33 > JBAZTO01. The sequence goes on along the minus strand of JBAZTO010000017.1, from coordinate 706 downwards.
CCACCGCTCGATACCGGGCTTCGTCGTCCAGGGCGGCGGATTCGGAACCGATGACACCACCGACTGGTTTGTTCCCGCCGATGCCCCAATCCTCAACGAGCCGGGCATTTCCAACCTCCGCGGGACCATCGCGATGGCTAAGCTCGACGGTGATCCCAACAGCGCCACCTCCGAATGGTTCATCAACCTGGAAGACAACCTCTCCCTCGATAGCCAGAACGGAGGATTCACCGTCTTCGGCCACGTCATCGGAGATGGGATGAACGTCGTGGACGCCATCGCCGCCTTGCAGGTCTACGATGCCAGCGAAATCTACGGCGCGTTCGACAACTTGCCGCTCACGGGGCCGTATTTCGACACGCAGCACCTGGTCATGGTCAACAGCGTGACAGTCCCCGAGCCGGCCACGCTGTCGCTGCTGGCCCTGGGGGCGTTGGCGATGCTGAGGCGTCGGCGAGCCTAGTGGGGCCTGTGCAAGTTCGCACGGGTCAGGGCGGCGGATGCTGAGAATGCATCGCCCTTAGTAACTATCTCAATTGCGTCAACCGGTGTTGACGGCGGAGCCAGAGCAGGCCACAACACAGTTGGATCAGGCCCAGGTAATTGCATGACTTCTTGGCGTAACGAATCAGGATCGCCCGACACTGGCTCATCCAGCCGAGCGTCCGCTCGACCACCCAGCGGCGGGCCGGATGCCGCTTGCGTT
>JBAZTO010000016.1:0-66514 GCA_041661865.1 Phycisphaerae bacterium | reverse complement strand
TGGTACAGTCTGTCATGCCGATGGCCTTTCTAATTGCCTATAAGAGGTCTGGTAACTACTTATATAGCAAATAGTTAGGACATCGGCAACTTATTTATGGGCAAACTGCGTGAAATATGCGGGTTAGCCCAGTAATGCTGACACCGCCGCACTTTTCTTGCCCACTTGACCGCCCGGGACAATAGTACCCGAAGTCACCACAGAAACAACATTCTCACATACGCGAGCGAGCACAATCTACTCAACTCCGGCGTTGTTAGCGCATCTTGGATTTGGTGTTCACATGTGGTACGGCCTTTCCAGGCTGTACGCACAGGCTGGAAAGCCTGCGCCACCCGGCCCAATGTCATTATCCAAACTTAGACTGCTTTGACCGGCCGGACTCGGTTGTCGCCGCCGGCGGCGGGGGCACCGAGCGACCTGTGGTTGCAGATGAAAACCGACCGCCTCCGCCTCCTCAGCGGCTATCGTGGCCGCACACGCCGATGGGCTCTGGACCTGTCCGCGCGAGCGGGCTGTCGGGGCGTGTTTAGCGGATTGAGGTCTTGCGGCCGGGCTTGTCCGTTATGCGTCAGGCCAGGTGGAGATCACTTTTCGTTCTCATCCCGTAGCCGGGGCGATTGGGCCTGAAGTTCAGCCAGTTTAGTTTTGACGCGCTGAGCGTGTCCCAGCGGCACTACCTCCGGCCAATGCTGAAGGACCATCCCTTGTGGATCGACGATCACGGTGCCGCGGATGACCCGGCCGTAAGCACCGCCGTCCAAGGTTGTCTGTAGCCATGCGCCATACTGCTGGGCCACCTGGTGGTCCGGATCGCTCAGTAGTCTGAGTTCGAGGGCGTAGGCTGTTACCAAGGCTTGATGGGCCTGGGGCGTATCCGGATTGATACCGTAGACCTCGGCCTGTAGGCCACGCAGATCGGCAAGCGTCTTGGTGAACTCCGTGGCGTCGCAGACGCAGGGCGGCGTGTCCTCCGACGGATAGAAGTAGAGTACCACCCACTTGCCGCGCAGGGCGCTCAAAGTAACCGGCTTGTTGTTCGGGTCCATCAGCGTGAAATCGGGCGCTGGCTTCTGGAGCATGGGCGATTTGGCTGCGAACAACTGCTCAGCGATGACCGCTGTGCTCTTGTGTGATGACTCGCCTTGTCCGCAGGCCGGCAACAGGGCGCTAAGCAATACAAGGCCGATGAATGCTCTGGGCGAGAACATTATGCCATAACCTCCTTTGGGTGATTGGCGATCTCAGACGGAGGCGGGCGACGGCGCCGCGGACTTCTTGCCGGCCACACCGTACTTTGTCGACAGTTTCTCCAGGAACGCGTTGCGGTAGGGATACCACAGACAGGCCGGGATGTACTTGACCTTGCCGTCATCGACGTCTTCGTAGGCAAAGACGGCCTTGCAGTTCTCCATGCGGGCGGCATCGACCGAATGTTGTTCCTCGAAGGGCAGCATGCCGACGCGGAGGATTCGCCGTGGGAGGCGGTTGGCGGAATGCTCGCCATACTTGCGGCGCAGCCGGGCGACGAGGGGCTTGACCACGGCCGTGATCGGATTGCCCCACAATCGCCCGAACCGGATGGTACGCAGCACCCACGGCCCGAGGGTCCGGATGAGCAACATCCGCCCGCGCAGACGTTGCCAGTATTTTGTGGGATCCAGGCGGTCGAGTTTGGGCTCGATCTTCCTGCACAGGGTTGCGCACTCCACGGCCACCTGGCTGAAGGGCTTGGTCAGATAGTGGTTGATGCCGCGGTAGGCCTTGCCGTCGGAGATCAGCAAGGTCATCGCCTCGCAGTTGGGGTGCACGCCGGCCAGCAGGAGCACCTCGGATCGCGGGTTGGCGCGGAAGAACGACCGCGGCTTCTTCAGGGCGTAAGCCAATCCTGCCGGGATAAACTCCACCTCTCCGCCGGGGATGGCCTGCTGGACCATCTTCTCGACATCTTCCATGGTGGTGGTCTTGGCGGCGTCAAAGGTGCCGGGCTCCCAGTTTTCCGTCAGCGGGATGATGCCGACATCGGAGATCAGATCCCGGTTGTCATGGCAATATTGGAACATGTCCCCGATAAGATGGTCGTTGATGCCCCAGGCCGCGCAGGCAATGATGGCGTGCCTCCGCCGGCTGTGCTTCTTGAGGTTCTCCAGGGCCTTCATCTTCTTGTCGTAGGCGCCGCGGTTGTTGCGCAGGCGCTCATAGATGTCCGCGCTGCGCCCGTCAAAGGCGAATCGCATGGGAACCTTGGCCTCGCACAGCTTGCGGCAGTACTCCTCGTCGGCCAGGCGAAGGCCGTTGGTGACGACGTGCGGCCTGAGGCCATTCTTCTTGGCGATGGCGATGATCTCCAGCAGATCCTCTCGCATGGTGGGCTCCCCGCCGAAGAGCTGGACGACCGGCTGGGGCTGCATCCGGCCCAGTTCAGCGAAGATCTTCTCGAAATACGACAGCGGCGGGTTGAAGTCGAAGCCCATGCCGCGAATCGTGGCGATGCAGATGGGGCAGTTCATGTTGCAGTGGTTGGTGACGTCCAGGAAGACCATGTTGGGCTTGTGGTCTTTGCCGCACCGGTCGCAGTTGAGGGTGCAGACTTCAGGGTCCGTGGGAACGTACTGCCACAGGTCCCGCTTGGCCTGCCAGACGCCCGCGTCTGAACTGACCAGCGACTCGCTGGGGCCGCAGGTGGGGCAAATCTTCCGAATCCAGACCTGATTGTCGCGGAAAAAGAACTCGGCGGGCACCCTTGCGCGGCAGGTGGCGATATTGCAGAGGCCCAGGTTAGATAGCTTCATACCGGCAATCTCCTTGTCATGACACCCGGCCGGGGCTCAGGACACTGACTCGCCGAACTTTCGACGATGCCTTTTTCATCCCCGGGCCTCGCTGAAATGTACGCGGCAATTTAAGCACTGAGAGATGTGGAACGCAACAGAATTTGAGGCTGTTTGATCCTGGGACCAACAACCGCCACGGGCCGTCGCGGCGTCCGGGCTTTCAGGAGAAGACCTTGCCGTTGGGCCTCAGGGCTTTCCAGCCGGGCTTGAGGATAGTTGTGAGGAGGGTTGGGTCTCCGTGGGGGCTACAACCTCGTCTAGCGCCTTGCGATAGTCGTTGATCTTGTAGTCCACGACCCAGCGTTTCTTCTCTTGCCCATCCACGAATAGTAAGACCGTGGGAACGAAGGCAATGTCGTACTTCTTCTTGAGTTCCCACGAATTCACGTGGAACGTGAACGTGTAGATCATGTACTTGGAGACTAGTGCCCGGCCTTTATACTCCTTGGCCAACTTGTCGAACGTGGGCTCCAGCGCCACGCACGTCGCGCAGCCCTGCTTGTAAAACATCACGAGGGAAGGCGGGTCGCCGTAGATGGCGGCATTGACCTCGTCGGCGTTCTTGAGCACTACGGCCTTCCCACCGCCGCCACATCCTCCGGCCAGGGCCAGCAGCAGGACGCAGGCCACTGTCCCGACGCGGCTGGAGCCAGGCTTTGCCCGGCTTCCAGGCTGCCTAGCCGCTTTGAGATCATCGGACAGAAATGTGCGGGCGAGCACGGAAGACAAGTCTGTCATTTAGGACTCCTTGGGTCCAATGCTCCCAGATTGGCCGATGGGCCTGGTCTGTAAAGAGGGCATCCCTGCCCCGTACACGTGCCGGCTGCTGGAGGAGCAGCGGGGGGTACGGGTTTCTTGGCCAGCACCTGGGCTGACCCTGTAGGGGCAGGGGGGGTGGTATTCCCGGCCGGCACTTGCCCCGGCCTGCCCGCGGCGACCTGCGGCGACGTCTTGGCCAGGGCCAGGTCCAGGGGGTCTCGAAACTCCGCGGCGAGGTGATTGAAAACCCAGCGTTGCTTTTCCTGACCCTTGACGAAGAGGATCACCGTCGGCACCCAGAACAGGTTGTACTCGTCCATGACTTCCGGGCTGGCGCTCTCCATGGTGGCTTCGCGGATCTTGAACTTGATGAACGTCACGCGGCCGCCATACTCCTGCTGCAATTGATCCAGCTCAGCTTCTTGAATGACGCACGTCGGGCAGTTGTCCTTGTAGAAGTCCACCAGGACCGGCCGGTCGGACCGGGCGATTTGCCTGTGAAAGTCCGCCGTTTCGCTGACGGGCCTGATGTTGCCCTCGGCGCAGCCGGCGCTCCCAATGGCCAGGGCTGTGCAAGCCAGGAAGCAGGCACAAGCGGAAACCGCACGGGGGATGGTGATCGAACCGGTGCTGTGGATTGCGGCTGATATCATCGCGTTCTCTCCTTCGCAAACAGTAATCACCAATTACTGTAACAAACAGATCCTTGCCCACAAAACAATTATCGGCACTTATGCCTTTACGCCTTTCCCTGCTGGGGGCGAGGCCGCAAAGCACACATTATATTTGTGCTATCCGCGGCATGACGGTGTGGCGCCTGTTGGCGACAGATTCTCGCCGCGAGCCCCGATTACGTGGCCGATGCCAATGCCCACGCGGGTTGGCTGCGGCTTCCGCCCGGGAAGCGATTTCGGTCATGCTCAATTCATGCCGACTTGCTGGGATATCCTGTTCCTTGAAGGTTTGTGGTATCTCGCGATAAAATGGCCGGACGGATGGGGGCGTCGCGAGGGCCGGTCGGCCCGGCAGGCGCCAAGGAAAAGAGGTCGTTATGAGAAGGTTCGACCCGGCGGGCGCCAAGTGCGTCTATCAGACCGTTACGGGCTGTAAACTCGCCTTGGGCCTGCTGAGCCTGACGGCAGTACTCCTGCTGTGGGAGACTCTCAGCATCCTCATGGGCTGCGATGTGGCGTCGGCGACGTCGGTGCGCCCTGTCGCGACGGCCGAGTCGCGCCCGGCCGGCAGTGAAGTGCAGGCAACCCAACCCGTGGCGTCCTCCGGCCCGACGACGGCGACAGCTCCGGCGCCGGTGGAGGGAACCGCCAAGCACATGCCGTCGTTTTTCGGGACGGAAGCCACATGCAATCTCGGGGAGATCCGCAAGGACAGCAAGCACACCGTCACGTTCACGATCGAAAACCCCTCAGGCCGTACGGTACGAATCAGCAAGATTCGCGGCGATTGCGGGTGCATCACAGCCGTCAACCCGCCCAAGGAACTGGCGGCGACAGGCGCCACCCGCGTGAAAGTTAAATTTGTTGCCCCGAACGTGGCCGTGCCCTACGTGTCCAGGCTGATTCTTGTCACCGATGATCCGCGGCGGAAACAAATCTCCCTGTGGGTCAAGTGCCGCGTGAAGGACTGAGGGACTATCTCAAAACCCGTAGCACGGGCGTCTCGCCCGTGATACTCATGGGCAAGATGCCCATGCTACGTTCGGAGGTAGTTTCTAACTCACACCGTTGCCAGCAGCAGCAGGCCCAGCCCCAGGAACAATGCAGCCAGGAGAAACTTGGCCGCCCCGAGGTGACGTTGCATCAACCGGCCTAGGCGGTCGGAGCCGGTGAACCAGTAGCTGGCAATGAGGATCGCGACCAGAGGCAGGATGAACATCACGTTGTACAGGATCAGGTAGCCGAAGGCGTGAAGGCTCAGGCCGGGCGTTCGGACGACGAGCATGATGGTGGGCAGGTAGACCTGCCCCGTGCAAACGGACTCCAACAGGGACACCAGGCATCCCATGCCAAAGGAGCCGATGGCCAGGCTGGAGGTCTTGAGTCCCGTCCGGATCACCTTGTGGACGCCTTTCTTGGCCCACTGGGGCATGCCCAGGGCACCGGCCGGCACCTTGCCCGTCCGGACGAATCGCACGCCGTCGATGAAGCTCCAGACCGCCAATGCGAGCGTCAAGGCCCCGATGACGTAGGTCAGAGCCGCCGAGACGCCGTGCGAGACGGCGAACACCTTGATGGCGCCGAACATGCCAAGGCCCAGGAGCAGATAGGTCACAAAGACGGCAACGGTGAAACTGGTCCCCACGATGGCCACATCGCGACGGCTCTTGTGCAGGTAGGTGAGGGTGGAGAGCAGAAACACGACCGTCGTGAACGCGCAGGGGTTGACCCCGTCTATCAGCCCGGCGGAAATCAGGGCCGCCACGCGGAAGGAGCCGAACCGCTTGATGAACAAGGGTTGCTCATCCGCCGAATCCGTGCGGGTCGTTGCGGCCGAAGTGGTCGCGGCGGGGGTGCTGGCCGGCATGCTCTGGGTCGTGGGCGCCGCTGGAAGTTCCTTGGCGATCACATCGTCGAGGCGCCGCATGATGTTGTCCGCCCCCGCGAGGTATTGCCTGCCCAGGAATATCTTCGGGGCCGCCGCCTCTTCCGATCCATACCGGTCTTCGTACTCGAGCATCAGGTCCAGGCCCTTGGCTTCCTGGATGTTGTGACGCTCAATGGAGATCCCGTCGCCCCATCGTTTTTCCGCGCGGTCGAGAACCTTCTTGAGTTCCTCGCATTTGAGGCATGTGGGGCTGTAGAAATAGACGATTCGTAAGTGGGTTTCAGCCGGGACGGAAGTGGGCTGGGTTCCCTGCGCACCGGCCGCGTAGGCCACGGCCGACAGGATTGCCGTGACGCAGAACGTCACAACGACAATTCGCATTCCAAACATCGTTCATGCTTCTCCGAACAGGTTCCGGTCTTGTGTGCAACGCATACGGCCAGTATATGATAGATAATCGACGTACACGGCTTCGTGCTTCAAGCAAGGGTCTTCTGCCATCTTGACACATGGCAGGCAGAATCCCTGTGTATTTGAGTATCGGCAGGCACGAACCGAACCGTCAAGGCAATAAAGGAGTCTGACAGAGTGACGCCTGAGACCTTATTGTATACCCGCCAACACGAATGGGTTGCCCGTCGCGATTCGACCGTTGTTGTCGGTTTGACCGACCACGGCCAGGAGACCCTGGGGGAGATCATCCATGTGGAACTTCCGCCCGTCGGCAAGAGGCTGGCCAAGGGTGAGGAAGCGGCGGCCGTGGAGTCGTCGAAAGCAAGCGTCGGCCTCGATGTACCGGTTTCGGGAGCGATCGTAACAGTCAATGAGGCGTTGGCCGATGCCCCCGGACTGGTCAACTCCGACCCCTATGGAAAGGGGTGGCTCTACGAAATGTCGCTTTCGGACGCCGACGAATTGGCGAGCCTGATGGACGCACATCGATACCAGGAGTACTTGCGCCAGGATGCCACATGATTTGGGGCAGGCCTCCACGGAGGCCGCGGGGAGCCCAAATAGCTCATGTGTAATTCTCCATGTCTTCAGCCCGTCCGGGCCATGCTTCCTTGAGGGATGAGATGGGAGCGGCATATTCTCCGCCGAGGGGGAACATCGAACACGCGGCGCGGGAATGGAGGTGGGCAGCCGGCAGTGTGCGGCGTGGCCTTTAGGGGCAAATCTTGATTATCCACGGGAATTTCCCTGCATGCGGGATAGCAAGGCCCCGACGACAGAATCAGGGATGCTGCTCGACGGAAGCGCACTCGCACCCGCGTAGACTTACGCGTGGAGCACGGCTGGTTCCGAGGCGTAAGGCTGGCACGCTTCAGGATCGGCCGGCCCCAAAACTGCGTTCGAATTGGGTTATCAAACGTTGCGGGTGGCCCGTCGGCAGGCCAGAAAGGTAGGATGAACATGATGGAACGAAGAGCGATTATGAGAGGAGGGGCGCTGGCCCTGACGGCCGTGTTCCTGGCCGGATGTGCCAACTGTCCCATTTGCAAGCCAAGTGCCAAGGTGGAGCCTTCACTGCGGCCGGAAGTTTGCATGATTGACTTTGTGGGTGCGCGAGGCCCACAGGGGCCCGCGGGTCCCATGGGCGGTCAAGGTGCAGCAGGACCTGGCGGCCCGGTGGGGGCCACGATGGTCGGTGCTCCTGGACCGCAAGGCCCTCCCGGTCCGATGGGTGACCAGGGCCCCACGGGAGCCAGAGGCCCGGCAGGCGAAATTGCAGTAGGTCCGATGGGTCCAGTGGGCCCGATGGGGCAGCGAGGCCCAGAAGGTGCTGCCGGACCGCTTGGCGAGTCGGGCCCAACGGCAATGGCCCCGACAGGCCCAGTGGGTCCGCCCGGACCTAAAGGCGCCACAGGCCCGTACGGTGAGGTGGGCGATAGGGGGCCAACGCTGGTCGGCCCTGCGGGCCCCGCCGGTCCGACAGGTTTTGCCGGCCCTGCAGGCCCTGCGGGTGAGGTCGGCAACCAAGGTCCGGTTGGTGCGGTCGTAGCCGGCCCGCCGGGACCGGCAGGCCCTCCAGGCTCCACAGGCCCTGCGGGTGAAAAAGGTCCGCAAGGCCCTGCGGGCATCGTCCCGTGCTGGGTTTCTTACAGGGAGTTCTGGTTCAACAGCGGCAGCGCCGACATCCTTGATTCCCAGAGGAGCATGACGGCGGAGATGGCGGACTACGTGAAGCGCAACCCGTCGCTGACGCTCGGGATCGACGGCTACACGGGTTCTCGCCGGGATCTGAACGAACAGCGCGTCGATGCGGTGCGTGACTCGCTGATCCAGAACGGGGTGCCGTCCGACAGGATCAAGGTCGGCGCTTTCGGCGATCCCAAGCTGCGGCGCGAAGGGCGCGTTGAAGTGCTCATCATGACTGGCCCGTAAGCCTTGCAGCGGACAAGACCAAGTGGCCTGCAAGCGGTGGACGCTGCCCGGGACTCCTCGGCAGGGCTATAGCTGAGGAGATGCCGGGCAGCGGCCCGCTGAAGAAGTGTGGCTCAGCCGCCCCCTGGATTGGGGGGCTCACGCCAAAGGACACGCAGGTCACACCGCGAGTGCTGATGGCACCGCATGTGGAGTCCTCGCCTCCATGCTACGACAGATTGTAGCGTGGAGGCTATTTTTTGCGATCCATAGGGGCACTCTTGCCGTTTCCGCCTTTCTCTCTATTTTTCTCACTTTTTTTCTCCTGTTGAATTCGCGCCGCTTGCCGGCCTGCGAATCCTCTCAACCCTCCCGTCGGTCTTGACTTGGCCGAGCTTGCCATGTCAAGCCGCCTGACGATCCCCCCGATTTGCCGACTCGACGCTACGGCCAGGGACTTGACTTGTGACGGCCTACAGAGTAGTCCTACGCGAGCGTACTGGTTTCCCTTACGCCTAAGCAGTTAGAGTTGAGAGGTTCGCGTGCATCAAAAGCGTCGGTTGTTAGCTGTGGCGCTGGCTTTGCTCACAGGGGGCCGTATCGCCAATTCCGGAACGGGCATCGCGGCGTCGGTCAATGATGCTGATCGTTGCATCAGCGAGGCAGCCCAAAGCGGTGCGAGCCTTCAAGCCCACCCAACGGATCATTTTGTTCTGCTGTCCTCGGCCGACGGTGCATCGGCGGCCGCCACGGGCGTTTTCCTTGAGCAGGTGCGACAGCAGTTTTACGCATCTTTTGCGGGCGCGGGCTTCCTGCCCCGGCCTTCGTCAGACAAACTCGTCTGCGTCTGCGTCGATTCTTATTCGCAGTTGGACAGTTACGCGCGTCTGGTCGACGACGTGGAGGCGTCGTGGATGGGCGGATACTATTCGCACCGCACCAATCGCGTGGCCATCGTCCGTTTCCCCGGCGGCGCGAGAGGGATGTCCAATCGCATCTCCGCGCAATCGGCGGTTAGCGCCGCCCCCAGCGGATCTTACAGCGGCTCAGGCAGCGACGGCCTGAATCTCAGGACCGTCACCCACGAACTGGCCCATCAATTGGCCTTCAATAGCGGGCTGCAGCAAAGGGGCGTCAACTACCCGTTTTGGGTCACCGAGGGGCTGGCCACGAACTTCGAGGCCGATGAATCGGGCGCGTACGGCCTGTCTCGGAGCGATGCCGGCTACCGATCCCGGCTGATCCAACTCAAGGCAAATGGCCGATTAATTCCACTGAGCAGCTTTGTCAGGATGATGAGCCTGTCCTCAGGGCAGGACCAAAGCGCCCGAGACGCGTATGCCCAGGCCTGGGGCCTGTTTCGCTACTTGTTCCTGCATCACCGTCAGGAACTCAAGGAATACATAAGCGGGTGGCCGAAAAGCCGCCAATCCCCCGAGCGACGATTCGCCGAAGTTTTTGGCCCCATTGAACCGTTGGAGAGAGATTTTCAGCGGTCCCTAGGAGAGTAATCGTGACAGACGCAAAACGAATTCTGCATTCTCGTTTCGCGGAAAGCATTCCCTCGGCCGGGCCGTTGAGCTTCCCGCCTTTCTCCCTCGCCCCTGGCAGCCTGGCAAGGGTGCTGGCGGCAGTAATCTGCCTGGGCGCCTGCGTTCAAAGCGCTGTGGCGTCGTCGGTGGTGGCCCAGCCTGCCGGCGGGTCCGGCACGGAGCTGCGAACCGAGCATTACGACCTTTACGTCGAAGGGTTGGACGCAGCCGAGGTCGGCAACATGCTCGAACAGCTCCACGCGCAGCTCACCCGGTATTTTGGATCCGCTCCCTCGGGACGCCTGCCCCTGGCCCTCTACGCCACGCGCGAGAAGTGGGCCGCAGCCCTTCAGGCCGATGGCCAGGCAGTGTTGTATGCCGGTGGGTACTATGCTCCAGCCACACGAAAGGCCTACGTCTGGGTCCAGCCGTCGGCCTACTTCACGAGGCATGTGCTGTTGCACGAAGCCACTCACCAGTTCCATTGGCTCACATCCACGGGCAACCAGTTTCCATCGACCAACTGGTATACCGAGGGCCTCGCGGAGTATTTCGCGATGCACAACTGGGATGGCCGGCGCCTTCAGACCGGCGTCATTCCAGCCATCACGCTGGAGGATTATCCTGCCAAGGCGCTTTGGAAATTTGAAGCGGCCGGCAGCGACCTGGGTGCTATGCTTCCCCGCGCCGGGCGGCCGGAATCGTGGGCCCTGGTGCACTTCCTCGTGAACAAGTACCCCGACCAGTTCCGTCAACTCAGCGCGGGGCTCGATCAACGAGCCGACGCGGACGAGACCTGGAAGCGGGCCTTTGGTCGCGATTATGCCAGTTTTTCCCAGGAGTATCGCGAATGGATCGTCAGTCACTCCCAGCCGTGGCAGATCGTCTGGATTGGCTGGCAGCAGCGGGGCGAGGCCATTGAGAGCGAATCCAAGGCCAACGCCATGACTATCCTGAAACAGACACCCCAGGCCCTGACGGTGGACATCCAGCCGCAGACGGCGGGCGGCGCGGCGGGCCTGGTCTTCGCTTACCAGTCGCCGACGGAGTTTCACCTCTTCCAGGTGATTGGCGATCACAAGATCCGAATCATGCACCGCCAGGGTGGCGCATGGGCGACGGTCTCCGAGAGCGATCTCAAACGGGGCAACGGCGACGATGTCCTGAAGGTGAGCCAGGAGGGCGGTTCCACGACACTTTGGGCCAATGGCGAAAAGATCGCCACCTTGCCGACCACCGGCCGAGTCGGGCTGAGCGTGGACGGTTGCCGAACGCTCTTCCGAGTCAGGGAAGTCGCCGGCGGCTGATCTCCGCGTCTCTTGTGAGATCACCGGTCGATTGTCGGTAGTGTCGGCCTCTCTGCTCAGATCGCCGTAGGGGGCCCGTCGTCCTCCCCGCATATCAGGTTCTCTACGCACGATTTGATTCAGCCAACCAAGCCGGACACTTCAGTATCGTCTCCAGGCCCAAACGTGTAGAATCGGCGTCGCGAATCATGCCCGGTCCCAAACGAACAAGTTCGGACTCGTCCGCCACGGCCCGCCCGCCGCGAGGGTTCGCATGGCTGGGCGGCGCGTTCCTGGTGATCGTGACCGTGGCCGCCTACTCCAACGGACTGTGGGGCGAGTTCGTCCTGGACGATACCGGCTCGATCACGGACAACGCGACGATCCGCCGCTGCTGGCCGGTGCATGAGCTGCTGGCCGCCCGGCAGGAGCCCGGCAGCACCACGCAGGGCCGGCCCCTGCTCGTGCTTTCGCTCGCGGCCAACTACGCAATCAGCGGCCTGGATGTGTTCTCGTATCATGTCTTCAACGTCGCCATGCACGTGTTGGCGGCACTGGCCTTATTCGGCCTGCTCAATCGATTGCTGCGTACGCCCGGCATGCCGCCGCGGCTGCGACAGTCGGCCGGCTGGCTGGCGCTGGCGACGGCCATGATCTGGGCGGTCCACCCGCTGACGACGGCGGCCGTGACGTATGTGATCCAGCGCGTCGAGTCGATGATGGCGCTGCTGTATCTGCTGACGCTCTACTGCATGCTGCGCGGCAGCGCGTCGCGTCGAGCGGCGTGGTGGTACGTGGCCTCCGTGGCGGCGTGTGCCGCCGGAATGGCGACCAAGGAGCCGATGGCCTCGGTGCCGCTGGCGGTGCTGCTGCTCGATCGGGCGTTCATCGCCGGCTCGTTCCGCAAGGCGTTGTCGGCCCGATGGGGGCTGTACTTGGCGCTTGCGGCGACGTGGGGCCTGCTGGTGGCACTGGCGTTTGTCAGCGGAGACCGCGGCGGGACCGCCGGTGCAGCCGCCGCCAACCCGCTGGTGTACGCGGCCACGGAGGCGGGCGTGGTGCTGCACTACCTGTCGCTTTCATTCTGGCCGCACCCGCTGTGCCTGGACTACGACTGGAAGCTCGCCCGCTCGGCTGGGGAAGTCGTGCCGGGCGCGATCGTGATCTGCACGCTGCTGGGCGCGACGCTGTGGGCCCTGGTTCGCCGGCCGAGATGGGGCTTCGCGGGGGCAGTGTTCTTCATGGTGCTGGCGCCGACATCGAGCTTCATCCCGCTGGCGGACCTGGCCTTCGAGCACCGGATGTACCTGCCGCTGGCGGCCCTGGTCTCAGTCGTGGTGGTCGGCGCATCCCTGCTCATGGGCCTGCTCGCGAGCGGCCGGGTGCCGGGGGCGATGGTCGCCGTGGGCATGGCGCTGGGGGCCGTCGGGATTGTCACGGCGCTCCTGGTCGGCACGCGCCAGCGGAACGAGGACTACCGCAGCGCCATCGTCATCTGGCGGCAGACGCTGACGCTGCGCCCCGATAACCAGCGGGCGCACAACTGCCTGGGGCTGCACCTCGAACAGGCGGGGCGGCTCGACGAGGCGATGGGCGAGTACGACATCGCCGCGCGGCTCGATCCGAATGACTGGGAAATCTTCATGTATCGCGGAAACCTCCTCAAGAAGCTAGGCCGGTTCGACCAGGCCGCACACGACTATTCCCGCGTGATCGAACTTCGGCCGAAGCTGGCCGGCGCGTACATGGCTCGCGCCGGTTGCTGCTTCCGCCTGGGGCAGCGCGACCCGAAGCAGTACGACCGAGCCTGGGCGGACCTGATCCAGTGCCGCAAACTCGGCCTGGAGCCGCCGCGCGAGAATGTCCAGGCCTTGGAGTCGGTCTCCACCGCGCCGGCGGAATGGAACCCGTGAACATGCTTTCCGTCAAATCTGCCGAGAGTTTCGCCTTCTCAGCAGCATCGTGCCACCCAGGATCAGCAGGCTCATGGTGACCGGTTCGGGCACGGCTGCGTAGGCGAGGTAGGCTTCAAGATTCGTGTAGCCGTCGCCGTCTCTATCGCCGCTGTTATCGGCGAGGCTGGGGTTGGTGCCGTAGAGCGTCTCCCAGAAATTGGGCATGCCGTCGAGGTCGGTATCAAAGTCCGTTGGCCGGAGGATCGAAGCCAGTGTCGGGAAGCCTCCGACCTCCGAGGTGGCGTCGATGACGTGCCCAGTCTCGTTCTTGACGTCGTTGATGATGCGAAGGTCCACCGGGTCGCGTGCCCAGGGCCGGGCCCCGACATCGCCCAGCACCCTCGTGTAAGCCACGTCGGCTGTGTCTGTGGCCACGGACGCATAGTTGTACGGAGACAAGACCTTCGTGTAAGTGTCGGTGATCATGCCCCAGCCGGTGTCCACACCGTCGTGATTGCCGTCGCGGTCGCTGTCAATCATGTTGCCGGATTGGTAGATGTGCGTGTCCACGCTGCCGCCTGCGAAGGCGTCGCCCAAGTTTTCGGGCTTCGTCGACTGCCCCGCGACCAGGTAGTTGCCGACGTAATTCATGTTCACGTACTCGCCGTCGTAGGCTCCGTAGCCGGCCTGGCCCCAATCGTAGACCACGTTGTTGCGAAAATCGAACTGAAGGAGCTTGCCGTTATAGGTGCCGGGCCTGGGATTGCGGCTTCGGTTGTGGGCGTAAAGGTTGTGGTGGAAGGTATAGCTGGCGTCGACATCCGGCCTGATCAGCGACCCGTAGCCGTGTGCGCCTTTACTGTGAATGGAGTGGTCGAGGCTTTCGGAAATCGTCGTCCACTGCACAGTGACGTTGCGGGCCGTGCCGGCCACCGAAAGCGTCTCATCCACACTCCAGGAGGCCGAACAGTGATCCACAATGATGTTCGAGCCGTTGTTGATGCCCAGGGTGTCGGCCTCCTGGTTGTTGGCCGTGCCCAGGCGGAACCGCATGTCGCGGAGAATGACGTCGTTGGCATCAATGTACACGCCATACCCGGCCATCGTGATCCCGTCGCCCGGAGCGGTTTGGCCGGCAATGGTGACCTTGTCGCGCGCAATGCTCAAGTACTGGGCCATGTTAATGGTGCCGGAGATGTCGAAGACGATTGTCCTCCCGGCCGACGGCGCGGAATAAACGCCATACCGCAGCGTGCCGGGGACATAGGTGTCAGCCAGCGAGGTCACGTGATAGACGTCGCCATACCGGCCGCCAATGGCATTGGCGCCGAATCCCTCCGCGCCGGGGAAGGCGATCAGGGCCTGCGAAGGAAGCGACCAGATGAGTAGTGCCGAGAAACATATGGCACAACGCATGCCCGCGCGCAACATTCCGGTAAGCATGGTTCTCTCCTCCAAGAGATTCTCTGGGAGGGTCTCCCAAAGGGCCCTTTGATGGGTGCCTTGGGCTAAGCGCTGGACCCTCGTGTAAAACTCCCGAAGTCTGGCGGAACCGCACTGCCACCAACGGCATCGGGAAAGCCACCCCTATATAATATCTTTTGCGCAATTTGTCAAAGAAATCCCGGAAATTAATAAGGACAACCCATTTTGAAAGAGGCCCGCAGTTGGCAGAACGTGCAACCAGCCTGCCTGGCCCGCCAGCTGATTCCATCTGTCGTCCGATTAACCGATTGACTGTCAACGGGCCTCCTACTATGGTTTCAAGGCGAAAGGAAATGCATCAATGTCCAATCGTTCGGCAGCGGTGGAGAGGCTTTGTGCCACGGGCGTGGTGGCGGTTGTCCGTGCCAGGAGTAGCGAGCAGCTTATTGACGTGGCCAAGTCGTTGCTGGCCGGCGGGGTCGAGTGCATCGAGATCACGATGACCACTCCCAACGCCCTGAAGGTTATCAGCGATTGCCGCTCGGCCTTGGGCGCGGCGATGATCGGCGTGGGCAGCGTGCTGGACGGCTCGACGGCCGACAAGGCCATCGCCGCCGGGGCGCAGTTCGTGGTCTCTCCGATCTTCAATCCCGAGGTCATCGCGCGGGCCCACGCCGCCGACCTGCCGGTGATCGCCGGCGCGCTGACGCCGACGGAGATTCTCAACGCCTCCAACGCCGGGGCCGACATCGTCAAGGTTTTTCCCGGCGGGCAGTTTGGCCCCAGCTACTTCAAGGACGTCCTGGCCCCCATGCCGCACCTGAAACTTTCGCCCACCGGCGGGGTGGACCTGACGACTGCCGCCGACTGGATCAAGGCCGGCGCGGTGGCCCTCGGCATCGGCTCGTCGCTGGTGACCAAGGCCGCCCTGGAGAGCGGCAACTTCGGCGAGATCGAAGATCTGGCCCGCCGATACGTCAAGATCGTGGCCGAGACTCGCGCGGCCATGAAGAAGAACTGACGCCATTACGCACGAGAAACCCACGATGCTCTCGAAGGTTTTCCAACTCGGCAAGGCCCTGACGCGATGGCTGGCCCACCGGCCGGCGGTGCTGCTGCTCACGGCCGGCGACGAGGCCTTGGCATCCCAGCCGGCGCCGCGTTTTGCCGCCGCGTGGCTGGAGCTGATGATCGTTTCGGTGCTCTGGGGCGGAATGTCCATGCAACTGTGGAGCTGGACGTGGGGATTGTTCGGCGACTACTCGGGCATCCCGCTGATGCCCGTGGCGGTAGTGCTGGCCATTGGAATGCTGCTGGTCTACCGGCGCGCGGTGGCGGCGTTGGCCGAGGCGCTGGGCGGGTCGGGCCCGGGCCAGGCCGTGGCCACGAGCGTCATACTGCTGGTACTGGCCCTGGCCTTGCTGGGCCTCAAGTGCTGGGACCCCGACTGGCCGCAGTATTGGCCGCGCGTGTGGTGGTGGGTTCGCCCCCAGACGATGTTCCGCCCGCTGCTGCTGGCCCCGATCTGGGGCGGCTGGGCCATGCTGGTCACCTGCCAGTTCCGCAAGCCCTCGCAGGCGACCGAGCCGGCCGTCGCAGCCTTCGCGCGGGGCTGCTCGCCGCTGGCGACGACCCTTTCGCTGGCCGCGGTGCTTTCTGCCACCATCATGTACTTCAACCACTGGCCCTGGACGCAACTGGGCATCCCGGCCACGGCCATGCTGACGGCCGTCGGCGGGGGGCTGGCCCTGGGCGCGCGGCAGGGGGCCCTGACCCGCAAGGTCCTGCTGGCCAACAACCTGCTGACCCAGATCGCCTTCTTCCTGGCCTACCTGGCCCACCGCTGAGCGGCGAGCAACCCCTTGACGGGCGACGGCGGGGAGGAGTAAAAGAAACGCCATGAAATCAACGGCCCTGCTGACAACCTCCATCGGCAACTATCCCAAGAGATCGGGCAAGGTTCGCGACATCTACGAATTGCCCGAGCAACTACTGATCGTTGCCACCGACCGCATCAGCGCCTATGACGTGGTGATGCCCAACGGCATTCCCGACAAGGGCCGGGTGTTGACGCAGATCAGCGCCTTCTGGTTTGAACTGCTGGACGACATCGTGGCCAACCACCTGGTCTCCACGCGAATGGAAGACTTGCCCGAGGACTGCCGCGACGAGGAAATTGAAGGCCGCTTCATGCTTTGCCGCAAGGCCGACGTGATCCCCATCGAGTGTGTCGTGCGGGGTTACCTCGCCGGCAGCGCGTGGAAGGAATACAAGGAGAGCGGCGAGGTCTGCGGGGTCAAGCTGCCCAAGAAGCTCAAGCAGTGTTCCAAGTTGCCCGAGCCGATCTTCACCCCTTCGACCAAGGCCTCCCAGGGCCACGACGAGAACATCTCCTTCCAGGTCGCCTGCGAACTGGTCGGCGCCGATACGATGAACATCGTCCGCGAGAAGTCCCTGGCCATCTACAACCGGGCCCGCAGCTACGCCGCGCAGCGCGGCATCATCGTGGCCGACACGAAGTTCGAGTGGGGCCGCCTGGCCGACGGTTCGATCATCCTCATCGACGAAGTCCTCACGCCCGATTCCTCCCGCTTCTGGCCGGCCGACGCTTACGAGCCGGGCAAGGATCAGCCCAGTTTCGACAAGCAGCCTCTCCGCGACTGGCTCGATGAAATCGGTTTCGACCGCCAGGCGCCCGGTCCGCTGCTGCCGCTGGAAATCGTCCAGGCCACGCGCGAGCGATACATCGAGGCCTACACCCGCTTGACCGGCCAGCGATTCATCTGGGCCTAGCGCTGCCCCCCAAGTCCCTTGCCTTCGCGTATCGCCGCCGGGATTTCTATCACCTGGCCGCTTCGGTCGACACAGGCCAAAGTCGTCTGGGCGGTGGCCAGCAGCAGGCCGTCGCTCTTGCGGCGGAGTTCGTACTCGTGGTCGATCTTGGCCGCCCCCATGCGGGCGATGCGGGTCGTCAGCGTCAGCAGGTCGTCGTAGCGGGCTGGGGCGTGGTACTTGGCGCTACAGCGGGCCACTACGAACAAAACGCCGGCCTCTTCGAGGTCGCGATACACAATCCCTGCTGCCCTAAGGAGTTCGGTTCGGCCCATCTCAAAATAGACCCAGTAGCGGCTGTGGTGTAGCACGCCCATCTGGTCGGCCTCGACGTAGCGGACTCGGATCTCAAGATCAATGGCTTGTGTGGGTTGTGTCATTTTTGTCGCTTTCCTGGCCGCCGGGGGGCAGGAGGGGGCAAAACCTCGCCTGCGGGCGTGGAAAAGGTTGTACGCATCCTGCTTTCCCAGGCTGCTATTCTAGGGCGGAGGGGGGCCCCGTCAAGGCCCGCCGGGGTCGGTCCGCAAAAAGTGCGAAAATAGCTTGAACTGCTCAAGGCGATGCCTATCATAGACGGACTCTTGATCGGGTAAAAGAGCATCCGAGGTGAAAGGCAAAGTGATTGCAGAATGATTAAAGTTAAGTCCAGAGGCAACGAGTCGGTCCAGCAGATGATCAGGCGTTTCAAGAAGATGTGCGAAAAAGAAGGTCTGGTCAAAGACATCAAGCGCAACAGCTACTACGAAAAGCCCTCCGAGCGTCGTCGTCGCCGGGCTCGCAAGAGCTTCAAGCGGACCATGTTCCCGATGTAGGGATTCCCGCTTGAGTGGCACGCGCACTCTGCAATAGTTTTTTCCACACCGGCCGGGTGACGCAAGCGTCACTTGGCCGCTGCGGTTAAGCAATCAACAGTAACTTGACCCAGGTTTTGTGACCAGGCGAGTCTTGGTCGGATTTGTTCCGAGCAAGAGGGGCAAGAGCAAAAGGCCTGGGGGGAAACAGGAAAAGTGGCAATGAGAATGAATGGATTGACGCGGATGGGGCTCCTTGGGCTGGCGCTGATCGTGGCCTGCGCATCGAGCATGACAGCAACGACTGCATTGGCCGAGAAGGCCCTGACGGCAGGCGCTCTGCCGATCGTCACTTCCGCCCCGGCGAAAGCGGCGCACGGCGGGAGCGAGGCGGACATCAAGCTGCCTCCCCTGCACGACGTGGTCTTCAAGGTCGGCGGCATCGACATCAAGGGTGACCTGCTGATGTACATCGGCCTGGTCATTTGCGTCATCGGGCTGCTCTTCGGCCTGGTGCAGTACAAGCAGATCAAGGCCCTGGCCGTACACAAGAGCATGTCCGACGTCTCGGACACGATCTGGGAAACCTGCAAGACCTACCTGCTCCAGCAGGGCAAGTTCCTGGTGGTGCTGTGGATTCTCATCGGCGCGTGCATGACGTACTACTTCGGCGTCCTGGAGCATTTCCTCCGCGACGACAAGACCAACTCGCTGATCCTGATTCTGGTCGCCTCGATCCTGGGTATCCTGGGCAGCTACGGCGTGGCCTGGTTCGGCATCCGCATCAACACCCGTGCCAATAGCCGGGCGGCCTTCGCGGCCCTTCGCGGCTATCCCATCGGCGCGATGACCGTCCCGATGCGCAGCGGCATGAGCGTGGGCCTGCTGCTGGTCAGCGTCGAACTGTTCTTCATGATCTGCATCCTGGAGTTCCTGCCGGGCAACCTGGTGGGCCCCTGCTTCATCGGCTTCGCCATCGGCGAATCGCTGGGCGCGTCGGCCCTGCGTATCGGCGGCGGCATCTTCACCAAGATCGCCGACATCGGCAGCGACCTGATGAAGATCATCTTCAAGCTTCCCGAAGACGATCCCAAGAACCCCGGCGTCATCGCCGACTGCACCGGTGACAATGCCGGCGACAGCGTAGGCCCGACCGCCGACGGCTTTGAGACCTACGGCGTGACCGGCGTGGCGTTGATCACCTTCCTGTCCCTGGCCCTGGGCGATACCTCGATGATGGCCGCCGAACTGATCGTCTGGATCTTCGCCATGCGTATCCTGATGATCCTGACCTCGCTGGTGTCCTACTACATCAACGAGAAAATCACCGTGGCCAAGTACAGCCAGAGCAAGAGCTTCGACCCCGAGCATCCGCTGACGGCCCTGGTGTGGCTGACCTCGATCATCTCCATCGCCGTGACCTTCGGCGCCAGCTACCTGCTGCTGGGCCCCAACGCCGAGCATCCCAAGCTGTGGTGGGTGCTGAGCGTGATCATCTCCTGCGGCACGGCCGCCGGGGCGCTGATTCCCGAGTTCACCAAGATCTTCACCTCCACCAAGAGCAAGCACGTCGACGAAGTGGTCAAGTCCGCCAACCAGGGCGGCGCGTCGCTGGGCATCCTCTCGGGCTTCGTGTGCGGCAACTTCTCGGCTTTCTGGACCGGCACGCTGATCATGGGCCTGATGTTCGTGGCCTACCTGCTGTCGGGTGAAGTCAACTTGTTGATGCCCGTGGGCCTGCGGGAGTTCGGTTTTGCCGGCCCGATCTTCGCCTTCGGCCTGGTGGCCTTTGGCTTCCTGGGCATGGGCCCGGTGACCATCGCGGTCGACAGCTTCGGCCCGGTGACCGACAACGCCCAGAGCGTTTACGAGCTGAGCCAGATCGAGGCCCAGCCCAACATCAAGGACGACATCAAGAAGAACTTCGGCTTTGACGCCGACTTCGACAATGCCAAGCACTTCCTGGAATCCAACGACGGCGCGGGCAACACCTTCAAGGCCACGGCCAAGCCGGTGCTGATCGGCACGGCCGTCGTGGGCGCCACGACCATGATCTTCAGCATCATCCTGCTGCTGGGCAACACGCTCGACGGCGGGATCGCGGCGGTCATGACCAAGTTGTCGCTGGTCCAGCCGGAAATCGCCTTCGGCCTGCTGATGGGCGGGGCGACGATCTACTGGTTCACCGGCGCTTCCTGCCAAGCCGTGGTGACCGGCTCGTTCCGTGCGGTGGTCTACATCAAGGAGCACATGGACCTGACCAGCCGGACGGCGGACATGAAGGACTCCAAGGAAGTCGTCAAGATCTGCACCCAGTACGCCCAGAAGGGCCTGGTCAACATCTTCATCGTGATCTTCTGCCTGGCGTTGGCCCTGGCATTCTTCAACAGCTTCTTCTTCATCGGCTACCTGATCGCCATCGCGTTCTTCGGCCTCTTCCAGGCCATCTTCATGGCCAATGCCGGCGGCGCGTGGGACAATGCCAAGAAGATCGTGGAAGTGGACCTGCGTCAAAAGGGCACCGAGCTGCACGCCGCCACCGTTATCGGTGACACCGTGGGCGACCCGTTCAAGGACACCTCCTCGGTGGCCATGAACCCGGTCATCAAGTTCACCACGCTGTTCGGCGTGCTGGCCACCCAGATCGCCGTGACGATGAACACGCCCGAGCTGGAGCGTTACAAGCTGATGATCGGCGTGGGTCTGTTCATCGTGGCCCTGATCTTTGTGTACCGCTCGTTCTACGGGATGCGCATTCCCGCCGAGCAGGGCGTCAAGATGAAGAAGGGCTGATAAGGTATCAAAGTTGGCCAAGCGCGCACGCAAAGACGACCCCGCACGGCTGCTGGCGATCGAGGCGGCTCGAATCGCCCTGGACGATAATGCCGACGATATTATCGTCCTGGACCTGCGAGGGATCAGCCCGATCACGCAGTACTTCGTCATCTGCACCGGGACTTCCGACCGGCAGATGCGGACGGTCGCCGACGACGTGGCCGAGTGCGGCGCGAAGATCGGGCAGAAGGTCTGGCACGTGGCCGGAAAGCAGTCCGGCGACTGGATCGTGCTGGACTTCGTGGATGTGGTGGTGCATATTTTCGACGCGTCGCACCGCCGCTACTACGACCTGGAACTGATCTGGGGCGAAGCGCCCCGCGTGCGATGGCGGAAGCCGGCCAGTAAGAAGTAATACCAGCCGCGAATTACGCGAATTACGCGAAGAAATTGAGTAGAGAAAGACGGCTGCAGCAACCAGGCCGATCTTGACTCAAGTTTGAATTCGTGTAATTGGTGTGATTCGCGGCTATCTTTTTTGGCGGAAAGACACTCATGAACGTCAAAGCGGAATTGGAACGGCGGATCTCCGCGGCGCTGGAATCGGCTGGAGCGGCCCCGGGCAGCCCGGCCCTGGTGGCCACCTCGGCCCGCGCCGAATTGGGCGACTACCAGGCCAACGGCGTGATGGCCGCGGCCAAGGCGCTCAAGACCAAGCCGCGCGAACTGGCTGACAAGGTCGTCGCCGCCGCCGACCTGTCCACCCTGGCCGGCAAGCTCGAGGTCGCCGGCCCGGGCTTCATCAACGTCCGCCTCGCCCCGGCCTGGCTGGCCCAGCAGACCACAAGCCTGCTCGCCGACGAGCACCTGGGCGTGAATCAACCGGCGAACCCGCAGACCATCGTTATTGATTACTCTCATCCCAATCTGGCCAAAGAGATGCACGTCGGTCACCTGCGGAGCACGATCATTGGTGACGCTCTGGCTCGTGTCCTGGAATTCTGCGGACTGAATGTCATCCGCCAGAACCACGTCGGCGACTGGGGTACGCAGTTCGGCATGCTACTGGCCTACATGGAGCGGCTGGCCGCCTCGGGGCAGGAATACAGCGGAGAGCTTTCGGATCTTGAAGAGTTCTACGTCAAGGCCAAGCGTCTGTTTGATGCGGACCCTGCCTTTGCGGATGTTGCCCGAAAGTACGTCTTCGAGTTGCAGTCGGGTATCGGTTCGCTGCACGACCGGCTCATCGAGTTGTGGCGACAGTACGTGGGCACCTCGTTGGGGCACTGCCAGCAGGTTTATGACCGCTTGAACGTCTCGCTTACGGCAAAGGATTTGCGAGGTGAGAGTGCATTCAATGATGACCTGCCCAAGGTTGTCGAAGAGTTGAAGGCCAAGGGGTTGCTGACGGAGTCACAGGGCGCCCAGTGCGTGTTCCTGCCTGAGTTCAAGGCCAAGGACGGTGAGCCGCTGCCGGTGATCGTGCAGAAGTCTGATGAGGGCTACCTCTACGCCACGACGGACCTGGCGGCCATGCGCTATCGAGTCGGCACGCTGCACGCCAATCGCCTTCTGTACGTGGTTGATGCCCGACAGACGCTGCATCTGCGCCAAGTCTTTGCCGTCGGAAAGATCGCCGGCTTCCTGCCTGATAATGTTTCAGTCGAACATGCCGGCTTTGGCGTCATGCTCGGCAAGGACGGCAAGCCGTTCAAGACTCGCGCCGGTGGGACGGTCAAGCTGATGGACCTGCTCGAGGAGGCCGTCAAGCGGGCCTACGATCTGGTCAGTGCCAAGAGCCCCGAGCTCAGCGAGGAGCAGCGGCGGGAGATCGCCCGCATCGTGGGCATCGGCGCGGTCAAGTACGCCGACTTGTCGCAGAACCGCACGAGCGATTACGTCTTTTCGTGGGAGAAGATGCTCTCGCTGGAGGGCAACACCGCGCCCTACATGCAGTACGCTTACGCCCGCATCAAAAGCATTTTCCGCAAGGCCGGCGTGAACGAGGCCGACCTGTCCGGGCCGATCGTCGTGACCGAGGCGGCGGAGCGGGCCCTGGCGGTCAAGCTGGTGCAGTTCCCCGAGACCATCGCCGCCGTCGCGGCCGACTGCACGCCCAACGTGCTGTGCGCTTACCTGTACGACCTGGCCGGCGCGTTCATGGGCTTTTACGAAAACTGCCCCGTGCTGCAATCCGAGGAGCCGACCCGCTCGGCCCGCCTGATGCTCTGCAAGCTTACCGCCCGGACGATCAAGACGGGCCTGGGCCTGCTGGGCATCGACACGGCTGAGCAGATGTGAGAATCGCGAGCTGCAAGTGTGGGCTACAGATCCGAGCAACACCATTGCCTTGTCGGTGATGACATGTAAGGTTACTGTGGCTGTTGATTGAGCACCACAGGTGCGTCTTTCTTAGCCTCGGGCGGAAGCCCGGGGTGAGATTGTCCGATGTGGTCTAGCTCCGTAGGAGCGTCTTGACGATTCGCACGACCAAGGCGCCCCGTTGGGGCTTGTGCTTGTTCGTGCCGGGAAACCCCACGCTTCCGCGTGGGGCTAAGCAAGACGCCGCTAACGCGGCTGAGGAAATGCAGCGGTATTACCCGCGATGGTTCCTGCATTGATTTCGGGTTCAGATATTCCGGCTTGTTCCGATACAAGGATCATGGCTAATCCGACGCAACAGCGAAGCTCCCCAGCGGAGAAGGCCCCGTTCATCCGGCGGTTCTTTTCACGTCCCAGCCGCGTCGGGTGGTTGATCTTCCTCCTCCTGCTGGGGGTTTACCAGATCAACGGCGATATCCTTGTCGGCAACGACGCGGTTCCCAGCACCTACCTGGCCGCGGGTTTGCTCGAAGGCCGAGGCATGACGTTCAACCCCAATGATGCGCCCTCCATGTTCGTCTGGACGGCATCGACGCGCCAAGGCCCGGTGCAACTGCAGTTCAAGAACTGGGACCAGCGGCCCGTGGATGATCCCAACGCTCCCACGTATCGCGAACTACGCCGCCTGGGGGCCTTGACGTCGGCACAGCACCGATACTACCTGGTCCCCAGCGTGCGCCGCGACGCCAACGGCCAGCCGCTGTACGTCAACACGTTCGGGCCCGGGGCCGCCGCGACGGCCTTGCCGGTCTTTGCGGTGCTGAAGTTGTTCGTGGAGAAGCTGACTGGCAATGTGGTCGCGATGTGGTACGGCGCGAAGTTTACCGCCTCGGCCCTGGTGGCCGGCTCGGCGGCGTTTATTTTCCTGACCGCGTGCGCGTACACCGGCATCGGCCGCTCGGCCCTGATCGCCCTGGCTTACGGCCTGGGCACCTGCGTGTGGAGCATCAGCTCTCAGACGCTCTGGCAGCACGGGCCCAACGAGTTCTTCCTGGCCCTGGGGACGCTGTGTCTCTCGCGAATCTTCCGCCCCCGCACCGCCGAGCCCGCAGTGTGCGACGGCGGGCGCGTGGAGGGTGTGCTTGGCCGCTGGCGCTGGACGATCGGCTGCGGCCTGGCCTATTCCGCGGCGGTGGCCTGCCGCCCGACCAGCCTGATCGTGGTGGCGGCGGTGGGGGCCTACCTGCTGATCGTCAATCGCAGGGCGCTGCTGGTCTACGCGCTGGCCTGCCTGCCGGTGGCCGTGGCATTGGCGGCCTACAACACTTACTATCTCGGCGCGCCGCAGAACTTCGGCCAGGCCTCGGCCGGGGCGATCGTGGCGATGCAGAAAACCGGCAGCGGCGAACTTTGGCAGACGCCCTTGTGGCTGGGGGCGGCGGGGCTGCTGGTGAGCCCTTCGCGCGGGCTGCTGGTGTTTTCGCCCTTCGTGGCGCTCGCCGCCGTCGGAATCGTCCAGTGTTGGCGCCGCAAGGAGTACGCATTCCTCCGCCCGCTGGTGGTGGCCCTGGCGGCACTGCTGGTCATAGCCTTCAAGTGGTTCGACTGGTGGGGCGGCTGGAGCTTTGGCTACCGGCCCATCGTGGACGCCATGCCGATCTTCGCGGTGCTGCTGATCCCGGCGACCGACTGGGTTTTTCGCCGGCGCGCCGTGCTGATCGTCGTGGCCGTGCTTGTGGGCTGGTCGGTGCTGGTGCAGGTGCTGGGGGGCTGGGGCTACAGCATGACCATCTGGAATAATCGCCGCGTCGGCTACACCGCGACAGTGGAAGGCAAGAGTTCGCCCGTGACCGTCGCCACCCTGGAGGAACTTGAACGCCTGGCCCAGCGCGAAAAAGTGACCGCGGCCTCCGAAGTCACCCTGGACATCGACCAGCCGGCCCACCGCGGGCGCCTGTGGTCCATCACCGACAGCCAGATCGGCTACCTCCTGAGCCATTTTGGCCAGTCAAGGGAACGCAAGCAACAGGAGATGGACAGTTGCCTGCACGGCTCCGGCGGTTGAGGCGGAGGCTTCGCGGAGATGGGCGCCAATCTGGCCGCCGTCATGTGTAAGACGCTGGAAAGCTCAGCGTCAACGGGTGAGTGAACTGCACAGCCAGGCCCGAATGGCCCGC
The DNA here is from genome assembly GCA_041661865.1 of Phycisphaerae bacterium. Taxonomy (GTDB): domain Bacteria; phylum Planctomycetota; class Phycisphaerae; order SM23-33; family SM23-33; genus JBAZTO01. The sequence goes on along the minus strand of JBAZTO010000016.1, from coordinate 40,960 downwards.
GGCCAGGGCGTCAACACGGACGATCTTTCCGCTGCCCTTGACCTTCCCCTTGATGTGGGAATAACCATCCCCCGGCGGCATGAGGAGTTCAAAATTCAAGTCAGAGCCGCTCTTGATTCTGACCCCTTTAGAAAGCTGAATGTACATTCCGCCGGTTGAAATATTGGTTGTCACCACGGTATGGTCAGCGTGGGTGAGATTGCACGATAGTGGCACACGGAGTCGCAGGCGGCGATCCGTGCGGCGTTCCTTTCCTTTCATGTGATTCCCCTTTCAATCGCGACTACATTTACGCAATCATAGTGCCTCCCGAACGAGAAAGTCGTCCGCGGCGAGACAAAAAGATCGCAACGCACTGCCAGCGCTAGGGTTGCCCTATTCTTTTAATTCTGGCAATCCTAACGCAAACAGATAGGGTGACATGGCCAATTGTTGCTTCAGATCAACATTGCGTGTTGCAATGTGACATCATTGATACGGCAGGCCCACGCGGTCGAGCAGGCCCTTGAGTCCGCCGACGGCCTGGGCGAACAGGTCGGGGCCGGTGAAGCCCTGGAACTGGCCGGCGGCCTGCATGTGAGGCTCTAACGTCATTATGCCACTCCAGTTGCGGGTCTTCAGTTCGCGGAAGACCTCTTCGATTTGCCCCTGGCCTTTCCCGGCCGGCACGCAGGTGTTCTCGGTGGGGTTCTTGTCCTTGATGTGGAAGTAGTGAGTAATCTTGTCCAGGCCGGCCTTCCAGCCCTGGTCGTACGGCGCGATGCCTTCCTCGACGTAGTTGGCGGGGTCGTAGCAGCCCTGGAGGGCGGGCGACTTGACGGTCGCGAAGATGTCCAGCACGCCGGCGGGCTTGGCGCCGTAGATGGCCTTTTCGTTCTCGTGCAGCAGGATGACGTCGGACTTCTCGGCCAGCTTGACCATGGCGGCCAGTTGGTCCATCACGGCCGAGCGGTGGTCGGCGATGTTGCCGCCCTCGGGCGGATAGAAGCTGAAGATGCGGATCAGCGAAGTGCCAAAGGCCTTGGCCACGTCGCAGCAGTGCCTGAGCAACTCCAGGTGGGGCTGGAAGTCTTCGCCGATCTTGATCTTGCCCAGCGGCGAGCCGACGCACGGGACGCGGAAGCCGCGGTCGTCCATCTGCTTCCTGTACCGGCGGACCTGGTCGAGCGTCATCTTCGAGACGTTCGTGTTGTCGATGCCGCGGACGTCGATGCACCCGATGCCGTGAGACGCGCAGACGTCCATCTGGATCTTGAGGCTGGGGTCGATCTCGTCGGCAAAGGCGCTGAGGGTAATCATGTTCTCTCCTGCGGGTGGCCGCTTGCGTGAAAGCGAGAAGATACCATTCTCGGCCGGCGGGGGCAAGACGCTCCCTGGGCCATCGCATCTAAGAGTGAAATGAGTTGGTCGCGAAAAAATCAGCCGCGAAAAGCTCGTAAGCTTCATTCCGCGTGCAACAAGTTGCACGACCTACCAATTTCCCCGGCCTTACTGTCAGTTCTTTATATCTTTGAATTCGCGTAATCTGCGTAATTCGCGGCGAAGGTCTCTTATTAGATGCGTTTGCCCTGAAGACGCTCCTCCAATCTCTTATCGCTAACCTCCAACCTTTGTTACAATGGGACCGTCGCTGCCTTGGCGAGCGGCCGCAAAGGTGACTTTTTCAGTTGGGCGGCGGGAGCGGACTTGACATGAACGCAATGGTTCTGGTGATCGCGGCCCTGGTGGTCTTCGCGCTGGCCTACCGTTTCTATTTCGGCTTCGTGGCGGCCAAGGTCGCGGTCAGGGAGGACTCCCGCAAGACGCCGGCCCATCGCCTCTATGACGGGCAGAACTACTATCCCACCAGCAAGTGGGTGCTCTTTGGGCATCATTTCGCCGCCATCGCGGGGGCTGGGCCGCTGGTGGGGCCGGTGCTGGCCGCCCAGTTCGGCTACTTCCCCGGCTTCCTGTGGATGCTCATCGGCTCGGTGATGGCCGGGGCGGTGCATGACCTGGTCATCCTGACCGCCTCGGTGCAGCACGACGGCAAGAGCCTGGCCGAGATCGCCCGCCGCGAAATCGGCCGGATCAGCGGGTCGACTGCGTCGCTGGCGGTGCTGATCATCATCATCGTGGCGCTGGCGGGCCTGGGCAGCGTCGTGGTTAACGCCCTGGCCGAGAGCGCGTGGGGCACCTTCACCATCGCCGCTACCATCCCCATCGCCCTGGCCACGGGCCTGTGGATGTACAAGTTCCGCAAGGGCCACACCGGCGAGGCCACCGCTTTCGGCGTGACGCTGCTGGTCCTGGCCGTGATCCTGGGGCGCTACATCCCCGGCTCGCCGCTGGCGGGATGGTTCACCTTCGACCGCAAGACGCTGACGCTTCTGCTGTGCGGCTACGGCTTCTGCGCGTCGGTGCTGCCGGTCTGGCTGCTGCTGGCCCCGCGCGACTACATCAGCGCGATCATGAAGCTGGCCGTCGTGGCCATGCTGGCCGTGGGGATCATCGTGGTGGCCCCGACGATCAAGATGCCCGCCTTCACGACCTTCACTGCCGGCGGGGGGGCCATCATCCCCGGCACATTGTTCCCCTACCTGTTCATCACCATCGCCTGCGGGGCCATCAGCGGGTTCCATTCGCTGGTCAGCTCGGGCACCACGCCCAAGATGCTCATGTCGCACCACGACATCAAGGTCATCGCCGTCGGCTCGATGCTGGCCGAGGGCATGGTCAGCATCCTGGCCCTGGTGGCCGCCACCAGCCTCTTTCCGCTGGACTACTTCCAGATCAACCTTGACCCCGCGACATTCCAGAAGTTCCTGCCCCAACTCCAGGCCATGGGATTTGCCACTTCCAACCTGCCGGAACTGGCCCGGGAGGTCAACGAGAAGATCGCTGGCCGGCCCGGCGGGGCCGTCTCGCTGGCTGTCGGCATGGCGCAGGTCTTTTCGTCCATTCCCGGCCTGTCGTCCCTGATGTCCTATTGGTACCACTTCGCCATCATGTTCGAGGCCCTGTTCATCCTGACCACCATCGACGCCGGCACGCGAATCGCCCGCTTCATCCTCCAGGAGGCCTTGGGCAAGGTCTACAGGCCCTTTGCCCGCACCGACTGGCTGGTGGGCAATCTGCTGGCCAGCGCCCTGGTCGTGCTGGCCTGGGGCTACTTCATCTACACCGGCAGCATCTCGACGATCTGGCCGATGTTCGGCACGGCCAACCAACTGCTGGCCTGCATCGCCCTGGCCGTGGGAACATCGTTCATCATCAACCGCGGCCGAGCACGCTACGCGTGGGTGACGATCGTGCCGATGGCGTTCGTCGGCGTCACGACGCTGACGGCGGGGTGGATGAACATCCGCGGCATCTACCTGCCGCAGCTTTCGCTGCCGGGCAAGCAGCTTCAGGGCATCATCAACCTGGTCCTGACGACGGTCATCATGGCCAGCGCCGCCATCATCCTGATCGACGCGATCCCCAAGTGGTTCCGCGCCGCACGCAAGAGCCCGGTGGAACTCGAACTGCCGGCCATTGAAGAGAGTGCGGAGTGCGAAGTGCGGAGTGCGAAGTAAACGAGTGCCGGGCAAGGGACGCCGAGGCAGTTTCGCCATCCAAATTCCCGCTCGCTTTGCGCTCGCGGCTAGTAATATGTAGGTATCTGGACAGTTCGCGTCATTCGCGGCTTAGCTTGTTCACCGCGGTCACCGAACGACCTTCACCCCGGCCGGTGCGTCGATCCTGCTGTCGATTGTCCCGTCGCCGCGGCGCTTGTGGCTGACGCAGATCAGGCCGCGGGGCGTGGGGAACGTGCCTTCCGCCCATTCCAGGCCGCCCAGGTGCGGCCGTATCGCGACCTCCGCAAAGCCCGGTTGGGTGGGACGCACGCCCAGCACGTGCTCGCTGAGCCAGGCCGTCGGCCCGGCGGCCCAGCCGTGGCAGAGACTGTGGCGGAAGCCCTTGTAGCAGTAGTCGCCGAAATCGCCGTGAATGTCCTTCATGCCCGGCGGCACGAGGTCTTCGATGCCCGCGGCCCCGGCGGTCCAGTCCAGGCTGAAGTCCTCCCAGAAACTCGTCGCCCCCAGATCGAGCATCGCGCCCCAATACTTGCGGATCACCTCCAGGCAGCCGTCGTAGTCGCCGGCCCGCGCGCGGGCCTGGAGGACATAGTAGCCGTAGAAGGTCGAGAGTTTCGACAGCGGCTCGTTGGCCAGGACGCGGCGGTTGGTCTCGGCCGCGTCGGCCAGGCCTGACAGCGCCAGCAGCGCGTTGGCCTGCTTGCTCATCCCGGCCTGCGGGACGTGGCGGCGGAGCCTGGCCGCGGCGTCGGCGCATCGGAGCGCCGCGTCACTTTCGCCCAGAACCTCGCACAGCCGCGCACCGGCGTCCATCGCCAGCACCATTAGCGATTGCAGGCCGGCATGCACGGCGGACGGGTTGGCCTGGCTGGGCCAATCCAGGAACCGCATGCCGTCCAGGGCCTCGGCGCCATCGGGGCCGATGCGGCTTTGCAGCAGGTCGAGCACGCCCAGCAGGTAGGTCCGCTGGCGACGCAGGTAGTCGAGGTCGCCCTGGTAGGCGTACCAGTATTCGTGGATGAGCACCCACCAGATGGAATAGGAACTGATGCCATTCATCCATTGGGGCAGCGGCGTGGTGTCGCGGACCATGTCCAGGCTGGCCGGCACGATCGGGTGGGCTCCGAAGAGGCTGGCGATGACCGCCGTCTCGGGATGCATGTCGCCGATCCACACCAGGCGGTCGCGCTTGATGCCGTCCCACAAAAAATCCTGCATGCACAGATGGACGGTGCGGGCGCCGACGGCCCAGATGCGGCTCAGCCGCTCGTCGCTGCACGCGAAGGAGCCATGGTACTCCAGCTCGCGATAGAGAAAGACGGCCCGGATGGACTTGATCTCGATCCGTGCGTTCTCCTGCACCAGGTCGATGCGGACGAAGCGGAAGCCCGTGGAGCCCACTTCGTGATTGCCCATGATGGGAAGCCGCACGACCTGGTCGTGCATGGCGTGGTCATTGTTGGTGATGCCCATCGCCTCGCTGGCTGACTCGCCGAAGCGAACCCGAACGGTCACCGGCATTGCGTCGCCACTGCGACAGGTGACAATCTGCACGCCGCCGTTGAGTTCGACCCCGAAGTCCAGCAGCAGGCCCGGCGCGCCATCGCCCGTGTTTTCCAGCACGCAGGGTCTATCCAGGGACAGCAGCGCCTGGCCGTCGTCTTCCTTCAGCAGCATCGTGGCGTTCTGCGGGGCGTCGGCGCCCTGGTTCTGCCAGACGATCCGCTTGGGCGTCACAAAGCGCCTGACTCGGGGGTCGAGTTTGCCGGCCGGTGTCTCCATGTTCATGGAATTCTCGCCTAACAGGATTCCTATATCCTTCTGAGGCCATCGTGGCACTTGTGTGTCGGCGGCCAAGATAGCAGACCTCTTCATCATTTGCCAGCCGCGCGGGGCGGATGGAAGATGATGCTTGATTCCCAGTGGTCCGTCCATACGATGGGCCCCAGACTCGTGAATGGCCACCAAGAACTACGGATTGAGGAGAGGATCACATGACCCCACGAATGTTCGGCCTATCGCTGCTGACGGTCCTGGCGACAGCCCTTGCCCCGTTTGCAGCCGGGGCCACGCCTCTGGAGCATCTGCGGGCGGCGAGCCAGCCGGTTTTTCGCCAGGGACACACGCTTCCTCCGCTGGCCCGTTGCAGCACCGTCAGGCTCTCGCCTGAGTTTCGCATTGAGTTGTCCAAGCACTGGGGCTATGCCCTGGAACTGGGGACGGCCAATAATGAACTGGCCAGGGAGTTGGACGACCCCAACAGCGCAGCCTCTCGGTTGTGTGCCTTGGCGGCTTCCGATCCCAAACACTACCCCCTCGCCGTTGTAGCCTATTCGCCCTGCCACTCCGAGGATTTCACCAGGACGCTGCCGCCGGAGACGTGGTGTGTAGGGCCTGAAGGCAAGAAGGTCTGGAGTCCCGAGGCGCCGGACCTGGTGTTCCAACAGTCGGCGGAGGCAGCCATCGAGCCGCTACGGAAGGTCATGGCCAAAGCGCCCGTGGCTGTTATCCTTAATTATGGGGAGTATGCCCTGAAGGTCTACGGCCATGACGGCAAGATCTGGGAGAAGGATGAGCGGGTCGTCAAGGCCAAGGGCGACATGAGTTGGCACGAATACATCTCCCGCGGGAAGGCGCACCAGGAAGGCATTGTCACCGACGCTTTCCGCAAGGCCTGTCCCGGTCGGCTGCTGTACATCTACTACTACACCGATGGTTGTGTGCAACGCTATCGCTACAAGGGCTGGGAGGATTGGGACTGGGAATACCGTTTCATGCGGCCGGTCAGTGATCTGCCCTCCAGCAGTATTTACTACCGGCACCTTTGCTCCGGCTGGACGGGGCACAATGACATGCTCACCCAGGCGCTTAACGCCGCCGCGCAGCAGATCCCGCTGGGCGATCCGCTTTCATATAACTGGCTCAGTGGCGGCTGGCCGCGCAACGCATGGGGCGAGGGCGGTTTTTGGGGCGATCTGAATCGATATAAGGGCTTCCTGAAGTGCTTGTACACAGCCGGTATGACCGGCGGCGTGGCCGGCTATTTCTCGAATCCTTCGGATGGCGATGTCGACACCGGCGCCGAACCGCCGCATTGGCTGGGCCAGATGATGGTCCTGGCCCGCGTTCATGCAACCTTCTCTCACCTCGAGGAATTCCTGCGACAGGGTGACCTCTTGCCTGGCCCGGACCGGCACCGCTGGTCCCATGACTTGCCTGCGTACGAGTTTCCCACGGGCGACGTCACGGCCCGCGTGGTCGCACGGAAGCACCGGCAGCGGGCCGAGTGGCTGATCACAGCCTGGGCGGCTGATGGCGATGACCGTGAGGTGACCGTGACAATTCTGGAACTTGGGCCAGTGGCCGTGCAGGCCCGAGCAAGCGGGTCGGTGTACCGTGCCTCTGTGCGGGACGGCCAACCAGTTCTGGAACAGGTGGATAGCGGGAAGTAGCGCTACGAACGCCGCAGTCGCGCCACCAACGCAGCCAGGCCCACCAAGGCCGAGGAAAGCAGCACGATCACCGCGCCGCTGGGCAGGTCGGTGGCCGCTGAGAGCAGGAACCCGCCCAGTCCGCTGACCGCGCCCAGCACCGAGGCCAGCGCCATCACCCGGCCAGAGCCCTTGACCAGCAGGAAGGCCGCGGCGGCGGGGTTGGTGATGAGTGGCAGGGCGTGGGCCGGCACAAACGCAATCGACTCCCGTGATGCAACCCCGCTCCTAGCCGCTTGGCAGGGAATGGAAGGGCGGATATACTGACCATCTTGACGGGCGCGTAGCTCAGTTGGCTAGAGCGCTTCCCTTACAAGGAAGATGTCACAGGTTCGAGTCCTGTCGTGCCCAGTCTGTCCCACTTGGTAGGCCGGCTATGAAATGGATGCTGATACCAACGTTGTTGTTTCTGTTCCCTGCCCTCGTGATGGCTCAGTCGGCCCCCGCGCGGCTGCCGGACGACCAGGATCATCTGTATGTCTCTCCAGCGGGAAACGACGCCTGGACGGGTTGCCTGGCCTTGTCCAACACAGAGGGAACTGACGGGCCCTTTGCATCGGCTGAGCGGGCAAAACAGGCGGTACGCAAGCTGATCGCCGAAGGGCTGCGGCGCGATGTAGGTGTCTACTTCCGCGCGGGCACCTACTACCTTCCTGACGGCTTGCGTCTGGAAGCCGAGGACTCTGGCGACCAGAGCCATTCCATCACGTATGCCTCCTATCCGGGCGAGACGGCCCGCCTGGTCGGGGGCGTCAGGCTGGGGCAGTGGGAATTGTGGCAGAAGGGAATCTGGCAGTGTCCCATCCCCGCGGGAAAAGTCCCACAACAGGTGTTCGAGGACAATCGTCGCTTGGACTTGGCCGCTGCGCCGCAGTCAGGATACCTGGAGGTCGCGGGGATTCTCGACGGCCAGGAGACCAGTTCGCTGGTCTACTTTGACGGCGACCTGGATCCCAACTGGGACTGGGGCGACGCCCGCCTGTTTGCCTGGCCGACAAACGACTGGTTCAGCGACGACAAGCCGATCAAGAGCATTGATCCGGCCAACCGCGTGCTGCATTTCGAGCCCATGTCCGCCTTTCGTCCCGGCAATCGCTATCGCGTTCGGAACGTTCTGGCGCTGCTGGATCGGCCGGGGGAATGCAAGATCGCCTGGTCGGAGGGCAAGATATACGTCTGGCCCGTGAAGGGCCAGCCGCAGCAAGGCGAATTGGTGGCCGCGACCGCCGATAATGTCATCCGGATTCTGGGCACTGAACAACGGCCCGTGCGCAATATCCACTTCGCGAATCTGGACCTCTCCATCGCCAACGCCCAGGCCGTGCGCCTTTCCGGCGCGGAGGATTGCTCGATTCGCTTCTGCAAGGTGGAAAACGCCTTCACGCACGGCGTCCACCTCCAGGGCTACGTTCAGCGGTGCGAGGTCTATGGCAATCTTATCCAGTACAACGGGCAGGACGGCGTGTCGCTGGAGGGACTGACCACTGCCGATGTCTGCAAGGGCAACCGGATCGTCAACAACCATATCCACCATTGCGGACGCCTCGTGGGGCACGGGGGTGGAATTTGCCTTCGGCAGAGCGGAAGCAACGAGATCCTTCATAACCTTGTGCACAACATGCCGCGTTACGGCATCTCGGTCAAGGGCCCGCTCTCCTCGGCGCGGACACAGCCGAGCGGCATCGATGAGGCGACACGCTACGCGGGCAACTGGTCGCGGAATAACCGGATCGCCTACAACCACGTCCACCACGTGAACGAGGACAGCCAGGACACCGGGGCCTGCGAAAGTTGGTGCTCCGGACCCGGCAACAGCCTCGACCACAACCTGATACACGACAGCGGCCACCTGGAGATTGACACGCAGTGTGGCATATACCTCGACGACGGGTCCGATCGCTGGACGATCACGAACAACGTGATATACGGCATCCGGGCTTCCGGAGGGGCCAGCGCCATCACCACCAAGGGCATCGGCAACAGGATCGAGAACAACATCATCGTCGGTGACGGGGTCTGCAGCGTTGGGATCGTCTCTTTCGCCTACAGCAACGTTCCTGCCTACCAGCACACGTACAGCCGTAACATAATCTGTTTCGATTCGGGCGACAGGCCTCCCGGCGGCTTCAATCAGGGTGTCGCGGTTGACCACAAGATCGGGAGCCGACTGTCGTGGCCGGGCGTCGCGATCCCGGCCGACGCCAACTACCGGGTGTGGATCCTCTATTCGATGAGTAACGCCAAGTCCGGACTGATCGACTATAGCGGACACTCCTCCTTGACTATCGGGTCCAGCCGGCCTGTCACGTTGATGAACCTGAAGGATACGGGCGATTGGCACACCTTCGCATGGGCCTGCGCCGGATCGGTGGATCTACAGAAGGGCCGGGCCGATGTGACGTGGGAGAATCTCCAGGGCGGAACGATCATATTCGATGCCTGGGCCTTGTGCAGCGACCCCAACTGGACGCCTGGCGGCCGACGGACCGTCAATCCTGCCAGCGGACACCTGATCGTGGTGCAGGCTGAGACCCATGCCCCAGATGGACCCAATATGAAATCGGCCTATCACTTCATAAACTGGTCGGACGACCGAATCACCGAATCGGACCATAACCTGTTCTGGGATCGCGACGGTACGGTGGGCATCAGCGGCGAACAGAAGGGGAGCCTGGAAAACTGGAAGGGCATACTGGGCGGGAAGTACGACCAGAACAGCCTGGTGGCCGATCCGATGTTTGTCGCCCCAGAGCGCCGCGACTACCGGCTCAAGCCCCAATCGCCCGCCCTGAAGCTGGGATTTCAGGACATCGACCTTCGCGGCGTCGGCCTCACGGACGACTTCCCCAGGCATTGGGACTCGCCGTAAGGCTGCGGTGCGTCCGCAGGAAATCAGCCCCCCGGCATGATGCGGTAGAGCGGCGGGACAATGCCGGTGGAGATGCGGTAGGCCATGCCGATCACCATGAAGATCAGTCCGCCCAGCAGGTCGCCCGCGATCACTCCGATCATGAAGACTTTCGCCTGTCGATAGACCGCGATCCCGCCAAGCCGCATGACGGCGGTCTTCACCAGCCAGCCGAAAAGGAAGGAGTACATGAACTCCGCCGTTGCCCACGTTCCGCCAATGATAAAGATCAGCGGGTGCAGCGGCCACCAGGCAAATCGCAATCGGGCGATGCTAAAGAGCAAGACAAGCGCCACGCCGGCGCCAGCCGACCACAGGAAGGTCTTGCCGGGCTCCATGGCCGCGATCCGCTGCAGCGGGCCAAGTTGCTCGGACTTTTCCAGTTCCCCGGTTACGGCGAGGTTGTTAACAATTTGCGTCGCACTGTCAAACGGGATTCGCGGCGCGTCGTTGGTGGCCCAGGGCTCTCCGGAGCCAACACCGAAGTTATAGTCGGCCCACAGTCCCACGGGGATGGCCACTGCAAGGGCCAGCAGGAACGCCGCGGCCATCGACACACCGATTCTGCCAAGCGGAATCCGATAGTCCCCGCCGATCTTGAAACCGTTGACCAGGAATGGCAGCAGACACTCCCGCGGATCCAGCGTCGTCAGGCAGATCAGCAAAGCCACGATCATGTAGTTCTGCGGACCGATGGCCCCCAATCCCAGCAGGCCAACCAAGGCGGCCATCGGCGTCCAATCCACCTGCACGAGGATCAAGCCGGCCTCGGCGTTGAGACGTGCCAGGACCAGGAACACCATCAGACTCAGCAGCACGACGGGGATGGCCAGCGTCCAATCCAGGCCATGAGCCACGAAAAGCGCCACCAGCCCGGCAATGCTGGCAATGAGGATCCGGAAAGCCCACCTCACGTGCGGCTCGACCTTCTCCTGTTGCCGGGCCACCCCCAGGGACTGCCTGACGACTTGCCAGTAATACCGCCGTCCGACGTATATGAGTATCAATGCAAAGGCCACGCTGCCGCCCAAACGCTCCCAGACGAAGATCCCGCCCCTGAGGGTGTCGGACTCGATGTGCAGGCCGGCCTTGAAGCATGCCGCCGACGCGATGAAATAGAATATCTGCGAGACTCCCAGGCTCAGCCCGATATCCGAGGCCAGGAAGAAGGCGAAAGCCACCGCAATAGGCCACAGCGCGGGAGTCAGAAGCTGCCATCGCCAATGAAGCTCGGCCAGGACGGGGAATGCCTGTACCAGCGGCCACAGGTCGAAGGATAGCGGTATGGAAATACTGTTCGGGAACCAGGCCGCGGCGCCGTTGACGAGATGAAGGCACATCATCAAGGCCAGTCCCGCCCAGAACAACTTGTTGCGGATGATGGAAGTGTGGGGCTGCCCGCCGGTCGAGCCCAGCAGGGATTCCATGAAATCCACCACCGGATAACGCAGCCGCTCGTGGTGTACCCATTGCCGATGGACCACCAGGGAAAGGCAGATGGAGGCAATGGCGAGCAGTGCGACGATCGGCATCCATGTTACCAGCGGACCCTGCCATTGGGCCCAGGGAACGGCCCCGATGCCGATAGGGTGATCGGGGTCTCCCAGCCCATACATGAACCCGTTGGCTACGCGCTCGTCATAGCCGCCCGAACCGGGCAGCATCTGCGGGGGCACGTAGCTCATCACTTCCCACTTCCGCCAGCCCGTCTCGTTATGTGCGAACACAATCGGAACGCCCAGCGTGCGGGAGAAAAACCGCATCAGTCCGCTGCCCGGGATGGCGCAGCCGGCAAAGGCAAGCGTGACGATCATGGCCAACTCGGCGGGCCGAAACTTCCAACCGTGGCCAAGCCTGGCCAGCAGAGGGTTCACCAGCAGCGCCAGACCGATCAGGGGCCCGAAGACAATAATCGGGAAATGGCTGCCAACCACCTGGTTGAGCCGAAAGATCTGGTCATTGATGTAGCCGCCGGCGGCTATGGCCACCGCCACCAGCACACCCAGAACTATCGCTCGGACGGACATGTCGTCATCCCGGTTGGTGATGATCCCATCTCGGTCACACTGGGCCCCCGCGGAATCTCGCCCGCCGGAGTGTCAACGCGTGACCTTCCGCAACGCCGCAAGCTGCCGGATGAAATCATCGGGAATCCGCCCCGTGGGTGTGGGCGGGACATCCCAGGTCACCACACCCTCGAAGGCGTTGATGTTCTTCGTGAAGCCCACCACGAACTCCTCGCAGAACCGAGGATTGCCCTGCCCCCACCAGTCCCCCAGGAAACTCAGGACATGGTATTGCGCGCCGCCGATGAAGCGCGTCAGGGGCGGAGTGTATGAGGCGCGCAAGGTGGCTGGGAACGCATGGCTGAGTTCGCCGGCGGTATAGTCCTCGTACTCAGTCAGGCAGGTCACCGGCGTATTCACGCCATCGTTGAAGGCCACCAGGCTTTGGCCGTTGCCTGCCTTGGCCGCCGCGGCGAAGCTGGCAAAGTTGGGCTCATCGGGATGGCGATACATCCGGTCGGCCTTGTAGCAGCCGTCAAACCACCAGCCGCGTACACCGCTGCCCCACCGCAGCGACCATTCGCGGATGACGGCTTCCCAATGACGTTGAAACTCCGTCAACCGTGCGTCGACCGGCTGCGCTCGCAGATAATTCCCGGGCCTGAGCTGCCAGCAGGATGCATCCCAGTCCGGAGTGCAGGCCAGACCTTCAACCGCCTGGCGGTCCAGCGCCGGGGCGTGGCAGGGCAGGTATACCATCACGGGAATGCCCCGGGGCGCCAGGGCCTTGACCAGATCGGCCACCAGGTCGCGGCGGCTGCAATGGCTGGGGGAGCGTTTCACCAGCGAGTCATAGGTTTCATTGGGAGAGAGGAGGAACCCGGAGTTTTGGCCCAGCGTGATGAAGAAGTAGCCGGCGCGAACCTCGGTCAATTGCTGGGCCAGCCCCTCGACGTCGAACGCATCGATCCTCCGGTTCCACTGATCGACGCTGATGTCCACCGCGGTGGTGGCGCTGGCGACGTCGGCCAGGTAATGAAAGAACACGCCCCACTTGGCGTCGCGGAACCAGTCAGTGTTTGCACGCACTTTGTCGCCTCATTTCTGCCCCGCGGGCTTAGAGCATCCCTCCCGCCGTCGATCAGTCCGTTTTCTGGCTGATGAGTGTACCGAATCGCTTGTTGATGGCCAAGGCTGGGTCTAATGGAACATCCACGGGCACGCAATCCCTGGGTATGATAATGGTCGGCCGGGGCGCGATCTTCTTGCCCTCAAACTGCGGCAGCCATTTCCGCTGGGCCTCCAGCATCTCGCCGGCCATGTCGCGGATCTCCTTCAGGGTCAGCACCGCCGCCGTCAGGGGGTCCAGGGCCAGCGCGTGGACGATAGCCTCGGTGTCACCGTGGAGAGCAGCCTGCCCCGACAGTATCTGGACGTTGACATTGGTCATGCAGGCCGCGGCGCACTGAGGCGGCAAGACGCCCACCCGCGTGGGATGCAGGCCGCTGTCATCGGCAAAGGTGGGAACTTCCACGCAGCAGCCATCGGGCAGGTTATCGATGTATCCATCATTCCGGACATTCCCCATGAACCGGAATGGCTTGCCCGTGACAACAGCCTCCATGATGTACGAGCAGTATTCCGCGCTTCGTTCGGTGATCCGGGAGCCTTCATACTCCAAGGGGTCGTGCTTGGCATACTTGGCGGCCAGGGCTTTGCAGTACGTGTAGTAGGCCCCGCTCTGGCCACCGAAGCCGGGCTCGTCGCAATAGAGGTCCAGGGCCTTCTTGTTCTTGCGGAACCACGGCACGTATTCGCTCAGGTGGCCGGTCGACTCGGTCATGAAGAAGCCGAAATGGCGGAAGACCTCGCCGCGCACTTTTTCGTTCTTGTAGTACTCCGGCTTCTCGAAGACCTCGCGGAGAGCGGGATACAGGTCGCGTCCCTTGTGCTCCAGCGTGAGGAACCAGTCCATGTGGTTGATGCCGCCGCAGGTGTAGGTGATCTCCGCCTTGGGCACACCGCAATACCCCGCGATCAGGTCCAGCGTGGTCTGCACGCCGTGACAGAGCCCGGTGAACGCGACGTTGGTGGCCTTGCCCAGTGCCAGGCAGTTGCCGGCCATCGGGTTGGCGTACTGAAGCATGATCGCCCCAGGCTTGGCCGACCGTTCCATGTCGCGGGCAATGTCGATCAGGACCGGCACGCTGCGCAGGCCGCGGAACGCCCCGCCAGGGCCCAGGGAGTCGCCGATGCACTGGTTCACCCCGTACTTCCGCGGAATCTCGTAATCGATGCCGAAGGCCTCGATCCCGCCGACCTGGATCATCACCACGACAAAATCAGCGTCCTTGATTGCCTCGGTACGGTGGGTGGTCGCCCAGACTTTCGCGGGCAGGCCGTTGTCCCTGGTCATCCGCCTGGCGAACGCTTCCATACGCCGGAGTTTGGTCTCCGTCGGGCTCATGAGGGCGATCTCACTGTCGGCCAGCGCGGGCGTCGCCAGAATGTCGCTCATGAGAGTCTTGCAGAAAACCACACTGCCGGCGCCAATCATTGCAATTTTCCGGGGCATCATTGACTCCTTAAGCAAGCCGTTTCGGCATCAAGGCCTGTGCCTCACTCGCCCATGTTCTCCGCATATCCAAGGTTCCTGAACAAGTACAGCCCATCCTTGCCTGGAGCGACGATATCCAATCGCCCGCAGCCCTGCAGGTCGGCCACCGCAAAGTGGATGCCGCACCCCTTGCCCACGCGCAGCGGGCCAAAGTCAATGACCTGTTTGGCGAAGCCTTCGCCGGTCCACTTGAAATAATACAGTCCGACCGGGTCGTATTCGCCGGGATCGTGGCCGCAATGGGCGCGATAACGCTTGCCGGTGATCAACTCGCACTGACCGTCACCGTCGATGTCCGCCCAGATCAGGTCGTGGTATTGGCTGTTGAACGGGTCGATGGGGTGCTTGATCCACGTTCGCTTGCCACCGTCCCGACGCTGCTCCCACCAGTCCAGACCGTATCCATGCGCTTGGCCGACAATCAGGTCGTTCAGACCGTCGCCGTTGACATCCACGACCAGAATGGGCACGCTGGCCGATCCGAGGTCGAACTCCGGGTGGAAAGTCCACTTCCCCTCCAGTCCCGTCGCCGGCTGCTCCAGCCACCCCTTGGTCAGGATGATATCGCCCCGGCCGTCGCCATTGACATCGCCAAAGCCCAGGCCATGACCGCTCTGGGCGTCATAGATGACAAACTCCTTGAATTGTCCCGTGCCCTTGCCGGCTGAATCCGTGACAAGTTTGAAGACTCTCTGCGGGCCGCCCGGCGTATTGGGCACGACCTCCAGCCGCCCGTCGCCGTCGATGTCCCAGGCGCGGGTGGTCTCGATGTTGCCGACCTTGGCAATCGCATGCTCCAGCCAGGGCTTCGACGGGTCGCCCTGGGGATTCTCCCGCCAGTGGAGGGCGTCGCTCCACCAGCCACCGGTGACAAAGTCCAGGTACCCGTCGCCGTTGATGTCTATCGGGATATTGGAAAAATCGTCGAAGTACTCCCCGATGGCCTTGACCTCGCCGACCTTGCACTTGCGGTCGAACTTCGGCCCCGGATACCAATAGGCGCCGCTGACGATGTCGGGGATACCGTCGTTGTTGACATCGAAAATGGCGGCGGATTCGTAACGCTCGTCGGATATCAGGATCTTCTGGAATCGTAAGGGAGGCATGGTTATCTCCTTCGTCTGGCGTCAGGTTGGGCGGGTTAATCTCCCAGCCGCATGCGGATATAGTCGCGGGCGATCTTCAGGTCCTCCACGGCCTCCGCGGCGGCGCACGGTGGAGACATCTGGCCCCTGCAGACCTTCACGAAATTGGCAGCCTGCTGGGCCATGGCGTCAATCCAGGGCAACGTCGGCTGCGTGCGGGTCGGCGTGGCGCCTTCACCGCGGTCCTCGTACACTTCTACCTTCCCGCAACGGTTCCTGGTCAGCGGGGCCGGCAGCGAGAGTTTGACGTAGCCCTTCTCGAAGGCGACCAGCGCCGACTCCTCCCAGGCGACCGTGGTCTGGTAAGGCGTCATCTCGATGACGCCCGCAACGCCGGACTTGCTCTCCACCGCCAGCAGCACACCGCTTTTTTCAGCGTAGGTCACGCGGTAGGTTTCGCCCAACAGGTGCCGCATCAGGTTGACCTGATGGATGTAGTAATTGACGAAGCTGACGTACTGCGCCGCGGTGGCGGCATCCATGTCCGCCGCGGCGGGTTCGGTTTCCAGAGTCGGCGACGGGTCGCCGGCGTTAAGCAGGCCTGCAAATCCGTTGGCGGTCCAGTCACCGGCGGGCATGAGAATGCGAACGTACTTCATCGCCCCCATTTCGTGTGTCGATCGCCACCGGTCTATGACACCCTTGGCGTACGCGGTGGCTGGGTCCGAACGCTTGTGATACCCGACCATGTGCGTACAGCCGGCTGCGGCAGCCTGCTGGGCCAGCATCTCCCCGGCCGAAACGCCCACCGCCACAGGCTTTTCGGTAAAGAGGAACTTCACCGCCTTGTAGAGTTCCGGCAACAGCACGGCGTGCCGCGGAAACGGCTGACTGGCCACGATGCCGTCCAGCTTCTCAACCGCGAGCATTTCCCGATGGTCCGCGTACACCTTGGGGACTCCGTACCGGGCTGCGACAAGCCTGGCCGTCTCTTGTCTCAGCTCAGCCAGGGCGACGACCTGGCAGTCGTCGATGTTGACGTAATTGCGGAGGTGAGCCATCTGGCCCATTGCCCCCACACCGACAAAACCGATCCTGATCTTGCTCATAAATCTACCCGCTCCTTATGACTGTTAACACTCGGTCGGACCCTGGCGCGTCCGGCCGGCCCTGCGGGCATTTGTCCATTCCGCTGCCACACCCTTGCCTCAGGCTTCATCAGAACCTGCCGGCCCGAACAATTGGATTGCTTTTCTTGCGGAATCCTTATCTAATCTTGCTATGCCAAAAGACACCTTCCGTCCCGCCGTGCTGGTCTGCGGGCGAGTCGGTCCACAGCGAGACTGGGAAATGCGACCTCACGCCCACCGGGACATCCACGAGATGATTCTGGTCGTCGGTGGGCGCCTGGTGACACGTATAGCCGGGCAGGAACTGACAGCCTCCAAGAGTCAGGTGTTGTTGTATCCCTGCATGGAGGTCCACCAAGAGCATGCCGATGGTCCCGAACCACTTGAAACGCTCTATTTCGGCTTCAGGCATCTCCCGTCCACCGGTCTGCACCCGCAGCAGCCCTGGCCCTTACGCGCCAACGACCCTCTGGGACGCATTGAATGGTCTCTGCGATGGATGCTGGACCTTTTCCCCGCACGACACCCCGTCGAGAAGGACATGCTGCAGGCCTTGGGCAAGATGGTGATCCTGGAGTTTCGCCGCGCTACCGAACCGGCCGAGAGCCAGATGGTCCAGGCGGTCCGGAGGCACGTTCGGGCCCATCTCGCCGAGCGGATAACCTTGGACGATCTTGCTTCCGTCATTGGACTGAGCAAGTTCCACTTTGCCCGCCTCTTCCGCCAGGCCTCGGGACAGAGCCCCATGCGATTCGTCACCGCCCTGCGAGTGGGTGTGGCCCGGACGCTGCTGAGGACGCCGCTGCCGATGAAGGCAATCGCCCGGCAGGTGGGCTTTGCCGACGAGTATCATTTCAGTCGCGTCTTTCGTCATCACACCGGCATGCCGCCGAGTGTCACCCGTGCTTCCACCGGCCGAAACGCGACCCGGAATTGACGTCAATACCAGTCTCTCTAAATTCTAAAACCCTTGACATCGCGTGCCGATAAAGTAAGCTGTAACGCTTGATCGCTTCGTGGCGAGCTATTCCCCGATAGCTCAACGGTAGAGCGGCCGGCTGTTAACCGGCAGGTTTTAGGTTCAAATCCTAATCGGGGAGATCGGGCCAAAGGCAAACAAGCCCTTGGCCTTTTTCTTTGCGCTGGCGTGGGCCACGTATCGACCGCCCAAGCCGCGACCGTAACGCGGTTTGGGCAAGGACATTGTGGCGGAACTGCCGCGAGGGTTAAATCGCCTTGGCCGTAGCGGGGCTGGCGGTCTGCCAGCCGTCAACTGATGGACGTGCCCTCCGGTGGCACAGCCTTTCCAAGCACATGCATGCACAGGCTCGAAAGCCTGTGCCACCCATCAATCCATGCCTGACAGAGTACTGGTCGCCGTCGCCGGCAGAGTTGTCACCGGTTGGCTGGCCATGGTGGCCGGCGCACTGGTTGGCGCGGTGGTCGGCTGGCTCTCTGGACTGGCCGGTGCGGTGGTCGGGGCGGTAGTCGGCTGGCTGGCGGGGATTTGGGTCATTGCCACGTTGAACACCGTCACCGGCGGGGCCGCAGGCGGGGGCTCGGTCGCTGCCGCCGGCGCCGTGGCGGGCATGCTCGCCGGCCTGGTGGTCGGATCTGTCGGCAGGATCATCGGCGTGGTGGCCTGGGTCTGGCGATCAATCTCCAGTCCTGACAAGGATCGCGTCTCGGTGTAATTTGAGACGGCACTGACCTGCCGCTGGCGCAGCAGAATCTTGTCGGTGGCCGGGTCCACCGCGTAGTAGGTCATCTCGCAGGAGGCCTCGTAATCGTCGGACTCCATGAAGCCCTTTTGGGTCTGGCTGCGGTTGGTGCCCATCACGTCCACCAGCACAAACAGCACGGCCTCGATGCGGTCGGCGGCCGGGACGATCTCCTCGTGCCGGACTTTCATCTCCAGGCAGGCCCGCAGATAGCTCAGGTCGCCCTGGGTGGAAAAGACGCTGGGGGAATAGGTAGGTTTGACCTGGACATTCATGCTCCCGGTGCCGCTGAAGGTGGTACTGTCCTCTTGCAGCGGGGTGAAAGTCGCCACTACGTTGGGATCGGGGTTTCTAGACATGCTAAACGGTGTATTATTGTAGAGGTTACGCCCGACGCTGCCGCCGAGGCTGAAGCTCTGCAAGCCCGGCCAGATGATGGTACCCCCGCCATCGGCGGCGATGCTCTCCAGCACGATCTGGACCCTCTTGCCCTTGAGTTCCTTCAGGTCCATGTCGGCCAGGGCCTTGCGGACGGAATTGGCGACGATTCGCTGTTCCTCGTCGAACCTCTTTCCGCCGCCGTGCGAGGGGATGCCCCGATAGGTCCCGCACCCGCCCAGGGCCAGCGCGGGAAGGGCCACGGCCAGGATTATCCTGCCGATCTGCCACGGGATCCCTTGCATGGTGTTCTTGCTCATGGGCGAATCGCCAACAGGTTGCGGTATCTCAAGTTCCCGTCGGGGCCCGCCCGGCGCAAGGCCCACTGTAGCTATAACGACTGTGACACCAGAGTATTTCAAGATTTGCTTTATGTCGAGGGAATCTTATCTTGCCCTTAGACCCCCAGCCAGAGGGCTGAGGGGTCGGCATTGAGAGATGCCCCCACCGCGCCGCAGAGGCGTATTGGACTGCTCTTGGCCCGTGCTGAGAACGGGCCTTGGGGAATCCTGAGCGTTTCGCGGCCATATCCTACGATTGTGACAAGTCTTAGGTCACCTGGCCCGGCTCCCCGAAGCAGTCGCTGACAACCTGTTCTTATCTTGAATTTTGCTTAATTAAGGCCACTGCCGAACCAACCGATAAGCAAGTTGGATCGGTGTGACAGTGGGTCGGCTCGGTTCAGGAGCGACGCATTCGACTGGCACGATTTTGATCAGGAGGCAGTCCTGAGAGGAGGTGACGCGAGGGTGGACATGCCGGGTCAGTGAACGCGGATGCTGCAATGGGCAATGACGCAACGGGAGCTTCATGTTCCCTCGCCGGCCAAGGCGCCGGAGTGCCGGGAGAAGTCACAGGCCAGAGGCCTGTGGTACCGGGCGTCGGCCTGAAGGCAAGCCGACACAGAGATAAATGGAGTAGACAGGTCAGGACACGGATGAATGTTCGAGATGTTTGGCGCCCCTGATGGGGCAATGACAAGAGTATGAATCCAGATTTTGGAGGCAGTTTCATGACTAGCAATAAAGGTTTTACTTTGGTTGAAATTCTGATCGTTGTGATCATTCTGGGCATCTTGGCCGCGATCGTGATCCCGCAGTTCAGCTCGGCGTCCCAGGACGCCCGCGAGTCTTCACTGACCAGCGACCTTCAGACGCTGCGCAGCCAGTTGGAGCTGTACAACATCCAGCACAACGACCACTATCCCAATGTCAAGTCGGCTGACAGCGGCGCGACTTGGGTGGCTGACGCCAACTTCGCCGTCAAGTTGACCAGCCAGACCGACCAGTACGGCAATATCGTTGCCAACGGAACCGCGGGCGCTTTTGGCCCGTACATGCAGAGCTTCCCGACCAACGCGATCAGCGGCAGAACGACCGTTCGCGTGGCTGGCGCTGCGGCCGGTGCGGGCACCGACGCCTGGCACTTCGACCCCAACTCGGGTCGCCTGTCCGCGGACAATACGGGCAACAACTCCGCGGGTGTTGCCTTCAGCGGGCTGTAACCCATGTGGCTTGAGACCCACATGGCATGAGTTGCGGCTTCCCGGCCGGGGCTGACAGATAGTCGGCCCCGGCCTGGAGTCGTTTCTGTAAAGGTTCTCCTGGCCCCTAATCGGGTCTGGAGGACATGAAGCGAGTGAGCCAACTATGAAGAAACAGATGGCATTTACGCTGGTCGAAATCCTGATCGTGGTCCTCATCCTGGGCATTCTGGCGGCGATTGTGCTGCCTAAGGTGTCCAATGCGGCGGCTACCGCCAGGGCCAGCATGCTGGCCGACGACCTTCGGACCTTCCGCACGCAGTTGGCTGTTTTTAAGGGCCAGCACAACGTTGCGGCAGGGTATCCCGGCTGCGACCCGGCGGTCGCGCCGACCGAGGCGGCACTGGTCCTGCAAATGATCAGCGCCTCCAAGGGGAACGGGGAGTGCGCCGCGGCGGGAACGGCCGGCTATCCCTACGGTCCCTACCTGCGAGAGATCCCCGCCAACCCCGTCAACGGCAAGAAGACCGTTGAGATCATTCCCGACGGTGGCAGCCTGCCCGGAGCCGCGGACGATTCGCACGGCTGGGTTTACCAACCCTCCATCGACAGGCTGAAAGCTGATTCGCAGGGCAGCGACAACGCGGGAGTCGCTTTCTTCAGTTATTGACGGAGAAGGGGATATGGACCGACTACAACAGACTGGCACGAAGGCTTTTACGCTCGTCGAGTCCCTCATGGCCGCGGTGGTGCTGACGGTGGCCATCACGGCCATCACCATGCCGTTCGCCGCCGGGGCACGCAACGAGGAGACCGACGGCCGGATGACCCTGGCCACAGGGCTGGCCCAGGAAATGATGGAAGAAGTCCTGTCCAAGCCGGTGAAAGACCCCCAGGGCGGAACGGCTTTCGGCCCCGACGCGGGCGAGGTCACGCGCAGCCGCTACGACGACGTCAACGACTACAAGACTGTGACCGAGGCGGCCGGGCAGATCGCCGACGCCGGCGGCGCGATCATCAAGAGCCCCTTGTCCTCGGGCCTGTCACGCGAAACCACCGTCGCCTACGCCTGGTTGGACGGGCAGGACACCAGCAAGCCGGCGGACTTCTACCGCGTGACCGTCACGGTCAAGCACCGCGGCACGACCTTGATCACGCTCAGCCGCCTGATCTGCCTGACGCTCTAGTTGAAGGAGTTTTACATGACGCGACGCAGGACCGGATTCACCGCGTTGGAACTGACGCTCTCGATCTTGATTATGTCCATCACCAGCCTCTCGGTGGCCGGGGTGACCATGGCCATCTCCAAGGCCCACGCCAGCACCGAGGACTACTACCAGTCCATCCAGACCGGCCGAAGCGCCATGCTCAAGATCCAGAGCCTCGTGCAGAGTTCCAAACTGGCGACCTATTGCAGCGCCAACACGGTCGTACTCTGGCTGGACGACACCAACGGCAACAACCTTGTCAACATGGACGAGATCGGCGTGATATCGTTTGCCTCCGGCCAGATCAAGTTCTCCCGATGCAGTTTCCCCGCCAATATCCAGGCCGCCCTGAATACGGCCGTCCCGCTGTCGTCGCTGACCAACGCGACGAGCATCGTGCCGCAGATTCTCAACAGCACTTACGCCCCCGCCCAGCTCCTGACCACCGACGTCAGCAGTTGCATTTTCAGCGCCACGCCCACTCCGCCCCTGGCGACGCTGGTGAAGGTCAACATGACCGTCGGCGTGGGCACGCAAAAGATCACGCTTCGCAGCGCCGCTTCCACCCGCGCCGGTTTGACGAGCAAGGTGGGCATTTCCGGCGGACAATACGTCCTGATAGGCGGCTAACCTCCAGAGGCCGCGATGGTAGCACAGGCGTCTCGCCTGTGCATTAAGAGGCCGTCCCAACAGGTGGCACAGCTTTTCCAAGCGGTGTCACGCACAGGCTGGAAAGCCTGTGCTACCCCCGGACACAGGCGAGACGCCTGTGAGGCCTCCCAAGCCGAAATCGCTAATTATCTGGGGGCGCGATTGCGCCGATGAGGGACTAGAGGTAACGATCCCGATGAAAAGACAATCCACAGGCATGGCGATGTTGCTGGTGCTGCTGGCCGTGGCACTGGCCGTGGTGCTGGCCGGCAGTTACGTCTCCAGCGCCACCATCAAAATGACCGCCAGTCACAACATGCTCCAGGCGGCGAGAGCCCGATACCTGGGCGAGTCGGCCCTCCAGCACGCCCTCTACCAGTTGCAGAAGGACTGCAACGCCTTCGCCGGCACCAGCGAAGCCCGCCCGCTGGGGCCTTTTCACGCCGACGGCACCGCCGACACCTACTACTTCTGGGGGACTGCGGATGCCAATAACCCGGGCTACTACGTACTGACGGGCAAAGCCACGTTTGGCAAGGGCATGCAGAAACCTTCCATGCTCGTCTACGCGCCGCCCGCCTACCAGAATACCGTCATGTCCCAATCTCCGGTAGGCTACTGGCGGCTGGGGGAGATTTCCGGGAATGTGGCAGACGATGCCACGTCGGACGACTACGACCTGACTGTCAAGAACTCCGTCACGATGGGCGCTGCCGGGGCATTGCCGAGCGACTCGGACAAGGCCATGACCCTTGACGGCGCCAACGACTACCTGACCCGGGACGCGACTCGGGATCTCCAACTCCGCGGCGACATGACGGTGTCCATGTGGTTCAAGATGGACAGCCTGCCCAGCGACAAGTACACGCTGGTGACCAGCAGCGAGGACACTGAGAGGAAAAGGGATAACACCACTTACGAGATGGTAATCAACCCAAGCGGGGATCTGGAATACCTCGACGAATACAAAAAGGGACGCGACCATGCCAATACCTTCACCGGGCTGAACATCAGCGCGGGGGTCTGGCACAACCTGACGCTCACGCGGGAGATCAGCAGCCGCACCATCCGGGTCTACCTGGAGGGAGTCCAGGTGGGCGTCTGGAACTATAGCGAGGGGAAAAAGAAACCCACCGGCGGCAGGAAGGCCGACCTCTACATCGGCTCCCAGTGGGGCGAGAGCCAGTTCTTCAAGGGCAGCATGGACGAAGTGGCTATTTTCGACAAAGTTTTGGCCCCCGCCGACATCCAGACCCTGCACGACGCCGGCAGCGCGGTATCCAAGATTCAGATTGTTCGATGGAACTACTAGACCCGGAGTGAAATATGAAAGACACGAGAACTCAGATCAGGATGAAGGTCGATTGGTACACGCGGTTTTGCCTGACGGCCATCATGGTGCTGCTGACAGTGGTGGTGCTGGGCCTGTGGGCCGAGGGCGTTCCGTCGGCGGGCAAGGCCCTCGCGGCCGATAGCAACAACAAGATGTTCACGCCGCCCCCGGACCGCTACCAGAAATACAGCACCCTGAACCTGGACGAAATGGTCGGCATCTCGACCCAGACCAACCAGAAGCTCGATGAGATCAAGAAGCTCCTGGAAAGCGGCAACGCGAAGTTCCAGATCGTTGCGGACCAGTCCAGCAGCGCGCCGCCGGCCGCCGGAGCGCCCGTCCAGGGCGGTGTTACCTACACGGAAGGAGAGGGAAATGACTCCAAGGCCAGCAATCCGTAATTATCGGACCGTCCGGCGAGGCTACACCCTCACCGAAGTGATCGTGATGCTGGTGATTCTGAGCATCGCCGCGGCCGTGATTGTTCCCAAGTTGTCCAATGCCAGTGATTTGCAGGTGATGGGCGCGGCAAGGATGCTCGCGGCCGACCTGCAATACGCCCAGGACACCGCCATCACCACCCAGGTTCCGGTGACGGTGACATTCAACACCGGCGCCGAGAGTTACCAATTATCTAACGCAAGTGGCCTGCTGAAAAACCCGATCACGAAGACAGACTACGTGGTCGGCTTCAGGACCACCCCCGGCACCGAAAACGTGGATGTTTACTCGGTGAACTTCAACGGTGGAAGCGCCGTGACGTTCGACGTGCTGGGAGCGCCGGGCACGGTGGCGCCGCTGAGTCCGGCGACGCACAACATCGTGTTGCAGGCCAGGGCAAACGTCTACTACATCGACGTGGCCTCGGCGACCGGCCGAGTGTCGGTGCAGGCGAAACCGTAATGCTAACAAGGGCATCGCAAACATGACACGTTTATGGGCAAAGAACAAGCGACAGCCGATCGCACTGGACATCGGCGCCGACAGCATCAAGATGCTCCAGTTGGACTCGACCAAGCAGGGGCCGCGCGTGGCGGCCTGGGGCTACAAGCCGCTGGCCAAGACGGCCGACCCGGCGCAATGGCGTCAGCAGGTCGTCGCGGGCGTGGCGGAATTGAGGCGCCAGGGCGGCTTCGAGGGCAGGAAGGTCGTGACGGCCTTGTCCTGCTCGGAGCTGGCCATCAAGAGTCTCCGCATGCCGGCCATGCCCGAGGCGGAAATGCGGAACGCCCTGAAGTGGGAGGCCCAGGAACGCCTGGGCTTTGAAGTGGCCGACGACCAGTTCAACTTCCTCAGCGCCGGCGAGGTCCGCTCCGGCAACGACACCTGCCAGGAGATCATCCTGCTGGCGGTGGAGGGCAAGACCATCGAGGCGCACACGGCCCTGCTGGCGGAGATGAAACTGACGCCCGTGTTCATCGAGGCGGCCCCGATTGTCGTCTACCGCGTTCTGGGTCGCTCCCTCCCTCGCAAGAGCGACGACCCGGGCATCAGCGTGGTGGTGGATGTCGGTTACAGCGGCACGCGCGTGGTGGTGGGGCGCGGCGAGCAGGTGGTTTTCATCAAGAGCATCGAGCTGGGCGGCAGGCACATGGTCGAGGCGGTCTCCAAGCAGTTAGGCCTGGGCTTCGACGAGGCCTGCCAGCTCCGCCAGCGGATGATCCGCCAGCGATCCGACGCGATGATCAAGGGCCAGGCCGGCGTCGACGGGAACCTGGACTGGACCATGCACGATGCCATTCGGGCCGAGGTGGAGTCGCTGGCCTCGGAGATAGCCCTGTGCCTGCGTTACTGTTCGGTCACTTTCCGCGGGCTGAGGCCCTCGCAAATCGTCCTGTGCGGCGGGGAGGCCTACGACCCGTCGATCTCCAAGATCCTGGGCGAGCATCTCGATGTCGAGTGCGTCCTGGGCCAGCCGCTCCAGGGCGTGGACACCACGGCCCTGCAAAGCGAGGCGCACGAGCGTGGTTGCTTCCCCGAGTGGGCGCTGTGCGCCGGAATGTCGCTTCGCGCGATCCGCAATCCTTCAGAGGCTCAACATGCTGAACATAAACTTTCTGCCTGAACGCATTCGGCGCCAACAGGCCAGCCGCAGGAGCATGATTCGCCAGTTGATCCTGGTGGGTCTGGCGACGCTGGGCGTGGCGGCGCTGGCCGGTCTGCGGCAGGGACAGATCGCCCAGGCCCACGCCGAGATGGCCGCCCTGGAAGACCAGTCGGCCGCTATCCACAAGCAGATGTCCTTCCGCCAGGATCTGGAGCGTCAGCAGGCCGACCTGATGATCAAGAAGCGGATCGACGACCAGTTGGGCAGCCGCGTGAACGCCCTGGAAGTGCTGGCTGAGATGGAACGGCTGCTGCCCGAAACGATTTTCCTGACCAACCTGAACCTGGAGGCCAAGTCCGTGCCCGTGCCGGTCAAGCCGGCGGATAGGTCCGCCTCGGCGGGCCTGGGCGGCGAGAGAATCACCAAGCGGGTGCAACTGACCTTCACGGGTCTGGCCCCGACGGACGTGGACCTGGCCAACTTTATCGCCCAGATGTCGGCCTGCAAGCTGTTTGAGGACGTGAGCATGGGTTACTCCCGCAACGTCGAGTACCGCGGCCGGACCGTCCGGGAGTTCCAGGCCAGTTGCTACGTGGTTCGCTAAGAGAGGCAGCAAACATGAAGTTGACGAAAGAAAACTGGATCGTGCTGGGCCTGGCCGGCAGCGTCGCGGTCGTCTCGCTGCTGGCGGTGTATCGCCCGCAGAACGCCAAGTTGGAGGGACTGCGGACCGAGATCGCCACCAAGCGTCTGGCGCTGGATGCCGATCGGAACAAGGCCGCCGTGGTTCCCGACCTGATGCGCAGGGTTCAGAGCCTCAAGAACCGCTACAAGGACTTTGACCGCAAGCTTCCCAAGAGCAAGGAACTGGGCGGATTCCTCCAGGAGATCTCGGGCATCCAGCGGGAGTCGGCCTTGTCCGACGGCCTGATGGAGACCGGCAGCCCCACGAGCGAGGATCTGTTCAACACGATGCCCATCCAGATGAAGTTCAAGGGCTCTTACCTGGCCTTGGCGAGCTTCCTGAAAAACATCGAGCGAATGCAGCGTCTGACGCGGGTGCAGCGGCTGATGATCCTGACGCCTCGCGAGGACAACAAGCCGATGGAATTCGAGCTTTTCATGAACATTTACTTCACCAAGAGCTAAGACGGGATCTGTAGCCATGGCAAACGACAGCATCACAAGAATCAAGAACCAACTGCTCGACGAGCTGAAGCGGGACAAGAAGAAGGCCCTGACCCTGGGCGTCCTGCTCTGCGTTGGGCTGGTGGTATTCGGGAAGCTGATCTTCAAGGGTGTTCCCTCCTCGGCCGCGGCGGCGCCACTGGTTGTGGCGGCGAGCCCTGCCCCGACCGAGCCGGCCTTGACGAACTCCGCCGACGAGTCTGCCGTCGATCCCAGCCGCGACAAGTACCTGCGGGAGATTGACACGACGATCCAGCGGGACATCTTCTCGGCGCCGGCCGGGCTGTTTCCCTCGGGGGTCGCGGCCAGCGTTCAACCGGACAACCACGACGAGGCGGCCAAGGCGGCCGATGACCAGGTTCGGGGCATGACCCTGCAAAGCACCATCCTCTCGGCCAGCCCGACCGCGATCATCAACGGAAAAGTGCTGAAAATCGGAAGTCAGATCGGCGGGTTCCAGGTCATGGAGATCACCAGCGGGTCGGTGACGCTGGAAAAGGCCGACGTCAAAGTCGTTTTGGAGATGAAAGGAAGTTAGCCCTGGTTTGCGCCGCAAGAGGCGCTACGGATACAGATTAACCCAGGCTGCTCGTAGAGGTAGCCACCCCTAGTAAGGAGTACGAAAATGATATCGCGGAGCTCAAAGGTGTTATGGGCGGGGACTGGATTGGCCGCCCTTATTGTGTTGACCCTCCCCCGGGTGGCCGCGGCGGAAGATAAATCCGCGTCCTCTCCGTCCGCGTCCTCTCCGTCAAAGACTCTCAGCGGGCTGGTGGCGCCCAAGTCCGCCGAAGTGTCTGGAACCACTCCGCCGGCGGCCCAGGCCGCCACGCCGAATCGGCAGGCCGCCAACTCCCTCGACCCCAACGCCGAGGGGGATCCTGTCCGCGTGACCAAGCCCGGCACGTTCGAGATCCACGTCCAAGGCGCCGACCTTCGCGGCGTGCTCCAGTTGCTCAGCACCCAGGGCAAGAAGAACATCGTGGCCACCCGGGACGTCGCCGGCACCGTGACGGCCGACCTGTACGGCGTGAGCTTCAAGGACGCCCTGGACGCGGTGCTCCGCTCGACGGGCTTTGTCTACCTGGAGAAGGACGGCTTCATCTACGTCTACACGCCCAAGCAAAAGGAAGAGGCCGAGAGGGCTGCCCAGAAGGTGTCCACCCGCACCTTCCACCTGTCCTACATCAACGCCAAGGACACCAAGGATCTGATCGCCCCGGTGTTGTCGAAGGAGGCCCTGGTTTCCACCACTCCCGACGCGGGGACGGGCATCGGACCCAGCAACACCGATACCGGGGGCAACAGCACGGCCTCCGGCGACGTGCTGATCGTGACGGACTACGAGGACAACCTCAAGCAGGTCGAGCAGATCCTCAACAGGCTGGATGTCAGGCCCGAACAGGTACTCCTGGAGGCGACCATCCTCAGCGCCGAACTGACGGAAGACAATGCCCTGGGCGTGAACTTAACCACGTTGTGCGGCGTGGACTTTGAGACGCTGGGTTCGACCAGCGATCCCATCGGCACCATCACCAATACCGGGCTGTCCACGGCCAACATGAGCAAGGCGCCCGTCAGTAATTTCCGGACTGATTTTCCGACGGTGCCGGGCGGCATGAAGTTCGGCATTGTCACCAACAACGTCTCGGCGTTCGTCAGCGCGTTGGAGAGCGTGGTCGACACGACGGTGCTGGCCAACCCCAAGCTGCTGATCGTCAACAAGCAACGCGGCGAAGTCCTGGTCGGTGACGAACTGGGTTATCTCACGACGACGACCACGGAAGGCCAGGTCACCCAGTCGGTGGCGTTCCTACAAACCGGCACTCGCCTGATCGTGCGGCCGTACATCGCCAAGGACGGATACCTGCGTCTGGAGATCCATCCCGAGGACAGCACCGGAAGCGTCACGGAGGTATCGGGCAATACCATTCCCAGCAAGAAGAGCACGGAGCTGACGACCAACATCTTCGTCCGCGACGGCCACACCATCGTGTTGGGCGGCCTGTTCCGCGAGCAGACCGACAACAACCGCTCGCAGATCCCGATGCTGGGCAACCTGCCGGTCATCGGGGCGGCCTTCCGCCGGACCGCGGACAAGACTCGCCGCAAGGAGTTGATCATCCTGCTGACGCCGCACATTATTCGCCAGGCGGCCGACGAGGCCACCAGCGAGCAACTGAAGGACGACGTGAACCGCTACCGTATCGGCCAGCGTAAAGGCGTGCAATGGTGGGGTCGCGACCGTCTGGCCCAAACGCATCTGGGCTGGGCGCGCCAGGCCCTCAACGAGGGGCAGGAAGACAAGGCCCTGTGGAATGTCGATATGGCCCTGTCCCTGGAACCTCGCTTCACCGAGGCCATCGCGCTGAAAGAACAGATCACCGGCAAGGCGTTCTGGTCGGACTACTACCAGGATTCCACCGCCGCCTACATCGTGCAGCGGATGATGATGCAGGAAATGGGCCTGCCCGTCCAGCGGATCATTCCTCCCGACAAGCCCCTGCATGCCAGGGACGTCGCGCCGGAAGTCCGCGAAGCCTTCGACATCGAGCCGCGGCCGATGGACCCGATCATGCCGCCCGCCGCCAGCAGCGGCGCCGACCGGAAGGTCAAGATGCATATGCCCCCGGCCCCGGCAGAGGCCCCGGTTCCGGCCCCGAACGCGGTCTCGACCCAGGCACTGACGACCCAGCCGGCCAAGGAGTAGGTTTTTTTTGCTCACATGTGTCAATTTAGGTTGTTTGCGCAATATCGGTAAACATGAAGTCATAGGAGCTTCACATGGCCCGATGGATTTTTACAGCAATGGTTGTGGCTCTGCTGGCTGGATGCCAAGCCGCCTCGCAGAAGGTTTCCAAGGAGGAGGCCTACAAGAGGTGGTATCACGCCCGGTCGAACGTTTTGTGCGGGCTGGCCAGCGAGTACCTCAAGGTCGGCCAGGTGGACAACGCCGCCAAGGCGGCCAAGGAATCCTTGGCGCTGGAGAAGGACAACTCCGACGCCCGGACGCTGCTGGGCCGGGCCTACATAGAGCAGGGAGAATACGATTCGGCCGGCAGCGAGTTGCAGCAGGTCTGCCAGGCGCGCCCGCAGTCGAGCGAGGCCTGCTACCTGCTGGGCGTGGCCCAGGAGAAGGCGGGTAAGTTTGAGCAGGCGCTGGCCAGTTACCGCCAGGCCGCGGTGCTGGACCCCCAGTCGCTGGAGACGGTCATTGCCATCGGCGAGGTGCTGGTCCAGATGGGCAAAGTGGAAGAGGCGCAGGTGGAGGTCGAGGCCCGCATCGAGGATGCCGGCAACAACCCGGGCCTCTACGAGCTGGCGGGTCGCCTGGCCATGATGCGCGGCGCGTACGACAAGGCGCAGAAGTATTACCAGTCGGCCCGTGCCCTGGACTACAAGAACCCCTCCTACCTGGAGGCGTTGGGACGGGCTCAGCTATTGGGCGGCCAGTACGGCAAGGCGGCCGAGTCGTTCACGCGCCTGGCGGAGATTCCCGAGTACAAGACCCAGGCCTGGGTTCAGACCTCGCTGGGTTCGGCCCTGCTGGGCATGAAACGCGCCCCAGCCGCCCGGGAGGCCTTCTCCCGAGCCGCCGAACTGGAACCCAACAATGCCGCCGCGTGGCTGGGCATCGCCAAGGCCTCGCTGGCCATGGCCGACGGCCGACGGGCCCTCCTCAACGCCAAGGAGGTCCTCAAGCTGGATTCCACCAATGTTGAGGCGGGCATCGTCCTGGGCTACGCGTTGATCAGCCAGGGGCAGGCCGATCAGGCCATCAGGGTGCTCGAACCCCTGGCCGCGGCCAATTCCACCAGCGGCACGATCAGTGCCTGCTGGGCAAGGCCCACGCCCTCAGCGGCCAGACGGACCAGGCGGCACAGTGCTACAGCCTGGCCCTGAAGCTCGAGCCCAACAACGCGCTGGCCAAGGCCTTGTCGGGCAATTCCAACGCCGTAAGCGTTCCTTAAGTGTACTGCGGGCCTTCCGGTCCTCTGGCGGGCAAGACTCGTTCCCACCGCCAGGGGCCGGCTGGACCCTTTTTGTGGAGGCTGCCAACGTGACAATCGCCAAAAGACTGGGGCTGGCAAGCATCACGCTCGTCGTGCTGGGCGCCAGCGCCGCTTACTACGCCACCATGATGGTTGTGCAAGGCCATCTCGCCGGAGGCAAAGGGCTTAACGGCCTGGTCTACGCGCTGGTGGCCGTGCTGACGATCCTGATCCTGCTGGCCTTCTGGCGGCGGGTCTACCGCGAGCTGACCTCCGTCGCCCGGCAGATCGAGACGATGTGCCGCACCGGGCAGTACGGCCTGGTGCTGGCCGAGGACGCCTGCGAGTTGGGACAGGTCGTCCGGCCGCTCAAC
Organism: Phycisphaerae bacterium; assembly: GCA_041661865.1. GTDB lineage: Bacteria > Planctomycetota > Phycisphaerae > SM23-33 > SM23-33 > JBAZTO01. The sequence goes on along the minus strand of JBAZTO010000016.1, from coordinate 9,728 downwards.
CAGCTTCTTTCGCTCACGCGCAGCCGGATGGACGAAATCCAGGCCGAGAATCGCGAACTCCAGATCCAGGCCCGCATTTCCGCCGCCGAGAAGAACCACACCGAGGCGATCATCTTCTCCATTTCCGACGGCGTGATCGTGACCAACCGTTTTGACGAACTGATCCTGGCCAACGAGGCGGCTGAGAAGTTGCTGGTCTTCAAGTGCGAGGGCAACCAGCGGAAGAACATCGACCAGATCATCTCCGACGGCACGCTGGTGCGGCTGGTTCGCGAGACGCGCAGCCACGGCCGAAGCCACACGCGAAACGTCGTCGAACACAGTATTGACCAGAAGGGCACCCCGCGAACCTTCAACATCACCCTGAGCTGCGTGGTCAACACCAACGAGGAGGTCTCGGGCGTGGTGGCCGTGCTGCATGACGTGACGCGCGAGAAAGAAATCGCCAAGATGAAGTCCGACTTCGTCTCCAACGTCTCGCACGAACTCAAGACGCCGCTGGCCTCCATCAAGGCCTATGTGGAGATGCTGGTGGACGGCGAGGCCAAGGACGACAAGACCCAGCGCGAGTTCTACGAGATCATCTCCAGCGAGACCGACCGTCTCCACCGGCTCATCGAGAACATTCTGAATATCTCCCGCATCGAGTCGGGCGTGGTGAAGATGGTCCGCGAGCCGATCGTGCTGACCGAGGTGGTCAGGAAGGTCCTGGACGTGGCCGCCCCGCAGGCCCGGGCCAAGACCCTCAAGGTCGTCGAGCGCCTCGCGCCGGTGTACTACCTGGTGGAGGCCGACCGCGACATGATCTACCAGGCGGCGCTGAACCTGATCTCCAACGCCATCAAGTACACCCCCGACGGCGGCACGATCACCGTAAGCGTCTCGGCCGACGAGCGGCGGGGCATGGCCGTGTGCGAGGTCACCGATACCGGCGCGGGCATCCCCGCCCAGGATCTGCCCCGCATCTTCGACAAGTTCTACCGGGTCAAGGCCAACAACAAGCTGGCCAAGGGCACCGGGCTGGGCCTGACGCTGGTCAAACACATCATCGAGACGGCGCACGAGGGCAAGCTGGCCGTCACCAGCGAAGTGGGCAAGGGAAGCACTTTCAGTTTTGAACTGCCGTTACTGGCATGAGGGTCAAAAAGTGTCGATGTGTCTGGAGACGGAGCCTCGGAGGCTACTGACGGACACCTCGGCGGGTCTGAACGGGTGACATATGAGTAAGAAGATACTGATTGCCGACGACGAGGCGCATATCCTGCACGTGCTGTCACTTAAGCTCAAGAACGCCGGTTACGACGTGGTGACGGCGGTGGACGGCGAGGAGGCGTTGGACTTGTGCCTGATGGAAAGGCCCGACCTGGTGATCACGGACTGCCAGATGCCTTTCATGAGCGGCCTGAAGTTCTGCGGGGAACTTCGCCGCCACGAGGACACGCGCCACATCCCGGCCATGATGCTGACGGCGCGGGAGTTCGATATCGAGCCGGCGGAGCTTCAGCAGGCGGGCATCTCGGTGATCCTGGCCAAACCGTTCGCGCCGCGCGAAGTACTCCAGAAGGTCCACGAGTTGCTGGGCGAGCACGAGACGATCGAGAGTGAGTCCATCCAAACGAACTAGGGGCGATAGTGACGACGACCACGGCAAAACCCGGTGTGCTTCTGACCATGGGCAGGGCGTTGACCCAACTGCGGACGCAGTTGCGCGAGATCGGGCTGAACCTCTCGGTGTGGGACGAGAATGGACGCCTGGCCGGCAAGTTCCAGACGCCTTGTCAATTCTGCCAGATGGCCCAGGAAAGCCGTGCCGGCTGCATCGAGGCCGCCGAGTCCCTGGCCATCAAACTGATGCATGACGGCCGGCAGGCCCAAAGCGTCTCTCCCTGCGGCTGCTCTCTGATTGGAGTGCCCATCTACCAACGCCGACGCCTGTTGGGCGCGGCGGTGGCCTGCTACCTGCCTCGCTCGTTGGTGGAGGACGAGGCCTTCAACCGCCTCTGCGACCGCCTCAAGATCGACCGCCAGGCCGCCCTCGGCATGGCCCAGCCCTTCTGCCGGCACGAGCTGTCGCAGGCCGACGACTTCCTGAAAATCCTGGGCTGGATGCTCGCCCGCGAACAGGCCGTCCAGACCAGCCAGGAAGAGTTGGGCAATCTCAGCGCCAACCTGGCCAGCACCTACGAGGAACTGGGCCTGCTCTACGCCATTACCGGCTCGATGAACATCAACCGCCAGCCGCGAGATTTCCTCCAGAACGTCTGCTCGCAGATCCTGGAGGTGATGAATATCTCCGCCGCCGCCGCGGTGGTTCATGCCAAGCGGCCCTCCGAGGACGAGATCGTCGTGGTCGCCGGGGACATGAATCTCGACGCCGTGCAGATCAAGCTGCTGGCCGACGAGTTCGTGGCCCGCAAGCTCATCCGGGACCAGGATCCGGCCATCGAGAACGACTTCGGCCACGCCTACGGCGCCGCCGGCAATATCCGCAACCTCATCGCTGTCCCGCTGGTCAGCGACGAGCGGACCATCGGCGTGCTCATGGGCTTCAACAAACGCAGCGGCGACTTCAACAGCGTCGATGTCAAGCTCATCAGTTCGCTGGGCACGCAGACGGCCGTCTTTCTGGAGTACAGCCGGCTTTACGCGGACATGAAGGATCTGTTGATGGGCGTCTTGCACGCGATGACGGCCTCTATCGACGCCAAGGATCCCTACACCTGCGGCCATTCGCAGCGGGTGGCGATCATTTCCAAGCGACTGGCCGAGGCGTGCGGCCTGTCGGCCGAGCACGCGCAGAGGATCTACCTGGCCGGGCTGCTCCACGACGTGGGCAAGATCGGCGTGCCCGAGAGCGTCCTGCGAAAGCCAGGCCGCCTGACCGACGAGGAGTACGACAGTGTCAAGCGCCACCCGGCCATCGGGGCCAGGATCCTCGGAGGCATCCGCCAGTTGGAGGATGTGGTGGAGGGCATCGTCACGCATCACGAACGCCTCGACGGGCGCGGCTATCCCCGCGGGCTCAAGGGCGACCAGGTGCCGCTGGAAGGCAGAATCCTCGGGCTGGCCGACAGCTTCGACGCCATGACCTCCGACCGAACCTACCGGCGGGCGATGTCCCTGACGGCCGTCACCGACGAAATCAAGCGTAACGCCGGCACCCAGCTGGACGCGGTGCTGGTGGACAAGCTGCTGAGTATGGACCTTAGCGCCTTTATGGATGAACTGAGCATCCTGGTGCCCAACCCGTTGGGCCTGGATGCGATAGGGAGCAAAGAATGCAAGTAGCCGCCGAAAGTTATGGGCACGCGGTCATTCTCAACATCAAGGGTGAACTGACCGAAGATTGTCTGGTCGCCTTCAAGCAGGCGGTGGATCACCAGTTGGCCGGCAATGGGATCGTGGACCTGATCCTGAATATGGAGCAGGTGCCGTTTATCGACAGTGCGTCCCTGGAGTGCCTGATGGACCTCCAGGACCAGTTGGCCCAGAGAATGGGGCAGGTCAAGCTGACCAACTGCGATGAGAACATCAGAAAAATCCTGGAGATCACGCATTTGCTGACATACTTCGAGGTTCTGGATACCGCCGCGGAGGCCGTCAAGTCCGTGCGGTCGTAGCAGACAAGTGAGCGGGTCGAAACGATATGATTGCCACTGACAAAAAACGAGGGCTTCAACTAGGCCAGTTGCTGGTGAGTTCCGGCGCGGTCACCGAAGAGCAGCTTAACCAGGCGCTGGAATTCCAGCGGAAATCGGGCAATACGCTGCTGCTGGGCGAGGTGCTTCAGCAACTGGCCCTGTGCGGCGAAGAGCAGATCATGGAGGCCCTGGCCGGCGGCTACGGCGTGCCGTTCGCGCGGATTTCGCCGCGGATCGCCGACCCCAAGGTCATCGAGATCCTCCCGCGCGAGTTCATGGACAAGCACCGCGTGATGCCGCTGTTCAAGGTCCGCAACCGCCTGACGCTGGCGGTCAACGAGCCGGCCAACGTCTTCCTGATGGAGGAAGTGGGGCGGATCACCGGCTGCGAGGTTCTGGTGGTCTGCGCGACGGCCAAGGACATCCACGCCACGCTGGAAAACCATCTGCCCTCGGCCAACATCTTCGTCATCGATGAGATTTTCGACGACGCGGCGCCCAGCGACCTCTCGCTCATCGAGGACAAGGGCGACGACATCGCCGACCTGGAGGCCGCCGCCGCGGGCTCGCCGGTGATCAAGCTGGTCAACTACATGATTTACCACGCCGTGCATGAGGGGGCGTCGGACATCCACATCGAGCCCGACGAGAACTCGCTGCGCGTGCGTTACCGCGTGGACGGATCGCTGTTCGAGAAGATGCGTCCGCCCTACAAGATGCTGCCGGCCATCTCCAGCCGCATCAAGATCATGGCGCAACTGGACATCTCCGAGCGGCGCCTGCCGCAGGACGGCGGTATCCACGTGCTGATGGAAGGCCGGCCCATCGACCTTCGCGTCAGTACCATCGCCAGCCGCCACGGCGAGAAGATCGTCATCCGCATCATCGACAACCGCAACGTCCTGGTGAACCTCGAGAAGCTGGGCTTTTCCTACGAAATGCTCAAGAGTTGGCGCAAGGTCATCGCCGCGCCCAACGGCATCGTGCTGGTCACCGGTCCCACCGGCAGCGGCAAGAGTACCACGCTCTACAGCGTCCTGCGCGAGCTCAACGGCGACGATGTGAACATCTGCACCGTCGAGGACCCGGTGGAATTCAACGTGCCCAAGGTCAACCAGTTCCAGGTGAACGACCACATCGGCTTCTCGTTCGCCTCGGCCTTGCGGTCGCTGCTGCGGCAGGATCCCGACGTCATCATGGTCGGCGAGATTCGCGACAGCGACACGTCGCGCATCGCCGTGCAGGCGGCGTTGACGGGGCACCTGGTGCTTTCCACGCTGCACACCAACGACGCCCCCGGCGCCATCACGCGACTGCTGAACATCGGCGTGGAGCCTTACCTGGTGGCGGCCTCGGTGGTGGGCGTGCTGGCCCAGCGGCTGGTGCGGAAGATCTGCACCAACTGCAAGGAGCCTTACGAGTTGCCCGAGAACATGCGGAACGTGGTCGAGCGGGTGGCCGGCGAGGTGGACACGTTCTACCACGGCGTCGGCTGCAACAAGTGCCGCAACACCGGCTTCAGCGGGCGGATCGGCATTTACGAACTGCTGGTGCCCGACGATGCGATGCGCGACAAGATCACCGCGGCCCCCAGCATCAACGAGTTGCGGGCGATGGCGCTGGCCTCGGGCATGGTGACGCTGCGACAGGACGGGTTGGCCAAAGTCAAGGCGGGCATCACGACGGTCGAAGAAGTGCTGAGTGCCACAACGGCATGATGTTTTAACACGACGGGAGACCATAACGTGTCCTGGACAATCGACAGAGTACTCGAAACGATGGTGCAAAGGCGTGGCTCGGATATGCTTTTCGTGACCGGGGCGCCGCCGGCCTTGTGGGTGGTCGGCCAGATGCAGCCGATCGGAACCGAGCCGCTGGGCGAGTCGGACATTGCCGAGTGCTTTCATCCGCAGCTCAGCGCCGAGCAGCGGGAGCGGCTCGACCGCACCGGGGACGTGGATTTCTCCGTGGGGCGTGCCGGCGTGGGGCGCGTGCGCGTTAACCTCCACCGGCAGCGGGGGACGTTGTCGGCGGCCATGAGGTACATACCGCACGCGGTGCCGGAGTTCGACAAGCTCAAGCTGCCGCCGCGCGTTCGCGACCTGGCCGACCTGCCGCACGGCATGGTCCTGGTGGCCGGGGGGACCGGGACGGGCAAGAGCACCACGCTGGCCTCGCTCATCGGCCACGTCAATGCCACCTACGCCTACCACGTCATCACCATGGAAGACCCGGTGGAGTTCACCTTTGTCCACGGCAAGAGCCTCATCGAGCAGCGCCAGATCGGCCAGGACAGCGAGTCGTTCGGCTCGGCCTTGCGGCACATCGTCCGCCAGCGCCCCGACGTGGTCATGGTCGGCGAGATGCGGGATCTGGAGACCATCTCGGCCACGCTGACGGCGGCGGAGATCGGGCACCTGGTGCTGGCCTCGCTGCACACCTGCAACACCGTCGAGACGATCAACCGCATCATCGACGTCTTCCCGGCCGACCAGCAGAACCAGGTCCGCGTGCAACTGGCCTGCACGCTCCAGGGCGTGATCTGCCAGCGGCTTTTCCGCGACGAGAGCGACGGCGGCCTGGTGCCGGCCGTCGAGATTATGATCCCCAACCCGGCCATCCGCCGGGCCATTCGCGACAACGAGACGCACCTGATCGCCGGCATGATCGAGACGGGCAGGTCCGTGGGCATGCAGAGCATCGACATGGCCATCGCCGAGCTGATCTCATCAGGCAAGGTCAGCCTGGCCGAGGGTCTGGCCAAGTCGCAGAACCCCGAGAAGCTGGCACGGCTGGTGGCCTGAACAAAGAAGGTTCCTTATGCGATTCAAATTCCAGGCACGCGACAACGCCGGGCAGTCGGTGGCCGGCGTTCTGACGGCCAACGACCTGGCCGACGCCTCTCGCCTGCTCCGACGCGACGGCAAGACCATCGTGGCGCTGGCTCCCGAGGGGAGGCAGCAGATCAAGGCCAAGGCTCGTTGCGCCGGCGGCAAAATGAAGGTCAAGAAGGACGACGTGATCTTCTTTTGCTCCCAGTTGGCCGTGATGGTCGATACCGGCGTGCCGCTGTCGGACTCGCTGGACAGCATCGTGCAGGGGAGCTCGCCCGGCGGAATGCGGGATGTGATCTGCGACATCAGCGAGCAGGTCAAGGGCGGCTCGGACTTTTCGGGGGCGTTGGAGAAGCACCCCAGGGTCTTCAACAAGCTGTTCGTCGCGATGGTGCGGGCGTCGGAGGCCTCGGGCATGCTGGGCACCATGCTCCAGCGCGTCAGCGAGTACCTTGAACAGGACCGCGACGTTCGCAAGCGGGTCAAGGGGGCCATGATCTATCCCGCCTGCATGTTGGGTTTCTGCGTGCTGGTGGTCACGGCGCTGCTGGTGTTCGTGCTGCCCCGGTTCGAGAAGATCTACGCCGGCAAGGGCGCGGTGCTGCCGCTGCCCACGCGGATACTGCTGGGCGCCAGCAACGGCCTGGTGAATTACTGGCCGGTGGTCGTGGTCGGTCTGGCGGGCATTGGCTGCGGCATCTATTACCTGCAAAAAACCCCGCGCGGACAGTTGGCCCTGGACGATATCCGCCTGAAGCTTCCGGTCATCGGGCCTATGATCCGCAAGGCCTGCATGGCCCGCTCGCTGCGGACGCTGGCCACGATGATTAACACCGGCGTGAGCATGCTGGACGCGCTGAACCTGACGGCGGAGGTCGCGGGCAATCACTACTTCAGCCTGATGTGGCGGCAGACGGCCGGCAAGGTGGAGGAGGGCGCGTCGCTGACCGACGAGCTTCAGAACGCCCCGCTGATGCCCCAGCCCATCACCCAGATGATCGCCGCGGGCGAGCGGACCGGGCAACTGGGCACGGTGATGAACCGCGCGGCGGGCTTCTGCGAGAGCGAGTTGAAGGTCTCCATCAAGACCGTCACGGACATGATGGAACCGATCATGATCATTGTCATGGGCCTGATTGTCGGCGGGGTGGCCATCTCGCTGCTGCTGCCGATCTTCAGCATGTCGAAAATCATGGCCCATTAGGGGTTTGGTTTGGAGGCTGGTCGCGAAAATGCGACTGCCCGGAGACGGCTCCCTAGGCCGTCCGGGCGGAGGGATAAACCTTACTAGGGAGCTGAGGCGGGTTCGGCTCGTTAAGCGACCCGCCCCGTGCTTTAAACGCTTCTCCGAGCCCTTCGGGCTCAAGAGTTGGCACAGGGGGATAATTGAGATCATTGGGACAAACATCCCCCGGCGGTGCCGGGGGATTAACCGCCACCTTTTTCCGGCAGGCCCCGGCGTAGGGTAAACACCTTAGTTCTTATTTTATCAGGTCTTTCATCGAAAGTTCTGCATTTTTTTGATTGACGTTTTTACCCAACGCGGTAGCATGATAATTGCTTCGAGGCCCGCCCCTGGGTAAGAGGCGGGGTTGCTGCGATTGGAGGCAGGGAGTTCTCTCTCGTTTGTGCCTGCCTCCTGGATCCTGCGGTTAGTTATAGGGAGACGGTTCCTTCCTGATTTTGTCACTATGCGGCTGCCTTTGCGCGGTTGGGCCGCGCGGGGCGTGTCTTTCGGTTTCATCCATACTTCATAGTTGCCGGCAGACAAAGAAAGGAAAGGTGTACGATGAACGCGAGGAAGATGATTGTTGTAGTGGTGGTGGCGGGGATGCTGCTGACGGGCGGGGTGGTACAGGCGGATGTGCTCAACCTGGGCGGGACGCGCGATGCCAATGGAACATGGACGGGGCTGGCCAGCCTGGAGACCGTCCACGTGGGCGACGCGGGGAATGCGGCGGACATGCGTGTGATGAATGACGGAACTGCTGGCTACGGCGCGGTGTCCTACGAGTACAACATCGGCAAGTACGAGGTGACGGCCGGTCAGTACACCGAGTTCCTCAACGCGGTGGCCGCCACGGACACCTACGGCCTGTACAACACGAAGATGGCCGACACGTCGATATCGGGGGACTTGGGGATCATTGGTTATAACGCCTTTGGCTGCAACATCCAGCGGAGCGGTTCCTCGGGCAGTTACACCTACAGCGTGGATGCCGACTGGGCCAACCGTCCGGCAAGCTGTGTGAGTTTCTGGAGTGCATGCCGTTTTACCAACTGGCTTCACAACGGCCAGCCGACGGGCGGGCAGGATGCCGACACGACGGAGCGCGGTGCCTACACGCTCGATGGATACAATAGGGGCGATGGCCGGACGATCCAACGCAGCGCCGACGCGAAATGGGCGATACCCAGCGAGGATGAATGGTACAAGGCGGCGTACTACAAGGGCGGCTCGACCAATGCCGGCTACTGGGACTACCCCACCAGCGGCGACACGGCACCGGGTCGAGACATGGCCGACGTCTCCGGGAATAATGCGAACTACCTCATCGCTGGGCTCGGGTGGCAGCCCATCGATTCGGGCAAGTACACGACCGTCGCCGGCGAGTTCCAGAGCTCCGACAGCCCTTACGGCACGTTCGACCAAGGTGGGAATGTCCTTGAGTGGAACGAGGCAATAATCCGTCAGGACGCGAATGATGCAGATCGCGACTTGCGAGGCGGGGATTTCCGCACAAGCTCCGGCTACCTGCTTGCGTCGACCCGCGACAACGAAGGCCACAGCGGTCATCCGACATCCCAATACGGCGACATCGGCTTCCGTGTCGTCGAGGTTCCTGAACCGGCCACGATGGCGTTTCTGGCCTTGGGCGGGATAGGGCTGCTGCGCCGGCGGAAGTAGAATCCTGCGCTTGGAAGGGTACGCAGAACCTTTGTCTTGCCAAGAACCTGCCGGCCGGCAAGCAGGGGTCCGCGTGCCCTTCCATCGCTGTATCGCCACATGCTCAGCCCGCAGACGCGCGGCGGAGTTCCTACTCTGCCGCGAGGATGGACGAGCGAAAAGGAGGTGGAGTTGGAACTCCACCTCCCTGATATGCAGAAGCATGCTTTCGCGCGAAAGCATGGCACCCAACGCCGTAAACTAAACTGGGGGGAGGCTCGCTGCAACGACCTGCATATGCAGCAGTTATAATTTATAGAACGCGCGCATAATCCGGCCTCCTTTTGTATGTTGTGTTTTGGCCAA
>JBAZTO010000015.1:0-67644 GCA_041661865.1 Phycisphaerae bacterium | reverse complement strand
ACCTGGCCAGCGGGTTCCCGCTGCAAAACACATTCGCAACCATCCTCCGCAATCTGCGAGATTGGAGGTGCGTTCCCGCTCCGGCTACCTGACCCCAACACAACTCGATTCCGCCGGTGGGGGTAAGTGGGGAGTTCGCGCCGACCCGCCGCGCGACCACCACAAATCCATCCGCCCACACCCCTCTACCCTCTACATACGCCCTCAGCACCCAGTGTGAAATATGCGGGCTAGAGAAAAAGAAAAGTGTCGCAAATCAGACAGCCCCGGCCGGTTGGAGCCAGGGCTGTCGGGTTGCCGCTGCATCGCCCCGCGTTTGCGCGCGAGGCCAGGAAATATCACGTTGCCTCATGCACTTCTTCGAGCTTGGGCGGGGTCGTCTCCGTCGCGTCAACGGGTTTGAAGTACAGGTGCCTTTCCTCGCCCTCGCCCACCAGCGAGACCAAAATCTTGGTCGAGCCCTTGTAGCTGCCCCGCAGAACCTCTTCGGAGAGCGGATCCTCGACGTGCTGCACGATGGCCCGCCGCAGCGGCCGGGCGCCAAAGTCGGGGTTGTAGCCCTTTTCGATGATGAACTCGCGGGCCTCGGGCGTCAGCTCCAGCCCCAGGTGATGCTCGTCCGCGAGGCGCTGGCGGACCTTGCGAAGCTCGTAGTCCACGATGGTATCGAGGTCCGCGCGGTTGAGGGCCTTGAAGACGATCACGTCATCGAGACGGTTAAGGAACTCCGGGCGGAAATAGCGTTCCACTTCCTTGTGGAGCATGTCCTTCATCTTTTCGTAGGAGGCGTCCTCGTCCCGCTTGCCGAAGCCGAACCCGCCGCCGGTCTTGATCAGCTCGGCGCCGATGTTGGTCGTCAGGATCAGGATCGTATTGCGGAAGTCCACCCGCCGGCCGAACGAGTCGGTCAGGTGCCCCTCTTCCATGATCTGGAGGAGCGTGTTGAACACGTCGGGGTGGGCCTTCTCGATTTCGTCCAGCAGCACCACGGAGTAAGGCCGGCGGCGAATCTTCTCGGTCAACTGCCCGCCTTCCTCGTAGCCGACGTAGCCGGGAGGGGCGCCGATCAGCCGCGAGACATTGTGCTTCTCCATGTACTCGGACATATCCAACTGGATCAGGGCCTCTTCGTCGCCGAACATGAACTCGGCCAGGGCCTTGGAAAGCAGCGTCTTGCCCACGCCCGAAGGCCCGGCGAAGATGAAGCAACCCATCGGGCGCCGCGGATCCTTCAAGCCGGCCCGGGCGCGGCGAATGCTCTTGGAAACCGCGCGGATCGCCTCTTCCTGGCTGACCACGCGCTTGTGAAGCTCTTTCTCCAGCTCCAGCAGCCGCTGGGCTTCTTCCTTCTCCAGGCGGGTCAGCGGCACGCCGGTCATCTTGGAGACGACCTCGGCCACCACTTCCTCGTCGACCACGCCGCCGATCTCGGTGGACTTTTCTTTCCAGGCCCGCACGAGCTTTTCCTTGTCGGCCTTGAGGTTCTCAGCCTTGTCGCGAAGCTCCGCCGCCCGCTCGTAGTCGGCGTTCTTGACGGCCTCGTCCTTCTCCATCTGGAGGCGCTCGATGTCGCTCTCGATGCCGGCCAGGTCCGGCGGCTTGGTCATGGTCTTCAGACGCACGCGGGCGCCGGCCTCGTCGATGACGTCGATGGCCTTGTCAGGCTGGACGCGCCCGGTGATGTAGCGGCTGGACAGTTCCACGGCCTGGTCAACCGCGGCGTCGGTGATCCGCACGCGATGGTGCGCCTCGTAGCGGTCGCGCAGGCCCTTGATGATGTCGAGGGTCTGCTCGCGGTTGGGCGGGTTGACGATGATCGTCTGGAACCGCCGTTCCAGCGCGCCGTCCTTCTCGATGTACTTGCGATACTCGTCCATCGTGGTCGCGCCGATGCACTGGATCTCGCCGCGCGACAGCGAAGGCTTGAGCACGTTGGCCGCGTCGATGGCACCCTCGGCCCCGCCGGCCCCGACCAGGGTGTGCAGCTCGTCGATGAACAGGATGACGTTCTTGGCCCGCCGCACCTCGTTCATCACGGCCTTGATGCGCTCCTCGAACTGCCCGCGGTACTTGGTGCCCGCCACCATCATGGCCAGGTCCAGCGCCACGATCCGGCGGTCGTGCAGAATGTCGGGCACGTCGTTGGAGACGATTTTCTGCGCCAGGCCTTCGACGATGGCGGTCTTGCCCACGCCGGCCTCGCCCAGCAGCACCGGGTTGTTCTTGGTGCGGCGGCACAGCACCTGGATGACGCGCTCGATCTCATCGACGCGCCCGATGACCGGGTCCAGCGTGCCTTCGCGGGCCAGGTCGGTCAGATCCCTGCCGAAGCTGTCCAGCGCGGGCGTCTTGCTCTTGGTGGCCCGCTTGGTGGCAGGGCCCTCGCCCGGGGCGGCCGCCGGCTGCTCGTCCTGCTCGGCGCCGGCCCCGATTAGCTCCAGGACTTCCATGCGGACGTCGTCGAGCTTGATCTGGAGGTTGGTCAGCACCTGGGCGGCTACGCCTTCCTTTTCGCGCAGCAGGCCCAGCAGGATATGCTCGGTGCCGATGTAGTTGTGATTGAGGTTCCGGGCCTCTTCCAGCGCGTACTCCAAAACCTTCTTGGCGCGCGGCGTCTTGGGCAGGGCGCCCATCGTGACCATGTCAGGCCCCGGACGGACGACCTTCTCCACTTCCATTCGTATCTTGTGTAGGTCCAAGCCCAGGTTTTTCAGGACGTTAGCCCCAACGCCCGAACCTTCTTTCACCAGCCCCAACAGGAAATGTTCGGTTCCCACGTATTCGTGGTTGAACCGCTGGGCTTCCTGCTGGGCCAGGGCCAAGACCTTTTTTGCTCGCTCGGTAAAGCGTTCTAACATTTATGACTCCTGCCCTTCCGGGCACCGCAGATTCCCGCACAGGGTTCTCACCAGAACATCCTATCGGGAACGGCTCTGGTTAATCAAGCAACGCAATGCCTGTGCCAAAGCTATAATACGGGCGACGGGGGGAGGCCGTTCGCCATCCCACTCGCTTTGTCCTGACATAAGTATCGGCCAGCGAGGGGGAAAAGTTTCGTGGCCAAATCCAGTCGCGGCGCGCCAACGTCTGCTTGCGGCAATGGAGATCCCCACAAAAAGTGTCACATTGGCATGGATATCCGACTTTTGCTGCCTTGATGCTCCGGCAATCCAGCCGGCCGGCCTATGCGGTCACCACGTCCTGGCGGGCATCTGGGGGTTGATGCAATTGCGGTACTGTCCGCCCAGGACGATCGGGCGGATATCCCGGCCATCGATTAAGGGCACGTCCGTCTCGATCCAGAAGCGATTGATGAAATCCACGCCGTGGCTGTCGCCGGCGTTAATGAACGGAATATCCAACTCCTCTGCCTTGGCCATCGCTTGTTGGGCCAGGCCACCCTCCTGGTTGCAGGTGCAATACTCCAGGGCGTCAGGCACGATGCCCTCGGCGAGAATCCGGGCGGAGCCTTCCCAGCGGAAGGGATGGGCCAGGATCGTCAGGCAACCTTCGGCACGGGCCTTGGCCACGAGGGCAGCCGGCTCGTTCGCCAGTTCGGTGTACCGCCGATCGGAGGTGCCCAGCACGAGCATGTGCTGGTTGCGCTCGCCGCTGCCGAGGTTGAGTGTCACTTCGACACCGCGAAAGATGCGGAGGGTCGGGTAGCGGTTCTGAAGGTCGGCCAGGTCCTGGTCGCTCCAGAGGGCGTCGTGCTCGGTGATGTAAACCGCTTTGTAGCCGGTCTGGACCAGCCGCGTCATCATCTCGGCCGGCCCGGACCGGGCGCACGGGCTGAAACAATCGGTATGAAGATGTAATTCGACTTTCATCTCTCTTATATCGTTCCTTGCGGGTAATCGTTCAACTCTCAAGAACAGAAGAAACGGCAATCACAGAGCCCACGGAGATCACAGAGAACGCAGAAAATCTAGAGAGCAAAAAAGGAACCTCGATAAACACAACTCAATGGAGTCTGTCTCTGTGGCCTCCGTGTACTCTGTGATCTCTGTGATTGCTTTTGCTGTCAAAACTCCGCCGAGCGCGGCGTGCGGGGGAAGGGGATCACGTCGCGGATGTTGGCCATGCCCGTGACGAACAGGATCAGCCGCTCAAGCCCCAGCCCAAAGCCCGCGTGCGGCACGCTGCCGTAGCGGCGCAGGTCCAGGTACCACCAGTAATCCTCGCTCTTCAGGCCCGCCTCGACCATCCGCCGCTCCAGCACGTCCAGCCGCTCTTCGCGCTGGCTGCCGCCGATGATTTCGCCGATCCGGGGCACCAGCACGTCCATCGCCGCGACGGTTCTGTCGTCGTCGCTGAGCCTCATGTAGAAGGGTTTGATGCTGGAGGGGTAGTCGGTGATGATCACCGGCCGCTTGAAGATTTCCTCGGTCAGGTATCGCTCGTGCTCGGTTTGCAGGTCCGTGCCCCAGGCGACCGGGAAGGTCCAGGTGCGTCCGGACTTTTCCAGCAGTCCGATGGCCTCGGTGTAGGTGATGCGGACGAAGTCCTTCTCCACCACGTCGGCGAGGGTCTGGAGGATGGTCTTGTCCACGTGCTCGTTGAAGAACTCCAGGTCGGCCTGGCTGCGGGCCATCGCGGTGCGGAAGAGGAACTTGAGGAACTCCTCGGCCAGGTCGGCGTCGCCGGAAAGATCGCAGAAGGCCATCTCCGGTTCGACCATCCAGAACTCCGCCAGGTGGCGCGGCGTGTTGGAATTCTCGGCCCGGAAGGTGGGCCCGAAGGTGTAGACGTTACCCAGGGCGCAGGCCCCGGTTTCGCCCTCGAGCTGGCCCGAGACGGTCAGGTAGGCTGAGCGGGCGAAGAAATCCTGGGCGAAGTCGACGCCGCCGGCAGGGTCGCGCGGCGGGTTGGCCAGGTCCAGCGTGGTCACGCGGAACAGTTGCCCCGCGCCCTCGCAGTCGCTGGCGGTGATGATCGGCGTGTGCATGTAGACGAAGCCGCGGCCCTGGAAGAACTCGTGGATCGCGCCGCAGAGCACGCTGCGGACGCGCGCCACGGCCCCGAAGGTGTTGGTCCGCGCCCGCAGGTGCGCGACGGTCCGCAGGAACTCGAAGCTATGGTGCTTGGGCTGGATGGGATAGGCCTCGGCGTCGCAGGCGCCCAGGATGGTGACTTCCGCGGCGGCCAGCTCGACCCGCTGGCCCTTGGCGGGGCTCTCGACCAGCTTGCCCGTCACCAGCACGGCCGACCCGGTGGTCAGACGCGTGACCTGGGCCTCGTAGTTGGTCAGGCTCGCCGGCGCGACCACCTGCAGGCTGGCCAGGCACGAGCCGTCATTGAGATTGATGAAGGAAAAACCCGCCTTGGACGTCCGCACCGTGCGCACCCAGCCGCCCACGGTCACATCGCTGCCGGGGGCAAGATCAGTCAAGACATCCTTGATGAGTGTTCGGTTCATGGGCACTTTCGGATCCCTTGCCTTTAGCGACACTGTAATCGGCGGCGTGTGGCGAACCTATTTCGATCCGCACTCCCAGCCGTCCCGGGCGAATCCTACCCCTTGGCCACCCAATAATAAAGCGCGGCGACCTTGGGTAGATCGCCGCGCCAGGAAGTCAAGTTGCGCTGAAGTTAGGCGGTTGCTTCGGCGGGCTTGTAGGTCCGCTTGAGGGGCTTGGTGATCAGCCCGCCGCGGATGGCCTTGGCTGAGACGTTGATGCGGACCACTTCGCCGTCGATGACCGCACGGACGCGCTGCATGTTCACGCGGAACTTGCGCATCGTCTTGCCGGTGACCTTGCGGCCGACGCCGCCGAGGTACTTGGCCTTGCCACGCCGCGTGTACTGCCGGCCTGTCGTCGTCTTCTTTCCCGTAAATGGGCACTCGCGAGGCATTGCTGTACTCCTGCTATGCAAATATCGAGTGACGCAATCCGTCATTCGATGCTGCTGACCATGTTCGCTTGCACAAACCACCCGCAGATAACGGGCCGGGTAGTGTAGGCTGCATGCGCCTGCCATGCAAGCCAATTTCTTCAGTTTTTGTAACCCCCGCCACAGCCACGGGTGGCCAGGCCCATCATTGTAGCCCCATCCCGCGGGCTAACGGATGCCCCTGGTCACTTCCTTCGAGATCCGCATGGCGCACCAATCCCGGCCGCACATGGAACAGAAGTCTTCCTCAGTGGTCATGTCGCGATTGTGGATTTCGCGGGCGGTCTGACCGTCGAAGGCCAGCTCGTACTGCTTCTTCCAGTCGAAGTTGCCGCGGGCCTCGGCCATGCGGTCGTCCCAGTCGCGGGCGCCGGGCAGCTTGCGGGCCACGTCGGCGGCGTGGGCGGCGATCTTGTAGGCGATGCAGCCGGCCTTGACGTCGGCGGGGTGCGGCAGGCCCAGGTGCTCGCTGGGCGTGACGTAGCACAGGAAGCTGGCGCCGTGGTAGGCGGCCGCAATGGCGCCCATGGCCGAGGTAATGTGATCGTAGCCGGGGAAAACGTCGCTGACCACCGGCCCCAGCACGTAAAACGGCGCGCCGTCGCAGACCTGCTGCTGGCGCTTCATGTTCATCTCGATCTGGTCATACGGCACGTGGCCGGGGCCTTCGACGATCGTCTGCACGCCGGCCTTCCGCGCCCGCATGACCAGCTCGCCCAGCGTGTCCAGCTCGGCAAACTGCGCCTCGTCGGACGCGTCGGCCAGGCAGCCGGGGCGCAGGCCGTCGCCCAGCGAGTAGGCCACGTCGTGCTCGTGCAGGATGCCGCTGATCTCGTCGAACATTTCGTACATCGGGTTCTCGGCCTGGTGGTGCATCATCCACTTGGCCAGCAGGCTGCCGCCCCGCGAAACGATGCCCATTTTCCGCCTGGCGATCAGCGGCAGGTGCTTGCGTCGCAGGCCGGCGTGGATGGTGAAGAAGTCCACGCCCTGGGCGGCCTGCTTGCGGATGACGGCCAGGATGTCCTGGCGCGTCAGGTCGGTGATGTCGCGCCCGACGATCATGGAGTAGATCGGCACGGTGCCGATGGGCACGGCGGAGTTGGCGATGAGGAAAACCCGCGTGGCGTCCAGGTCCCCGCCGGTGGAGAGATCCATGACCGCGTCGGCGCCGTACTTGACGGCCAATTGCAGCTTGAGCAGTTCCTGCTCGCGACAACTGGAAATGGGCGAGGCGCCGATGTTGGCGTTGATCTTGGTGGTGACGGCCCGCCCGATGCCGCAGGGGTCCAGGGGCGTCGCGCCCTCGCCGACGCCGGCGACATGCAGGCGATTGGCGGGAATCACCAGGTGCCCGGCGGCGATCTCGTCGCGGATGAGGGCGGCGGCTACGTTCTCACGCTGCGCAACCCGCTCCATCTGCGGCGTGGTCAATCCCTGTCTTGCTTGTTCGTACTGTGTCATTGCATTTCCTTCAATCCGCTCAGCCGCTCGCGGCAGGTGCCACCCCCAAGCTTGCTTGGGGGTGAACTGCGGCCAGCACCCCCAAACGGAGTTTGGGGGTGGCACCTGCCATTTGGCCAACAAAAAAGCCGCCTGGCGGGCGGCTCAATAAAGGCGACAAACCTTCTTGTCCATCCGCTTTCCTACGCAACTCGTCGGGCACGGCCGACTCGTTGATCAGGTTCCAAGGGTCATTCTCAGCCTCGCTCGTCGCGAGGCGCCCCTAGCGAACTAGTGAAATGGTAGCAGAAGAATCGGCTTTGCACAAGGTTGGATGACCCGGCGCGAAGCCTGCTCCCTCAGCGACCTCAGTGGCAATCGTGGTCGCACACGCCGCGACCACGGCCCCCAACTATTTATTGTAGAACTCCCGGACCTTGGCCGCGACGTACTCGATCTGTGCGTCGGAAAGCTCGGAGAAGATCGGCAGGGCCAGCACTTCCGCGGCGGCCTGTTCAGCCACCGGGCAGTCGCCTCGCTGGCCGCCCAAGCTCGCGAAGCACTCCTGCTGGTGCAGCGGCACGGGGTAGTAGATCCCGCAGCCGATTCCGGCGGCCTGGAGGTGCGCCATCAGCTCGTCGCGGCGCGGCGCGCGGATGACGTAGAGGTTGAAGATCGGCGTATTGCCCGCGCGGACGACCGGCGTCTTGATGGCCGGGCAGTCGGCCAGCAACTTGTCGTACTTGGCGGCGTTGGCGCGTCGGGCTGCCGACCAGCCCTCCAGGAGCGGCAGCTTGACCAGCAGCGCGGCGGCCTGGAGCACGTCGAGGCGGAAATTGCCTCCGACGTACTTGTGGTGGTAGCGCGACGTCTCGCCGTGGTTGCGGAGCAGTGATATCTTCTCGGCCAGGGCGTCGTCCCCAGCCGTCACCATGCCGGCGTCGCCCAGGGCCCCGAGGTTCTTGGTGGGATAGAAGCTGAAGCACCCGGCCGTGCCCATCGAGCCGGCCTTGCGACCCTTGCAGGCGGCGCCGATGGCCTGGGCGGCGTCCTCGATGACCGGCAGCTTGTGCCGCGCCGCAATGGCCATGATCGCGTCCATGTCGGCCGTCTGGCCGTAGAGATGCACGGGCATGATCGCCCGCGTCCGCGGCGTAATGGCGGCCTCGACGGCG
Source organism: Phycisphaerae bacterium (assembly GCA_041661865.1). Classification (GTDB taxonomy): domain Bacteria; phylum Planctomycetota; class Phycisphaerae; order SM23-33; family SM23-33; genus JBAZTO01. Next base: position 59,131 of record JBAZTO010000015.1, on the reverse strand, counting down.
GCGGGGGAAATGTTGAAGGTGTCGGCCTCGATGTCGACGAAGACCGGCTTGGCCCCCACGCGCCAGACGCAGCCGGCGGTGGCGAAGAAGGTGTAGGTCGGCACGATGACCTCGTCGCCGGCGCCGATGCCCAGGGCCATCAGGACCGCGATGATCGCGTCGGTGCCGCTGGAGACGCCGATGGCGTGCTTGACGCCGCAATACTCGGCCAGCTTGGCCTCCAGCTCCTTGACGGCCGGGGCCGCGACGCTGGTGAACACGCCGCTGTCGATGATCCTGGCCGCGGCGGCTTTGATCTGGTCGCTGATGCCCGCGTACTGGGCCTGGATGTCTAGAAACGGAACTTTCATGGCCACCTCGTCATTAAAACCACCCGACACAGAGCGACAGAGAGACAGAGAAACATATTTCTTGACAAGATCCTCTCGCTTTTCTCTGCGTCTCTGTGTCGCATCGCATCTTTATGGAAACCAATTTCAAGAGGCGAATCTTACTGCAAGCCCGGTGTGAAATCACGACAGAATCGCTTGTAGCGGCGATAAGCGATGTGCGGCCACTACAGATGAAGCTGGAGGCGAAGCGTCTTGCTCAAGGAGGCTGCCAACCAAATCTTGGCTGGCGTTGGCTTGCCCAATATAGACAGCACATCTGGGGCCACCATCGCAGTCTCGGCCTCGCCGCAGAAGTGCTCCAGGGTCTCGACAATCACACGCATATCCTGCCGGGCAGGTGCCATCCTGATGTTTCGCGCACACGTCGCATAAGGAAGGGGGCTTTGAAGATCGCCTCCGATGGCCCGCAACACAATCCACAGGTTTTGCGAGAAGTTCCAGTGACAAGGCATGAGCAAGTCGATGGCCATTCCCAGCGGGATCGTGGAAGGTTGCCCGTCCACCGTGTCATGGATCAACGTCCGCTGCGTCGTCTCCAGCAGATCTGCTTGTGATTGGTATCGGCCCGTGAGTGGATTTCCGCCAGGCTCTCCGTAAGGCCCCAAGTCACAGAGAATGTTGTCGTATTTGTGCGCGGAATCCAGAAAGCTTTCGATGCGTTCGATCACGCGCTGCACTTGCCAGAGCTTCAGAGGGGTCTTCACGCCCAAGGCATTGACCAACTCTTGTGACGTGATCCCGCCGATTTCCACGGCCGTGACGCACCCTGTTTCGTCACCTGCCCATGCGCTCAGGATGCTGCAAACATCTTGCCACATCCGCTCGGCGGGGTGAGACGTTCCAGGCGCCCGGCGACGCGGACTTCTGCTCGCAGTCCCGTGCCCGATGGCCTCAAGGATCAGCCGGACGTGCCTGGAGGCCTTGTGATGGCAGGACTCCAACGAAGTGATCTGGTGCCTGATAGCCCGCGTATCGGCGGTCAGAGAGTCCCTCGCGCCAGGCAACTTGTCGATTGCTGCCGTCTCTTCGTCCTCGCCAGCGTTTCGCCACCAGTCAGCCATGGCCCCAATATTATCGCCGCAGATGCATTGATGCAACGACTAACGATCCGGGTTGGCTCTCCCTCCCCTACTCACCTCTAACCTCTAACCTCTCACCTTCGACCTCTACGTACACAGGCCGATGACCAGTTCTTCGAGCACGGCCGTGGGGTCGCCGCCGCTTTTCATGGACAGGTCGGCCTTGAGGAGCCGCCGCATGTCACCCTGCATCTTGGCCAGGGGCCGGCGCTTGAGCAGGGAAATGAACTTGGCCTTCTGGAAGGAAGGCATGTTGGGCAGGGCGTACTCCGCCCGTTCGCCGGCGGCGATTTTTTCCTGGGCCGCCAGTGCCCGCCGCACCTGCCAGGCGATCGAGCCGAGGGTCTTGAATTCGTCGCCCCGCTGCGTGAGCATGCCGGCCAGCGCGTCCAGTGCAGCCTTGGCGCTCTGGTCGGTAATCGCGTTGCTGAGGGCGAAGCTGGCCGGGCCGGCGATGGCGGTGACCAGGGCGGTGACATCCGCCACGACGATGGTCTCGCGAGTGCCGACGTAGAGCGAGAGTTTCTCCAACTCGTTGTCCAGGTGGGCCAGGTCAGCCCCGATCCAGTCGGCCAGCAATTCTGCCGCCTCGGGCGCAACCTTCTTGCCGCGACGGGCCGCCGCCTGCGCGATGAACCGGCCCACTTGCGCCTCGCCGGCCGCCGAGCAATCGCTCACCGCTCCGCACTTGGCCACCAGCTTGGCCAGGCGCGTGTTGGAGGGCCAGGACAGCACCGTCAGCACCAGTGCCGCGTGCCGGGCCGGTTCCTGGAGGTAGGTTTCCAGGGCGTCGCGATGGGCGGCCACGAAGGCGTCGGCGTCGCGAACGATCACCAGGCGACGCGGGGCGAGAAAGGGCAGGGTCCGCAGTTCATCCAGCACCGCCGCCAGTTCGGCGTCGGCCTCAAAGCTGGCCACGCAGGTCTGCGGGTCGGCGTCGGCCACCACAGCCTGGAGGACTTCCTTCCGCGCCGCGTCGAGCAGGAAGGCGTCGCTGCCGTGCAGGACATAAACGGGCTTGATCTCGCTGCTGACTGGGGCCTTGGCCATGACGGGCATTGTCGCCGCCGGCGAAGGGCCTGTAAAGGGCGTCGCCTCGGAACCCGGCCGAGACGTTCAACTTGTTTCAAGGCATGGCCAGGGACTACTTCGCGTAACCATATGCACCAAGACGAATTAGCCGCGAGCGCAAAGCGAGCGGGATATTCCTGTGTGGACAACAGCACTCCGCTCGCTTTGCGCTCGCGGCTAGTAGTCCTTCACAACTAATTTTGCTGGTGCCACGGTCAAGCGTTGTTTGCTTGGCCGTGCGGACACCCCCAAGCACACGACGCTTGGGGGTGGCACGAACTCACAATTTTTGCTGTGAAGGACTACTAGTTGAACTTGCTGACTCGCTTCAGGTACGCCTCCATGTCGAACTCGCGTTCCAAGCCCGGGGCGGATGGGGCGATCATTCAACTCCCTGATGCGCTGAGGTTCGACCATTATGACTCGTTAAACTCCTGCCCAAATGACGATCTGCATCATGTTATCCAGTGGCAAGTGATTCAGGCCGGAAACCGGCTTATTCCACATGGCCCGTGGGCAATGATGGTTATAATGAATCGCAAGCCGGTCTGCGCAGGTCGCCTTTGGACTATCTGGGGAGCGAGAGAAAATGGCAAAGAAGGAAAGGAACTGGCGGGCGCTGGGAGCCTTTGCCGGCGTCGTCGCAGCCGCCGCCCTGATCGGAAGCGTCGGCATGCTGCTGACCGACTGGGGCTGGTACGAGGGCTTGCAGAAGCCCCCCTTCACGCCGGCGTCCTGGGCCTTCGGGCTGGTCTGGCCCCTTCTCTACGCCACCATCGCGCTGGCCGGCTGGGTGGCGTGGCAGACCAAGCCGCTGCCCCTGACCAGCCCGACGATGCTGGTCTACGCAGCCCAACTGCTCCTCAACGCCCTCTGGACCTTCCTGTTCTTCGCCCTCAAGAGCCCGATGCTCGCCGCCTTCGAGCTGACGCTGCTGGGCCTGGTGGCCCTGCTCAACGTGGTGCTCTTCTGGAGGATCAACCGTAATGCGGGCCTGCTGTTGTTACCTTACCTGGCCTGGCTGGGCCTGGCCTGGCTGGTCAACGCCGGAACCTGGTTCATGAACCACCAGAGCGTTTGAGACATCGGCGGGCAGGCGGCGCGGCTGGGGCCTCAGGCGGGCAGGCGGCCAGCCTGACGGGTATGCAGCGCCGCAGCCAGCAGGATGTGGCGAAGCCGATCGACGCTGAGAGAAGCGAGAAACTCGTCGGTAAAGTCCAGTTCAAAGCTGCACTTGAGTTGGCGCAACTGGCCCATCAGGCCCTCGCGGTCCAGATGGGCAATGCGGACGGCAAGTTCTTCAATGTTCGCCGTCCAGTTCCATTTGTCGCCTTGATTGCTCATGCCAGTCTTAGGTATCGGAACGCAACCCCGTTGACTTTGAAAAAACCTCCCGCAGCGCCGGGCAAATAACTCCCGGCACCAGGTTCCCTTCAGAATATTCCTCACTTACTGGCGAAAACCAACGAAATATGGCAAGATTATTGCTAGCAGTAGATGGTTGTGGAAAACATGTGTGTAACATCTGAAGTAAGATTGCAACTACTTACTAAATAAGTGTTTGCAGATATAATCGGCCACATTGCCTTTGTGAGCAGGGATTCGACATAAGGTATTTACAGTACTTTCGAGAGGGTCATACCCCTTGACGCTTCAATCGAGCGATTTTGATTACCCTCTGGACGAAACCCTCATCGCCCAGCACCCGTTGGAGCGGCGCGACCAGTCGCGGCTGTTGGCCTTGCGGCGGGCCGACGGGGCCGTTTCGCACCACAGTTTTGCCGATCTACCGCTGTTGTTGCGTGAGGGCGACCTGCTGGTGACCAACGATACGCGGGTGATTCCCGCCAGCTTCGTGCTTCGGCGAAAGAGCGGCGGCAAGATCGAAGGCCTGTTCTGCCGCGAGGATCGCACGGGCCAATGGCAGGTGATGCTCAAGGGCGCCGGCCGGTGCCGCGGCGGCGAGACGCTCGCGGTGCAAGGCATGGATGGAGCCCAGATGGAGCTCGTCGAGAACCTGGGCCTGGGGCTCTGGTCGGTGCAGGTGCGCCCGTCCCTGGCGGCGGTGGAGATACTCGATCAGGTCGGGGCCACGCCGCTGCCGCCCTACATTCGTTCCGGCCTGGAGCAGCCGGCCGACCGCGCTCGCTACCAGACCATCTTTGCCTCGCGCCCCGGCGCGGTCGCCGCCCCCACCGCCGGCCTGCATTTTACCGAGGACATTCTCCAGGCCCTCGCGCGCCGCGGCATCCAGCGTGCCACCGTCACGCTGCACGTGGGGCTGGGCACCTTCAATCCCGTCAAGGTGGAGGACCTGCCGACGCACAAGATGCACGCCGAGTGGTACGACCTGCCCGCGGCGACGGCCGAGGCCGCCAATCGCGCCCGTGCCGAGGGGCGGCGAATCGTGGCCGTGGGCACCACCTCCCTGCGTGTGCTCGAGACGGTCGCCGCACAGGGCCCCCTCCGCCCCTCCAGCGGCTGGACCGAGTTGTTCCTGTATCCTCCCGCCCGCTTCGGCGCCGTCGAGGCCCTAATCACCAACTTCCACCTCCCCCGCAGCACCCTGCTGATGCTGGTGGCGGCCTTCTGCTCGCCCGGCGACGAGAAGGGCCTGCCGATGATCCAGGCCGCCTATCAACAGGCCATCGCCCAGCGCTACCGCTTCTTCTCTTACGGCGACGCGATGCTCATCCAGTGAGCCTCACCCGGCCACGATCGCGTGATGACGTTGTATTCGCGGGACGGGGAAGCTAGGATACTGCCTTGGTTTTGGATGGTGCCATGAACAGTCGATGTTCCAGCCAAGCCGTAGCGCAGACTCCCGCCGGGGCGAAAACCTTTTCGATCAAGGTTCGCCTGCGGGGCGCGATCATCCTGATCGTGGCGGCCGGCACGCTGCTCATCGGCGCGTCGCTGCGGCCCGCGCCAAGCGGCATGGGCACGGCCGAGCAACTGGGCCTGCCGCCCTGCTCCTGGCCGATCCGAACGGGCTGGCCTTGCCCGACGTGCGGCATGACCACCTCGATAGCCGCCCTGGCCCACGGCCGGGTGCTCGACGCGCTGGCGGCCCATCCCTTCGGCCCGGTCCTGTTCGTCGGCCTGGTCATCGCAGCCGTCGTAGGCGGCATGGAACTGGTCACCGGCAAGAGGGCGGCTGGGCGACTCAAGCTGTCCTGGCCGCTTGTTGCGATTGGCGTCGGCGGGTTGCTGCTGGGCTGGGGCATCAAGATCGCCATCGGCGTGGCACGAGGAGAGTTTCCGATCCGATGAATCACACCCTGATGAAAATATCCGCCTGGAAAGTCGCCGGGCCAGCCGCCGTGCTGGCCGTGGCGGCAATTGTGCTGCTCAGCGGCGCCGGCTGCCAGGGACTGGGCTACATGGGCTACCTGCTGGCCCCCGAGACGTCGCAGAAGTCCATCGAGCCGGAACTGGCCGAGATGGACAACCATCGCGTGGCGATCATCCTCTACGCCGACCAGCGCGCCTTGTACGAGTACCCCTACCTGCGGCTGACACTGGCCTCGGCGATCAAGGGCGAGTTGACCCAGCGGCTCAAGGGCGTGGTGGTCGTGGACCCCGCCCGCGTCAGCCGCTACCAGGAAGAGCATATCAACTGGGACAGTGACGACAAGACCGTGCTGGGCAAGGCCCTGGGCGCCGACTACATCCTGTACGTTTCGCTGGTCGAATACACCACGCGCGAACCGGGGTCGGTGAATCTCTACCGCGGCCGGATTATCGCCGAATGCAGCGTCTACAAGACCTCGCTGCCCGAGCGGGAGGCCAAGGTCTGGCAGGGCGAGACGATCAGCGTGCTGTACCCCATCGACAGCACCAACGGCGTGCCGGCGGAGAACGACCGCGATATCCGACAGGCCACAGAGAAACTCCTGGCCGAAGCCCTGGCCAAGAAGTTCTACAAGCACAAGGCCCCCAAGGAAGATGATGGCCACATCACGACTCGCTAAGATCGTTGCGATGCCGCTGCTGGCGCTGCTGTGCTCGACATTGGGCGGCTGTGGCGGCATCGGTTGGCTGGCGGCCCAGTTCGCCCCGCCCAAGAAGGTCGAACCTGTCTATCGCATGCCGTCCAACAAGAAGATCCTGGTCTTCGTGGACGACCTGCTGGCCGAAGTGCGCTATCAGCCGATCAAGAGCGAACTGGCCGAGCGGATCAGCGAAAGGCTTTCGCAGCACAAGGTCGCCGCCTCGACGATCCCCTACGACCAACTGGCGGCCATGATGACCGCCACAAGCGACTTCCGACGACTTTCGATCAGCGAAATCGGGGCCAAACTCGGGGCCGACCTGGTCCTCTACGTCCACATCGACAAGTTCTCCCTCAAGGACGATGAAAGCGGCCCCCTCTGGCGCGGCGAGTTGCACACCACCGTCCGCGTCGTGGACATCAAGGGCGGCAGGCTCTGGCCGGAGGACAAGCCCGAGGGTTATCCTGTCCCCGCCGTCGATCTGCCGCCGGAGGAAAGCTCCTCGCCCAACCACGGGACCGAGCTGTCCAGGATCCTGGCCGACCGCATGGCCGAGAATGTCGCGCGGCTGTTTTACGAACATCGTGTCCCCGCCTCGGAGTTCTATAAATGACGCTCCGTGGCGGCGGAAGAACCGGGCGCCTCCCGCTGTGGGAGGCCTTGATGCTGATATGTGAGAGTATTGGACCCAGAAGGAGAAGGCGATGAAACTTGGCGTGATGGCGGCACTGTTTGGCGGCATGAAGCTTGATGACGCGCTGGCGTACTGCAACAAGCTGGGCCTGGAGGCCATCGAGCTGCCGGCCGGCGGATATCCGGGAAATCCGTGGAACCTACAGGGAATCGCCAAGGACAAGCGCCGCCTGGCTGAGCTGAAGCAGAAACTCGCCGATCACGGGCTGGAGGCCCGCGGCATCGCCGTCCACGGCAACTGCGTCCACCCGGACAAAAAGATCGCCGCCACCCACACCCAGGCCCATCGTGACGCGGTGCTCCTGGCCGCCGAACTGGGAACCGTGGTGGTCAACTTCTCGGGCTGCCCCGGCGGCGCGCCGGGCGACAAGACCCCCAACTTCGTCACCTGCCCCTGGCCCGACGAGTTCTACCATGCCGCCCAGTACCAGTGGGACAAGGTGATCATTCCCTTCTGGTCCAGGGAGAACGCCTTCGCCGCCAGGCACGGCGTCAAGATCGCCTTCGAGGCCCACCCGGGCATGACGGTGCATAACCCCACCGACATCGTCCGTCTCCGCAATGCCGCCGGCAAGAACCTCGGGGCCAACCTCGACCCCAGCCACTTCTTCTGGCAGGGCATCTGCCCGGTCGAGGCCGCCCGCTTCCTCGGCGAGAACAAGTGCATCTTCCATGTGCATGCCAAGGACTGCCGCATCGACCCGTACAACAGCGCCATCACCGGCAACCTGGACATCAGGGGCTACGGCGACGTCAAGAATCGCTCGTGGGTCTTCCGCACCGTCGGCTACGGCCACGGGGATGAGTTCTGGAAGCCGTTCGTCTCCATGCTTCGCACACACGGCTACGACGGCGTGCTGAGCATCGAGCACGAGGACTCGCTGATGAGCATGAACGAGGGCTTCGAGAAGGCCGTCACCTACCTCAAGACGCTCATGCTGTCCCAGCCGCTGGGCAAGGCCTGGTGGTTCTAGGGCTGCGACTCCTCAAAGATCGCGACGAGGCATTCAACATAAAGAGCCAGAGCTTCAGAGATAGCAGAATAGGCAGGGCGGGCCCGTTGCGCGGGGCAGTAGCCCTCGCCCTACCTGATTGCCGCTGCCGAAACCCTGTCAGTCCGTGTAGATGTTGATGCGGGTGCGGCTCTGACGCTGGGGCGTAAGCCCTGCAATCGCGGGGATCACGATCTGTTTGCCGACGATCAAGTCGCTCTCAGCCACGTCGGGATTGGCGTTGGCGATGTCCGGGCCATACTTGCTGTCACCAAAGACCGACTTTGCGATGGCGGCGAACGTGGTGTCATCTTCCGTGATCGTGTATACCCACTTCTGCCCCGTGGGCTGGGTAGATGCCTGCTTCGACGCATCCTGCTGTGTGCAGCCGCCGGCGACGGCCAAGACCCCGAGGCAAAGGCTGATCGCAATTGCTGTGGCTCTCATGAGCGGACCCTTTCCTGACCCACGGTGACGCGACACGCGTATCGACATTTCCCATCTGCTCGCCGGCGACCGCCGACGGCGATGCTCACGATTATCACCAGCTTAGGCGTTTGGACAAGCGAATTCCGAATGCACGACTCCCGGCCGTCGGAAAAATCTCATGGCGGCAGGCGCCGTCGCTATGGCGCCCTTCCGACTCCCCAGCCTTGCCCCAGGCCATGCGACGGGATATCCTTGAGGGCATCATGGGCAAGACCAAACTGCAAGTGGCGCTGGATTTCCTGGAGCTGCCTCGCGCGATGGCGATCGCGTCAGCCGCCGTCGAGGGCGGGGCCGACTACCTGGAGGCCGGCACGCCGCTGATCAAGAGCGAAGGGCTGGAGGCCGTCCGCCGCCTCCGCGCGGCCTTCCCCTCCAAGACCCTCATCGCCGATATGAAGACCCTGGACGCCGGGCGGATCGAGGCCGAGGCCGCCGCCAAGGCCGGCGCCAACGTCATGACCGTCAGTGGCACAGCCACCGCGGGCACTATCCGCGAGGCCGTCGAGGCCGGCCGGCATTACGGACTGGCCATCGCGGTGGACCTGCTGGGCGTGGCTGACCCGCTGGCCTTCGCCGCCACCGCGCGCGAGCTGGGCGTGGCCTGGCTGGACGTGCATTGCGCCATCGACGCCCAGATGCAGGGCGCCGACCCGCTGGCGCTGCTGCGACAACTCCGCGCCGCCACCGACCTGACGCTGGCCGTGGCCGGCGGGATCAACAGCGAGACGGCCGCCGCCGCGGTGGTTGCCGGGGCCGATGTCGTCATCGTCGGTGGGGCCATCACCAAGGCCGTCGACGTCAAGGCCGCCACGGCCGACATCCGCAAGGCCCTGGACACCGGCCAGGCCGTCGCCACCGAGCACTTCAAGCGGACCGGCGGAAAGGACCTGCGCGAGATTCTTGAAAAGGTCAGCTCGGCCAACGTCTCCATCGGCGCTTTCCATCAGCCCTGCCTCGAAGGCATCAGGCCGATCTTTCCCGGCTCCTTCGCCGTGGGCCCGGCCGTCACCGTCCGCACCATGCCGGGGGACTGGTCCAAGCCGGTCCAGGCCATCGACATCGCCCAGCCCGGCGAGATCATTGTCGTCGACGCCTGCGGGAGGTCGCCGGCCATCTGGGGCGAACTGGCCACCGAGAGCGCCAAGAACAAGGGCCTGGCCGGGCTGGTGGTCGATGGCGCCGTCCGCGACACGGCGGAGATTCGCAAGCTGCAGTTCGCCGTCTGGGCCAGACTGGTGACCAGTCACGCCGGCGACCCCAAGGGCCTGGGCGAGATCAACGTCCCCATCACCATCGCCGGCCAGCGGATCTGTCCGGGCGACTGGATCGTGGCCGACGACGACGGCGTGATGGTGCTGCCCAGGGACAAGGCCGTCGAGATGGCCAATCGCGCCGCCGACGTGCTGGAGGCGGAGAACCGCATCCGCACCGAGATCCGCGACAACCACTCCACGCTGGCCAAGGTGGCCAACCTGGAACGATGGGACAAGAAGGGCGGCGGCCCGAGCGTTGGATAACGACAAACAGCGAATCACAAAGACCACTGAGAACACAAAGGTCACAAAGACAACTGACAATTTTTGAGAAGACAACGCAACACAGAGGTCACAGAGCAACAGAGCAGAGAACCAGCAGACTCAACAATATATACTCTCTGTTTCTCCGCGGCTCTGTGTCGCGTAGTGTTTTGAGTATTGCTTCTCTCCGTGGTCTTGGTGTCCTTTGTGCTCTTTGTGATTGTTCTTTTTCGACGGTGAAGTATGTCAGATAGAGATGCAGTAAAGATCGCCAGCCAGGACCTCCTCGGCCGCATTGCCGAGACGATGAACGCGGTGGACTGGATCAGCTTTCTGGAACTGGCCGACATGCTGCCGCGGGTCCGGCGGACCTTCGTCACCGGGGCCGGCCGAAGCGGCCTGGTCGCCCGCAGCTTCGGCATGCGCCTGATGCACGCGGGGCTGCCGACGTTCGTGCCCGGCGAGACCATCACCCCGGCCGCGGGGAGCGAGGACCTGCTGGTGGCCATCAGTTGCACCGGCCAGACCGGCATCACCGACTTCATGGCCCGCCGCGCGCGACAACTGGGGGCCAAGGTCGTGGCCCTGACCTCCGACCCGGCCTCCCCCCTGGCCAGCGTGGCCGACAAGGTCGTAATCATCCCCGCCGCCGGCCCGGACATCGTGGTGCGGGCGGCCGTCTTCGAGCACTCGGCCAGCCTGTGCCTCGACGCGGTCTTCAACGTCCTGTCGAATCGGCTCAAGCTGGACCTGAGCGAGTACCGCAAGCGGCATGCGAATCTGGAGTGACTTGTAGAAATATGGCGTGCAACAAGTTGCGATTACGGTGAGACTATGGCAGAGCATCTACTGGGTGTCATTGGCGGCGGGGGCAACATGGCCGAGGCGATCCTGCGCGGCATCGTCCGCAGCGGATTCCTGCCTCCCGAGGCGATCATTGTGTCCGACCCTGCCGAGGCGCGACGCGACCTGATCAGCCGCACGCTGAACATCGCCGCCGTGGCTGACAACGCCCAGCCGGCCCGCTGCCCGCGCATCCTGCTGGCGGTCAAGCCGCAGATGATGTCGCCCGTGCTGGAGGGAATCGCCCCGCATGTCACTGCCGGCGCGACGGTGATCTCCATCGCCGCCGGCGTGCCCACGGCGCGTATCGACGGCCTGCTCGGCGGGCGCGGGCACATCGTCCGCGTCATGCCCAACACGCCGATGCTGGTGGGCGCGGGCGTCTCGGCCATTGCCGCCGGGCCGCGCGCGGGCAAGAGCGAGCTGGACTGGACCGAAAAGCTCTTCTCCACCGCCGGGCTCTGCTGCCGCGTGGAAGAGTCGATGATCGACGCGGTCACCGCAGTTTCGGGTTCCGGGCCGGCCTACTTCTGCTACCTGGTGGAGGCGATGATCGCCGCGGGCGTGGCCGAGGGCCTGCCCGCCGACGTGGCCACGCTCCTGGCCACCAGCACCTGCGCGGGCACGGGCCAGCTGATGCTGGAGTCGGCCGACCGGCCGGAAGTGCTGCGGGCCAAGGTCACCAGCCCCGGCGGCACCACCCAGCGGGCCATCGAGACTATGGAAGCCGCCGGCGTCAAAGACGCCCTGGTCGCCGCCATCCGCGCCGCCGCCGCGCGAAGCCGGGAACTGGGGAAGTAGCGAGTAGCGGCGGGGCAGACATCTCCAGGTCATTTCTTCTTTCCGGCTAACGGATTAGATTCATCGGCACCGACGCCGCAACTCCACTTCACCACCTTCCCGTCGGCGAGCGTCACGTCATACGTCCAGTACTTGGATACAAAGACGTCAACCGGTTGCCTCTTTCCATCGGCCACTGCCTTGAGGTGGTCCTTCCAGAGCATTTGGTATTCCTTGGTCCATTCGCCCGGTTTGCGGTTAAGAGGATAGGGCTGAACATAGACTTGTTTTTCCTCTTCCGGCTGGGTGGTAATGGGTTTGTTCACCCAGATCATCTCGCCGCTGGGTTGTTCCTTGCAGATGTACGCCGGGATCACGTCGACGTTCACCAGCTTGAATCGGCCCTGTGCGATCGCCTCCTGGATGGCGGCTTGACGTTCGGCTTGTTGCTTTGCCCGGGCCTTCTCGTAATCTTTCCACGATCGGAACTGCTCCAACGGGATAGAGAAGCCGGTGCAGAAGGGCTCCCCATCGGGCGGCGTAAATATGTAAAAGTACTGCGGCCCGCCCTCTGCGCCCGAATCGACCTTTATGAGCTTATATCTCTTCTCCGCGATCATTTGCTCAAACTCTCGTTGTTCACGGTCCGTGTCGCTCTGGGCTTGTGAGAAGTTTGCATCGCCGGGACCGTTGACCTCCACGTCGTCGTAACCGTGAAGTTCCAGTTCCTTGCCACCGGGCGGAGTAACGGACCACTTGATCTCCGGCCCCCGCTTGGACCATGTGGTGTTCTGAATGGACTCATAGAGCTTTTCGGCAGCCCAGCCCGTCGCCACCAATGCTGCTGTCACGACGAAGACAGCCGCGTATTTGACGATCCTGTTTCCAACAAACGCTCTCCATCTTGATGGCTGGATGAAAACCCGCGCCGCGGGAGCGGCGGCGCTGGTGATCCTCTCCAGGACGTTTTCAGCCACCGACGGAATGCGTTCCACGTCTTGACGGGCTTCGATCATCGCCCGTTCGATGCCATCTGGTTCATTGGTCTTCATGCGTCACACCCTTTCATCAGTGTTCGCAACGCCTCCCTGGCACGAGACAGGTGGCTGCCCACCGTCCCTGCCGGCTGATGCGTCTGTGTCGCAATTTCGTCCACGCTATACCCGCCAAAATATCGCAGCAGCACCGCCACCCGCTGTGGCTCCGGGAGTTCCATCACGGCCGAAAGCACTAATTGTGTCTCGTCTGATAGCATGTTCCGATCCTCCTCACCCCTGGCTTCCATATCTGTGCTTAGCTGTAGAGCGGGCTTCCGCGAGCGAATGTCTTTCGCGACCTGGTTTCGGCAGATCGACAGGATCCAACTGCCGAATAGGCTTGGGTCGCGGAGGGACCGGAGCTTCTGGTATCCCAGGATGAACGTCTCCTGGGCAATGTCCCGGATCGCGTGCCATTCGATCGACTTTGACCCGGCGAGGGCAAAGACAGCCCGCTCATAGCGGCCAATAAGCTCGCCGTAGGAATCCCGCTCTCCAGCTAGCGTCGCTTGGACTAGTTCCGCATCGGTTCTCGTGCTCACTAAGGGCTCCCTGATCAGGTGCTGTTACATTACATGATGCGCGCTATCGTCAAAACCTTGCACCATGCATGGATTTTTCTGGGAGGTGGAAACAACAACTGGAAGAAGGTTCTCGGCGGGAGGGTCTGTGCTTGATGGAAGACTGTCTGCTGCAAAGCAGATGTGTTCGATTTGGTGCCGTCCCTCAAGCGTTGTGCGCTTGGGGGTGAAGATGAGCATCCCAAAGCTCGGCGTTGCGTCGCCTGGGTATGCCACCTGGCTCGAAGTCGAGAATTAGAGACGCTGCCTATCCTCTTCGCACCCGGCCACGGCGCGAAACAAAGACCGCGCCGGCCGTCGCCAGCAGGGCCATCGTCGCCGGTTCGGGAACGCCGATGACATCGTAGCCCGCGGCGGTGTTGAACGAAAAGACCACGCCGGTGACGCTGGAGCTATCCGTCAGGCCTGGGATGCTCAGCACGAACGTCGCGGACTGGTTGATGAACGGATTGTGCGGCCCGTTGTTCTTGGCGATCGAGGAGTTGGCGTTGTCGTAGTACCCCGAAATCGGGTCGGCTGGGCCGAGGATCGTGTGGTCGGGGGCCTCCGGCGTACCCAGCAAGGTCAATTGCAGCAGCGAGCCGGCCGTCTTCAACTCCCAGCCGGTGCTTACGTCCCCGCTTGTGTCGCTATAGCTTCCCCCACTGAATACTGTCCGTTCCGTGGCTGAGCTGGAAAGCAGCACCCCCGCCGACTGTCCCGTGCTGAGAGCAAAGCTCAACCCGCTGAGATTCTGGCCCACCGAACGCGGATCAGCCGACAGGTTGCTCAGGACCACCGTCAGCATGTCCGTTCCCGTGGTGAAGCTGGCCGTGGCCGAGACGGGCAGATCGCTGCTGGTGGCGCCAGTCGGGGTGGCGTACTGGATCATTCCAGCGGGCGCAAATGACACAACACTCGTTATCATAAGGAGTAAACAAAAAAGACGTACCCCGAAACAGGGGCGGTGCGGACTGAACATTTTCGATCTCCTCCTGACTCGACACCCTCATGTCGAGTTTGAAACACTGCGCGGCAAGCAACCTCGCAGAAGCAACAACTCCTCGCATTTACTCGCACGTCCTAATGAGCCGAAAGCCTGACTACTCTATTAGTAAATTCTATCATCAATGGCCAATTTTGCCTAGGTATATAATCGTGGATCGACCAGGCATAGGCTGGCCTGAAGTAGCGTGAGAGATGTTTTGGAAGGAATCTGTGGCGATCCACTTTCGCCGAGTCGCAAACCCCGCAGCCACGGCACCGACCCCTCCAGCCGCGGGGGGCCTGAGGCTCCGCAGCACAGGGGACATGGGACGAAAAAGGTGATACCCGGGCACCGCAAGGCCTCCATCCGTAATCCCTGTAGCTTCAATGACCTCTGTGATTGTGGCCACCGGCCCAGCCGCCAGGGCCACCCCCAGAGCCCTACGGCCAACAAATGGAGGAATGACGGAATGTTATATTTTTTAACCCCATTATTTTCAAAGTGTTATGCTAAATGATCCTCTGAAATGTCCGGTCGGTTCGTTGACAGGGGCCTGCGGGGATACTATAGTGCTTGGAGATTTGAGGCCACTCCCGCCCGAGGGTGATGGTTTTGGATATCGGCTGATTCCCAGCCGTGGCGACCTCCGATCCGCCCTCTGAGCGCGGTTCGGAGGTTTTTTTTGCCGCAACGCCCCATCTGCCCCAACCGCAACGCTTGGAGCTCGGAGAAAACCGCCTTCTTGCAAACCGACCCCGACACGTATAGCCTTTCTATCGAGCTAAATGACGGATATCGAAAATGGCTGAGCGGATCAAGGGCATACTGTTCGACCTGGGCGACACGCTTCTGGATTTCGGGCACGTGGACGTGGTAAGCCTCTTTGAGGCCGGCGCGCGACTGGCCTACCAGTACCTCTTGTCGCTCCATCAGCCCCTGCCGCCCTTTGCCAAGTTCCACCGCCGCCAACTGTGGGCCGTCCGCTGGAGCTATTTCAAGAGCCACATCACCCGCAAGGAATTCAGCTCGCTGGAACTGATCGGGCGCCTGGGCAGCGACATGGGGCACAATCTCTCCACCGAACAGCTCAACGAGCTGGCCTGGCTGTGGTATGAGCCGCTCAGCCGTTGCGCGACGATGGAACCCGTTTTGATACAATCCCTTAAGCATCTCCAGGATCACGGGTTGACCCTGGCCCTTGTTTCCAATACTTTCATCCCCGCCGTGGTGCTGGATCGCCATCTCAGGCAGGCGGGGTTGCTGGAGTTCTTCCCGGTGCGTGTCTATTCCTGCGACGTGTTCTACCGCAAGCCTCACCCAGGCATCTTCCGAGCCGCCCTGGAACGCACCGGCCTGCGGGCCTGCGAGGCGCTTTTCGTGGGCGATTCCCCCAAGGCCGACATCGCCGGGGCCAATGGCGTCGGCATGATTTCGGTCCTGAAGGATCCCCGCGGACTGCACGCCCATTCCTCGATCAGGCCTCGCCACACCGTCAAGAGCATCGCCGAATTGCCGGCCATCGTGGATGGATACGGGGAATAAGGGCGGGGAAGAGTCGCACCTCTGATGCTCGGGCGATCCGCCGACACAACGGGCGATTCGAGATTCGCTAGAGAATTGTGCAGGCGGCGAGGATCAGCATTCCGGCGCCGGCGGCCAGCACCAGCATCTCCGCCAAGCCGACGATATAGGGAAGGGCTTTTATCATAGGACACCTGCCTGGGGCGCTTCTTTAAGCGCCTATCACAAGCGTCGGTAATCAGGCGGGAGCAACTTTAGCAGTTCTCTAAAGGTAACCCGCGATACGCGACGTAGTATGAGCAGAGGTGCAGATCGATGGAAATAGTCCTGAAACTCCTGGCCGGCGCGGCGGCCGGCGCCGCGGTCGGATTGCTGGCTGGGCGGGCGAGGATCTGCTCGTCCGGCGTGTGTACAGGACGGGCGCACCTGGCAGCCTCGATGATCGGCTGGGCTGTCTTCGGCGCTGCCGTCACCTGGTGGGCCATGCGCCCCTAGAAACTGTCTCAGAACGTAGCATGGGCATCTTGCCCATGAGTATCACGGGCGTCCCGCCCGTGCAAATTTCCGGGTGCCACTGCTGCGGTGTTTGCAGCAGTGTCGACGCTATGCACGGCTGCACACGACGCAGCCGTGGCACCTATCAGATCAGATGTGGCAGAGCATCAGAGCCGGGCGATCTTCTTGGCGTAGGCGAAGTAGTCGCGTTCAAAACCGGCCAGGTCTGAACAGATGTACTGTCGGAATAGCACGGGCGAGACGGTCTGGTTGTAGGCCTTGCCGTTGCTGCGAAGCTGGGCCAGTTGCGGCGCGGTCATGCCCATCGCGGTGTTGAGCTTTCCTTTTTCCGCGTCGGCCAGCAGCCGGGTCAGCCCCGCCTTGTAGTCCGGCCGGGAGCGGATGAACTGCTGAAGGGCCCACAACTGGCCATAGTACCCGACGGCCTCGACGTTGCTGCCGACGACGGCATCGCCGGCGTCCATCGGCAGGAGCTTGCCCAAGGGTATCCACTTGCCCGCCACGATCGCGTTTCGCAGATCCGAGAAGCGAAGCACGTTGCGATCGGCGGTGAAGGTGACGTGGTCCTCGGACAAGTCGTAGCCTTCAGCCACCGTACACATGCCCTCCTCCAGCCACATGGGCAGACGGTCGGCGAGGCGATGGTGGAGGAACTGGTGGAACCCCTCGTGTGAGGCCACCGTGAAGGTGGGCAGGTTGCCGATGTCCCAGAAAACGCAGACGCCCTGGTAGCAGTACCCGCCGGCCTGGAGGGCAAGGTAGGTCTTGGCGTTGGCGCCCACGACGGAGGTAGTCAGCGAGGCCCACTCCGCCCGCGTCCCCATCAGGTAGATGGGCAACGGTTCCTTCAGCCGCCGCTCGGACAAGCAGGTCAGCGCCAGATAGTTGTCGTAGGCTGCCTCCATGAAGCCGGGCAGGAAGGTCTCCAGAGCCCGGTTATTCGTCGTGCAGTAGACGACATAGTGCTGGCTGGCCAGGCACGATCCGGTGGTCCACGGCGCTCGTTTGACGGCCGTGGCCATTGGCGTCCCCTGTGGCGCGTTACCCTGAGCCAACTGACATCCCGCCAAACCCGCAAGACAGACCGATACTGCAAGAACACGAAATGTAGTCATACCACCGATTATACCGGCCGGGGTTCGGCGGCGGGAGACTTCTTTGCGATGAAATCGCCTGGTGCTCTGTCGCAGATGAAGCGATTGGTGCCACGGCTGCGTCGTGTGCAGCCGTGCATGGCGTCGACACTGCTGCAAACACCGCAGCAGTGGCACCTAATCCATCGTTTGACGAGCGACAGAGCAGTAGGCAATGAGGCCAGGCCCGACCGTCAGGTTCCGAAGGGATTGCGAACGTAGACCGGCAGCAGTTGGGCCCAGGGGACAAATTGTCCGGCTGCGGCCATGCGCCTTCCGACGGCCCAGACGCCGCGGGCGCCGGGCAGGTTCAACTCGGCCGGCGCGAGCGTGACCTCCGGCGGCAGCGGCGCGCGCTCGGCGCCCGGCCCCGCCGGCCGAAGGGCGGAAGCAAACGGCTCGTGGTAACCCAGGCCTTCGCCAATCAGCAGCAGCGGTCGCGGGGCGGCCGAGAGGAATTCCTCGGGGCGATACAGCCGCGGCGGCACGGAGGAGGAAACGATCTGCTGGCCATTTCGCTCGAACAGGCTGGCATGGACCTGGCCTTCGCGGGCGTCGAGCACCACGGCCAGGTGCTCCCAGGACAGGCAGCGGGCATTTTCCGCGACGGCCTGGGGGGTGGGGACCGCCACGCATCGAACCCGCGGCAGGGCCTGGGCCATTGTGCGGGCGACGGTGATGCCCACCCGCAGGCCCGTGAAGCTGCCCGGCCCGGCTGAGATGTACAATTCGCTCAGGTCGGCGGGGGAAAGCCCCGCCTTGTCCAGCAGTTCCTTCAGCTGCGTCACCAGGTGCGTGGCGTGGCGGGCCGAGGCGTCGAATTCAATGGTCGCCGTGACCGCCTCGCCGCAGCCCAGGGCCAATCCACCGGCGCGGCAGGATGTTTCAATGGCAATGGAGACCGTGTCCATTCGTTCTTAATATCACAAAGAGCACAAAGATCACAGAGGCCACGGAGAACCGCATGGTGAAATAAGGCTCTCGCACACTATTGTGCCTGCCAACTCTTGTTGACGTTCTCTGTGGCCTCCGTGTTCTCTGTGATAGTCGTTGCCGTGCTTCCTGGATGGCTGGAAAATCTGCGTACACCCCCCGTGAATGGGAAGTTAAACCCATTTGACTTTGACCGCACTTCGCCGCTAGCATAAGCGGTTCGTTATAAGGGAAATGACGATGTTGGCGGTCATCAGCGACATTCATTCCAACACCCTGGCCCTCCAGGCGGTGTTGGCCGACATAGCCAATCGTGGCGTCAAGCAGATCATCTGCCTGGGCGACGTGATTGGCTACGGGCCCGATCCCTGCGGCTGCCTGGACCTGGTGATGGCCAACGCCTCGGTGACGCTGATGGGCAACCACGACTACGCGGTGCTGTTCGAGCCGGTGAAGTTCAACACCGGGGCTGAGACGGCCTGCTTCTGGACACGCCAGCAACTGGAGGACGAGCCCGATCCAGCCAAGCGGGCCGCCCGCTGGGACTTTCTGGGCAAGATGCCCATCAAGCACACTATGGACGGGGCGCCCTACGGCATGGGCGAACTGGTGTTCCTCCACGGCAGCCCCCGCCGCCCGGTCAACGAGTACGTTTTTCCCGACGACATCTACAACAGTCCAGCCAAGGTCCAGGGCATCTTCGAGCGGTTCGGCCACCTCTGCTTCGTCGGGCACACGCACGTGCCGGGCGTTTTCACGCAGACGCCGGACTTCTACAGCCCCGACGAGCTGGAAGGGGTCCACGAAGTCGATCCCCGCCGCAAGGCGCTGATCAACGTCGGTTCGGTCGGCCAGCCGCGCGACCGCGACAGCCGTGCCTGCTATGTGCTGGTCGAACCCGAAGCCGTGCGGTTCGTCCGGGTGTCTTACGACGTCGAAACCATGATGAAGGCCGTACACGCCATTCCTGAGCTGGACGAATACCTTGGTACGCGGCTCAAGGACGGGCGCTAGGAGAGCGAGTGGACCTGCGACGATTTGCTGTAGCGCTGGTGATTTTAGTGGGCGGCCTGGGTGTGCTGGTCTATACCAACCGCCCCGCAGCCAACCCCGCCACATCCCCACAAACCGCCCTGGCCCAGGCCTCGGCCCAGCCGGCCGACGCGCCCAGTGGCGCCCCAGCCAGCGCCGCACCCGCCGCGACGGCGCAATCCGCGCCGGTGGCCCCCAAAGCGCCGGCCTCGCCGGCGCCGACCGAGTCGGGCGCATCCGAGGGCGGCGCGACGCTTACCGCGGCTTCGGGCCCGGCGGAGAAATGGTTCGGCCAGCTTCCCCCCGCCGCCCAGTCGGCGACGCTGGGCTCACTGGAGGACCCCAACGGCTACCTGATGCAGGTGCAGTTGACGGCTAACGGGGCGAGCATCTACACCGCCAAGATGTCGCAGTACTTTGCGACGGTGGCCGACAAGCAGCTTTACCACGCCGACCCGGCCCACTACGAGCAGCGCCGGCTGGCCGACCCAGCCAAGTACAAAGGGCACGTCAGCATCCTCAACCCCGTGCCCGGCGATGGCGGCCAGGTCCTGCCGCTGGCGACCAAGGCTGTCGGCATCGAGTTTGCCGGCGAGACCGGTTCCTACCAGTACATCGACATCCTGGACTCCAAGGCCTGGGTGCTGGAAGAGGCCAGTGCCGACTCGGCCCGCTATGCTTATACCTTTTATCGCGGGGCCAGTTGGGACCAGGCCCGTAACCACCCCGTCATCAAGCTGACCAAGACCTACACCCTCCCCAAGCGCGACTACACCGTCTCGGTGTCGCTGAAGGTGGAGAACCTCTCGTCGCGCGCGGTGAAGGTGACACTCAATCAGCGTGGCCCCACCGGGCTGCCCAGCGAAGACCCTCGCGCCGACAACCGGGCCGTGGCTTATGGCCTGCACAAGGTCGCCGACGGGAAGGTCCAGGTGGTGCTGAACAAGGCCGACCAGTTGGCCAAGATGACCATCGGGGCCGAGAACGCCCTCGGGAAGTCGGACGCCAACCCGCCGGTGTTGTGGCTGGGCCACGTCGACAAGTTCTTCGGCTCGATGCTCTATCTCAAGCCCGAGACAACCACCAGCCAGCCGGCCGGCGCGCCGCCGCAACTGGCCGCGACCGGACTGAAGGCGGAGTTCTACGACATCGCCGAGCAGGAAAGCCCCACCAGCCGCACCTTCGCCACCGGCGTGAAGATTCCCGACCTGCTGCTCGAACCGGGCCAGGCGGGCAAGGAAGTGCGGTTCGAGCTGTTCGTGGGCCCCAAGAAACGCGACCTGTTCACCAACCCCGACTATCCCTATTACAAGGCCATCTACCAGCAACTGGACTACATCGGCACCATCGACTTCGGAAGCTGCTGCACCTGGGCCCCGCTGACGTTCGGCATGATGTGGCTGCTGGACAAGCTTTCGATCATCTCCCTGGGCAACTACGGCGTGGCCATCATCCTGCTGGTGTTCATGGTTCGCCTGGTCCTGCATCCCCTGACCAAGAAGAGCCAGGTCTCCATGTCCAAGATGCAGAAGCTCGCCCCGCAGATGAAGAAGCTCCAGGAAAAGTACGCCGACGACAAGAACACCCTCAACAAGGAGATGATGGGCCTCTACAAGCAGCAGGGGTTCACCCCAATCCTCGGCTGCCTGCCCACGGTCCTCCAGATGCCCATCTGGATCGCCCTCTACACCGCCCTCAGCGCGACGGTGGAACTGCGACATGCCGGCTTCCTGCCCTTCTGGATCACCGACCTGGCCGGGCCTGACGCCTTGTTCACCTGGTCGGACAACCTGCCCTACATCGGCCACACCTTCAACCTGCTGCCCCTGCTGCTGACGGTGGCGATGTACCTACAGATGAAGATGACCCCGCAGATGACCCCCGCAGCCCCCAGTCCCGAACAGCAGAAGCAGCAGAAGATGATGCAGTACATGATGCCCGTCATGATGCTGTTCTTCTTCTACACCGCCCCCTCGGGCCTGACGCTCTACATCATGGCCTCGACGGCCTCCAGCGTGGTCGAGCAGTGGGTCATCCGCAAGCACATACAGGAGAAGGAAGCCCAGGCCGCCGCCATCGAGACCACCGTTACCCTGTCGGGCAAGACCTTCCGCACCGCCCGGACCAAGAAGCCCAAGGGCCCCTTCTGGACCAAGCGCGGCTGAGTGGCCCGGAAAGGCTGCGTCACCGGAGGGCCCGCGCAAGGGAAGGCTCGGAGCGGGGGCAGGCCGCATGGAATGATTCCTCCGGCAGCCTATACTTTCTTCGCTTTGGTTCTTGCGAAATTGCGACCCTTTTATTACGGTAATGACCCTTTGTATTGACACTAGTTAGACGGAAAGGAACGTGGGAGATCGCTATGGCAGAATATAAGGACCTCGACGCAAAGGTCGTCAAGCTCAGCAGGATGGTCGTCAAGATGTGTACCGCCGCCGGCAGCGGGCACCCTTCCAGCGGGCTGGCGCTGATTCACCTGGTCACGGCCCTGATGTACCGGGTCATGCGTTACGAGCCCAAGAACCCCTGGAACACCGGCGCCGACCGCCTGGTGCTGTCCGAAGGCCACGCCGTCCCGATGGTCTATGCCGCCTACTGCGAACTGGGCGGAGTCGCCGGCATTCAGGACCGCCGTGTTCCCCTGAATTTTGACGACGCGATGACCCTGCGCGAGAACGACAGCCTGCTGGACGGCCATCCCAACCCCGCCCTGGGCTTCCCGCTGTTCGACGCGGCCACCGGCTCGCTGGGCCAGGGCCTGTCCGTCGCGGCCGGCTTGGCCTGTGCGGCCCGTCTGGACGGCTCGGACAAGAAGATCTTCTGCATCCTGGGCGACGGCGAAAGCCGCGAAGGCCAGGTCTGGGAAGCGCTCGACTTCATCATCGACCACAAGCTCACCGCCGTTCGCGCCATCTTCAACTGCAACGGGCAGGCCCAGAGCGATTACGTCTCCCACCAGCAGTCGGCCGAGGTCATGGCCGAGAAGCTCAAGGTCTACGGCTTTGACGTGAAGGTCATCGACGGCCACAAGTGGAACGAGGTCTTCGCGGCCTTGACCGCCGAGGCAACCGACAAGCCCATCGCCATCGTCGCCAAGACGGTCAAGGGCTGGGGCGTGAAGGAACTCCAGAAGCACACCTATCACGGCAAGCCGCTGACCGAGGCGCAGATCCCCGCGGCGATGGCCGACATCGACGCCCTGGCCGCCGAACTGGGCGTGGCCGGCGCGCCGGACGTTTCGGTCGAGAAGCTCTCGGCCCCGCAGTCGGTCAAGCGGCCTGGCGGCGGCGCGATCTCCGCCGGCAACTTCTCCGACGCGATGAAGACGGCCGGCCTGGAAAAGGCCCTGGCCGACCGCAAGCTGTCCACCCGCCGCGCGTACGGCGTGGCCCTGGCAGCCCTGGGCGCCGACGAACGCATCGCCGCCACCGACGGCGACGTGAAGAATTCCACCTTCACCGACGGCTTTGCCAAGAAATATCCCCAGCGGTACTTTGAAGCCCGCATCGCCGAGCAGAACATGATCTCGGCGGCTGTGGGACTCGCCGCCGGCGGGCGGATTCCCTTCGCCTCCAGCTTCGCCAAGTTCCTGGTCCGCGGCTACGACCAGGTCGAGATGGCCGTCATCAGCAACGCCAACATCAAGCTGTGCGGCTCGCACGCGGGCGTGTCGCTGGCCGCCGACGGCCCCAGCCAGATGGGCCTGCCGGACCTGGCCTTCATGCGTTCCTTCGCCCACAGCCGTAACGCCAAGGGCAAGCCCGCCATCAGCGTCTTCTGCCCCTCCGACGCGGTCTCAGCCTTCAAGCTCACCGAGTTGATGGCCAACACCGAGGGCGTCTGCTACATGCGGACCCACCGGCCTGATGTCGATTTCATCTACGACGAGAGCGAGGAGTTCACTATCGGCGGCTTCAAGCACTTGGTTGACGGCGAAGACCTGGCCATCGTCGCCAGCGGCTACATGGTGCACGTGGCCCGCAGGGCCATCGAGATGCTCCAGGAAAAGTCGGGCCTCTCAGCCAGCCTGATCGACGCCTACTCCATGCCGCTGATGACCGACGAGATCCTCCGCATCGGCGACGATTGCCGCGGGACGATCCTGGTGGTCGAGGACAACTACCTCGGCGGTTTCGCCGACGAAATCACCGCGGCGGCGGCCGCCAGCGACCTGGGCGTCAATGTCCGCTCCATGTACGTCGAGAGCGTGCCCAAGAGCGCCAAGACCCCCGAGGACATCCTCAAGCAGGTCCACCTGACGGCGGAGGATATCGTCACCGTCGCTCAGCAGCTTTTCGACCAGAGCGCGTAACGAAATCGCGAATTTGCGACTGAAGTTTCGAGGGCGCCGTTCAACGCGGCGCCCTCTTTATTTGGCCGACAATGCGACGCCGGAGAGCGTCACCTTCGCCGCGGACACGGCCGAGGATAGTACTGGGGCGAGGGGTCGTACATGATGACCGGCTGACTGGTGCTGGGGTTGGAAAGCAGATCCGAGGCATATTGGGATGGGCCTGTGCCGGTGTTGGGATCCGATCCGGTGGTCAGGATTCGATTGCCCGCCCCGTCGGTCCCATAGGTCTGCTCGGCCGGACCTGAGTATGTGCCCAGCGGCCGCGATACATCCTCGATGGTTGCTCCCGGGGCATAGATGGCCGGTTGACCATCGGATGATTCGGGCCGGGCCGGCGGCTGATTGGGATAGGCCAGTTCACCCGGACGGCGCCCAGCCTTCGCGCCGGGACACGTCGTGGGTTGTGAACAGCTCGGCCGGCTACAGGCGGAGGTTCTTTGCGTGCAGGGGGATTTCCCCGCGGCGCAGGGGCACGAATCCGCCGGGCGCGACGACGGAGCGGCATCGACCCGCTGCTGTAGATCGGGGCTGGCGTTGTCACCGGCCGCCGAGGCGCAATCGATGCCGAACTGCGGAGCCACGAGTGACGCGCCGGCCACGATGAGGGTCCAGGCCATTATCGACAGGCCCAGAAACACGTTCGATTTTGCCTGATTCATGGATCTCTCCCATGATAATGGTCGGCAAACCTCCGCCGCCACATTCATAGGAACCTGCCCAATTCCCCATCGGGCACATGCGACAGGCGGCAGGCGGACAGGATTGATGCCTGCCGATTACCGGCAGAACCAGCCGTACTTGAGGATGCACCAGATGGCCTTGAGGCCGTCGCGCCAGCCGATCTTCTTGCCCTCTTCGTGCGTGCGGGCGTAATAGCGGATGGGCACCTCGCAGAATCTCGCGCCCAGCCGCGCCAGCTTGGCCGTCAGTTCCGGCTCGAAGCCGAAACGGTTCTGCTCTAATCGAACCTGCTCCAGCAGCGGGCGGCGGACCATCTTGTAGCAGGTCTCCATGTCGCCGATCTTCAACCCGGTGGTCAGGTTGGACAGGCCCGTCAGGAAGCGATTGGCCAGGAAGTTTCGCATCCGCCCCTTTCGCGCCCCTTCGGCGAAGCGGTTGCCGTAGACCACGTCGGCCCGCCCTTCCATGATCGGGGCCAGCAAGGCCGGGTAATCGCCGGGGTCGTACTCCAGGTCGGCGTCCTGCACGACGACGATGTCGCCGTCGGCAGCGGCAAAGCCGGTCCGCAGGGCGGCCCCTTTGCCCTGGTTGACGTCGTGGAACAGAACCTTGACGCTCGCCGGGCCGGCGGCAGGGTCAGCCGAGGCCAGCTCGCGGGCAAAATCCTCAAGCTGCTGCCGCGTGCCGTCGCGCGAGTGATCCTCGACGAGGACAATCTGCTTGCGGCAGTGGGGCAAATCGACGGCCTGGACCCGCGCGAACAATTCCTTCCACGTGTTCAACTCGTTGTAGACGGGAATGACGATGGAAAGAACGGGCGACGAATCGCTATTGGCCACGGGGGTTTCCTATTCTTCTTTCGGATCGAGGGGCTTGGGGGGCCCCGGCGGGCGTGGGGGCGGCTGCACCATTCCCAGCTTGTAGAACAGCACCCAGATGGCCGCGAACCCCAGCGCGTACAGCACGACGGCGTATCGCAGCCGCAAAAAGATGGCCGACAGCACGCCGATCGCGCCGGCCAGGATCGACAACGCATAGAACAGCACCACCACCTGCTTGACGCTCATGCCGCGATCGACCAGTTGATCGTACAGATGGCTGCGGTCGCCGGAGAAGATACGTGTCCCGCTCAAGGTCCGGCGAACCACGGCCAGGGCCGTGTCGAGTATCGGCAGGGCGAAGACCACGCAGGCTGCCAGGAACCACCGGGCCGAAGCCTCGTGGCAGAACATCGCCATCATGGTGGCCACGAAGAAACCCAGCAGCATGCTGCCGGCATCGCCCATGAAAATGCTGGCCGGCGGAATGTTATAGGGCAGGAAGCCCAGCACCGCTCCGACCATGGCCAGGCACAGGCCCACGCGCAGGCCGTCCATTTCCGGCACCCGGCCGAACATGGCCAGAAACACCGCCAGCGCCAAGTACCCCAGGGCGATGATGCCCGTCACCCCGCCGCACAGGCCGTCCAGCCCGTCCAGCAGGTTGGTGGCGTTGCAGGCGCAGATGACCAGCAGCAGACAGAAGAGGGTCCGCAGAATCAGCAGCAGCCAGAGCGGCACCACGATGCCCAACGGGGCCAGGAACATCGAGATCATGCCGGTTCCGATTCCGCCGAGAAGCAGCACGCCTGCGGCGGCGATCTGACCGCAAATCTTCTGGCGCGGCGTGATGTTGCACAGGTCGTCGACCAGGCCGGTGATCGTGATCAGGATGCCCGATAGCGCAATGGCCATGATGTTCCACAGCGGGTTATGCGCCAAAATTGAGAAATCCCTGGCGGCAATGCCCCGCCGGATTTCACACCAGTGTTGCCCCAGGGGAAGGAGCGTCGCGTGGCAGGCCAGGCCCGCCAGCAGGCCCAGGCAGATAGCCAAGCCGCCAAGGTAGGCCACCGGCCGACCGTGGGGCTTGAGCAGGTCGTCGGGCCGGTCGACAATCCTGGCCCGGTAGGCGATGGCGCGGACGATGGGCGTAGCCACCAGCGCAATGCCCAGTGCGACCATCGCGATCCACCACTTGTCGCGCAGCACTTCAACCGCAGTGTACTTGAGGACGACGATTGGTTCTTCAGCGGCCATAGATAAGCACCGGCTCTCCAGGGAGCCTTCATGCAATAGAACTGTGATGAGCCAGTCTAGTTTTATTCGGCAGCAAGGCAAGGCTTTCTACAGGGCAATCATGAGGGAAAGTGGCAATGTCGGAGAGAAATGCTCAACAGGGAGTTGCCCCGGCGGCGACGAGAGAGTAAAGTCTAGCTCCATGAACGACTCCATGGATTTGTTGCGATCGGTCAAAGATCGCACTGACGAAACCGAATTCTACACCCCCCTGCCCGAAGGCTACCGCACCGGCTCGGTCAAGTACGTTGCCGTCCTGGGCACCGTCATGAGCGGGCTGGGAAAGGGAATCTTCTCATCCTCCCTCGCTAAGCTACTTAAAGACAAGGGCTTGCGGGTATCGCCGATCAAGCTGGAAGGCTACCTGAACATCGATTCGGGCACGCTGAACCCCTTCCGTCACGGCGAGGTGTTCGTGTTGGACGACGGGATGGAGACCGACATGGACCTGGGCACCTACGAGCGGATGCTCGACCAGGACCTCTCCCGGGCCAACTTCACCACCAGCGGGCAGATTTACTCCTCCGTGCTGGCCAAGGAGCGGGCCGGCAGCTATTTGGGACGCGACGTGCAGATGATTCCGCACGTCACCGGCGAGGTCAAGCTTCGCCTGCGCGAGCTGGCGGTCAAGACGCGGGCCGACGTGGTCTTCGTCGAGGTCGGCGGCACGGTAGGCGACGTGGAGAACGCCTTCTACATCGAGGCCCTCCGCGAGCTGTCCTACGAGGAAGGCGAAGGCCAGGTCATTTTCGTGGCCCTGACCTACATCCTCCAGCCCCCGGCCCTGGGCGAGCAGAAATCCAAGGCCGCCCAGTTGGGCATCAAGCGCCTGATGGGCCACGGCATCATGCCCCACATCATCGCCTGCCGGGCCGAGGCGCCCGTGGGCGAAAAGGTCCGCCAGAAGCTCTCGCTCTACACCAACGTCCCGATGCGGCGGGTTTTCTCGATGCACGACCTGCCCAGCATTTACCTGCTGCCGCAGGTGATGCGCGAGGCGGGGCTGGACAACGAAGTGGTCCAGGTGCTCAACCTGGGCGGGCGGACCAACTCGGCCAGCGATGCGCGGGCCGCGACGCAGTGGCACCACTTTGCCTCCAAGATCGGCCACGAGACGCACGCGGTCACCATCGGCATCACCGGCAAGTACACCGCCCTGCGCGACAGTTATGCCAGCATCATCAAGGCCCTGGAACACGCCGGCGTGGCCAATGACGCCCGCGTCAACATCAAGTGGATCGACACGACTGATCTGGACGACTCCACCGTCGCGGCGGCGATGAAGGACGTGCAGGGCATTATCGTGCCGGGCGGCTTTGGCGTGCGAGGCACCGCCGGCAAGATCGCGTGCATCCGTTACGCCCGCGAGAACAAGGTGCCCTACCTGGGCATCTGCCTGGGCTTCCAGATGGCCGTGATCGAGTACGCCCGCAACGTCTGCGGCCTGGCTGGGGCCGACAGCACCGAAATGGACCCCGCCTGCAAGCACCCGGTGATCGATATCCTGCCCGAGCAGAAGAAGATCGAGGGCCTGGGCGGCAACATGCGCCTGGGCGGCCAGGACGTGGACGTGGCCTCCGGCACGCTGGCGGCCGAGTTGTTCGGCCGGGCGGGAAGAATCCGCATGCGCTTCCGCCACCGCTACGAAGTGGACCCCAAGTACATCGCGGCCCTCGAACAGGGCGGCATGGTCTTCTCCGGCCGACACCCGGTCCACCCGATCATGCAGATCATGGAACTGCCCCGCGGCGTCCACCCGTACTTCATCGGAACGCAGGCCCACCCCTGCCTGACCAGCCGCCCGCTGCGCCCTCATCCGATGTTCACCGGCCTGGTCGCCGCGGCGCTGAAGAGCAAATAGTTCGCAGTGCGAAAGTGCGTAGTGCGTAGTGCGAAGTGGCCGCGCGGGAGGTAATACTCGCTCCGCACTTCGCACCACGCACTATGATGGTCTAGAGGAGCCCAACATGGCAGAGAATCGAGAGCAGCAGGACAAGCCCAAGATCATCGTCGACGACGACTGGAAGGCCCAGGCCCAGGCCGAGAAGGAAAAGCTCGACCAGCAGGCCGCTGCCGCACCCGACAAGGGCGCCGCCGCTGCCGGCCCAGGCGCTGTTGGCGCCACCGCAGGCCCCGCCGACCAGGAACTGCCCCCCGCAAGTTTCGCCACGCTGGTGGGACAATTGGTCACGCAGGTCTTCATGGCGCTGGGCGGCGTGGAAGACCCGCGGACCAAGAAACGCTACGTCGACCTGGCCTTGGCCAAGCACCACATCGACACGATGGCCATGCTGGAAGACAAGACCAAGGGCAACCTCACCGACGAGGAAAAGGCCCTTCTCAACCAGGCCCTCTACGAGGCCCGCATGCACTATGTGCAGATCGCCCAGCGGGTCTGACCCCCGGATACCGGAATACCGGAATACCGAGAGACCGGAGTACCGGAAGACCGTAACGGCAGGTCGAAGCTTGCCTGCCGTAGGCAGGTTCGTAGGCCGTAGATCGCAAGAAACAACGCGGCGGCGGCGAGACGGGGCGAGTACCGCCCGCCATTTCATATCTGAATGGGAAACGTTAAGCATTGCTCGAGCTACCGGGCTGTCATCTTCCTCGCGCTCATGATCGTTTCCTCCTTTTCCTTGCTCCAATGTCTCTGGGGCGACTATTTCTTTCTCCGGCGAAGAATTGCCAGACTACCGAATGCGAGGAGGGAAAGAGATGCGGGTTCAGGGACAACGGATACGTTGATCCGATTGATCCCGTATTCTTCCCAATCATCGTCAGCGAGCAATACCAAGCTCAAAGGGGAATCAAGCGAGAGCAGGCGAGAGGCGGTTGCAGTGCCGGTACTTGTTCCAATCTGCCCATAGACACTTGTCTCGGTCTGGCCAAGCGTGAACAGGGCACTGAATTCCACGGGCATTCCAGCATTAGTGAACATCTCGAAGCTGTAATCCATATCTGCCTGAATGCCAACTGGAAGCCAAGGTCCCAGCCGGTCACCGTCCAAAAGTCGCCCCATGCCGCTGTTGTTGTCGCTACGTTCAAAGACCACAACCGATACTCCGTCGGTGATGCCCACCTTCAGGTCGTTATCAGAAGAGAGAGGAGACGCACTTATGTCTATTGCGACCGTGGCTCCAGCGGGTAATACTCCAGCCTGTGTGAGAGGTACTTCCAAGAGAACGTCGTAATCTCTGTTGTCAACACCAGAAGCTGCAAACCGCAATACGCTCCCGCTGCCTTCCAATGTGGGTGTTCGGCTTGGAAACATTGCATTACTCGCCAGCCATGCCGCATCCATCTCTTGCTCATAGATCGGGGCAGCAAATGCGTGACCGGACACCAGTAGTGTCAACACTATGACGCACTGGGTCCACCACCGTCGATTGTGCGTTCCGATTACCATGCTCCTTTGCTCCTTCCTTCATTTGGTCCATTAATGGCAGCGTCACCCTTGGGCAGGAAACAACGTTTTTCCGCTCCTGCTAAGCGACGAGCTTGCAGGAAAGGTGACAAGACCCTCAGCCGTTGAACAGATCAAAGACCTTCCCTTCGTTGAATGGCTCCCAACAGACATACCCGATACAAAATGCCCCACAAATCACAAATGGCATGATGGTTTGGAAACTTGGCCGGTGTGGCCTGAGGTAGGTGCGATTAAGCGAGACCGCTCCGTGCCTCCGACGATATGCATCCCGTCCGCTCCCAGACGGGCGTCGAAGCTGACACTCAATCTATGTCATGCCCTCTTTCTTGTCAACAATAAAATCACATAAGTGGCTATATTTTGAATGATCTTCATTAGCCCCCAGGACATCCTTTGGCCCTTTCCCCTCCAAGGCTTGACGTCGTATTTCGCGGGAGAAATCCCAGACAGGATCAGCATCCCTGGGCCCCGGCCGAATGTGCCGGCGACCCGTGTTTTGCCACGACACTCAAACAGTGTCAATCTCATGGGTCTTTACACTTCCGGCATGTCGCCGAAAGCCCAACACTCGCTGGCATACC
This sequence comes from Phycisphaerae bacterium, assembly GCA_041661865.1. Taxonomy (GTDB): domain Bacteria; phylum Planctomycetota; class Phycisphaerae; order SM23-33; family SM23-33; genus JBAZTO01. The sequence continues at coordinate 28,400 of JBAZTO010000015.1, read as the reverse complement.
GAAAGATCCCGGTCTTCCTGCGAAGTCTGAGGGAATCAGCCGGTCTGACCCAGCGGCAACTGGGCGAAAAGCTCGGTAAGCCCCAATCCTGGATTTACAACTGCGAAACCGCCAACCGTCGTGTGGACATGGCCGAATTCAGCCAATGGTCCAAAGCCTGCGGCAAGGATCCCGTCAAAGCCTTCGAGGAACTACTCGAAAGCTACTGATTAGGGCACACACTATCCGCTCTGTCTATTATCTGGCAGTATCTGCGTTAATCTGCGTTCATCCCCGCGAATGTCTTCATTCGCGATTCGCGACCTGCCGGCAGGCAGTTTCCCGGAATTCTGTTGCGTGGCGTCTTCGTGATTCATTCTTGCAGCGTCAACCAATGAAATCAAAACCCTTTATCGCCCCGCAAGATTTGGCCAAATAGGAGAGGGCGATACATTCAAGTCCACTGCAAAAACAGACGACGATAAGACAAAGCGGCATGCCCGCATGGCGCGGTATTGCGCTCAAGGAGTCGGTGTACGGTATGAATAGCTGTGTCCACATCACCTGTCTGCTGGCAGCGATTCCTGCCATGGGCTGTGCTGATCAGACAACGCCGCAGGCGCGCCAACTCCTGATGAATTCGTATTCCGCCAGTGCCACGGGCGATTACAGGGCCGTGATCGCCGGCACCGACGCCTTCCTGCGCGACAGCGGGCGGGGCGGCCGGGCCGACGAGGCGTATTACCTTCGCGGCCTGGCCCGCTACAACCTCGGCGACACAACCGGGGCCCAGGCCGATCTGTCCGAGGCCCTCGACCGTACCCAGAGCCGTGAGCTGCGAGGCAAAGCGGCCATCGCGCTGGGCGATCTGGCGTGCGATCGCGACGACATGCCCACGGCCGAGGCGATGTACGGAAAGGCCATCGACAACCTGGAACGCGGCGTCGCCCCGATGGATCACGCCTATTACCGCCTGGGCTGCGTGCTTCAGCGGCAGGGACGCTGGAAAGAGGCCGACTTGCAGTTTGCCCTGCTGGCGGAGTTTTTCTCCGGCTCGGACCTGGCCGCACGGGGCGGGCGAAGGATGCACGCCCGTGACTGGACGATCCAGGCTGGAACCTTCGACACCCAGTTGCGCGCCGAGGCGGCCGCCAAGACGTTGAGCGATAAGAACCTGCCCGCCGTGGTGGTGCCCGTGATGGCTGATTCGCGTCTGATCTTTGTGGTGCAGGTGGGACACTATTCGACTTACGAGGCGGCCTGTGCCGCTCTGGCCGGCGTCAAGGCCTGTAAGGCTGACGCGTTCGTGATTACCGCGAGGTGAAGCCTATGAAGGTTGGATCACAATGGATGCTCTGGACCCTGGTGGCCGCGGTGCTGGCCGTCGCCGGCTGCAATCCGCCCGCGGACAAGGCCGTCAATGAGCAGGACCGTCTTCCGGCGGAGTTTCTCAAGAAGAACTGGGGGCCGCAGGAGACGCCCGTGGCCCACATCATGCGGCGGGATTACCGCCTGCGCGAGGGTGACAGCCTCGAAGTGATCTATCACATCGCCTACCGTATGGGCGCTGAGTACAAGATCAAGATCCAGGACGTCATCGTCATTCGCTTCCCCTTCAATCCCGAACTGAGCCAGACCGAGCAGGTCCAGAGCGATGGAACGCTGCGCCTGGACCTGATCGGCGAGGTGAAGGTCTTCGACAAGACCATCACCGACGTGCAGAAGATCCTGGAAGAGAAGTACAAGGCCTTCATCAAGGATCCGCAGTTGACGGTGAGCTTCAAGCAGTCCAATGTGAACATCACCGAACTGAAGGAAGCGATCAAGACCGCTCCGCGCGGCCAAAGCCGCCTGGTGCCCATCACGCCCGACGGCATGATCTCGCTGCCGTTCATCAACAGCATCCGCGCCGCGGGCCTGACCATGACCGAGCTGCACGCCAACCTGAACAAGGCCTACGCGCAGGCCAACCTGCCCGAGCTTGAGGTGACGGTCAACCTTCAGCAGGCCGCGCCCATACAGGTGTACGTGCTGGGCGAGGTCCGCATCCCCGGCGCGTTGCTGAACCGCACGGGCCTGGTTTCCTCGACATCCGAGCTGACGCTGCTGGGCGCCATCTCGCAGGCCGGCAGCTATCTGCCCATGCGGGCCGAACTGAGCAAGGTGCTGCTGATCCGCAGGCGACACCTGCCCCAGCCGCAGATTGCCGTGATCAACGTCTTCCAGTTGCTGGAAAACCGCACGAAGGTGAGCGATCCGCCCATGGGCCCGGCCGACAACTACCGTAACGACATCTGGCTGGAAGACGGCGACATCATCTATGTCCCGACGACCGTGATCGCCAAGCGGGCCGACTACATCGACTATGTCTGGGCGCGCAGCATCCGCAACGTGAGCGGCTTCACCGCCAGCGCCAACTACGACATGGCCGATATGGTTAACTTCATCCCGCCGAAGTGAGAATAAAGTGTTGAGTGCGATGTTCGTAGTGCAAGTTGACAACAAGAAGCAAGAGATCGCGGAGACAAGGGTGGAAGGGCAAGAGTCGCAATCGGCTCTTCACCCCGCGACCTTCGCGCGTGCTTTGTGACACAGAGGTGACAGATGGCAGAGACCTATACCAGCCGAACGCTGCGTGAGATCGTGCGAGTCCTGGCCAGCCGCTTTTGGGCGATGCTGTTCATCTTCGTCCTGGTGGCCGCGGCCGCGGTGGCGGTGACGTTCCTGTCGCCCAAGAGCTACCGCAGCGACGTGAGCTTCTGGGCCCGGCCCGGCGCGACAAGCCCGCTGGAAGAGCAGGGTAACGTCCTGCGCGACCGGGTGTCGCTGTTCGTGGTGACCCAGCGCGAGATCATCATGAGTGACTACGTGCTGGCCTCGGCGGTCATGAATTTCAAGGGCGTGCCCAAGGCCGAGCCCGTCGCCGCCAATTCCTCCGCCGCGCCGACGACTTGGTACGACGATAAGGTCGTCTCCGACTTTATCACCCGCAACAGCAAGCTGCTGGACACGCTCCGCACGCGCGTCAAGGTCATCACGCCCGGCGGCCCCGACGCGACCTTCACCCAGACCTACAAGATTCGCGTGGACTGGTCCCAGCGTAACGCAATGGCGTTCTCGCCGGATCCCTCCCCTGCGCGCACGGCCGAGGAAACCGCCAAGCTGGCCGATTGCATCAAGAACGCCTACCTGATGCGCTACACCTTCCTGGAAAGCCAGCGCACCCGCGAGGCCACTCAACTGCTTCAGCAGCAGTCGCTGGCCGCGGCGCGGTTGGCCCTGGATGAGGCCACAGGCGCCCTGAACGATTTCATCAAGAGCGAACTCAAGGGCGATCTGCTCCAGGTGATCAACATGGGCAGCACGGTCGGCAGCAGCGAGACCGGCACGGCCACCCTGGTCACGCAGTTCAGCGGCGAGTTGGGCAGGATCGACCAGCGTCTGGCCGAGGTGACCGCGCTGAAGAAGGCCGTGGATGTCGAGCTGGCCAAGACAGACTTGGCAACCATGGTCGTGCCCGACGCCGTCACCTCCTCCAACCCGTTGATGGCCAAGCTCCAGACGCAGATCGTGCAGACGCAGTTGGAACTCAACGCTCTTTCGCCGCGCTACACCGAGAGCTTCCAGAAACTCCAGACGCTCCGCAGCGAGTTGGCCGCGGCGCGGCAGGACTTGCACGGCGAGTTGGCCAAGCAGTCCACGCGGCTGGACCAGGAGATCGCGACGCTGACGGCCCAGCACCAGACGCTGACCCGGAAGATCGCCGAGGACCGCCAGCGGAACGACGACCTGGCCGCCAAGGTCGCCAGGTACGGTCAGTTGACGCGGTCGGTCGATGCCGCCCAGGCGATTTTTAACGACGAACAGAAGCGCGTGGTCAGCGCGATCACGGCTGAGAAGCTGGCAGCCAATCCCGTGCTGGTGACGACGCTGGACGAGGCGACGCGGCCTGATCCCAAGGATCCCCGCCTGCCGATCGTCTGGCTGAACATGGTCGTGGGCGGAATTGCCGCGCTGGTCTTGTCGCTGGTGTACGCGTTCATGGCCGACCACTTCGACCACTCCATCAAGAGCATTGACGGGGCCGAGAGATACCTGGGCACGGTGGTGCTGGCGTCGGTTCCCAAACTGGGCCGCAAAATAATCCGTGTCACGCGAGGTGATTGATGTCTGATCCAACCATGCAAGAAGGTGAAGTTGCGCGGGCCGCCCTCGTGGGCAAGGCCGAGGAAATCTTCCGCGGGCTGTGGGCGACACTGTTCTACTCCGGGCGCCCGATCGGCAAGAGCTTGCTGGTCTGCTCGGGCGACTCGGGCGAAGGGGCCTCGACGGTGGCCTGCGGCCTGGCACTGGCCGGCAGCATGCCGTCGGGTTCTTCGCGCGTGGCCCTGGTGGACTTCAACCTCCGCCGGCCCGCCCTGCACGAGATGCTCGGCGGCCTGCAAGGCCCGGGCATCGGCGAGATCATCGCCGAGGGCCTGCCGCCGGAGTCTGCCGCCCAGCGGATCAGCACGAGTCTGGACCTTTACAGCATCGGCAGCGCCGAGCAGCGGCGCGGCGAGATGCTCAGCGGCGACCGTCTGGCGGAGTTCTTCACTGTCCTGCGGGACGGTTACGACCACGTGCTGGTGGACGTGGCGGCCGTCAATCATTACCCCGACGCGAGCGTGCTCGCGGGCATCGTCAAGGACGTGGTGCTGGTGGCCCACACCGACCGCACGCCTCGCGAGGCCGTCGCGCAGGCCAAGAAATGCCTCGAAAGCGGCGGCGGGCGATTGGCGGGCCTGGTCCTGAACCTTCGCACCTACCCGATCCCCGGTTTCCTGTATCGGCGGGTGTGAGCGAGGCCGTGGCCGCGCCAGACTGACCTGAGATGGACACGGATGAACGCGGGTTTGTTGGCGATGAAAACGAATTCCTGTCTGTCCGCGCCGGTGGGTAGACAGGGTTTTCCCTGCTTGACCAGGTTGTAGCCCCAGAGGCTCCCAAAAGGACCCATGCCAGTACTTGGGCAACAGAAGATCAGTCCGCTATCACTGCTGGTCGTCGCGTGCATCGTTGTCGCGACGGCCGGGGTAGCCCTGCTGCTGCCGCAGGCCTCGCCGTGGGCGTTCCTCGCATTGGCCGGGGCGGCCCTGATGTTCTACTGGGCGATGCGATGGGAGATCACCGCCTGGGCCTGGCTGTGGGTGCTCTCCTACGGGATGCTGGACGCGCCGCTGTGGCGCCTGGAAATCCCGGGCTTCTTCAACATGACCATCCCGAGGTTCATCTTCCTGGGCGCCACGCTGGCCTTCCTGCTCTACTTCGCCCTGCGGGGCCAGATGCTCCGCTTCGACAGGCCGGTATTCTGGCTGATGGGGGCGATGATAGTCTGCTGCGGCCTCAGCGCCGCCGTTTCCGGCTGGACGGCCCCCGCCTCCCCGCTGCCGACGGCCCCTTACTTCCGCTTCCTTGAGCCGCTATTGTTCGCCTTCATCATCTCCTTCCTGTTCTATAACGCCGTGACGGGCCGACCCGCGCAGATCAAGTGGGCGCTGATTCCGCTGACAATCTACGGTTTCTACGCCCTCTACATCGGCTACCTCCAATATGCCGCGAACATGGGCGCCAGCGGCGCGCGGGATTTCATCTTCCCCTCCTACATCAACCAGCGTGAATGGGGGGCGACCTACGGAATTCACTTCGACCGCTCCCGCGGGGCCTACACCTTGGCCAACCCGCAGGCGACGCTGCTGATCGCGTTGTTCTTCATCGACTTGTTCCTCATCCGCCGCCTGCGAGGCCCTTACCGTGTCGCCCTGGCCATCCAGGCCGTCCTGATCCCGCCGGCGATCTTCTTCGCCGGCCTGCGCAGCGGCTACCTGGCCTTCATGGTCGCCGGGATCATCTGGTGCCTGACTTCCAAGGATCGCTTCGGCAAGGGCAAGCTGGCCTTGGCGGGATTGGTCCTGCTGCTGGGCGCGGTGATGTTCCGCGCCAACCTGGCCACCGAGGACCGGACCACGGGCGGCATCGCGCAGAAGACCCCCATCGTCGGCCGAATAATCCTGGCCGAGCGTTCGTGGGAGCTGTTCAAGAGCCACCCGTTGACCGGCGTGGGGTTTGGTCACTACCTCGAGGCGGAGCGCCGTATGGAGGTGGACCCGGGCATCCTGGCCGAGTTGGGCACTGTCATGGCCATGCCGCACAACCTGTTCCTGCTCATGCTGTCCGAGACGGGCATCATCGGCCTGATCATCCTGGTGGCCCTGGAGGTGCTGTTGCTGCGTGAGTCGCTGTCGCTCTATCGCAAGCTTCCCGAAACCGCGACGGGCCTGCTCTCCAGGCCGCTGGTGGTGGTCTTCTGGGTGGTCTACGCCGCATGGTTCATCGACGGCATGCTGATCGACCAATTGTGGGATCCAGCCAGCAGCGCCCTGTTCTGGTCCTTCGCCGGCCTGATCGTCGGCCTCAATCGCTCGCTGGAGCCCCACACAACAGACCTGGTCATCGACCCCGCGGACGGGACGAGTTAGGAGACGCTCGTGGCCCTCATGCCCCGCCTGCTGAAAGTCGGCTCCATGTCCGGGGCGGTTGGCGTGTACGTCCCGGCGATGATACTGCAAAAGGCCCTGGGCCTGGGGCGAGTACTCCTTTTCGCCTACCTGATGCGGGACCGGGCCGCCGAGTACGGCCTGTGGGGGCTGGCGACGATGATCTTCGCCATCGGCGCGCCCATGGCGACACTCGGGGCCAATCACGGCCTGATGCGCTACGTCAGCCTCTACGAAGCCCGTGCGATGCTGCGCGATTTCTACCACCGCGTCCGCTGGAAGTGCCTGGCCGTCATCCTGGTTGCCACGGCTGTGGCCATCCTCGGCAGCGAGTGGATCACGCGACTGGCCATCGTCTCGCCCGGCAGCGGCCAGATGAGTTTCGCCCACCAGTTGCACGTCTGCTGGGGCGCATTGGCCAACATGCTGGCCGCGGCGATCTACTACGATGTGCTGGCCTTCCTGATCGGCATGCGCGCCTATCGCCTGGTCTCAGTGATCGAGCTGGCCCTGGGAGTGGTTTTCACGGTGCTGGCCACCGGCGCGCTGCTGTTGTGGCCGACGGCCCTGTCGCTGCTGACCAGCCACCTCGTCGCCCAGGCCATCGCCATCGCGGCGGGGATCTTCCTGATGCACCAAGCCATTGCGCACCAGGAACGGGAGGCGCGTGAGGCCGCTTTAGACGGACAGGCCGACAACATCGCGGCAATATCTGCCGTGGGCGAGGACATCACCGGAATAGCTCCGCCCCTGGCCGCAACGGATGCGGGCGGCGACCTCATCAAGGGTTCCTTCCGCAAATTGATCTCCTTCGGCATGGTCGCGATGATCGGCAGCCTGCTGTGGATGGTGGCGCAGTACGTCAGCTTCTACATGACCAACCGCCGCTACGGCAAGGAAGACACCGCCGTTTTCACCGCCTTCCTGCAACTGAGCCAGATGATCCTGCTTATCGGCAACAGCGTCTACGCGGTGGTTTTTACACACGTGGCGCGGCGATGGGAAGGCGGGCAGAAAGTACAGGCCTTCGCGGCGCTGGAGACCAGTTACAAGGCCTCGGCCATGCTGCTGATGGTCTTGACGATCCTCCTGCTGGCCGCGGCCCCGGTGTGGGTCAAGGTGTTGCCCTCGCAGTTCCGCGTGGGCGCAGCCTTGCTCGGCGGTCTGCTGATGTACTTCCAGACCATCAGCAACCTCTCGCTGCTGACGGCCATCGCGCGCCTTTACGAGCGCCCGATCATGATCGGTGTGGCGGCGTTGGCCGGCGGCGGCCTCAACGTGCTGCTGGCCAACTGGTGGATGTCTTCCTATGCCTATGGGCCGGCCGGGGCCGCCTGGGCCGCCGGCGTGGGCATGCTGGTGGGCGGGCTGGCCGTTACGGTTCTCTACCTCATCATCGCCCGCATACGCCTCCAGTGGCCGACCTACGTAATCCTGGCCTCCCCGGCCCTGCTGGTCCTGCCGGTGGCGTGGGCGGCCTCCGCGTGGGCGGCTGTGTGCCTGGCAGCCGTCCTGACGACTTGGTTCTTCAGCACCCACGAGAAGCGATTGCTCGTCCACACGGCGCGGCGATTGCTGGGCAAGCTGGGATAGCGCTGCGACAATGACGCCAAGTATTTCGGTCATCATATCGACACACGACCGGCCCGACAGCCTGCGTCGGACCGTCGCCGCCGTGTTGCGCCAAACGCTTGTGCCAGTGGAGCTGATCGTTGTCAACGACGGGGCCACGGACATTGCCGACGACGTGCCGGCCTCCTGTGCCGAGGCGGGCCTGCCGCTCCAGGTCCGACGAATGGACCGGCCTTCGCTGCCCGCGTCGCGAAATGCCGGCGCCGCCCTGGCCCGCGGCGACGTGATTATGCTGCTGGATGACGACGTCACGATGCCCGACGATTACCTGGCTCGCCTGGCCGAGATGTATCGGCTGGACAGGCGGGGAGTCATCGGCGGCATCGCCGGGATTCTGACCGAGAGACAAATCCCGGGCCTGGGGCATCGCCTCTCGATGGCGCTGGTCGAAGCCTCGGCGGCAAATCGCTGGGCGCCGTGGCGATCGGTGGCGCGATACACGGCACTGCCGCCGGCTCTCGCGGGGCGGCTCGATCCGGCACGGGCAATGTCCGGCGGGGCCATCAGCCTGCGCCGCCAGGTCGCGCGGCGCCACCACTTCAACGGCGCCCTCAGCGGCTACGCCCTGGGCGAGGACACGGAGTTCTCCTTCCGCGTCGAGCGGCAGGTGCCGCTGTTCGTGGCCCGGGAGTTGGTGCTGTGGCACGAGCTGGCCCCTTCCGGCAGGCCCGACAATTACCGTCGCGGCCGAACGTATGTGACCCACATGACGGCCATCGCCCGCGACAGTGTCGGAGGCGGAGCGGGAACCTACCTGCTCCTGGCGTATCACTTGGCGGGGTTCATGCTGCTGTCGGCGGCGTGGGCCCTGACCACCTGGCGGCGAAGTGAGCTGGACCTGGCCGCCGGGATCATCGATGAACTCGCCCACCAGGGCTGGCAGTGGGCAAGGAGAACCCTTTGCGGCTGCTGATCGTCACAGAAGATCTGCGGGTGGGCGGCGCGGAAGTCGTCGCCGCCGACCTGGCCGGCGTCCTGACCGAACAGTCCTGGCAGGTTTTCATCGCGCCCATCCGCGACGGCGGCTCCATGCGCGAGGCCTTCAAGTGCGTGGCCGAGGAGGTCTTTCCGCCCCTGGCGCGGCGACATGTCGACGTCCTGGCCCCGTGGCGGATCGCGCGGCTCATCCTCCGCCACCGCATCGACTGCGTGGTCGTGCTGGACCCTCTCCGCAACGGCCTGTTCTACGCCGCCGTCGGCTCGCTGCTGAGCGGGCGGAAGGTGCTGCGGCTCTGCTGGTGCCACTCCTGGCCGGGTGGCCAGGCGGGCAACTTCGCCGCGTCGCTGCGGGCCTACTACAGGCTGGGACTGCTTGACGCGGTCGTGTGCATCGGTCCTTCGCAGCGGCGGTGCCTGCGCGAACATGGCCTGCCGTGGCGCGCCCTGCCGCTGGTCCCCAACGGCCTGGATTTCCACCGTCTCCTGGGGCCGGCCACCGATCTGGTCTTTCCCCCCGGCCGCAAGGTCGTGCTCCAGGTCGCCAATGTCATGCCCGACAAGGATTTTGACACGCTGCTGGCCGCGATGCAGATACTGGCCCAACAGCGCCGCGATTTCCACCTGGTCCTTGCCGGCCGAGGGACCGACTCGCCGGCCATGCGGCAGGCGGTAGCCGATCGCGGATTGACGCCGTTTGTGACCCTCGGCGGACATCGCAACGATGTGGCCGGGCTGCTGGCAGCCTCCGACGTCTTCGTCCTTTCAAGCCGAAGCGAGACATTCCCGCTGGCGCCGCTGGAGGCGATGGCGGCCGGGGTGCCCGTCGTGGCAAGCGACCTGCCCGCCTTCGACGACCTGTTCACCGCCGGGCGCGAGGGCCTGAAGGTGCCCCCGGGCGATGCGAAGGCATTGGCCCAGGCCCTTGCCCTGCTGATCGAGGACGGCGAGCTTTCCCAGGAACTGGCGGCCGCGGGGGCCAGGCGGGCCGAGGCGTTCAGTGCATCGACCATGGCCGGCCGCTTCTGCCGTCTCGTGGCGGCACTTCAGCGAAGCCGGCATCACGTCACGAATTCCAACGCTTAACACCCCTGTGAGATTCGCGAACCGGCGCTGCGCTTCTGCCGATAAGAACAGCATCGCTCTGCCCCCACGGGCTGATAGAATGGATGTCATACAGATGCACGTTTTGCACATCGATCGAATGCTTTTCGCGCCCGGCGGCGTAACCAGTTACGTCCAGACGCTGGCGGCGCTTCAGCGTCGTCGCGGGGACGAGGTTTCGTTCTTCGGCTGCGACGATCCAGGCCGGCCTGGTCCGGCCGGGCCGCGAGGCAGCATGTCGCTGCCGGAGTTCGTCGATTTCACCGCCACGCGCAATCCGCTCGCCCTGACCCGCATGATCCACGACGTACAGGCGGCCAACAGCCTGGCACGTTTCCTCCGCCTACAGCAGCCGATCGACATCGCCCACCTCCACGGCATTTACCACCACCTGACGCCCTCGATCCTGCCGGTGCTGGCGCGGCGGGGCATCCCGATGGTGATGACGGTGCATGACTACCGCCTGGCCTGCCCGGCCAAGCATTTTCTCCGCGGCGGTCAGACCTGCATGGATTGCTGGCCCAATCGATTCTGGCACGCCACTCGCTGCGGCGGCGCGGGCGGGGCCGCCCTGGCCATCGAAAGCTACTTCCAGCGGTTCTTCCGCCGCTACATCCGCTGGATCGAGTTCTTCATCTGCCCCGGGCCCTTCATGGCCGATGTACTCAGAGCGGCCGGCGTGCCGGGCAGCAAGCTGGTGGTGGCGCCCAACGTCGTCGAGCCGCCGGCGATGCCTTCGGGCGTCGCCCGTCGCGATGACCAGTTGCTCTATGTCGGAAGGCTCTCGCGCGAGAAAGGCCCGGACCTGATGCTGGAGCTGGCCGCGGCGCTGGGGCAGGTCCAGGTCGTCATTGTCGGCGGCGGACCGATGCTCGAACCGCTGCGGCAGGATATTGCTCGGCGCTGCCTGCGGAATGTCACGCTGGCCGGGTCCGTGCCGCACAAGGACATCGGACGCTACCTGGCCGAGGCCACCGCCGTCGTCCTGCCCAGCCGTTGCCTGGAGAACAGCCCGCAGACCATGCTCGAAGCGATGTCCACCGGCCGGTGCGTTATCGCCGCCGACCACCCGACGCTGCGGCACTGGATCAACGACCGGGAAACCGGCAGGACCTTCCCCTCCGGCGACGCGGCGGCACTGGCGACCGTGGTGGCCGAGGTGCTGCGTGAGCCGGCCCAGCGAAAAAGCATGGAGCAGGCGGCCGGCGAGAGGGTGAAAGAGCGGCATGATTCCGCCGCGATCATCGAGCAGCTTGTGGGACTTTACAGAGAGGCGGCCGCGCGATGCGCATTGCGATGGTAGGCGTCCGAGGGATTCCCGCCACCGTGGGCGGGGCCGAACGCGTCGTGGAAGAGCTGACGCGGGAGCTGACCGCGCGCGGCCACGAGGTGACGGTTTACGCCCGTCGCCACTACGTCCAGGACCAGGGCCCCGCGGCGGCGGGCAAGGTCATCGTCACGCCCAGCCTTCGCGGCAAGCACACCGAGGCCATCACCCACACCGCCACCGCGCTGATCGACCTGGTCCTGCACAACCGGGTGGACCTGGTGCACCTGCACTCGCCCGGCCCGGCGCTGCTGAGCTGGTTGCCGGCGCTGGCCGGGGTGCCGGTGGTCCTGACCATCCACGCCGCCGACTGGTTGCGGGGCAAGTGGTCGGCCCCGGCCAAGGCGGCATTACGCATGGGACTTTCCTGCGGCCTGCGGTCGGCGCGAGCGATCACGACCGTCTCGGCCTCCCTGGCTGCGGAACTGTCGCAGGAGTTTCACCGACCGGTGCATTATGTCCCCAACGGCGTGCGGATAGTCCCTCCGCGCGACACGGGCCTCGTCAAGCAGTGGGGCCTGGAAAGCGGGCGCTATGCACTCACCGTCGGCAGGGTCGTCCCTGAAAAGCGGCTGGACCTGCTGCTGAAGGCCTGGCCGGGGATCGAACAATCCGGCGGCTTCCGCCTGGCTGTCGCCGGGGACATACAGGAGAGCGATTTTGCCCGAGCATGCAGGCGACAGGGCGGGCCCGGAACGGTATTCCTCGGGCCGGTCTATGGCGATGCCCTGCTGGAACTGTACAGCAATGCGGCACTTGTGATTTTGCCCAGCTCGCTGGAGGGCATGAGCATGGTCATGCTGGAGGCTGCGTCTTTCGGCCGGTGCATATTGGCGGCAGATATTCCGGCCAATCGCGACGTTTTGGGCGATTCAATCGTATATTTCATGGGTGGGGACTGTGTCGACCTGCGCGGGCAGATCCTTCGTTTGCTGGCTGATCGGGAAACAGCCGGCGCGATGGGTCGCTCGGCCAGGGATGTGGTGCAGTCCAGCTACAGTTGGGCCGTCGCTGCCGCCCGCATGGAAGAAATTTACATCCAGGCGATTCGCGGCCAATCGATGAAATAGCTGCCACTAGAACGATTTAGGCTCTCGCAACTGAATTTGAAGCAACTACAGGACGATAGTTCTTCTTGGGAACAGTTTGCAAGACACATACCATGTGGCAGGGCAAGAAGAATGGGCCAGGTCAGCAGCAAGGCAAGGATGATGGCTTCCAGATCTCAAGCTGATGTGTTGTTTCCGCCCGTGCGCGACCGCGCGGAGGTCGGCCGTGGCGTCACAAGCGCCCCTGGCGGCTTGCCCAAGAGAGCGGTGGATGTGGTCGGCTCGATTCTCCTGATTGTCCTTCTGGCCCCGCTCATGCTCGCCATTGCGGTGCTGATCAAGCTGACCAGCCGCGGGGCGGTGATCTTCCGCCAGAGCCGCGCGGGCCTCGGCGGCAAGCCCTTCGTCATGTACAAGTTCCGCACGATGATCGACAGCGCCGAGGACTCTCGCCAGGCCGTGGCCCACCTCAACGAGAAGGATGGGCCGGTCTTCAAGATCGCCAACGACCCGCGGCTGACCTGCGTGGGCAAACTGCTGCGCCGCTCGAGCGCGGATGAACTGCCACAACTGTTCAATGTGCTCAGTGGCCAGATGTCGCTGGTGGGCCCGCGCCCGCTGTGGCTGCCCGAGGCGATGAGTGCGACCGGCCGGGCTCGTCGACGGATGGAGGTCAAGCCCGGCATGACCTGCCTGTGGCAGATCTCAGGGCGCAGCGAACTGAGCTACGACCGCTGGATCGACCTGGATCTCTACTACATCGATCACCAGACCTTCCTGCTGGACCTGCTGATCATGTTCCAGACCGTCCCGGCGGTCATCTCCGCCCGCGGAGCTTATTAGAGCAAGCCTCAACGCGGCACAGCGATCATATTGACGTGCCACAGGCATGGCGGTACCGTGCTTTGATGGGCCCTTCCAATGTCAAGGATGTAGTTCTGGCCGTTACCTATCGCTGCAACGCCCGCTGCCGGATGTGCAGCGTGTGGCAGCGCAGGGACCACGAGGGCGAATTTGCGCCCGATATGGTCAAGAACCTGCCGCCAAGCACCACGGCCTTGAACCTCACCGGCGGCGAGCCGTTCCTGCGCGGCGACCTGGTGGAGATTGTCCGCGTCGCGACGGAAAATTTTCCCAAGGCACAGATCATCATTTCGTCCAACGGTTTCGCCACGGACTTGATTGTCCAGCAGATGGACAAGATCCTGGCCGTCAACCCACGCGTCGGCCTGGCCATTTCCGTCGACGGCATCGGCGAGGCCCACGATCAGATTCGCGGCACGCCCGGCGGGTTCGATCGCCTGATGGCCACAATCAAGGTCTTGCAGGCCAGGGGCGTCACGAATCTGCGACTGGCCTTTACGATGGGGGATTACAATCACCGGGAACTGCGAAAGGTGTACGCGCTGTCCAAGGAGATCGGGGTCGAAATGACCCTGGCCGTGGTGCATGCTGGCGCCGACAGCCTGTTTGGGCGGGACAATGCAATCCAGGACAAGGACGCCCTGATCGAGCAGCTTGATTGGCTGGTGGGGCAGGAACTATCGACGTGGTCGCCCAAGCATTGGGCCCGCGCTTACTTCACCTTTGGCTTGGCCCAATTCGTCCGAACCGGAAAGCGCGTGCTGCCGGATTATTCAGGGCAGCGCAACGTGTTCATCGACCCGCTGGGTGATGTCTATCCGTGTGACATTGCCTCGGAAAAGATCGGCACGCTGGAGGGTCTGCGTTCGACCGCCGAGACGGTGGCCAATCTCAACGTCCCAGGCAGTTGGATGATCTGTACAGCCCGCCAGGCCATCAAACGGCATTGGATCAAGGTGGGCCTCTGGATTATCCGTCGCAAGTTCCTCGGCAACCCATAATTCCGCCTGCCCCAGGATCGATACAACCCTCCGGTATATCCAAGTGAATTTCTCCCGGCTCGAACTCCTCCATATTGTTGCCGACGGAGGCCGCTTTTCACCCCTGCGCCTTGCTTCACCGTGGCCCTGTTCATGCCGATAACGTGGTTGGAGAGTTATGATTATGCTTCACGCGGACATCGACACCGCCTCGGCCGCTCGGCATTACGGCCGGGGGAGCGAACTGTACCATCGCGGCTGCTACCGCGAAGCGGCGCAGGAGTTGGCCCACATCAACTCGCGCGAGGATCTCATGGGGTCGCTGGCCCGCTATTACCAGGCCCTGGCCAATCGGGCCGCCGGCTTGGACTGCCTCCAGCAAGGCCGATACGCCGAGGCCGAAACGCACCTTCGCGCCGCCGCCGACGCGATCGGCTCACGCGGCGACCTGGCGGAGTACCTGGCCGCCGTTTATGCCCGCGGCGGCAAGTACGACCTTTGCCAGCGCGAGGCGGAAAAGGCCCTCAAGGCCCAGGGCGGCCAGGCCGACACCTGGCGACGCGCCGCCTTGGCGCAGTGGCGGAGCGGCAAAGGACCCGCGGCCCGCATGACGCTACAGGAAGCGATGAGGCGATTTCCCAACGATCCCGGCCTGCACCTGCAACTGGGATTGTTCCACTCCGCGCAGGCCGACTACGCCGAAGCGGCCGCCTGCTTCCAGAGCGCCGTCGCCGCCGACGGCGGCTATGCCGACGCGCACTATTACCTGGCACTGGTTCACGCGGCCCGCGGCCAGACCGTCGCGGCCGTGCGGTCATTCCAGCGTGCCTTTGAATTGCGGCCCGCGGACATCATGGTCGCGCACAAGCTGTCCCTGGCGGCCCGGGCCGCCGGCGATCAAGGCCACAGCGTGACGATCCAACTGGGCCCGCGCCCGGTGGCGCCGAGCGGCTCGCACATGCTGCAACTGGCCCGCTATCTCACGGCCGAGGGCGACCTGGTGGAGGCCATGCTGGCCCTGCCCGTCAGCGAGATCGACGGGGAGCTTTTCGGCATGCTGGCGAGCGTCCTGAAGATGGCCCTGGCCGAGCATCCGGATTATGCCGATCTGCATTATCACGCCGCCGCCGTTTTTCAGCGGCTGGGGCAACTGGACTGGGCGATGGAGCATGCCCGCTCGGCCATCGCCATCAACGGCCGCTATGTCAAGGCGAGGCTGATGCTGGGGCGGCTTTGCATGCAGACCGGGGCCACATCCGAGGCCCTGGAGCACCTGGAGCAGGCCATCGCCGCCGGTGGCGACTGGGCCGATGTCCACTGCCTGGCTGGAGAGTTGGAGATGCAACACGGCCAACTCGGCGCGGCCCGGCAGCACATGCAGAGGGCGCTGCAACTGAACGCCGGCTACACCCGCGCGGCGACGATGCTCGCGAAACTGGCCGCTTAACGGAGGAGTTTGACTTGAGTCATTTGCTGGAACTCTTGGGCAAAGGTCTGCCCACGGAACTGGGCGACGTACTGGACCGCTACTATTGGTCGCCCCAGACCAAGAGCCTCGATCAACTGGGCCGGGACTGCGTCGAGCACCCCGAGTGGCCCGACCTGCGCTGCCGGCTTGGCCTGACCTACCTGCGCGGGCTCCAGCTCGACTCGGCCGTCGAACACCTCCAGCACGCCTGCCGCATCAAACCCGACTATCTTGCCGCCCGCGTGGCGCTGGCCTCGGCCTACGACAGCGACGGCAAGGTCGCCAAGGCGCTCGAACAGCTTGAATTGGCCAACCAGACCCACGTGGGCGAGGTGCCCGTGCTCTTCGCCATCGGCTACTGTCACGAGCGGCTGGGCCAGCCGGTTAAGGCGGCGGAGTATTATCGCGACGCCATCGCGCGCGACGGGGCGTTCATCGCCGCCCGCGAGCGACTAGCTGCGGTGGATGTGCTGGGCGGCAACGTCGATGAGGCCATCGAGCAGTACCGCGCGCTGCGACAGATGGAGCCGCAGCAGACCTGGATCCGCACCGCCCTGGCGCACCTGTACTACCGCGCCGGGCAATACAGCCAGGCCGTCGAGGAGTTCGAGTCGGCCATTGCCATGGAACCTGAAAACTGGTCGCTGGTGGATGACGAGGTGGAGGCCCTGGTGGCCGACGGGATGTACCGCGAGGCCATCGAGCGACTGCACAGCCTGCTGGAACAGCAGGGCAATTTTCCCGATCTGCACGTGCGGCTGGGAGACCTCTACGCCCAGACCGGCGACGACGAGGCGGCCATGGCGCAGTATCGCTCCGCCCTGGACTGCCAGGCCGACTACCTCGAAGCCAACGTCAAGATCGGCACGCAGCATCTGGCCTGCGGACGGTGGGACGAGGCGGCCGAGGCCTTCCACACGGCTGCGGAACTCAATGACCGCCTGCTGATCAATTATGTCGGCATGGGCGTGGCGCAGGCTTCCAGCGGCCGGCGCGAAGACGCGCTCAACAGCTTCGAGCTGGCTGCCGCGGTCGAACCCAACACGACGCTCCTGCTGGCCGAGATGTCCAAACTCCAGTTGAGGGCGGCGATGGCGGAGGAGTTCGAGCGGAACTTCGAGACCGGCACCGACATGCCCGTGGCTGAGATCGCACTGGACCACGACGACCTGCTCCACAAACAGATCGACCGCCACCGCCAGCACGTGCAGGCCCATCCCAACTATGCCGACCTGCGTTATCGCTACGGCGTGCTGCTGCGGTCCGAGGGACGCAACGCCGAGGCGCTCGACCAGTTCGCCAAGGCCGTCGAACTGAACCCCTCCTACGTCCAGGCGCTGGTCAAGCTGGGCATCACGCAGCAGGAACTGGGCATGGCCGACGAGTCCATCGAGACCCTCAAGCGGGCCATCGACCTGCGGCCCGAATATGTGGACATGCACTATCGCCTGGCCTTGCTCTACACCGACCGGCGACAGTTCGAGGACGCGGTGCGCCACATGGAGGCCGCCGCCAAGGCCGCCCCGGCGGGCCCAAGCGAA
Organism: Phycisphaerae bacterium; assembly: GCA_041661865.1. Lineage (GTDB taxonomy): Bacteria > Planctomycetota > Phycisphaerae > SM23-33 > SM23-33 > JBAZTO01. The sequence continues at coordinate 10,984 of JBAZTO010000015.1, read as the reverse complement.
GTCCGCGTCAACCTGGCCCTGGCCCTTCAGAACATGGGCCTGATGGACCGCGCCGCCACCACCTGGCGAAACCTGCGACAACTCCACCCCGCCCGCAAATAGGCCGGGTTGAAATCATAGTGAGTAGGGCGTGCAACTTGTTGCACGCGGACATGGTTAATCGGCCATACGCCACGCACAATACCGCTGCAAACACCGCGGAAGCATGGCACAGGCACCTGCGCGTCCGACAAACCGGTCAGGACCGGCGGCGGAATATGTTCCTTATGCTCATGGGGAAAGTGAGCAGAACAAATACCATCATCATGGCCGCGCCCATTTCCATGGTTTCTTCGATGACCCGTTCCGTGAGCCCTTTGAATATGCGTGGTTTCTCCAGCATCTGGGCGCCGAACAGCAGAATGGCCCAGATCACCAGATACCGGACATAGGGCGCCTTGGCCTTGAGATGGTTCAGGAACGGGCGCAGGTTAACTGCCAACAGATGAAGAAAGACGGCCAGGGCCGTGACGACAAAGAACCCGCCGATTATCTTGTCCTTCAACGGGAACGGACCCGTATACAACTTCCATCGGGTTACATGCTCGGCTGTATAGATCCGGTGAAAATCCATTTCGCGCATGGCATAGATGAGCAGCATGTAGCCCACCTCCGCCCAGGTCACTATCGGCGGGGTCCTGCCGACAACGTGCAGCAGTGCGATCACAATCGCGGTACCCAGGAACACCACGGTCAACATTTGAACCAGCCCATCGTCCGCTGTCTTTGCGCTAGCCGTCGATGTACCAGCCGCAAACAGACCGATGATAATCACCAGCATGCATGCCAGAGTAATATAGACTGGTTTCCATCCGGTCAGCGGATTCAAGCTGGGCTTCATCCTTTTCTCCCTGCGACAATTGGTATTTCCCATGGAACTACCCGCCGACGACCACCGTCAGCGATGTTCGCGATTCTGCCGGGCCTCGGCGGCGGTAAAGTTCTCAGAGGTCTAGGCCAGCATTGCCACCAGGCGGTCGATGCCCTTGTCGATCATTTCCATGCCGGTGGCGAAGCTCAGGCGGACGCAGCGGTCGTCGCCGAAGGCGTCGCCGGGCACCAGGGCCACCTTGGCCCCTTCCAGCGCCGCCTTGGCCATGCTCAGCGAGCCGTCGATCTTCACCCCGCCGATAGTGCGGCCGAAGTGGGCGCTGACGTCGGGGAAGCAGTAGAAGGCCCCGGTCGGCTCGACGCAGCGGACGCCCTTGATGGCGTTGAGACGGCCGGCCATGTGTTTGCCGCGCTTCTCGAACTCCTGGCGCATGGCCTCGATCGTCTCGCCGGCCTGCGGCGAGGTGTAGGCCTCCAGCGCCCCGGCCTGGGCGAAGCTGACGGTGTCGGAGGTCTCGTGGCTCATGAGGTTCTTCATGGCCGAGATAATGTCCTTGGGCCCGGCCGCCCAGCCCAGCCGCCAACCGGTCATGGAGTAGGTCTTGGCCAAGCCGTTGAAGGTGACCGTCCGCTCGGGCAGGCGCTTGTCCAGCGCCGCGAAGGAAACGAACTTCGTGCCGTGGTAGATGAGCTTCTCGTAGATCTCGTCGGAGAAAACCATCAGGTCGGTCTGGAGCACCGCCTCGGCGATGGCGGCCAGCTCAGCCGGTGTGTAGGTCACGCCGGTAGGGTTGGACGGCGAGTTCATCACCAGGATCTTGGCGCCCTTGGCGGCGGCCAGGATTTGCTGGGGCGTGATCTTGAAGCCCTGCTCGCTGCCGGCGTGCAGGATGACCGGCTCGCCGCCGGCCAGGCGGACCTGCTCGGGATAGCTGACCCAGTAAGGCGCGGGGATGAGTACCTTGTCGCCCTCGTTGAGCAGGACCTGGAAGGCGTCGTAGAGGGCGTGCTTGCCGCCGAAGGTGACAATCACCTGGCTCGGTTCGACCTGGATGCTGTTCTCGCGGGCGAGCTTGGCGACGATGGCCGCGACGAGCTTGGCCCCGCTACGGGCGTTGTACTTGGTGTCGCCGGCATCGAGGGCGGCCTTGGCGGCAGCCTTGATGAACGCGGGGGTGTCGAAGTCCGGCTCGCCGGCCCCGAAACTCACCACGTCGATCCCCTCGGCCTGCATCTGCTTGGCCCGGGCGGTCATGGCCAGTGTCGCGCTGGGGGCTACCTGCGAAATTCTCCGCGAAAGTCTCATTTGCCGCTCCTGTCGGGCTTCGCTCGTCATCGTCGGGGTCTCGCCGGCTGCAAAATCTGCCTTGAGAACCTCATGGGGCGTTCCCGATAAGTCGGGCTTACCTTACCTAAGGTGGGATTTTTGTCAACGCCAATTGCACCCTAATTGCACCCCCCGGCGCAGCCCGCGCAGAAAAAAGGCCCGGCGGGGATTTCCCACCGGGCCGATGAGTGTGTCGTCTTACTTGGTCACCGTGGTCGCGGCGGCCGCGCTGTCGGCGGCGTACCCCATCAACGCCAGGAAGCGGTTGGTGTTGAGGACCGGCACATGCAGGTCGATGGCGGCCTTCTTGATTTCCTGGTAGTGGTTAAGCTGCTCCATTTGGGCGTGGTAGACGGCCCAACTGGTTTCGGGGGCGCTCTCGGAAGGTTTGGGCACGGACCTGGGTTCCTCGCCCAGCACCACGAAGTCGGTCTTGACATCCACGTTGTCGGCCAACTGCCCGCCGAATTTCTTGATCATTGCCCGCACTTCCTGGGCGTTTTCGGTCGAGGGCTCGCCGGTGTTTCGGAGGTCAAAATCGCCCTGCACCACAAAGGTATAGACCCGCTGGGGATCGAAGGCCAGGTTGGCCACCAGGTCGCCGGTAATGATGGGGTTGTTGCCGCTCTGCTCGACGATGCGGCACTCGCTGACCGAATCCTTGACGTTGGTGACGATGAGCTTGGCCTTGCCCTCGCCGTTTTCGGGAATCCCGGTGCCCGGGTAAACGCTGAAGGTCAGCCCCGGCACCACGCGATCCCTGGAGCCAATGTCAATGTAGCAGATCTTGTCGCGGTCCAGCACCTGCATGATCTTGCCGTCGGGCTTTCGTGAGGACTGGCCCATCATCGGCCGCTTCTTGTCCAGCTCGTCCCGCAAGGTCTGGACCATCTGGTCCCGTGAGGCCAGTGTTACTTCGTAGTTGCCGATCTGCTCGTTCTTGGCCGCGATTTCCTTGTTCAGCTCGGCCTTGGCGTTGTCCATCTCCGCCTGGAGCTTCTTCTGCTCTTCCAGATAGTTTTCGTGATTCGACGTGACCTTTTCCTCGAGCGCTCGCTTCTCGCCGTTGAGCTGGTCGATCTTGGCCGTCACGTCCGCCGTCAGCTTCTCGATGGCCTGGTCCTTCTGCTGGGAGCGGGCCTGGAGTTCCTCATTTTGGGCCCGGAGATTGTCGGCCTCGGCCTTGATGGCCGACACCTGCTGCCACAGGTCGTGCGCCTCGGTCACCAGCCCGCGCCCCGGAGTGCTCTGGATGTCAAAAATGAGCTTGTCGGCGGTGGACTTGGCCTCGCCGTAGGTGGTGGGCCTCTTGCCGGTAATCAGGGAGGCGAGGTCATCGACCTGACCCGAAAGCTGTGCCACGGCGCTCTGGCCGGTGGCCTTGTCGGAGTTGCTCATCATTTCCTGGAGCTGCGGCGAGGGGCTGCCGGCCTCCCGGGCCGAGGCAATCCGCTTCCAGTTCATCTCGGTCTGCTGGTTCTTGTTCTTGTAATTGTCGGCTTGCACCCAGAACAGCACCGCGGTGGCCGTGGAAATCAGGAACAGGATGACGAAGGCTATCAGCAAGTACGGTGGGCTGTTTCGTTGGACTACGCGTGCCATACATCCACTCCTAAGAGTCAACTCCAAAACCCGAAAGAAGCGGCCCCTTGCCGCCGAGCCGTCACATGGGGAGTATCGCCCATAACGGCTGTAAACTCAACACTTTTCTCGCCGCGATCGGCGAGGCCGGGGGGTCTAGGATTGCCCCAACTTGGCCTGAAGAAGGCGTTGCACCTGCGCCGGGGTGGCTGCCCCGCCTGAAAGCTGCATGACCTGGCCCATCATGAACCCGAAGGCCTTCTTCTGCTTCTTGCCACCTTCTCTCACGTCCGCCGCCGCCTGGGGGTTTGCGGCGATAGCCTGGTCCACCCAGGCCTCGATGGCCGAGGCGTCGGAAATGGCCAGCAGGCCTTCCTTCTGCGCGATTTCGGCGGCGGAGCCTTCGCCCGCCACCAGCTTGTCGAAGATCTTGCCTGCCGCGGTGGCATTAATCTGGCCCTCCTCCAGCATCTTGGCCAGTTCAGACAGGTGGATCGCGGTGATGCCGATCTCGGCGATGCTGCAATTACGCTCGTTGGCGATGGCCGCCCCGCGCGACAGCAGCAGGTTGACGCATCGCTTGGCCTCGGCCCCGGCAGCCACCGCGGCGTCGAGCAAGTCTCCCGTGGCCGCATCCTGAGTCAGCGCGTCGGCCTCCTTGAAGGTCAGGCCCAGGGCCGACATGTACCGCGCCCGCCGCGCCAGGGGAAGTTCGCCGATGGTCGCCTCGACGCGGCTGCGCCAGGCCTCGTCCACCACCACCGGCACCAGGTCCGGCTCGGGGAAGTAGCGGTAGTCGTGGGCCTCCTCCTTCTCGCGCTGGAAGACGGTGATGCCCCGCACGTCGTCAAAGCCCCGGTTCTGCTTGCCGCGTTTTTGCATGACAAAGCCGGCGGGGTCCGCCTGCCACTCGTCATACTGGCGGCTGATCTCGTAAGCCACCGTCCGCTCCAGCGAACGGAAGCTGTTGAGGTTCTTGACCTCGACGATGGGGGTCTTGAACGTCTGGCCGCCGCGGGTGATGTGCAGGTTGATGTTGGGTTCAAACCGCATGTGGCCCATCTGCATGTTGGCCTCGCTGGCCCCCAGCCATCGGACCAGCCGGTGCATGCTGCGAGCGTAACCCATGACCTCCTCGACGGTGTTCATGTCCGGCTCGGAAACGATCTCCAGCAGCGGCACGCCGGCGCGGTTGAGGTCCACGCCGGTGTGGGTGGGGTTGTCGTGGACATTCTTGCCGGCGTCCTCCTCGAGGTGGGCGCGGAGGACGCGGACCTTCTTGGTCGCCCCGTCCGCCAGCGGCACCTCCAGGTAACCCTCGACGGTCAGCGGCAGATCGTACTGGCTGATCTGGTAGTTCTTGGGCAGGTCGGGGTAGTAGTACGCCTTGCGGTCCCACTTGGTGAAGCCCGGCACGCGGCAGTTCAGGGCCAGGCCGACCTTGAGGGACAGCTCGACGGCCCGGGCGTTCATCACCGGCAGCACCCCGGGCATGCCGATGCACACCGGGCAGACGTTGGTGTTGGGCGGGTCGCCGAAGTGGTTGGGGCAGCGGCAGAACATCTTGGTCTGCGTGGCCAATTCGACGTGAATCTCCAGCCCGATGACCGGCGTGACAATGTCGTTTGTGTCAATCATGTATGCCTCGATAAAAGCGTTGTACTGATATTGACGATTGTGCCGCCGGTCAGCACCGGCAAGTACGCGATTCCGGCTTCCGAAGGGGCACAGGCTCGACTGCGGAGCCGAGTCTGATGACGGAGCAGGACAGGGCTGAAGGCTCGATTGGGACACCGACGTCAGTATGATAACGAAACAGTCCCGAAGGGTCGGCTGCGGACCTGGGCCCAACGACGCCACGGACCAGTCCCAAAGGGACGGCAGAGGATAGCCGGGGGCGTAAGCCCCCGGAACGCCGCGCGCTGGGCGCATAGCCCCGAAGGGGCGCAGGAATGCTAGCCGGGGGCGTTGTCCGGGATGTGGGGCTCTCAGCACCTAGCTCTGAAGGAGTGATACGGGCCGAAGGCTCGATTGGCGAGCCGAACCCGACACCGAAGCGGCACCGGGCCGAAGGCCCGGCAGAGGGTAGCCGGGGGCGTAAGCCCCCGGAACGTGTCGCTCTGGGCGCATAGCCCCGAAGGGGCGACAGAGGACGCAAGTCACAGATAGCGTTCATCATATTTCACCCCATGCCTTTTCAGAAGAGCTGCCAGTTCATCGCCAAACGAGACCCTCTTGTGATGTTCCTGCTGATTCCTTACATACTCAATCACTTTGGGCAGAGCCGACTCTGACACTGAAAACGCTGCATACTCATCCTGCCAGGCAAAGGCCGACGCCTGCGGGAAGGCTTCGTGAATCCACCGGCTGCTATTGCACTTGATGTCCCTGACGCACTCAGAGAGGCAGACCGTCGGCGACAGACCAACCACCACGTGCAGATGATCCTCCGGCCCGTTGATCTCGACGGAGTTTCCGCCCAAGTTACGGATGATTCCGCCGATGTATTCGACCAACCGGGGCAGCGTCTGGGCGTTCAGAAAAGCGCGGCGGCCCTTGGTGCTGAAGATGATGTGATATGTCAGCTTTGTGTAGGACATCCGGTTCTCTGTCGCCTCTTCGAGGCTCTGCCGCAACAACGCCGTCCACCGGGGGCTTACGCCCCCGGCTATCCTCTGACGTCCCTTCGGGACTCCGCCAGCTCTCCGGGGGCTTACCCCCCGGCTATTCTCTGCCGTCCCTTCGGGACTCCGCCAAGATGCCTCAGCCGTCCAGCGGTTTTTCAACGCTCCTCCGGGACTCAAAGGCTGATGCGTTCTCAGCTCCTCGCCATTGGCGGGGCCAGGCGGCTGATGCCGCTGGCCTTTTCGTACATCCTGCCGGCCCGCAGGAGCGCCGCCTCACTGAAGACCGGGCCGATCAGTTGCATGCCGATGGGCAGGCCCGCTTTGCTCAGCCCCGCCGGCAATGAAAGCCCCGGCAGCCCAGCCAGGTTGACGCTGATGGTGTAGATGTCCTCCAGGTACATCGTCAGCGGGTCGGCGGTTTTTTCGCCCAGGCGGAAGGCTGTCGTCGGGGCCGTGGGGCACAGCAGCACGTCGCAGGCGCCGAAGGCCTGGTCGAAGTCGTTCTTGATCAGCCGGCGGACCTTGAGGGCCTTGTTGTAGTAGGCGTCGTAATAGCCGGCCGACAGCGTGTAGGCCCCCAGCATGATGCGGCGCTTGACCTCCGCGCCGAAGCCTTCAGCCCGCGACTTGGAGTACAGTTCGATGATGTCGCCGACCTCCTGCTCGGTGCGATGGCCGTAATGCACGCCGTCGTAGCGGGCCAGGTTGCTGGAGGCCTCGGCCATGGCCACGATGTAATAGCAGGCCACCGCGAAGGAGCTGAACTTGCCGGCCGCGTCCTTGTCGATGCGGCTGTGGGGCAGCGTCACCTCGACGATCCTGGCCCCCAGCGAGCGATACACCTCGGCGGCCTGGTGAAGCGCTGCGTTGATCTCGCCGTCCAGCGCCTCGGAGAAAAACTCGCTCGGCCAGCCGATGCGCAGGCCCTCGAGGGGCTTGTCGATGTCGGCCAGGTAGTCGCCCACCGGCTGGTCCAGGCAAGTCGAGTCGCGGGAGTCGGCCCCGGCGATCACGCCCAGCAGCAGGGCCGCGTCGGCGACGTCATGAGTGATGGGCCCGATCTGGTCGAGGCTGGAACCGTAGGCCACCAGGCCGAACCGGCTGACCCGGCCGTAGGTGGGCTTGAGCCCCACCACGCCGCAGAAGGCCGCCGGCTGGCGGACCGAGCCGCCCGTGTCGCTGCCCAGCGAGCCTGCTGCCATCCGCGCCGCGACGGCCGCCGCCGAGCCGCCCGACGAGCCGCCCGGCACGCGCGACGTGTCCCACGGGTTGGCTGTGGGGCCAAAGCCGCTGTTCTCGGTGGACGAGCCCATGGCGAACTCATCCATGTTGACCTTGCCCAGGATGATCGCGCCGGCTGCCTCCAACCGCTCGACGGCGGTGGCGGTGTAGGGCGCGCGGAAGTTGGCGAGGATCTTGGACGAGCAGGTCGTCCGCCCGTAGGCGGTACACAGGACATCCTTGAGGGCCAGCGGCACGCCGGCCAGTGGCCCGAGCTTGCTGCCCGCGCTGCGCGCCGCGTCGACGGCCTGGGCCTGCTCCATCGCCCGCGGGGCCAGGACTTCGTTGTAGGCGCGGACCGTCCCGTCACGTGCCTCGATGGCGGCCAGGTAGCCAGCCGTGGCCTCGACGGCGGTGCATTGCCCGGCGGCAATGGCCTTGGCCAGTTCAACGGCTGTCAGGTCCGTTATGTTCGTCACGTTGATCTCCGATAATCCGTCACGTTCGGCAATTCCGTTCAAACAGCTTTCCCAAAGAGCACGTGCCGAGGTTCTCAACTATCTTCGATGACCTTGGGCACCTTGAAGAAGTCCCCGTCGCGCTGGGGCGCGTTGGCCAGGGCCGCTTCGGGCGACAGCGACGGCTGGGGCTTGTCCTCAGCCAGGGCGTTGTGGATCTCCACCGCGTGGGCCATGGGCTCGACCCCGGTGGTGTCGAGTTCCTGGAGCTTGTCGAAGTAGTCCAGAATGCCGGCCAGTTGGCCAGCGAAGGTCTCGACCTGCGCGTCGGTCAGTTCGATGCGGCTGAGCTTGCCGATGTGACGGACAAGCTGGGCGTCGATGGTCTTGCTCATCTGCTGTCTCCTGGGGCGGGGCGATCCAATAACCTCGCCTGCCGGCCGAGCCTAATGATTGGCGAAGCGGCCCCGCATGTCAACGACGCGATTTCCTTCGTTGACCGGCGGGCCACGGCGTGCTATATTGTCATGCCAATCGAGTGCCCGTCGGGGCATGGGTCTACGATGTGAATTCTAGGAGTTTTATGCCTGCAAGCGATGCCATTGAAGTTGAGGCCATAGTCAAGGCCGCCCTGCCCAACGCGATGTTCCGCCTGGAAATCACGATGGGTACGACCAAGCACGAGATTATCGGCCACATTTCAGGCAAGATGCGCCGCAACTACATCCGCATCACCCCCGGCGACCGCGTCATGGTCCAGATGAGCCCCTATGACCTGACCAAGGGCCGGATCACCTACCGGCAAAGATAGGTCGTAGAACAGCAGTCCCGCCTGTGCCCAGCGTGTAAGGGACTCTAACAAAACGTAGCATGGGCATCTTGCCCATGAGTCTCACGGGCGTCCCGCCCGTGCAAATTGCGAAGAACATGGCCAAGATGGCCATGCTACTCACGGGCGAGACGCCCGTGCTACGGCGTTTTGTTAGATCCCCTAAGTAAGAACTCCCTCCTGTTGCCTGTCCCCCCGGTCCCTATCGGCTGTTCCTCTTTCCCTGCTCCTTGCGTAAAAGGGCCCTTTGGAGTAGATTCGCCCCGATCAACGCAAGGAGATAGTGCATGAGCCGTGTTTTCAACGTGGTGGATTACGGGGCCATTGGCGACGGCAAGACCTCCTGCACCAAGGCCATCGCCGAGGCCATCGAGGCCTGCTCCGCGGCCAAGGGCGGCCAGGTACTCATCCCCTCCGGCGCCTACGTCACCGGCCCCATCGTCCTCAAGAGCAACGTTCAACTGCATACCGAGAGCGGCACGCTGGTGAGCTTCAGCCGCGACCGCACGGATTACCCCATCGTGGTCCACCCCGACATCGGCTACGACAAGGCCCGCTGCATGGCCCCTCTCTACGCGCGCGGCGCGGCGAACATTTCGATCACCGGCAACGGCGTCTTCGACGGCAACGGCGAGGTATGGCGGCCGGTCAAGCGAGCCAAGGTCGGCGAGGCCCGGTGGAAAGAACTGGTCGCCGGCGGCGGGGTAACCGACGAGAAGTCCAGCCAATGGTGGCCTACCCCGGTGGCGCGCGACTGCATCGAAACCGTCCGCGAGTTGGCCGACAGCGGCTGCGCCGACCCCCAGGCCTTCGAGAAGTACCGCGACGCGATGCGCCCCTGCCTGATGGAACTGATCGACTGCCGCAACGTCCTGCTGGAAGGGCCCACCTTCCAGAACAGCCCCATGTGGAACCTCCACCCCCTGCTGTGCGAGAACGTTACCCTCCGCAACATCCGGGTGATTAATCCGTGGTGGAGCCAGAACGGCGACGGGCTGGACCTGGACTCCTGCCGCAACTGTCTGGTCACCGGTTGCCATTTCGACGTCGGCGACGACGCGATCTGCATCAAGTCGGGCAAGGATGAGGCCGGCCGCGCCCTGGGCAGGCCTACCGAGAATGTCACCATCACCGATTGCGTGGTCGTCCATGGCCACGGCGGGGTGGTGCTGGGCAGCGAGACCTCCGGCGGAATGCGGAACATTCACGTGTCCAATTGCATCTTCCGGGGCACCGACATGGGCCTGCGGTTCAAGACCGCGCGCGGGCGCGGCGGGATCGTGGAGAACGTCCACATCAACAATATCACGATGACCGACATCCTCAAGGATGCCATCACCTTCAGTATGTTCTATGAAGAGGCTCCGGCTGAGCCCGTCAGCGAGCGGACGCCGCAGTTCCGCAACTTCGACATCACCAATGTCACCTGCCGCGGCGCCAGGAGCGCCATCACGCTGCGAGGCCTGCCGGAAATGCCCATCGAGAACATCCGTATCCAGAACGCCAGCTTCGTGGCCGAGACAGGCGTGACGATCATCGACGGCAAGGACATCTCGCTGGCCGGCGTGCAGGTGGAGGCCCGGACCGGCCACGCACTCAAGTGCGACAACGTGACCAACCTCCAGCTCGACCGCTTCGTTGGTAAGACCAAATAGATCGCGGGAATCAGTGATGTAGGGCGCGCAACCTGTTGCACGCGCGTTCGGCGGTACGTCGAGATGGGCTGGCCGGTGCCGTGGTCGCGGCGGGTGCGACCACGATTGAGTGTCGCCGTGGCAAAGTCGGACCTTCAGGCCAACATAGCGCGCTAGCGACAAGATTCCGCGTGCAACAAGTTGCACGCCCTACGAACTGACTGTTCAAGACGTATCTCCGTGTGAGCAAAGCAGGTGTCGCAGCCGCGACGGGCACAGTATCGCCTTCCCCGGCCACAAATGCAACCGGCAGCGGGCATGGTTGGGCAGGGGTGTGACAAATTCTTCTGGCGCTTTCGGAATAATCGGAATATCTTCTCATATTGACAATCCACATGAGGAGACAACGATGGATCAGGACAAGGAAGTCGGGATTG
>JBAZTO010000014.1:0-68959 GCA_041661865.1 Phycisphaerae bacterium | reverse complement strand
CCGCTGCAAAACACATTCGCAACCATCCTCCGCAATCTGCGAGATTGGAGGTGCGTTCCCGCTCCGGCTACCTGACCCCAACACAACTCGATTCCGCCGGTGGGGGTAAGGGGGTAGTCTGCGCCGACCCGCCGCGCGACCACCACAAATCCATCCGCCCACACCCCTCTACCCTCTATATACGCCCTCAGCACCCAGTGTGAAATATGCGGGCTAGCACATTATTTCCAACGTCACGCCTGACCGCATCAACATCCCTCAAACCCATGGCCTCGCCCCATGACCTCACGGCAGCTTTCCAGTTAGCCACCAATCTGTCAGCCTCGGGAGAGGTTAACGCGAAAGCAAGCTGGTGCGTCTGCACTCGATATTTCCTGTCCTTCACAAAAACCGTCACCATTGTTCCTGCGGTCAACTCAGCCTCTGTGCAGGTTATGGCACGTTCCAGGTAAACCCCGGCGGCCTTGCCATCCTCATCGAATAGCTCAACTTTCGGTCCTTCGGGTAAAAGCACATACGTGAATCTTTTCGGCGTCGGCTCGCCGTCGCCCGACCACCATGCCACATGTTCCACATCCACATAGTGCCATACTGCTTGAACGATCATCGCAGCAACAGCGAGGATGGCAATCACAGCTAACGCCACAACACGTGTTCTCGCCTGCCTATTCATAAAGCATCTCGCTTTGCCAACCCACGAAGATCATGGGCCAATCCGACTTGCACGAGGCGCAGGAGCCCCACACTACGACCTACGGCCCACGACCTGCTTTTCGCGGGGCGGCAGGCCCGCGCTACTACTCGGACTTGACGTCGATAAGCGTGGTAACCAGGCCGCAGTCGCCGAGGTTTTTTCGGCCGGGGAGGAAGGACAGCTCGACCACGAACGTCGCGCCGACGATCTGTCCGCCCAAGCCCTTGACCAGCCGGCAGGCGGCTGCCATCGTCCCGCCGGTGGCCAGCAGGTCATCGACCATGAGCACCTTCTGGCCTGGCGCGACGGCGTCGGCGTGAATTTCCACCGAGTCGGTGCCGTACTCGAGGCTGTAGCTTTCCCGCACGGTCTTGTAGGGCAGCTTGCCCACCTTGCGAATGGGCACGAAGGCGGCCTTCAACTTCTGGGCGACCAGGGCCCCGAAGATAAAGCCGCGGGCCTCGACGCCCACGACGACATCGACCCCGGACTTAGCATACGGCGCAGCCAGGCGATCCACCGCCTCGCCCAGGGCCTGGCAGTTGGCAAGCAGCGGCGTGATGTCCTTGAAGACGATCCCCTTCTTGGGGAAATCGGGCACGTTGCGGATGAAGGCTTCCAGCGAGCTTGGCTTGGTCATGTCAGTTCTTTCTCAAAAGGTTCTCACTCGGCGGTCCCGCGGGGGGCAGGTCCAGATTCGTGTGCGCGTTGGCCGACGTCACCGGCGGCCTGTAGCAGCCGGTCAGGTACAGGTGCTTGGCCAGGGCGTAGTAGGAAAGCATCTGAAGGTTGAGCACCTGCACGTCCTGCTCGGGCACCTCGTCGCGGCTGGGACGCTCCAGGGAGTCGCCGGTCAGGCGGAAGACGATGCCCGCGTGCTTGGGCGGCACGACCAGGGCCAGGTCGCCGCGGACGAACGCGAAATGGTCCTCGTCGTGGATGACGGCGAAACCGTCGTCTTCCTTGAGGGCCAGGATGTTCCTGCCCAGGAAGCAGTGCTCGTAGGAGCCGCCCAGAAAGGCCAGCAGGGTCGCGGGGATATCGACCTGGCTGGCGACGGTCTTGATCTTCGTGGGCGGGAAGATGCCCGGCGCATAGAACACGCACGGGATGCGGTAGCCCGGCACATCGACGATCCGGCGGTTGTCGAAGTCCCTGCCGTGGTCGGCCACCAGCACGAAGAGGGTGTTCTTGAAATACTCCGCCGTCCGGGCCTTGCGGAAAAACTGGCCCAGCGCCCAGTCCGAATAGGTGTAGGCGTTGAGGGACTTGATCTCCTCGCTCTGGCCGCTGAGCATGGGCACCTTGCCCGGTGGCACTTCAAAGGGCTGATGGTTGGTCACCGTCAGGATCACCGAGAAGAACTTGCGATCCCCCATCTCCAGGAACGCCTGGTGGGCCTTGTCGAAGGTGATCTCGTCGGGCACGCCCCAGTTGCCCGTCTGGGCCTCGGGCACGCCCATGTCGGCCTGGGAGATAAACCGCTGCACCCCGCCCCGCGAGAAGAAACCTCGCATGTTGTCGAAGTTCGGATCCCCGCCGTAGATCATCATGGTGGCATAGCCGCGGCTTTGGAAGATGGCCGGCAGGGTCAGGAACTTCCCCTGGGCCAGGTCGCGTTTGAGCACCGAGGCCCCGCTGACGTCCGGGTGCCCGCAGAGGACGCCGACCATGCCGCGGCTGGTGCGCGGCCCCACGGCGTACATGCGGTCGAAGTACAGGCCCTCCTGGCAGAGGCGGTCCAGTTCCGGCGTGAAACTGGGGCTGTTGCCCAGCACGCCCACCGGCTTGGCGCTCATCCCCTCCATGACGATGACCACGACGTTGTAGTCAAGCCTGGGCCGGCCCGGGTCGCTCCGCCGCCACAAGGGATTGGCCCCCCCGCCCAGCGGCGTCTCGCCCTGCTGGACGAGCATGCCGGTGGCGACCTCCGCCGCCCGGCCCAGGGGCGGGAAGGAGTAGAACTCGCTCTCGTCGCCCTCGTCGGTCAGGGTGACACGGGCGGCATGGAACAGGCTGAAGAAGTTATTGAGGGCCAACTGGCTGAGGATCTTGTTGGTGGAAAAGTACGCCGATCCCTCGCGAAGGGACTGGTGGCCCAGGCTTCCGCGGCAGGCCAGCACGCCCAGCACCGCCAGGATCGCCGCCATCACCAGCCGCCCCTTCCGACCCAGCGGCGAGGGCACGGGGCGGGACCAGAAGACCTTGCCCAGGGCCCACCGCGCTGCCAGGCCGAAGGCGATCACAATCGCCAGGAGTATCAGCACCGGGTAGGTCCGCCAGATGAAGACCGCCGCCTCGCCGAAATGCCCCAGGTGCACGATGGTCATCCAGTTCAGGCGATCCAGGAAGTGCAGGAAAAAGGCGGCCCCGATGATCTCGATCATCACGCCGATGACCACGATCGTCGTGGCGTAGGCGGTCACGCCGTGGCGGAAGGTGCTGGAGTGGAAGCTTTTTCGCGGCGCTAGGGCCAGCACCAGCGCCAGGGGCAGCAGAGCATAGCCGATCGCGACGGCGTCAAACCGCAGGCCCACCAGGAAGCAGTCCCAGACATCCCCGACGCCCAGATCCTCGATGTAGCCGCACCGGGCCAAGAGCAGCCCGGCCCGAAACGCCCCGAACAACACAAAACCGAACATCGCCAGGACCACCAGCGGCCGAAGACGATAGCCCAGAAGCAGCCACGCCCCGCCGCGGCGCCCCGGCGGCGACGATTGCTGCCCGGATGTCGAAACCCGCTGGTCGCTCATATCCCTTGCCGCCCGGAGAACGGACAGCCCTCAATTGGGGCCCGTTCCCTGGGCCCGACATCAGGATACGGAACCAGGCCGAAATTACAAGACTCCGCCTGCCCAGCTTATTCCCTCTTCCCTTTTGCCTCTTCCCTCCTGCCTTTTGCGTCTGCCCCTCTTCCCTCTTGCTCTCTTGCCTATTCCCCGGTCCCTATTCTGCTGCTATCTTCCACTGCATCCAAGGAATAGTCAGGAGTCTCCCATGCTGGCAGAAGTTTCTCTTCCGCAGGTTTTCGAGGCGGGCATGCTGATCTGTTTTGGCGTGTCCTGGCCGGTGGACATCCTCAAGTGTCTCCGCACTCGCCGCACCGAGGGCAAGAGCCTGGGCTTCATGATGCTGGTGTTCATCGGCTACTGCTGCGGCGTGGCGACCAAGGTCTTTCGGGCCTCGACCACGGATTCTGCCCTGGAGATGGTTACGCTCCTGTACGTTCTCAACGCAGCCATGGTGGCCGTCGATGCGTGCCTGTACCTGCGCTTCCGACCACGCCTGGCGTCGGAGCCGCCGCGGAAACAATAGAGCAGGCAGAGAACGGCGGAACACGCGCCCCGCACAGAGACAACGGCTCTCGCACATTAGGGGCTCTAACAAAACATCTTCGGAATTTGCACGGGCGGGACACCCGTGATACTCATGGGCAAGATGCCCATGCTACGTTTTGTTAGAGGCCCTTACTATCTGCCGATGACACATTCTCTGTTGCGCCCTTGCATGGTGGGTCAGGCACGGATACCTTCATGTGCGCTGGGGCGTCCCCGGCGTTTACGCAGGTGCTGAAATCGTCAATTGGAGATACTGGGGATGTTGCCCAGGTTTTGCGATATCTCCTGTCCTACTCCAACAGCAGGCGTTCCTTGAATGATGGAAGCAGCCAAAGCATCGTCCGGATTGAACCTGGTAGTGATGATCCCGGCGCTCAATGAGCAGGAGACCATCGCCGATGTGATACGCGCGATCCCGGCCGAGATCCCGGGTGTGCGGACGATCCGGGCGGTCGTCATCGACGATGGAAGCACCGACTCGACGGGACAGCGATCCCTGGCCGTCGGCGCGCGGGTCGTGCGCCATGGCGCGCGAAAGGGTGTCGGGGCGGCCTTTCAGACCGGCATCGCCGAGGCGCTGGCCCTGGGGGCGAACCTGATCGTTTCCATCGACGCCGACGGGCAGTTCGATCCTCAAACCATACCTGACCTCGTTGCGCCGGTGGTCGCGGGCGAGGCCGACTTTACCACCGCTTCACGATTCGCCGATCCGGCGCTGACGCCGGAGATGCCCGCGATGAAACTGTGGGGCAACCGGATGATGAGCCGGTTGATCTCACGACTCATCGGGCAGCGATTCCATGACGTTTCCTGCGGGATGCGCTGCTACAACCATCGCGCCGCCATCAGCCTCAACACGATCGGCTCTTTCACCTACACGCAAGAGGTCTTCCTGAACCTGGCCTTCAAGCGCCTGCGAATGCTGGAGGTTCCCATCAGGGTGCAAGGCCAGCGCACGCACGGCAAGAGCCGCGTGGCCGGCAACCTGTGGCGATACGCCATCAACACGTCCACGATCATTCTGCGGGCCTACCGCGACTATTGCCCCATGCGATTTTTCGGCAAGCTGGCGCTGGCGGCCATTCTGCCGGCCATCGCGCTGGAGATCTTCCTGCTGGTTCACTACCTGCTCACCGGCGCGCTGTCGCCGCACAAGTGGGCGGGCTTCACGGGCGCGGTGCTTTTCGCCCTGGGCCTGCTCTCGCTGCACATGGGGATCATCGGCGACATGCTCAACCGTCACCGGATCTACCTTGAGGAAGTGCTGTACTTCCAGAGAAAGAACAACAAGGTCAAGGCTTCCGGCCAGGATGAGCCATGAGCTTCTCTGCCGCTCCAGAGGACTTTCGCGGCAAGTACATCCGCACCAATTTCATTACCCGGCGGTTGCTGGACGGCTTCTTCAACGGGATTGCCGACCTGATCAAAGGGCTTGACGCACACCAGGTCGTTGAACTGGGATGTGGCGAAGGGCACAGCACCGCCAGGCTTCGCGGCCTGCTTCCGCCGGGCGCCGCGTTCGAGGCCAGTGATGTCGAATCCCATCTGGTTGCCGCCGCCCTCAGGCAAAACCCCGGAATGCGGATCATCCAGGAATCCATTTACGACCCGGTCCGGCCGGCCAGGTCGGCCGATCTGGTTCTCGTCCTGGAAGTTCTGGAACATCTGTCGAACCCTCAATTGGCCATGCGGCAGATCGCGCGCCTGACGAAACATTGGGCGGTATTGTCCGTTCCCCGCGAGCCGGTCTGGCGGGTGCTGAACCTCGCACGGGGCAAGTATGTGAGAACCTGGGGGAATACGCCGGGACATATCCAACACTGGTCCGAGCGCAAATTCGTGGAATTCGTGTCCCAGTTCGGACGAGTGCTCGAAATCCGAACGCCCCTTCCGTGGACGATGGTTTTGCTGGAAGTCTCACATCGGGAAGAGGAACTTTGATGAAGCAATGGCCCAAACTACTGCTGGCGGCTGTCATGATCGGGGCGATTGTGTATCTGTGCCGCTCTCACCTTGGCCGCCTGGATCTGCTCTTGCAGGTTAAGCCCGTTTGGGTGGCAATCACCCTGGCGATCTTTGTTCTGACGCGCATGCTGGATGGCGTGGTTTTTCATCTTGCCCTGGGCCATCTGGGCGTGTCCATGGGGTACTACGAGTCTTTCATGATCTACACGATCATGAGCTATACCAACATGCTCGTCCCTCACGCGGGGCTGGGCGCGCCAGCCCTGTACCTCAAGTCAAAATACCAACTGAATTACTCGGCGTTCGCGGCGTTGCTGATCCCAACGATCATTATCCAGATGGCGTGTGTTGGCCTGGTCGGCCTGGGCTTTCTCGGCTGGCGAGCCTTCACCAGCGGCCTGGAGGGCGCCTGGCCGCTGTGGACGGCATTTGCGGCCGTCACCGGCATCAGCGTAATCGTGCTGCTGTTGCCGACGCGCGTGCCTTCCTCATGGTCTGGGCGCGTGGGAAACTTTCTCCGCAATTTCGGATCGAGCTGGTCCAGCATGCGCCAACGCCCCAGGTTGATCGCCCTCATTACGGCGGTTCAATTGGCCGCCATTTTTCTCCGCGCCGTTCGTCTGGATGCGGCCTTTGCGGCCCTGGGAGTCCACGCCAGCTTTTCGGGCGTGATGGTGGCGATGGTGGCGGCCCAGATCATGTTTCTCGTCAGCATCACGCCGGGCGCACTGGGACTGCGTGAAGCGGCCATTACTTATGTGTATGCCGTTTTAATCGGCACCCCTGAAATTGCAGTTAATGCCGCCCTGCTGGATCGCATGACCCTGATGCTGGGAACGATCGTTATCGCACAGGTCGGGCTATGGCAGTTTGTCCGGCCGGTTCTTGGACGAACACGCAACCTGCCTTTACCCGCGGGGCCGAATCGATGATGAAGATTGATTCCACGGAATCCAGAAGTTTCAATATTTTCAGAAACAAACTCGGAGTCGCGGCCCGCTGGGGTATCTGGAGGGTTACGACGCTCTTTCTGACCCCCTCCCCGGTCTGCCCGGCTCCGCTGAAATTCAACGATTCCCTTCAGAAAGGCGAATAGACATGTGCGACTCTGGCCAAGTTTTTACGCACAGTTTCCTGGAGGATCCCTTAGAGGCGGTCTCTCGTCGTGTCAAGCCCTGGCGATGGGGCCTGGCGGGCGCGATACTCGTCATCTACCTGTTCTCGATCAGCCGTTTCTGGTGGATCGGACCCGACAGTGGACTTTATCTGAACTTGGCGCGCCAGTTGGCCGAGGGCCACGGTTATGCCCTGGCCGGCATTCCGCATGTCTTCGTTCCGCCGGGATTTCCCCTGCTCCTGGCGGGCCTGATGAAACTCGGCGCCGGCGCGGGAATCATGAACGCCGTCCTATGCCTGCTGGGCCTGGCGACGATCTTTGTCGTGTATCAAGCCCTGCGGCAGATGGTGCATGCGAATTGGGCGATGATCCTTACGGCCTGCTGTGCCCTGCTCAACGAGACGGTGCAACGAAGCGGAGAACTGCTCAGCGACATGCCGTTCATGTTGATCGTATGGGTGGCCTTGTGGCTCTACCTCCGAGGGCTTCGCGGCCAAAAACCCGACCGCCGCGGCTGGGAGATTGCCTCGCTGCTGTTGCCGGCCAGTTGCGCCTTTCGAGTCGCAGGAATTCCGCTGGTCGTGGGGATCGCCATAGGCCTGCTGCTTTCGGCTCCCAAGGGTGTTCGCCTTCGCGCAGCCATCAACGCGGCGATTGTCCTGGCGGGCCTGGCCGTTGGCGCGGCGGCGGCCATATCCTACGTACACGCAAACGCCACGCCTGGGGCCGCCACCTACGCCCAGCCGATGGCAAACATCACCACGGGTTATCTGTCGAAAGAGAAGATCATTGAGCTGTTGCAGCACCTGGGTTTCGCCGTCGGCCAGCTCAGCCGCCTGCTCATCGCGCAGCGATTGCCCTTGATACTGTGCCTGGTCGTGTGGGTGACGCCGATCATCATCGGGATGGTTCGCTCGGTGCGGACCGTGCGAATCCTGGCCTCGGTGGCGATAGTCTGTTATGTCGGCGGCCTGTGCATCGCGACGGCCGCTCCCAGAACGCGTTACCTGCTTCCGATTCTTCCGCTACTGCTCATGTTATGGTGTGACGGCCTGGGTTGGATTCTCCTGCGAATCAAGGCCTTCCGCAACAGGGAGGCCTTCGACGGGGCGATCCTCATCTCCCTGGCCATCCTGGTGCTTTTCAATCTTCCCGTTGTGGGGCGGATGATCTATGAAAGACATCGCCGGGACGCGTTTTCTCTCCAGCAGAAAGGCCGGTGGAAAGATGACATCGCCGTGGCTGGGTTCCTGAGCGCCACGCCCTCTGCGGGATACGTTTACGCGGCTCAACCCATAGCGTGGTTGGCCAACGTTGAGTCCCCCATGGTGGCTGCGTCGTTGCAGCAGGCCTCTCCCCAACCGGAGGAACTGCGGAAATTGTTCACGCACTGGCGCCTGGCGTACGCCGTGATCGATTCACGAGAACCGACCCCTCTGAGCCAGGCGATGGAAGCGATGTTGTCCCGGTACAAACCCGTCTTTGCGGCTGGAACGTTGAAGGTCTACGCGGTGCATCCTGATGGCGCGGGCAGTCCAATGCCCTGTTCCGCGACGACCGATTCCCGTTGAGTTAACTCAGCAGGTCGTTCTTCTGCAATGCCAGGATTTTTCGGAGTTTCTTGAGGGCGTTAATCTCGATCTGTCGGACGCGTTCCTTGGAAACGCCCATCTGCTTGCCCAGTTGTTCGAGCGTCTTGGAGCCGCCCTCGTCCAGGCCGTAGTGATTGATCAGCACTGTTCGCTCCAGCGGGGGGATCTTGGCCAGGGCCGCCTCGATGCTCTCCCGCAGCTCGGGCACGTTGACGCCGTCGGACTCGTAGGCCTTCAGGCTGCCGACGATGTCCATCGACTCGTCCTGGCCGGTGCTGAAGTGGTCAAGCTGAAATCGTTCCCTCGGCACCGATCGCGCGAAGTTCCGTATGATGGCCCAGGACGCATACGTCGAGAAGCGATTGCCGCGCGTATAGTCGAACTTTTCCACCGCCCGCATCAGCGAGACGTTGCCGTCGCTGATCAGCTCGAAGAGGCTCTGCGCGCCGCCGACGTGCTTCTTGGCGATGGAGACCACTAGGCGGAGGTTGGCGCGGATGATCCGGTTTTTGACGGTGTTGGCCGCGATCAGCAGGGCCTCGACCTCCTTGAGTTCGCGCGGGCGGGGATTGTGGACGCTGATGAGTTTGCGGACCTTGTCGGCCTTGTACTTGAGGTAGTTGTAGCGGCGGAAGAGTTTCCGCTCGGCGGCGGCGTCCAGCAGTGGCACATCGTAAAGGGCCTGGAGATAAGGCGGCAGTTCCTCGGCCCCCTTGGGCGGCGTCGCGGCGCCGGTAGCCTTGGCGGCAGCGGCCGCCGGCTCGTCGGACAGGATCACCTCGTCGGCGTTGGGCAGATCGTACTGGGCGTTGTAGACGTAGCCGATCTTTCGCGAGAGGAGTTCGCCGGCCCGCATCTCGTTGACGATGCGATAGATGCTCCCTCGCGTGCGGCGGTATTGCCGGGCCAGTTGCGAGGCTGACGCGCCGCCCAGAAACGCGTGGTAGATGCTCGCCCGCTCCTGCCGGGCCAGCGGGCCGGTCATGTTGGGGAAGATCGCCGCGTCGGGATGGTCCAGGTCGTGGCGGCGGAGGGTGTAGCGGATGGTCTCGACGGCCCGGCCGGTGCGGGAAGCGATGCGGTGGGCCACTTCGCTCAGGCTGCACCGCGTGAAACCGGCCATGCGGCGGGCGCGGCGAAGGATGTCGCTCTTCTCCCAGGCCGTCATCTGCGAGAAGCGACTGGAGGTGCCGATCCTCTGCCGCCCGCGCGTCTGGATGAACCACTCGACGGAGCTTTCCAGGAACGCCAGACGCTTGGTGCCGTCGCTCAGCACCAGCCGCCAGGCCGGAAGCCCTCCCCCGCGCCACCGCTGGATCGTCTTGGTGGAAACCGAGTATCGCTTGGCCAGGGCGGTGATGTCGTAGACCGGCTCGGCGTATTCGGAGGCGTGGATGTCGAGGCTGTCGCAGAGGTCCAGCATCAGCCTGGCCAGTTCGGCCCGAAGAACCCGCCCGCCGATGGGCTCGCTGACGACGTTCTTGGCCCCCATGCGAAAACCCGTCAGCCGGTAGACCACGAATTCGTAAGGGTACTCTCCCGCGGGATCAATAATGCGGATGAGGGCCTCGGCGGAATCGACGTACCCCTTCCGCAGCCGGGCCAGGCCGGCGGTCAGTTCCGCGGCCAACTCCTCCATGGGCTTTACCGTGTACTTCCGCATGCACCGCCCCTTCCACAGTCACCTCAAAGCCAAGCCTCTGCGACAGAAGAATTGGATGGGTGGCACAGGCTTTCGAGCCTGTGCAAGCACAGCCTGGAAAGGCTGTGCCACCAGAACCACATCCATCGCATGACAGGCCATAGAGCCCGGCCTCGCTCCGCTCCGGCGAGGGTCTACTTTTCCTGGAGCAGCCGCTCCAGTTCCACCACCGCCGTCAGGTACACCGAATCTCGCTTGTCCTCCAGCGCGTCGCGCAGGGCGGCCTTGGCCTTCTCGGCGGCCTCAGCGCTACCCGAGAGGCGGTAGAGGCCGATGTACGCAGCCGCGATTTCGCCCTGATAGGCCCATTTCCGCTGGGCCGGGGTCTGGGCTTCAGCGTCGGTGTAAGCCTTGGCCGCCTGGTCGTAATTCTCTATCGCCGCGGCGCGGACCTCGTCAGCCTTGGGCAGGTAGGCGAGAATCGCCCGGGCGAACTCAGGAATCTCCTCGATAGGCCGGGCTTCCCGCCTGGCCGGCTGGCTGGACGGGTTCGTGGTGGGGGCCGTGGCAGTCTCGCTCTTGCCCGTCGTCGGAATCACCGCCGAGGGCGGCGCCCAGGCCGTCGCTATCTGGTCGGCCACCTCTTCGTTGCGGGCGCGATGCTGAAGGCTGCCGTACTGAAGGTTGGCCATCGACCAATAGGCGTCGCCCATCTGGGCCAGCGTCCCGGCGTTTCGGCCACGAGGCTCGGAGGCCTGGGCCTTCTTGAACTTCTTGGCGGCCTGGTCATAGCTTTCCAGCGCCGACTGCTCAGCCGTGGCAATCTTTTCGCAGGCCGTGGCCAGTTGTGTCGCGGCGGTCTGGGCGGCCTCCTTGGCCGCTGCCAGGCTGGTCTGGAGGCTCTGGATCTCCTTCTCGCGCGCATCGCCGAAGCCCTTTCGCCCGGCCAGGATCGACTTGGCCGCTTCCTCCCGGCCTTGGGAGAAATCCAGGGCCGCCTTGAAGTCCGAGGCCGTCACCTCCATCGCATCGGCTTCGCTCTCCAGCCTGGCAATGGCCGAAGCGTTGGCGTTCATTTCGGTCTCCAACTTCAAGGCCTGCTCAAGCAACTCGGAGGCCTTGTCTCCCTTGGCCAACTGGCTGTTGACTCTCAGGTCGCGGACCCGCGGGATAAGCTTCTCGTTGGCGGCCCGAAGCGCTTCGGCCTGGTTGGACAGCTCGCTGAGCTTGGCCTGGGCCTTGTCCACCTCGCCCTTGTACTTGTCGGTCTGGCCGCGGGCAGCCTGGAGCTCCTGGGCCAGTTCCAAATCGCTCAGCGCGCCCAGGTCGGAGAGGTACTTGATGATCGACGAGCAGTTCCGCACGAGCGATGCCGCTCGCAGGGCCTGGGCGGCGCTCTGCTGCGCCTCCTGCCGGGCCGGCGCGACGGCGGCCATTTCGTAGTAGCCCTTGAGCACGAGGATCCGCCCGAGCATGACCTGCGCCAAGGCCTTCTCGCGGGTCCCGGCGGCAGGCTCATACTCGCGGATGGCGGCGGAGAGGAGCTTCTCAGCCTTGCCCAGGTCCGTGCCGATTTCCTCGCTGGGCTTGTCGGGCCAGCTCACCTGGACGTTGGCAACTCGACCGGCCACGGCGAGGGCGGGCGCCACGATGGTCGGGCCGCCCAACTGCGACATCGCCTTTCCGCACATCCTGTTGGCGGTTTCGACAGCCTCCAGGAGCTTCTTGCTGGACTGGGCGCTCTTGGAGTCAGAGCAACCGACCAGGGCCGAGAGGATCAACGCCATTGCCGCGATTACGCTCAAATTCTTTCGCACGGTTGTCTCCACCTTAAGGCCGCCCATGCGCGGGCCTGCCAAGTGCAAACTTAACACTTTTCGGCCGGGGTTTCAACGTCGCCCTCCCGACGATCGGCCGCGGCGTCCGGGGCGGCAGCCTGTCCCATCGCCTTCAGCAGTCCGGCGATCTGCCGCCAGTTCCCGCCATAGCCTTTCCGCGGCTGGGGCGAGCAGAGCATCAGGGCCGAGCCGCGGGTCTGGAGGCTCACGGCGGAGGCGCCTAAACCTTCGCACGCGGCGGCGGCCGCGCGGGCCATCGCGGCATCGCCTTGGTAGCACCAGGAGCCCGCCTGCCCCTCGCAGTGCCGCGCCGCCAGCGGGGCGTAATCGGCATCGTCGCGATTCCACATCGTCAGCGGCGGCAGCACCGCGGCGGTCTCGACTACGATCACCCCGTAGTGTCTGCTGACGCGTCGTGTGCCGTGGCCGATCTCGTAGCGAAAGTCGAAGGCCCGCACCGGCAGGCCGCCCATCCGCCCATAGGTGATATTATTAGCTCGCTGGCTGTGCCCGCAGCGGGTCAGGATGAAGCCTCCGTACCGTACCGGCACGTCGAAGAGGTCCTCGGCCGAGAACAACATCCCTTCCTCGTGCGCCGCCCGTGCCAGTGCGACCGTGCGCCGCGATTGCCGCAGTCCGGCCAAGCCGAAAGAAACGACCGCGCCCGCCAGGGCGGCCGTCAGCACCACGATAAGTACCGTATGGAGCATGGCAAAAGCGGGCCTTCCGCGCTAGCGACGGCCGGAGGGCGTCCGGGTGCCGCCCGCGGGCGCCGCCTTGGAGTCCAGGACCGAGGCAGAGAAGAAGTCCAGTTTCATACCCAGGGGCGGGCTGTACTCCAGGCGATAATTCGGGTGCTTCGGACCTCGCAGCGACGTTTGGATCCAGTTGAGCACGTGGCGATAACTCGTCGCGTTCCTGTTCAGAAAGATCGGCTGACGGAGCTTTTCGGGGTGCCTGGCCTCAGCCAGTTCCGGCAGCAGGCCATATTGCAGGAGCAGCGACTTGTCGGGATTCTGGCGGTCGATCACGCGGTAGCGTCCGTCGCGGCTGGTCATCCCGTCGAGAATGATGAAGTTGGTGTAGTTGGTCCGCTCGTCGTTGCCGGTGGTGCGGAAGAGTTTCATGCCACCCACGGGCTGATCGCCGCCGTGACACTCCGCCGCCGCGCACCGCGCGCCCACCACCGGCCAGACCCGTCGGCGGAAGTCGATCATGAACTGCGGATCGCTCAGGATGCGAATGTCGTCCCGGAGGGCCGTGTTGTTGCTGTCGGTCCTGTTGAGCATATCAATGGCTCGGGCCACCGGCGTCTTGGCGCGGAACATCCGTTCGGCGTTGACCTCGCGGAATTCGGGCAGGCTTCGCATGGCCTCGATGTAGCGGTTGATCACGTCGTTGGAAAACTCCACGCGGACGCGGTCGTTGGGCTCCAGTTCCTCCACGCGGATACGGTTGATGTCATCGTCGCTGAGCAGCCATTCTTCACGCGGCTCTTCGGGCGCCGCGACGGCGGGTCGGCTGGCCGCGAGGGGCGCGGCGGCAGTGGTCGCGCGTCGCTGTTCGCGGCGGCCGAGCTTGAGGTCCATCTGGCGCAGCCGCAGCGATGCCTTTTCCATGCCGGGCTGGATCCGCACCGCGGCGGCGAATTCGTCCCGGGCCTGTTCGGGCAGGTTGGCGTTCATGGCCCACTCGCCCAGGCTGAAGTGTTCCTCGGCGCTATTGGGGTCGATCCTGGCCGCCCGCTGCTGGTATTCCTGTAAAGGCGAGACTTCCGTCACCACCTCCAGAACATCGGCGGCAGGGTAATCGGCCTCCCCGTATTTCATGACGACGTGGTAGCCCGTCTCGGTCTTGGTGACCTCGCCGGTGATCTGGGCGCCGTCTCGCAGCTTGAGGGTCTGTGGTTCGGCCCGGGCGATACCGGCGGCCACAAGGAACACGGCGCAAACGCAGAGGAATCTCCCGAACATCTTTCACCTCGCCAGGCGACAACGCGCCCTCTTGTTGTCCCCCCGCACCGACCCGCTTCCGCGCGGCGTGCGGCGTGTCCATCACCACAGGCGGCACTGGGATTCGAACCCAGGCATAACGGATTTGCAATCCGTCCCCTTAGTCCACTTGGGTATGCCGCCGGTTTTTCACCGGCCCGCGGTCTGTCCCCGCCGGCCGGAACGCTAAGTATAGCAATTCCAGCCGGTACGTCAACGCTCCGGCAATTCCTATTTCGCCCCGGCCGAGGCCCGCTCCCGCAAGGTCTCGAACTTCGCTCCCAGCCCGCCCATTTTAGGATCCTCGGCCTTCAACTGCGCAATCCGAATGACCAGGCTCTTGAGAACCTTGGGATCCCTGGGCGAACCCTCCATCAGGCAACGGCAGTAGGCCAGCTCCGCCCGCCAATAGGCATCGCCGTACCTGGCCTTGTCCAGCCCGTCGACCAACCTGCGATACACGGCGGCGGCCTCGCTGTACCGCTTGGCGTCATGGTAACTGCGGGCCAGGCATTCGAGCATCTCGGCGTCGGCGCCGCCTTCGGGCGCGGTCGCGGGCATGGAGGCGGCCCCGGCAGCGGCGGCCTGGGCCTGGTATTGCTTGAGTACGTCGAGAGCCTGCTGGGGCAACTGGTTGGTTCTCATCGCGTCGGCCAGCAGCAGCGTGATGGCCCGCCGCTGGGCGGGGTTCTTCGCGCCGACCTGGAACGCCACCTGCGCCGCGCGGAGGTAAAGCTGGCGGTCGGCGGCCTTGACTTCCGCCCCCGCCTCCTCGGCCTTGGCGATAGCCTGTCGCAGGCGGAGGGCCTGCCATTGCGCCATTGCGCCGGCCTGGGAAGGAAAATCCCTGGCCATCGACTCGATCCGCGTGATGGCTTCCTCGTCCTGCCCTTGCTCGGCGAGTTTGCGGATCTCAAACTCGGTGATCTCGGCCAGGATGGGCGTGCCGGGCCAGCGGGTCGGCAGGTCGCCCAGGAGAGCCAGGGCCTCGGCCGGCCGCTTCAGCGTGTCATAGAGGATCTCGGCGGCGACAAACTCCGCCCAGGCCCCCCAGGAACGGAGTTCGTCGGCCCGCGCCCCCGGCCCGGCCTTGGCCGCTGCCGCGGAAGTCTCTGCCCCGAAGGCCCACAACGCCTTGACCAGGCTCTCAGCCGCCTGCTGGCTGGCCGATGGATCGACGCCGGCGCGACTCAGCGCCAGGTACCGTATCTCAAGCGCGCGGCGACGAGCCTCCATCCGATGCTCGCTCTCCGCGGGAACCGCCTCGTAGGCCGACAAGGCCTTGTCCTGCAACGTGTCCCTCTCCGCGCCGGCAGCGGTGGCCTCGGCCAGCTTCTGGTACTGCCAGGCCAGGTCGAATTGCCACTCAGCCACATCGCTCCCGCTGCCCCAGCGGGCCAGGAGCGTCTCGATGGTCGCGATGAACTTGCGCCGCACATCGGCCGGGACGCTCTTGCCTTTTTCGGCCAGCGCCACCACGGTGGCATTGTAACTGGCTGCGGCATTGAGGGCCGCCGACCTGGCTAGCGGATTGTCGGGGAACCTGGCCACTATCTCGGTGAATCGCTCAGCCGCCGCGATCGGGTCGCCCTGCGCCAGCGACAGGCCCAGTTGCCACGTCGCCTGCGGGGCCAGTTGGAGCGAAAGGTCGTCACGGCGGCCCAGGACGATCTCCAACAACCGGCGTCGCTCCGCGACAGGCCCGCTGGCCGGCAGACTGGCCGGCCCGTCGCCCGCCCCCTGGGGCTGCGCAGCCAGCGACAGCAGGACGAAGGAGTTCAAGGCGTCCCAATCGCTTCGGGACGCATATCGGGAGGCGGCGGCTTCAAGCACCTCCGCCCGCGTGGCCCATTCGCGATGCTTGAGGGCAAAGTCCGCCAGCACCTTCTGCGCCTGCGAGTCCAGCGCCTTGGCCTGCTCGGGTCCAGCGGCGGCGGCCTGGGAAGTCAGCAGCGCATGCCGCAGCAGTACCGCCTTCCAGGTCATCGCGTCGCGGTCTTCCGCAGCCGCCTGGGCGACGAGCTTGTCATACTTGTCCGTCTCCGTCGAGGCCGCGGCAAAACGGTCCTGAAGCGACCGCCCCGCCTGTCCTTGCCCGCCGGCCTGCTCGATGGCATTTCGCGCCGTCTCGAAGGCGGCCTCTTCCCGCGTCATCGCGTCGGCGCGTTCCGAGCCGGCCCCGGCCAGGCATTCCGCCGCCCGGTCGTATTGACCCATCGCCCGGCAGGCCCGCCCGCAGATCAGCAGCGACCAGAACTTCACGCCGCTGGAAGGGTCGCCGGTGGCAAAAGGCTGGGCCAGCGAGACCGCCTCCGTCAACGCTGATTGCCGCGCATCGGCATCGTCCGAGGCCAGCCCGCGATAGAGGCAGATCCACGCCAGCTTGTACGACAGCGTCCGTTCAAGGTCTTCCAATTCGCCGGCCACCGTGGCGATGGCCTTGAGGTCGCCGCGCCACTGGGCCTCCTGACGCTGCATCTCGCTGGCCAGGGTCTTCGCGTCGCGGCAGGCCACCGTGGCAGCGGCCGCGACGGCCTTGCGGTCGGCGGGGCTGTCCTGCATGAACATCAGCCGCCCAGCCGGTTCCTGCACGCGGAGAAGTCCATTCACCTCGATCTGCTTGAGACGCAGGCGGAAGTTGCGCAATTGCTCTTCGTTGGACGTCGGCGAGGTGGTCTGCCTGACCAGGCCCACCAAGTCCGAGGCGACTTCGTCCAGCCGCCTGGCGCGATCCGCGGAGGCCGGGGCCAGGCCGGCCTGGCGAAGCTTCTCGTCCACCGCCGCCTCGCAGGCCGCCAGCTCCGCTGGCGAGAGCCTTGTCACCGCAACGGTTGGCTGACTGGTCGGCGGGGTCATCTCGGCGCCCGCGACGGTCGTTACGGCGAGAATGGCTCCCATCGCCATGCCTCGCAGCACCGCCGCTGTCCCGCGCAACTTCTGGTTGGCGCCCGCCATCGTCTCACCCGGTCAGTGTTATGCCGATTGTCTTGAACCTGGCCCGGTGGGCCTGGTTGTCGGCCTCGACCACGTAGCGCCAGGGCACGTCCCACCGCGGCTGGATGATCACCGGCACCTCGTCGCTGCCGATGGCCTGCTGGCGCGAGATGAGCTGGCGGTAGAGTTCCTCCGCGTCGGTCAGGCCGACGGCTGAGCCGCTCAGTTCGTAGATCACGCCGCTCTCGCTGGGGCGCAGGGTGATATGGATCGGCTTGACGATGGCCTGGTCCAACCCGCCTCCGCGAACGCCGGCCTGCGGCAGCGTGCCGGGGATCTGACCCTCCGACGCCCGGAAACAGGTCGTCAGCAGGAAGAACAGCAGCATCTGGAAGGCCACGTCCACCATCGGGGTCAGCAGCGGCTGCATGCGCGGCGCCAGTCGAGGCCGTCGCCGCCGGGGCTGGACCGTTTCGCCGGGCTGGGGTGTGAGGTTTGGCATGGCGCTACTTCTCCCCGTCCAGCAACGCCGAGATGTTGGCCCGTGAAACGCCCGCGTCGGTCGCCGCCGCCAGCACCGGCTGGACCTGGCCGAACTGCACGCGCTGGTCGGCGCGGATTTCGATGAAAATCTCCCCGCCGGTGGCCGCCTGTCGCGCCTTGAAGATGCCCGCCAGCGTCTCGTTGTCGCCCAGGGCGATGGTCTTGCCGTCGATGCGATAGCCGCTGGCCTGGGTGGCCAGGTCGGCCTGGGCCTCGCTGCCTTTTTCACCGGCGGCCGAGAGCACGTTGACGATCACCTTGTTGGGCTTGCCCGCGTCGATCGCGGCGGCCTGGCTGCGGTGAGGCTTGGGCAGGTCCACCTTCGGCGGCGAGCTGCCCGAGACGATCTGCCCGCCCAGGATCACGAACAGGATCATCAGGAAGGTGCAGTCGATCAGCGGGGTGATGTTGAAGGACACCTCGCCGGCGGGCCTGCGATATCTATGAATGAAGCTTCGGGCCACGTTTTCCTCACGATGGCAATGACCAAGAAACCATCTCAAAACCAAGTAGCACGGGCGTCTCGCCCGTGAGTCGCATGGCCATCTTGGCCATGTTCTTCGCAATTTGCACGGGCGGGACGCCCGTGATACTCATGGGCAAGATGCCCATGCGACGTTCTGAGATAGTTTCAAGCTCCCACCGCGGCTTTTTCTTCGCTCGCGGCGGCTGCTGTGTGCGACGGCGTCTTTCTGCTGGGGTGGAAGACCGAGATCAACTCCTGGCAGCGGATCATCGCCTCGCCGGAGAAACTCTCGATGCGGTTCCGCAGGAACCCGTACACCGCCAGGGCCGGGATGGCCACCATCAGGCCTTCCAGCGTGCAGACCAGCTTGATGCCGATCGCGCCGGCCAGGTCGCTGGGCGTGGCCACGCCGCCCTTGTCCACGATGGTGAAGAATGCCAGGATCATGCCCCACACCGTGCCCAGCAGGCCCAGCATCGGGGCAATGTTGCCGATCAGGTTCAGCCATTCGATCTGGCGGCAGAGCTTGAGGCAATGGCGCTCGCACGCGTCTTCCATGGCCCGCTCCATCGCCGCGTAGCCGCGCGACGATTCCCGCAAGGCCGACTGAAGAATGGACCCCGCCAGGCCGCCGTCTCTGCCGGACAGTTCCATCGCCTCGTGGTACTGCCGGCCGGCCAGGAGCGACCGGGCCCTGCTGTAGAAATTCGCCGGCGAGAGCAGCCCCGGCCGGATCGTGATGAAGCACTTGATAATCAGGCCCAGCGTCAGGACGCTCAGGCCCCACAAGACCCAGCCGATCGTGCCGCACCGCACGAACAGCACGTTAAAGTAACTGATGCTTCCATCCATGTTGCATCTCCTGCCGCTGCCGGGCGCCGGGTGCCGTGGTTGCGGCGTGTGCAACCACGATCTTCATCCGGCCATAACTCCGCGGTCGTGGCCTATCTCACTTTTCGCTGTCTGCGACCAGCGATTTGTATACTCCCCCGCTGGAAAGGGCAATCTGTCGCATCACGGATTTGCTGGCCGCGTCCCGCGCGTCTCCGCAGAAGTAGGTGTTGATATGCACCTCGCCCTTGCGGTTCCGCTCGCGGACGGCGGAGAGCACCTTGCCGCCGTCGGGGAAGTCCCCGTCGCTGAGCAGGTAGATCAGCTTGCCCGGTGCGTTGCCGGCCTTGTCCAGCACGTCGAACGCGCGACGAATGGCGGGAATCGGGTCGCTGTCCTTTTGCACGCGCACGCCGGCCAGGAAGTCCGCCACCTGCATCTTGTTGCCCGTGACGGCCTGCATCAGGCGTCCCGGGGACATTTCGATGGCCTTGCCGTTGGTGAAGAGGATCACGTGGAAATCCTGCGATTCCTGGAGTTTGCTGATCGACAGCAGCACGGCCTTGCGGCTGTCGTCGAAGTTGGACACCATCGAGCCCGAACAGTCGACGACGTAGACGACGTGATGGGCATACCCGCCGGCGCCCATGAAACTGCTGGCCGGGGCGCGCGAGACGGCCTCGGCGGCCAGGCCCATGGGTCTGGAAGGCGACAAGGCCGCGGGGCTGGCCGTGACCAGGGCCGCCGAACGCTGGACCTCCGGGCCGGCGGAGATCGCCGCGTCGGGACGGGCCACCTCCTCCTTGAGCGGGAAGGAGCGCAATGGGCCCGCCTCGGCCGTGGCGCCGTCGATGCCGCCCAGCGATTGCACGCTGCCAGCCACCGCGAGAGGCTCGGCCGACAGCACCGCGCCGGGAATGATCAGGTCCCTGCCGCGTTCCACAACGACCAGCGCCACCAGCGTCGCCGCCGCGGCGATGCCCAGATGAATGGCCAGGCTCACCGCCCACGGCAATGCGCGCACCATGTAGGCCCGAGGCGCGGAGGTCGCACCCTTGGCCGATGCCGGGAGAGAGGGAAAATTCGATGGGATACGGCGCGGAACCTTGCCCGCCGCCGGAGAGGCCCCAGCCGGTCGCGATTGGCCGGCGACGAACGCCGCTTCCCCGACATACGAACCGCCGAGCGCCTCCTGACGCGGAGGCGGGGGGTCGATTATGGGGTTATCCAATGTGCCAACGGCCATGGTCAGATCCTTCTTACCATGTTGCCCGCCGCGACAAGCCGCTCTGGGCCTCCCGCGGCCGCGACAAGACCGCTCAACTCCCGGGCGCCATTACACTCCATTGGCTCCGGAAGGCAGACGGGAAATTCATCCGGCCCGCCTGTGAGGTCTCGCCATGTTCGGCGGCTTTTCCCAGCCGCCTGTGATCCCACCTGCTGACAGACAGGTTGAAAGGAATCTTACCCCGCAAAGGCCAAATCGACAATTGAAATCCGATCAAAGAAGGTCGTAGTTCGTAGGGGAAGAACCAAACAAAGGTGGTGGGGCGAAGGTCGCAGGTCGCAGAGGAAGAACCAAACAAAGGGCGTGGGACGAAACTCGCAGGGAACAGGCAACGGAAGAGGTCATCGGGAATTTGCGTATGAACGAGTGACTGGTAAAGTGCGTGGCCTGTTGGCCCCCCTGAAAACAAGACCGCATCCCCCCGGCCGAAGGGTCGCTTTGCTACGACCTGTGACCTGCGACCTACGACCCGAGACCAGGCCGTTTCAGGCAGCCAGGGCCGTGGCCGAGGCGCTGCCGTACCAGGCGCCCGTGGTGACCGGCTCAAACTCCAGGCCCAGGTTATAGCCCTCGGCGTCGGGACGGCAGCGAACGACGGTGGCGTAGACGTTCCGCCTGCCTCGCTCGCCGGCCAGAGGCAGGGCCAGAACGATCCGCTGCCCAGGATAGAAGGACCGCTCACAGCGGGCCCCCATCCCGCCGCGCGAGATGTCCATCATGTCAAGGGTGTCGGTGACGTCGCCTCCGTCAGGGTCGAGGCGAATACAGCGGAGGGACATCCGAATGTGCGTGCGGGGATGACGCCTTCGCTCCGCGGGGTTCGTTGCCATCTGCTCGTCCATGTTCATATCCTTTAGTCTTTCCGACCTAAAGGGTGAATCGGCGTGGGCAAAAGTCAACTTAAGTAGACTGTAAGATTTTTATCATTTTAGAAGAATGGGCTATTTGATTGGATTGGCTGGTTTGGAACGAGGGTGTCAAGAATAAGGATACCCAGGCCAGCCCCTTGGCTGACGTTCCAGGATATGAAGCTTCAAAACATCAATAACAACGTATCCAAACCCCCGCCGCTGCCAGACCAGCCACCGGACTTCTGCCCGGAACTGGCGCAACAAAAAGCCCCTGCATCTCCTTTTATTTGCAGAGGCTTTCGCTGATGGGCGATACAGGGGTCGAACCTGTGACCTTGCGGGTGTGATCCGCACGCTCTAGCCAACTGAGCTAATCGCCCTCTGACGGCACTGTACAAAGGCCCGCGACGGTTTTCCAGTGTTTTTCGCCTCTTTCTCTCTCTCTTTGCCTCTGATTGACCATCCATGTGATTTTCGCCACAAGTTGTCCCAGAATCGTTACAATGTCCCCACTTGTGGAGGAAGTGCCTCTCTGCGAGTATGTGTGGCCTGTTCCGTGACAGCCTCGGGTTTGTTCAGAAAGGAAAATCAAAATGATGAGACTGAAATTGCTGGCGGTTCTGCTGGTCGGAGTATTGGCGGCTCAGGTGTGCTATAGCATTTCACAAGCCTCTGCCCAGTCGCCCGCCGGCGGGGAGAAGGCGACCACCGCTCCGGCGACCGCGCCCGCGACGGGCCCGGTGCAGATCTCCCAGGTCAGTTATGGTATCGGCGTCGAGTTGGCCAGGAACTTCAAGCGCGAGGGTGTCGATGTGGATCCGGACATGCTCGCAAAGGGATTAAAGGACGTGGCCGCCGGCGGAAAACTCCTCATGACTGACGAGGAAATGGCCAAGGTCATGAGCGCCTATCGCGTGGAGTTGATGCAGAAGCAGGAGAAGATGCGGGCGGCGGCTGTGGAGAAGAACGCCAAGGAAGGGGAGGCTTTCCTGGCCAAGAACAAGACGCAGGAAGGCGTCGTGACCCTGCCCAGCGGGCTGCAATACAAGATCATCAAGGCCGGTGACGGCAAGAAGCCGGCGGCCACGGACACGGTGGAGTGCCAATATCGCGGCACGCTCATCGACGGGACGGAGTTCGACAGTTCCTCCCGCTACGGTGGGACGCCGGTGAGCCTGAATGTCTCGCAGGTCATTCCCGGCTGGCAGGAAGCTCTCCAGCTCATGCCCGTCGGCTCCAAGTGGATGCTGTACATCCCGTCCCAACTGGCCTACGGCGCGCAAGGGGCCGGCCGCGAGATCGGGCCCAATGCGACGCTCATCTTTGAGCTGGAGCTTGTTGCCGTCAAGTGATCGGCGCCGAGGCCTGCCGAGGCCCGCGGCGAAGAGTTCTTCGATAGTCGTCAGGGAATGGCCCAGGGATGATACTGCCCTGGGCTTTCCTATTGGCCGGGCCGCTACAGGAGAGACAAGGGGTCAGTCGCCGACCCGGCCGATGAACCTGAGCAGGCCATCGAGGATCGTCAACGGGTGGGGCGGACAGCCGGGAATGAACAGGTCCACCGGCACGGCCGAGGCAGCGCCGTTGGATTGCTCGGGGTGGTCGATATAGGGCCCACCGGCAATGGCGCAGGCCCCGACGGCGATGACGATCTTGGGCCCCGGCACCGCGTCGTAGGTCTTTTGCAGGGCCACTCTCATGTTCGCCGTCACCGGGCCGGTGATCAGCAGGCCGTCGGCGTGGCGGGGGGAGGCCACGAAGGAGATGCCAAAGCGTCCCATGTCCCAGGCCAGCGTGCCCAGCACGTTGGAGTCAGCCTCGCAGGCATTGCACCCGCCGGCGGAGACCTGACGCAGCTTGAGAGAGCGTGCCAACAACTTGGCGGCCAGGGCGTTGCGGGCCGGTGTGCGGAGGGGTGCGCCAGGCCTGATGACCAGGTCCTCCCGTCGCGCCGCAGCCAGTTGGTAATCCCCGCTGAAGCTGACCGCGCCTTGGCCGCCAGCCTTGCGGCAGACGCCGCAGAAGAGGCACTTGCCGATGTCCAGGCTCATTCCGCGCGCATCGGCCGCGATGGCGCCGGTGGGGCAGGACTGGGCGCACGCCTGGCAGTCTGACTCGCGAGCATTGGCGCTCAGCACGGGTCGGCCGAGAAATCGCGGCGGAAGCTCCGGCGGCGGGCCGTCGGGGTACCGCAGGGTGCGATGTTTCTGCCGCAGTCGAGTCTGGAGTGCGTCGATCATGGATCTTGCTCGCTACAGGTCGTGCCCGCAATAGGACAGGTTGAAACTCTTGTTGCACAGGGGGAAGTCGGAAATCTGCTGGCCCCGCAGCGCGCAGGCCAGGCCGAACCAGTTGTGGAAGGACGGGTCGATCACCTTGTAGAAGGCGAATCGGCCATGATCGTCGGTCGCGGCGATGTGGACGATCTCGCCGCGCCAGCCTTCGGTCAGTGCGACGACCAGCTTGCCCGCCTCCAGCGCGCCGGCCGGCTCAAGCACCGGCCCCTGCGGCAGGGCCTTGAGCTGCTCGCGGAGGAACTCGATGCTCTGCTGGACTTCCAGCCAGCGGAGGTAGGCCCGGGCGAAGCAGTCGCCGCCGCCCCACGTGCAGACGGGGATGTGGGCGAAGCGATAGATGCCGTAGGGGAAATTCTGTCGCACGTCGATCCGTAACCCGCTGGCCCGGGCGGCCAGACCGACCAGGCCGATCTGTGCGGCCAGGGCGGGCGAGATCGCGCCGACGCCTTCCAGCCTCGCCAGCACCGACGGCGCGCGGAACATCAGCTCGATCGCGCTGCGCGAGTCGGCCTCCAGTGCGGCCAGCCGCACGAGCAGATCCTCGGCCACCGCCTGATCGATGTCGCAGGCCACGCCGCCGGGGGCCAGCAGGCCCCTGCCGAAGCGGTTGCCGCAGAGCAGGGCGGTCATGTTGAGGGCGTCGCCACGGAGGCGGCCACAGTAGCTCATCGTCGGCAGATAGCCCACGTCGCCGGCCAGTGCGCCCAGGTCGCCGATGTGGTTGGCCAGTCGCTCCAACTCAGCGGCGATGCCGCGGAGGGCCTGTGCCCGCAACGGGACTCGGACGCGGGAGAGCGACTCGGTCGCGCGGCACCAGGCCGTCGCGTGGCCGACGGTCGTGTCGCCGCAGAGCGTCTCGATGTAGTGCCGCGTGCGTTTGTCAGGCCCGCCCAGCAGGGCCCGTTCGACACCGCGATGCTGGTAGCCCAGCGAAATCTCCAGGTGGTAGACGTCCTCGCCGTGGCATTGGAAGCGGAAGTGGCCCGGCTCGATCACGCCGGCGTGTACCGGGCCGACGGCCACCTCGTGCACTTCCTCGCCGGACATGGCGAAGAAGTCAGCCTCGCCGATGGGCGCAGCCACCCCGCGCGAGTTCGGCTGATAGCGGACCGGCTTGAGCCAGGGATGTCCCAGCGGGATGATGCCGTGAATCTCGGCGATTTCGCGTTCGAACCCCTGCGCCTGCGGGCAGTGGGGCGTCAGGCTCGGGTACTCCCCAGCCACCTCGCACGAGAGGACCGACAGCAGGCCCTCGTCGGCCCGCGCGAGCACGGCCAGCAGGCGGGCGTGGTTCCCGCCGCGAGGCATGGCGACCAGGGCCGCCAGGCGCGCGCCATCATCGAGGGCTTGCAGGACCACGTCGCGAAAGGCGGCGAAATCGACGGTCGGGCACGCGGCCAGGTCGATCGCCTGGGCGTTATGAATGTCGAGTCCTTGTCGGGCCAGGGGCATCAGTCGACTCCTACCGCGTGGGCCGCCGCGGCCAGCGCCCGCATCAGCGCGGGGGGAATATACAGGCCCAGGACCAGCACCGCCGCCCCCAGCGCCAGCGACGGCAGGACGGCCAGAAGTTTCTCTCGCGGCCGCACAGTCAGCGCGGGAGATCCTTCGGCCACGCGCCCGTATGTCATGCCCAGCACGATCCTGGCCATGGCCACGAAGATCACGCCCAACGCAGCCAGGTAGCCGACCGCCACGGCGACTCGACCCTGCTGCAACGCGCCCTTGAGGATGATCAGTTCGCTGGCGAACAGGCCAAAGGGCGGCGAGCCGACAATGGCCAGGAACCCGGCCATCCACAGCACGCCGCTGGCGGGCAGGACTCCGAGCAGGCCGCGAACCTGCGGGATCTTCTTGGTGCGGTAGGCGGCCAGGATGTTGCCGGCCAGCAGGAAGAGCATCGCCTTGGCCAGGGAGTGGTTGACCACGTGCAGCATGGCCCCCAGGCCCGCCAGTCCGCCCAGGCCCGCGCCCAGCGACAGCACGCCCATGTGCTCGACGCTGGAGTAGGCCAGCATCCGCTTGTAGTCGGACTGCCGGATGACGAACACGGCGGCCAGGCCCATCGAGAGCAGGCCGAAGATCGTCAGTAACTGGCCGCTGAAAGCTCCCATGCCGGCGGCCGAGACGATCGCGTGCGCCCGCAGGATGCCCAGGAAGGCGCAGTTGAGCAGCGCCCCCGAGAGCAGGGCCGAGACGACCGACGGGGCCTCGCTATGGGCGTCGGGCAGCCAGGTGTGCATGGGGGCCAGGCCCATCTTGGTGCCGTAGCCCACCAGCAGCAGGCAGAAGGCCGCCTTGAGCCACGCGGGATCAAGCCGCCTGGCTTGAGCGGCCAGGTCGTCGAGGGTCATGTGCAGGCTCGTATCTGCTGCTTCGGCGGCCTGGGTGGTCGTCGAGATTACCACGGAATTCTCGGAAGACCTCGCCTGCAGGAGCGGCGCGTGCGTGGCCTTGGCCGCCTCTG
This sequence comes from Phycisphaerae bacterium, assembly GCA_041661865.1. GTDB lineage: Bacteria > Planctomycetota > Phycisphaerae > SM23-33 > SM23-33 > JBAZTO01. The sequence goes on along the minus strand of JBAZTO010000014.1, from coordinate 43,105 downwards.
CCCGCGAAGAGCCCTTGGCGGCCACGGCCAGGAAGAAGTTGCCCAGCAGCGCCAGGGCGATGCCCACCGAGCAGATCAGCAGGTACTTCCAGGTGGCCTCCAGGCTGCGCGGGTTGCGGTGGTAGTAGATCAGCGGGGCGCTGGCCAGCGTGGTAGCCTCGACGGCCACCCACAGCAGGCCCATGTGGCGCGACAGGGCCACCAGCGTCATGGTCGCCAGGAATAGCAACAGGCAGCCGATGAATCGTCCCTCGGGGGCGTCGCCCAGGTCCGAACCCGGCGCGGCATGTGGAAAGGGCGTCGCATCCGCGGGGTTTGTTCCCAGGTCTCGCTCTCGCCGCAGATAGCCGACGGCGTAGAACGAGCAGGCCAGGAACAACGCGCTGGTCACGGTCAGGAACAGCCGCGAGATCGCATCCAGGCCCAGCCAGCCGTTTAGGATTGACGCGGCGTGGCCTTGGGGGAAGACCCAGGTCGCCGCGGTCAGGGCGGCATGGCAGCCGGCGGCCGCGGGCAGCAGGGCGCGTCGCAGCGCAGAGGAGGCCGCAGCCTTGCGGGAAGACGGCGAGGGGAGGAAGGCCAACCCAGCCGCCAGCGTCGGTATCAGCAACAATGCCCAGATCATCGTCAGTCCTTCAACTCCGCCAGCCGGTCGGTGTCCATGTGGTCAAACTCCCGGCTGATGTGGTAGATGATGATGCCCATGACGAACACCGCCACCAGCACGTCCAGCAGCACGCCCATTTCCACCAGCAGGGGCTCCTGGATCGCGAAGGCCATGCCGAACGCGTAGATGCCGTTCTCCATGGCCAGGTAGCCCACCACCTGGGTGATGGCCTTGCGGCGCGAAACGATCACCAGCAGGCCGGCCACCACGGTAAACAGCGAGACGGGAATCAGCAGGCTCGATCCGATCACGTCGGACTGCAGCGGCGCGGCGATAAAGAAGCAGACCCCCAGCAGTCCCGCGCCGGCCAGCAGCGAGGGAGTGAAGCCGATGAAGGGCTGGACTTCCTTGTTGGCCTCGCTTTCGCGAAGGGCCCGGCGGAGCAGCCAGGGCAGCACGCCCGCCTTGAGGGCCGTGCTGACCAGCACGATGGCCACCAGGCGAACGTCCAGATGGGAGGCGTTGGCCAGGATCGCCGTCGTGCCCAGCAGCACCGCCTGGATCGCCACCGTCTGGATGCACGCGCTAAGCCGGCTGGAACCCAGCAGGCGCAGGTTCGCCAGCACCAGCAGCACGCTCAATATGTCCAAAGCCGTCTGCATCGGGGTTACCTCAATACGATCGCCAGGGCCAGCGCCGACAGGACGCAGGCTGTCACCAACAGTTGCGGCACGCGCAGGAGCCTGAGGCGGGCCATCGTCGATTCGATAATCCCGACGACCACCGCCACCGCCAGCATCAGGCCCGCCCCCACGGCCAGGTCTGCCAGGGGATAGCCCGTCCGCACGGGGACCGCGACGGATACGAAGATTGCCGCCAGTGCCCAGAACTTCAGCGCCGCGGCGTACTGGATGAGTCCCAGGTCCACGCCGCCGTGGTCGAGCACCATGACCTCGTGGATCATCGTCAATTCCAGGTGCGTGTTGGGGTCGTCCACCGGGATGCGGGCGTTCTCCGTCAGCAGGACCACCAGCAGCGCCGAGGCCACCAGGAGCAGCGCCGGCCCGGCCGGGCTGGCCAGGATGCCCAGGCTCAGACCGCCCAGCATGCCGCTGAGGGAGGTGCTCTTGCCGGCCACCGCGATGGCCGCCAGGCCCAGCAGCAGCGCCGGCTCGGCCAGCATGGAGAATTGGGCCTCGCGGCTGGCGCCCATGCCCTCGAAGGGTGAGCCGGTGTCCATTGCGGCCAGGATCGTCACGAACCGCATGAGCCCCAGCAGGTAGGCAAAGAGCAGCAGGTCGCCGGGAAAGGCCAGCAAGGCCGGGATCGACCCCAGCGGCACCAGCGCCAGTGCAGCCAGCACCGCGCCCAGGCCCACGACCGGGCCGGCGCGGAAGACCCAACTGGTGGTCCGGCTGTAGACGGCGCCTTTGCGCAGGAGCTTGAACAGGTCGGAGTACGGCTGGAGCAGGCGAGGTCCGCACCGCCCGGCGAAGAACGCCTTGACGCGATTGATCACGCCCAGCAGCAGCGGCGCGCCGGCCAGTGCCAGCAGCACATGTGCGAGGGCCAGCAGTGTCATGGTCGGCCTCCCAACTTCCAGACCAGCAGGGCCAGGATCGCCAGCGCCACGTACAGCACGTACAATTGGTTGGGCCCGGCCTGGAGCCACCTCATCGCGCCCGACAGCCGGGCCAGCAGGCCCCTGTCCCCGAAAAGCCCGCCAAAGACGCGATGCAGGAAGAAGTCCTCGACATGCGTGTGCAGCGAGGCGTCGGATGGATTCTGGGGGAACAGGCCTTGGGGCGGACGGACCTTGACCCGCGGCCGAAGGATCGAGCGAAACAGAAATAGAATCGGCGCAGCCAATGACGAGGCGGTGTACTGTATGCGCGGGGCTCGCTGCGCAGAAGCGACGTAGCCGCAGTCCCATGTCGGCCCGGCGGTGACTGTCCTGCCTGCGAGCAACTTCCTGCGCAGGATCGCCACACCGACGATCAGGGCCAGCAGGGCCCAAACGCCGATGCCGACGCCCGAGAACACCTGGCCGATCGGCTGCAGCGCCAGAGACGAATCCGACATAGTCGCCGGCAGAAACGCCGCGATGGCCAGGGGCCCGGCCAGTCCCGTCAGCACGCACAGGCCTGCCAGCACGAGCATCGGCCCGCGCATGGCCAGGGGCGCTTCGTGGGCGGCGATGTCGTGGTCGCCCGGGGCCTTCCGCCAGAGGCCCAGAAAGACGGCGCCGAAAGCCTTGGCAAAGCACGCCGCCGCCAGTCCGCCGATCAGGGCCAGTGACGCGATCACCACCAGGCTGGCCACGACGGTCGTCTTGGCCGCCGAGGGGGCGGTCAGCGCGAAAAACGCCGCCAGGTAAATCGCCAGTTCGCTGAGGAAGCCGTTCAGCGGCGGCAGGCCGCAGATGGAGGCCGAGCCGATCAGGAACGTGGCGCCCGTGGTCGGCATGCGTTTGATTAGCCCGCCCATCTGCTCGATATCGCGGGTGCCGGTGGCATGCACGACGGCCCCGGCGCACAAAAACAACAGGCTCTTGAACAGGGCGTGGTTCCAGACGTGCAGTAGGGCGCCGAAAATGCCCAGCACCGCGACCAGGTCGTTGCCGGTGCTGATGCCCAGCAGCCCCAGGCCCAGCCCCATGGCGATGATTCCGATGTTCTCCACACTGTGATAGGCCAGCAGACGCTTGAGGTCATGCTGGGCCAGCGCCATCAGCACGCCGCCGATGCCGGAGACCGCCCCGATGCCCACCAGCGTCCAGCCCCACCAGGCCGGCGAGGCCGGCAGGAGCGTCAGCGTCCGCAGCAGGCCGTAGATGCCCAGCTTGATCATCACGCCGCTCATCACCGCCGAGACGTGCGAAGGGGCCGCCGGATGCGCCTCGGGCAGCCAGACGTGCAGCGGCACAAAGCCGGCCTTGGTCCCAAAGCCTGCCACGGCCAGCAGGAAGCACGCGTTGGCCAGCCCGGCCGAGCCGGCGGGCATGGCCGCGAAGTCCATGGACGGCCCGCTCATGAGCACGAATAACGCCAGCAGGAAGGCCGTCCCCAGGTGCGTGGCGACCAGGTAGACCCAGCCGGCTGAGAGGGTGGCCGGCTTTTCGTCCTCGAACATCACCAGGAAGAAGGACGCCAGGGACATAATCTCCCAGGCCAGCAGGAACAGCACGCCGTTGCGGGAGGCCACCACCAGCAGCATGCTCGCGGTGAGCAGGTTATAGAAGAACCAGGTGGCCCCGAGGTTCTTCGAGGGACTGCTCGCGCGGAACGGCCGCAGGTACGCGACACCGTAGACGGCCGCCAGGGCAGTGATCAGCGAGAGAGTGACGGCGAAGAAGGCCGACAGGCCGTCCATGCCCACGCGGAAGGAACCGAAGGGGATGGGCCAGGCCAGCGTCAGCTCGCCCGCCGAGCGGCCAAGCAGAACCAGCAGGCTCGCGACCATCGCGGTGGCCGAGCCAGCCAGGGCCGCCGCCGCGCCGACATGCGAGGCGATCTTCCGACGCCCCAGCAGCAGGCACGCCAAGCCGCCCAGGACCAGCACCGCCAACGCAGATGTAAACAGATACACGTCTACTGCGCTCCTGCCGGGCTGGTGTGCTGGGCGATCATGTCATCGATCCGTCGAATGTGCTGGAACAGCGCCTCGCGCGAACCCTGGGCCAGCAGCACGTCGCTGAACTCCTTGTCGTGCAGCGCAAAGGCCAGGCGGGACAGCAGCCCCAGGTGCCCCTTGATCGTGGGGCTGACAATGGTGAACAGCGTATGCACCGGCTTGCCGTCCAAGGCGCCGAAGTCCACCGAGTGCTCGGGGAAGCACAGCGCGATCATCGGGTAGGGAATGTGCAGCACGATGGGGTTGCGGACGTGCGGGATGGCGATGCCGTCGCCGATGGCCGTCGAGGCCACCGCCTCGCGCGCCAGCAGCACCTGCTCCAAGAACGAGCGATCCACCTCTTCGGGCAGGGGCATGACCTCCACCACCGAGTGCAGGACCGACAACTTGTCATTGCCCTCCAGGCGGTAGAACACTCCGCCCGCACGCAGGGCCTGCTCCAGACTGGGCACGCACGCGCCGTCTTCGGGCTCTTCCAGAATCCGCACCGAGACGTTGATCCGCTGGGAGGTGGCCCACTCCAGCAGTTCGGCCCGGTTGAAGCGATACTGCTCGTTCACCCGGTAGGCTGGGAGCTTGCCTTGGCTGACCCAGCGGTAGACCGTCTTCTCAGAGACGCCCAGAAGCTCTGCCGCTGCTCGAACGCCCACTATCATGATCGGCCTTATCCTCTCAAAACGCATCACTATTGGACAATCGTGGACAGGAAGGATAAACACTGTCCATCAACTGGTCAAGACAATCCCCAAAACGGGTGAAAACAATCAGGCTCAGCCGAACTTGCCAGATCCTGGAAGCGTTCCGGCGGCGGTTCATGGCCGCTTAAGTCATGATGTAACTCTTGTCGCGGGCGTTCGTATCCGCCGAAATAAGCTGGTTTCCCTCTAGGCGCAACGGCGCGAGCGCGGTAGTCTATCCGTGCTTCGACACCCGCCTGGGGAGCGCAGGCGGGCGATCCACGTCGAGGGCAGGGCAGCGTTCTCGCTTAAACGCCCCTGCCTCAAAGGCCGCTCGGCCGATACTCCATTGTCCATATAAGAGTCCGCTACGCGCGGCGCTTCCCGCGTCGTCGTCACGGACTATCAGGAGCATGGAGCGCGAAAGGAAGGCGAAGCGAGATGATAAGGAAGGGATCTGCCGTCATTAAGCCGGCGGCTGTGTTATGCCTTGCGGTTTTGCTCTTTGTTCCACAGGCAATCGCGGAACCGGTTATTGTTCACGAGTTTTCCATGTGCGGAGATGTCCTTCAGGCGGCCAGCCAACCGATCGGCCTGACTCCGCGTGAAGACCTTATTGCCAATAACGCCGCTTTCGGCCTCACTTACGGGTCAGGGCTGTCGGGCAACTTACAGGCGCAAGCGGCCTTTCAGCGGGCCGCGCAGCGGTGGGCGGACGTGCTTAGAGATCCGGTTACGATAAACCTGAATCTGGATTACCAGCCGCTGGGTTCCGGTATCCTTGGCCAGAGCAGTTCGACGATGTTGGCGGGCGGCTATGACACCGTGCGGAACCTGGTCGCCGGAGGCGTGGAAGGCAAGCCGCGAGAACTGTCGCTGTTGCCGAACTTGCCTACATCCTCGCAGTTGTCCGTCCGTTTACCATCGGGTTTTGCCCTGGATGGCACGTCCTGGCTGACCAGCGCCAACTACAAGGCCCTGGGCGGGGCCTACAGCGGCAGCGACGGCAGCATCACGTTCTCCAGCAATTTCTCCTGGGACTTTGACGCGAGCGACGGTATTACCCCCGGCGCCTATGACTTCGAGGGTATAGCCGTGCATGAAATCGGCCACAACCTCGGGTTCGTCAGCGAGGAAGATTATGTGGATTCCGTGCTCCACAACGGCCAGGTCGCCACGGACGTCTGGCCCCGGCCGCTCGACTACTTCAGATTTTTGACCAGCGACTTGGGCAGCGGGTTCGATTTTACGACCACGCCGCGCGATCTTGTCCCAGGGGGATCGCAATCGTTCTACCACGGCGACGGTTCCGCGTTGATGTCCACCGGCCAATACTACGGCGACGGAAGGCAAGCTTCCCACTGGAAGGACAACTTGGGCATCGGGATCTTGGATCCGACGGCCGCGGCCGGCGAACTACTGTCCATCTCCAACAATGATCTCGCCGCACTTGACTTGATTGGGTGGGACGTTGTTCCCGAACCCGCCACGCTGTCGCTGCTGGCCCTCGGCGGCCTGGCGATCCTGAGGCGGCGGAAAGCATCTTAAGTGATGTGGGGCGGGCCTGCCGGCCTGCGAAAAACAGGTCGTAGTTCGTAGTGTGGGCCGTTTCATTGCACGCGGAATACCACGGATTAGTCTCTCCTGCGTGTAACTTGCTCACCGGTAGGCCCGAAGGGCCGAGAAGGATTTGGCCGGGGCCGTCAGGCCCCGGTGGCTGGCCCAGGAACACAAGGCCCGACGGGCCGGTAGGATTTCTTTCGCCCCACCGGGGCTTGAGCGACAAAGAGGACGCCTTCCGGGGCCTCACGGCCCCGGCTAAGTTCTCAGCGGTCCTGCGGACCACCCGGCCTACGCGATGGTCCCTTCCACAATCGCGATTTCCTCTTTCGTCAAGCCATACAGGTCATATACCAGCCGGTCGATTTCAGCGTCGGTCGCTTCAATCTGACGCTGGATCGCGCCACGCTGGGATTCACCCTTGGCCGACGCAAGCTGCTTGTGCATCGACAACATCGAATCGACAGTCGCGGCTATCTTGTCGCTCGCGTTGTTGTCTTTCTCGATAGGCAGTGACAGAATGTCACGGATCAAAATTTGCGGGAATGTGTCAGTGGCGCTTATTTGAAGCTTACTGCGGATGTACCAGCCAAATAACCTGGAGTTCAACACGCCCAGGACGTAGCGGTAGTTCCAATCTTCCCCAGCGCGTCGCTTAAGCACATAAAGCAATGTATTACAGTATGACGTATCAGGCGTGTATGTGGCAATTAGGGTCTTGCCGACGATCTTGCGAATAAGTATCTTCTCGCCCTCAAATTGTTCTGGGGATCGTGGCTCGGCTACCCAGGGACCGTATTTCAGCCAGTTGTCTTCTCTCCATACCAGTTGATAGCGGGCAATATGCTTGCCGTCATAAAATGGTAGGAATTGCCGGTTACGGTGACTTGCGGCAGTAAAAGGCTTTTCGTCGCGAACGTCGCTACTCTGCGGCGGATTTCCCTTCCCAACCTGATAGACCTTGATTCCGTAGGAAATCTTGCCTATGTCGCCAATCCTCTTTCGCTTCGATTCCATTTTCTTGAGGATTGAAACGTCTTTTGGTCCGGCATGTACCAGGAATGCACCGGCTGAAACCCAATCGGCAGCGCGGGCGGTGAATTGCCGGGTTGGCGCCCCAAGGCCATCGGCACAGACCTTGCGGGGGTAAATGACTACTTCCACTTCGTGCGCCGCGGCGGGGACATTTCTTCGCGAAAAAAGCAGCGTCGTATCTACAACCGCGTCGGCGAATACGTCAGTCGGCAGGACAACAACTCTACTCGTCTCGACAGATTTCAGCAGGAATTCTCGCAGGGCGTTGGTGAAACCAAGATTCAGGTAGGTATCGGGTATGATGTAACCAAACGTTCCACCTTCACAGAGAAGCGTGTGCGCACGCTCAATGAAGATCATGTAACTTTCGCCGCGCCAAACAAATGTCTTGTAAAGCTGCGTTAGATATTCTCGGTCGTTCTCTTTGAACCCATAACCATACGGCGGATTTCCGATGACGCAATCGAATCCCCCGGCCTTCATGGCGGCGGGGAAGGCTTGCTTCCAGTCAAAGGCATTGACGCGGGCGAATTCTTCGGCGTCGGGTATCAGCCGGCCGGTAAAGTAGTCCGGGCCGATGAGGGAATTGCCGCACTTGATATTGTCCGAAAGATTCGGCAACGCTCGCTCATGGAAAAGCCGCATGGTGTTGCCGATGGTTTCGGCCGACTCGCCTTCCAGCACTTTCAGCAACAGCGACAGTTTGGACACTTCCACGGCCTGGGGGTCGATATCGACGCCGAAGATGTGGGCCAGCAGAATCCGCTTTTTCTCGGCGATGGTCAGCCGCCAGTCGCCCGCGCGGGCGGCACACACGGCCTTGGGGAAGCCTTCCGGCCCGTTGTCGATGTACCATTTCAGGCAATGGTCCAGAAGGCACTGGTAGGCCCCCAGCAGGAAAGACCCGCTCCCGCAAGCCATGTCCAGGACGCGGAAGGTCTTTTGCCCGGAGCCCTTGCCCTTGCCGGCCAGTTGGGCCGGGCTTTGGCCCTCGATCTGGCGGCCGACGGTCTGGCGGACGATGTAATCGACGATGTAGGCCGGGGTGTAGTAGACGCCGCCGGCCTTGCGGACTTCGGGCTTTTCCTCGATTTTGGCCTGGTGGCCGGGCGTCAGGCGGATGACCTTGCCCAGGAAGCGCTCGTAGACCGTGCCCAGGATTTCGACGGGCAGGACCTTGAATTCGTAGGGGCTGCCGTGGGTGAAGTAGAGGCTTTGCAGGATCGGCTTGAAAACCTTGTCATCGACGGCCAGGCGAGGCGTGATGTTGTCGGGGGCTTCGGTTACGTCGGCTTCCTTCTGGAAATGGAACAGGCCGGAGTTGTACTTGTCGTCGGCCTTGCGGCAGAGCTTCATGTAACCGGCGTAGATATCGGCCTGCCCGCACAGGGACAAAAGCTGTTCGCAGGGTTCAAGGCCGCGATCTTCGGCCATGCGAAGGAATACGATACGGTCGATGGTGAGTTGCACGGCCCGGTTCAGTTCGTCGCTGGAGAGTTTCGCGTTGCGCAGGGCCAGATTGCGGGCGAGCGCATCCCGCCAGCCCTCGATTTCCTTCAGGAATTCCACGTCCACTTCGGACGTGCCTCTCTTGCGTTTGGAGGCGGCGTATTGATCGAAGCCCCCGGACCAGACGGCCTCATGCGAGAAGATATCCCACAGTTCGCGCCAGCGGTCGGGGTATTCGTCGAATCGGAAGTAGAGTATGCGAGCGTGGCTGGCCTTGTCGCCGGGTCGCGGGCGCAGGGTGCAGTCGTAAACGCCCAGTTCCTCGAAATCGGTCAGGATGGAAACGGCCACCTTGGCGCTCCATCCGTACCGCCGTAACTGGTAGGCCGGGGCGGGATCGGCGAAGATGTTGACGCCGCACTTCTTGGCTTCGGTGTAAAACTTCGGCAAGGTGCCGACGCGGAAGGTGTAATCGGGGGCCTTCTGCTGGCCTTCGATGTCCAGGCTGTCCTCGACGATGACCTCGCAATATTGCGGGGCGACGCGGGCGGCGTTGCCGACATCCCATCCCAGCGCGCGAAAGAACGGGTCGATCAGGTCTTGGCGGACATGGGCTTCTTTTCTGCCCGGCGCGCCGAAAGCGGCTTGATTCTTCGCGAAGTATTTGCACAAGGCGGCGACTTCGGCCTGGCCCTGCTCAAAGGTCTTGCTCATGGTCGGCCCCCAAATCGTGCGCCGTGCGGCGCGGCGACATTCTTCTGTATTCCGGGCATGAGGGAAGGTTACTCCGTTTTGGGGTCGGCGTCAATTCCTGTGGCGGGTGGCTTGGTCGCGGCGTGTCAGGTCTGGCGAACAGCGCGCCTGCGCAACAATCGCGGCGCGGGCAGCGGGGGATCGCGCGCCGTGGTATGCGCGCGATAGACGATCACTTGCCTCCGCACGCAGTGAAAACGCGGGATAATTCGCGATTTACCATCCTGCCAGGATCAGCCATTTGCGCGCACAAATGTTGATTGTTCCACGTGGAACATTTTGGGAATGGTTCCTGGCAGCGGCATCGGCCGGGTTCCGCGCGCTTGCTGCCCCGAGGAACGCATGGGGCGGAACCCGCTACTCGATCGTCGTGGGCGGGAGGGATGTGTCGATGGGCCGATGCTGGAGGCATTCTTCCAGGCTCAGGCCGCGGGAGGTCAGCAGTCGCAGAGGGTTTTCGGGCTGGCAGGTGCGGTCGGAAAGATAGATCCCCTCGATCACCGCCAGGTTCAGGAGGTTTTCCCTGCCCGAGCATTCGTAGCTGCCGCCGTCGGCGATGGCCTGGGCGAACGCCTCGGCCTGGAGGCGGAACAGGTCGGCGGGGCCGATGTCGCTCTTGACGCTGTCGAGAACCTTGCCGTCCGGGTCGCGCAGCATGCACCACTCGCTGTTGGCCGTGATCGAGCCGGATCGCCCGTGGAGGCTGAGTTCCTCGCTGACCGGGCCGGAGGATCGCGTGGTCACGACGGTGGCCATCGAGCCGACACTGTAGCGCAGGATGGCCGCGGCGGTGTCCTCGGTGTCGTAGACGGCCAGTTGGCGGTCGACCGACTGGCCGCCCCCGCCCATGTTGCTGCGCGCGGTCGAGCCGTACACCTCGTCGGGCAGTCCCAGCAGCCAGACCATCAGGTCGATGGGATGGTAGCCCAATTCCAGCAGGGCGCCTCCGCCGGCGGTGGCCTTGTCGCCTCGCCAGCGAAGTTCCGGCCCCCAATTGAACAAGTAATGGCTGCGGGCCAGGAACACGCGCCCCAGTTCGCCGCGAAGGTCCCAGGCCTTGCGATAGCCCGGCGCGAAACGCCGCTGGGTTCCGACGGCCAGCTTGAGCCCAGCCTTTTCCATCTGCTGCACGATGGCCAGGCCTTCGTCGAGGTCGCGGGCCAGGGGGGGTTCCTTCCAGACGTGGATGCCGCGTTCGGCGCAGGCGGCGATGAGTTCGGCGCACGCCGGCGGCGGAACGGCCAGGTAGACCGCCTGTGGTTTGGTCTCGGCCAGGAGGGAGCGATTGTCGCTGTAGCTGGGCACGCCGGCGGCGCGGCCGGCCTTTTCGGCGGCAGAGGCGTTCTTGTCGGCCACCCCCACGACCTTGACGCGATCGCTGGCGAGCAGGCCTTGCAGCGTAAAGCCGCCGAACCCGCCCACGCCGATCACCGCCACGCTCAGAGGCCCAGCCTTGGACATAGCCATCCCTTGCTCACTTGCTTCCAGAGTGCGAGCGACAGTAGCTTCTTGCCGCCGAAATGTCAAGTCGCGCCGACGCGCCGACACGTTAGAACGGATGCTGCTGGTAGGGATTGGGCGGGGCTTGGACACGATGCTGGGGCCCGAAGACGAGGCGGCGGCCGACTTCCAGGATCGTCACCGCCAGCAGCACGCCGGTCACATCGGCCAGCCAGTCGGCCACTTCGGGGGATCGGTTGACCCAGGCCTGCGTGGTTTCGTCAACCGCCGCATAGATCATCATTGCGCACAGGACCGTTGTGACGCGATGGGCCAGGCGGACGTTGTAGGCGGCCAGGGTCAGCCAGAACAGGCTCGCCAGGCAGAAAAAACCAACCGAGTGCAGCACGGTGTCGCCCAGGTTCAGCAGGCCTGGTGGCAGGTCGCGCCCCGGCAGGTGCGTGGCCAGCAGGGCCAATATCCAGGCGATGACGAGGGCGCCCAGGACGGCCTTCTTGTGTCGGCGAAGGAATGAAGAGCGCGTCGTCATGATGGATCAGGGTCGCTGTGCGGAGGGCTGGCGTCGGCCGAATGGCTTGATGGCGGCGCGATTGAGTGCGTCGCGTTTGCGGGCTCGGCGGACTCGCTGTGCGTGGGCAATTCTTCCGCAGCCGGAGTTTCCCGCGGCGCTGTCGCCTCGGCCGGGTTCGCCGGTCCTTCAACCGGGGCTGCGCCATTCAACTGGGAGAGGAACTCCGTCGCCAGCCGGGCGTAATCGGCGGCGCCGTTGGAGCTGGGCTCGTACTTGAAGATCGTCTTGCCGTAGGAGGGGCACTCCGCCAGCTTGACGTTGCGGCGAATGACCGACTCGAAGATGCGCGCCTGCGACCAGGGACTTTCGCCGGAGCGGGAGGCGTCGAGGAATCCTCGCAGGTCGGCCACCACTTCGCCCGTCAGGCGGGCGGTGCTTTCGTACATGCACAGGACCACGCCCAGAACCTTCAACCGCGGGTTGATCCGCTTTTGCACCAGGGCGACGGTCTCCAGCAGTTTGCCCAATCCCTGGAGGGCCAGGAAGTGCGGCTGGAGCGGGATGAGCACGTCGTCGGCGGCGGCCAGAGCGTTGAGGGTCAGCAGTCCCAGGCTCGGCGGGCAGTCGATCATGACCAGGTCGTAGGGCAGGTCGGCCGTTGCGAGGCGGTCGCGAAGGATCTGCTCGCGCCCGACCGTGCCGACCAGTTCGACTTCGGCGGCGGCCAGGTCGATGTCGGCCGGCACCAGGTGGAGTCGCTCAGCCACCATAACGGCGGCATCCGGGACGGCTACTTCATCGGTCAGCAGGTCGTACATGCTCCGCTGGCCGTTGCCCGGCTCGATCCCCAGGTGCAGCGTCAGGTGGGACTGGGGGTCCATGTCCAGCAGGCAGACGCGCCGACCCGCCTCGGCCAGGGCCGCCCCGAGATTGACCACGGTGGTGGTCTTTCCCACCCCGCCCTTCTGATTGATGACTGCGATGGTGCGCACGGGGGGCATTATAAAGGTGCGCGGGGAGATGACAAGCGCCTAAAAACACAGCAGGCGCCGCCGTGGCTAGGGGCGCCTGCTGCAATTTTTTCTCTCCGCCGTTCCCGGCGAAAAGAACCGTCGAAGTCCATCGGCGGTTACTTCTTGGATTTCTTGGCTTTCTTCCCGGTCTTCTTCACTGCTTTCTTTGCCTTCTTCGCTGCTTTCTTAGCTTTCTTGGCCATTCGATTCACCTCCTTTCGGTCGGTTTCTCTTCAGCCCATGTCTTGTAAAGCACGTCCATACGTTTTTTTTACTCGTATGCCAGCGCCTCATGCAAGCGCTGATACACATTTTCTCGACAAATTTATCCGCGCGGGTTGAGTCTTTCTTGCGAGCGTCGCGGAAGTTGCGACGACGCGAGAGGATCACGAGAGGCCCGGCCCGAATCACATCTTCGCAAATACATGTTTGTTTGAGCCTTGTTTTATAGGGTTAGAATCGCCGCTCGTTGCCTTGCGGCGGGCCGTTATCGCGAGAGTGAACGGTCGAGGTCGACGCGAAAAAACTTTAACGCTCGCGCGACGCGACAATCTTCGCGCGGCGCATCCGTCGAGGTGACGATCGCGCGATGCGGCGCGCCGCGCATCGTGTCGCGAAATTTTCTCGTCGCTCGCCGCGCGCAGCGCGACATCGCGAGAGGCTCTTGTGGTCGAGGCTTGTCCTTGCCGCGCGACGTTCCCGGCCAGCGGCGCGAGACGCTACAAGATTACGCCCAGGGCCATCGCACCTGAAAGTGAAGTAGGGTGGTAACAAGAAATCAGCCGCGAATTCCGCGAAGACAGCCGCGAAAAACTCATAAGCTTCATTCCGCGTGCAATAAGTTGCACGCCCTACCAATTTTTCCAGCCTTACTGCCAGTTCTTTACCTCTTTGAATTCGCGTAATCTGCGTAATTGTAATTCGCGGCTAAGCTCTTTTGGGAGGCGTTTGCTCTGAGAATACGACGCTTGCATGTTGACTGGCGGGACGCGATTGCATAGAGTTTGCAGTCCTGAACTCCCGCGACCGATAGAGTCGCCGGAGCGGGGGGGGCAAAATAAAAGCCGCCGGGGGCGCGTCACGTTGGCGCGCCTGGTCGCGGTGAACCCGAATGGGAGCTAGTGCAGCCATGCCCGACGAGAAGAACCCTCAGCAATCAGCCGCCAACGAGACCAGCCAGAGCGAGCAGGAAACCAAGCCCGCGTTGCCCGAGAACATCGTGGACGTTCAGGACGCCGGGACGCTCAAGAAGAAGATATCCATCACGGTCCCCCGGGCCCGGATCGACGCCAAGTTCGCCGAGATGTTCGGCGAGCTGAGTCACTCGGCCCAGATCCCGGGTTTCCGCGTCGGCCATGCCCCGCGGCGGCTCATCGAGAAGCGGTTCGGCAAGGAGATCGGCGAGGATGTCCGCAACGCGATGATCTCCGAGGCCATTGCGCCGGCGCTGGAGAAGAGCGAATTGAAGATGCTGGGCGAGCCGCAGATCGACCTGGACAAGATCCAGTTGCCCGACAGCGGTGACATGACGTTCAGCTTCGAGATTGAGGTGATGCCCGAGTTCGAGCTGCCCGCGCTGGAGGGCATCAAGGTCACGCGCCAGAAGCTGGAGATGACCGACGCCCGCGTCGACGAGTACCTCGAACAGCTTCGCGTCAGCCGCGCCAGGTTCGAGCCCACCGATTCGCCGGCCGCTGAAGGCGACACGGTGCTGGCCGGCGCGAAGATCAGCGGCGAAGGCATCGCCACCGTCGAGCGTCCGGGCCTGAACCTCCGCGTCGCGCCGGGCCAGGTCGAAGGCCTGCCGCTGGTGGACCTGGGCACGGCGCTGGCGGGCAAGAAGGCCGGCCAGAAGGCCACGCTGAAGGTCAAGGCGCCCGCGGCCCATCCCAACGAGGAATGGCGCGAGAAGGAACTGACCGTCGAGATCGAACTGTCCGACATCCGCCGGCGCGTCCTGCCGGAAGTGAACGAAGAGTTCGCCAAGAGCCTGGGCTTTGAGTCGCTGTCCGAGGTGCGGGACTACATCAACGTCCGCATGAAGCAGCGGATCGAGACCGAGACCCAGCAGTCGCTGCGCGACCAGGTGTGCAAGTACCTGCTGGACAGCGCGAAGTTCGAGCTGCCCGAAGGGGCCGCCGCCCGTTATGCCGCCCGCGTGCTCCAGCGCCGCTACGTCGAACTGATGTACCGCGGCGTGCCGCAGGAGCAGATCAACGAGCGGCTGACGGAGTTGCAGGCCGCCGCTACCGAGCAGGCCAAGACCGAGATGAAGCTTTCCTTCATCCTCAAGAAGATCGCCGACGACCAGAAGGTCGAGGTCCACGAGGGCGAAGTCAACGCTCGCATCGCCCAGATGGCCGCCGAGCAGGGGCGCCGTCCCGAGCGTCTGCGCCAGGAACTGGGACAGGACGGCTCGCTGGAAGCCCTGGCCGATTCCCTTCGCGAGGCCAGGGTGCTGGACAACCTGCTGGCCAAGGCCGAGGTGACCGAGGCGACTGAAGCGCCGGCGGGCGAGGAGAAGGCTCCGGCCAAGGAAAAGAAGTCGGCCAAGGCCCCCAAGTCCGCCAAGAAGGCCAAGAAGAAGAGCGCAGAGGAAAAGTCCTCCGACGAATAAGCTGCCCGCTTGGAAAGACGATAAAATGATGCACCAAGGCGTTTGGGAGCAAGCTATGAATAGACAGAACAACCACGCTGTCCAGGCCAACAGCCGCGAGTATGTCGGGCGGCGGGAAATGACGCTCGAAGAGCGGCTGGCCGAGGAACGCATCGTGTTCCTGTGGGGCGACATCAACCACGGCTCAGCCGGCGGGCTGATCATGCGGCTGCTGGAGCTCCAGGACAAGTCCCCCGACCGCGAGATCAGTCTGTACATTAATTCTCCGGGCGGTTCGGTCGACGACACGCTGGCCATCTACGACACCATGCAGTTCATGACCTGCCCGATCGCGACCTTCTGCGTCGGACAGGCCGCCAGCGGCGCGGCGATGATCCTGGCCTCGGGCTCCAAGAACAAGCGGTTCGCCCTGCCCCACAGCAAGATCATGATCCACCAGCCCTGGGGCGGCGTGACGGGCCAGGCCAGCGACATCGTGATCCAGGCCGAGGAGATCCTCAAGGCCAAGCGGCTGCTGAACGACCTGTTGGCCAAGCACACCAACCGGGACGTCAAGCTCATCGAGCAGGAAACCGAGCGGGACCGCTACATGACGCCGCAGGAGGCCAAGGACTACGGCATCATCGACGATATCCTGGATAAGCCGGCCGGTCCGGCCAAGAGAAAGTGAATCGGTTGCCCAGGTAAAGGGAAAGGCTCATGACACAGAACCAGCATCTCGTGCCGATCGTGATCGAAAAGACCGGCCGCGGCGAGCGCAGCTACGATATCTACAGCCGCCTGCTGAAGGACCGTATCGTTTTCCTGGGCGGCGGCATCGACGACGACATGGCCAACATCATCGTGGCCCAGTTGCTGTTCCTGAGCAACGAAGACCCGCACGCCGACATTCATCTTTATATCAATTCGCCCGGCGGTAACGTTTCGTCGGGCCTGGCGATCCTGGACACCATGCAGTTCATCCGTCCGCCGGTGTCCACCTACTGCGTGGGCATGGCCGCATCAATGGCGGCGGTGCTGCTGGTGGGCGGGGCCAAGGGCAAGCGGCACATCCTGGCCAACAGCCGCGTCCTGATCCACCAGCCGCTGATTCACGGCGTGCTGGAAGGCCCGGCCACCGACCTGGACATCGAGGCCCGCGAGATTATTCGCCTGCGTCGCCGGCTCTATGAAATCCTGGCCGAGGGCACCGGCCAGTCCATCGCGACCATCGAACGCGACTGCGACCGCAACAAGTGGCTCGACGCGGGCGAAGCGGTTCAATACGGCTGCGTCGATCGTATCCTGGAGCGCATGCCTGTCCCAGCACCGGTCAAACCCGAGGATAAGGTGGAGTGATGCGCGGCGCGGCACTGGCATCGGCGGCCTTGAGCTTGGCGCTGTCGATTTTGGGCGGCTGCCAACCCACTGTTCCCGCGGCCAAGTTCGAGCGGCTCAACCAGCAGTGGCTCGACACGCAGCAGAAGGACCGCGACTTGGTGCGCCAGAACCAGGAACTGCTGGACACCATCGGGCGCCAGAACACGGACCTTCAGACGTTGCGAGGCCTGGGGCCTCGGCGGCTGGAGAAACTCTTCTACGTCACGGGTATCGAGATAGGCCGCTACAGCGGCGGCGTGGCGCTGCACGGCAGCGAGGGCGACGCAGCCGTCAAGGTTTATCTTCGGCCTGTCGATGCGCAGGGCAGCACGCTCAAGGCTGCCGGGGACGTGAAAATTCAGATCTACGACTTGGCCGCCCCAACCGGCGAAAACCTCATCGGCGAGTGTCGCTTCGGCGTCGACGAGATCGGGAAGAACTGGTCCAACGCGATGATCGGCGGCGCGCAGTTCAGCTTTGTCTGCCCCTGGCAGAGCCTCCCTGCCCACGGAGAGATCACCGTCCGCGCGGAGTTTGTCGACTACCTGACGGGCAAGACCTTCTCCGCTCAAAGAGTCGTTAAGGTCCGCCTGCCCGCGACGATGCCGACCTCGGCGCCGGTCGCGGAGCCTGTCCCTGTGCCAGCCGCTGAACCCGCCTCGGCCTCCGCGGCCACGCTCGCCACCGCGCCGGCAACGGAACCGGCCTATGCGCCGGCCATAGAATCGGCGCCTGTCCTGGCAACAGAGCCGACCGCCGCGACGGTGGCAGAACCGGCGCCCCTGCCGGCAGAAGAACCGACCTCCGCGCCGGCGGCAGAACCTGCCTCCATACCGGAATTGGAACCGGCTACCTTGCCGGGCGCAACATCCGCTCCAGCCGACATCCCGTCATCTGAATAGGGGGCCGGCCTGGGGCGATTTCCCCGTGGCACGCTTCGTTCGGCCCTTGCCCACGCGCCGCGACGCCCGCAGCGTGCTGTTTCCGGCCCTATACCCCAATCATCACTTCGCCAAACTCAAGATTGCCAACCAGATTTCACGGTGGGTGAGGTTCGTGCCGGCTGTGGAGCTAAACTGCTGTACCAGTCTGTCCAGTGCTTTCGAGTAGGGCAATCTATCCCGTTCTCCAATTGGTACCGGCATGAGCGAGAGGAGGAGCCTCTGATTGTCTTCAGCTAACGACGGTGCAATACTGGTTCGCGGTTTTCCCCTGACTCCGCCTTTCTTTCCGACAGTCACCAAGATGTTCCAGAACTCGGCATCAGTGACGTTCTTGAACGTCCTGTCAAAGAATTCAGTTTTCAGTTGCTGGAACTCGTCCGTGTACGGAAGCGAGTCTCTCGCCACGGTGGATTTTTGTAGCAACTCTACGACATGTTCTTGGTGCGCCCTGCTTAGGCCATCCATGTTGTTCCCCTTGTCACTTTGATCGTTTCTTGGTGTTGTCGTTAGGCTGAACCCGCCTCATTCGCTCCAGTTCTTTTGCAGGTATCAATGGCGCTTCTAAGTCCCCGGTCGTCGCCACAGAGGCATGGACCCTAACCCGCCCTAGTTTGCCTGACTTTCGCATCCGTTCAAGTTGGCTCCATATTTCATCAGGCTCGCGTTCACCAGCGACGACGTTGTATATCCGCAGGTTGAACTGCTGGACAAATGTCACCCAGAGGTTCATGTGCTTGTGAAGCTGTTCCGAGGGTATCGCGTTTTCTACGTAGAGGGAAGCAAGCAACTCCCTCTCCGCTGGAGTCCATGTTCTCGGAGTCGTCCCCACGGAGGAGACGGCAACGGTCTTTTTTATTCTCTCTTCAATTCCCTCGACATATTGCTCGGAGAGCTCTATCCCCGTGAAAGTCCGCCGAAGTTTCTTGGCTACTACCAGCGTTGTTCCGCTCCCAGCAAAGGGGTCTAACACCCTGTCGCCAATGTCGGTGCAGGCCCGCACAATTCGCGACAATAGCCCCTCAGGCATCTGGCATGGATGCCAGCCCTCTCGTTCAGAGAAGGTGCCGCAGACTCGGGGGAAGTCGATCCATACATCGAAAGGAACCTTGCCTAATGGAGCTGCACGTTTGTCGTTGTACTCTTTGAGCCGATCGGAAGCGACTGCGACTGCTTCAGGATTAAAGGTGAAGTTCTCTTGGCTCTTGGTGAAATAGAAAAGATGAGCGTGTGATCGGGCAAACTTCATCCGCGTATTCTGCCCAAAGGTATAATGCCAGATGATCCAGTTTCTCAGAGTGAGCCCCAGCCGTCGTGCAATGAACCGGACTTCAGCGGCGTATTCGTCTCCTATGGCTATCCAGAAGCTCCCGTGGGGCTTCAGCACCTGGGCGCAGGCCCTCATCCACTTGAAGGTCCATTGGCGATACTCGCGGTATTGCTTTCTGTCGTCATAAACATCGTACTTGTAGCCAATATTGAAGGGGGGATCGGCAAAGATCAGGTCAGCGAACGGCTCTTTCTGCTTGGCAAGCCAAGTTACACAATCATCATTAATTACCTGATTCTCGAAACTCATAGATTCTCCCTCAAGCGCGGAATCACCAATTATTCACGTCCGCTTGGACTCCTTCTACTCCAACAATCGAGAGGGCGCAAGCTATTTTTTCGCCGGGGCCACGTTGCCTGGCGCGGGGGTCGGCTGGGTGGCTGCGAGTTTTTCGGGGTGAAGCTCGAATCCCTCGGCCAGCGTGTTCATGGCCGCCTCTGCCGCCTCGGGCTTGGCCTCCTGGCAGATCAGGATCAGCGAGAGGCTCTTATGCCCGCCCGCCGCGAGCGATTCGGGCAAGACCACGACGCGCTGCACGATGACGACATTGAACTTGTCCGCATCGGCGGCGGGGGCGGTGGCAGGTGAACTGGCCGGGACGGTCGCGGGGGCCGTGGTTGCGCCCGCGGCGGCTGTGGTTGGGGCACTGGTCGCCCGCGGCTGGCCCCGCTGCTCCATGACCAGTTGGCAAGCCGGCAGGCCCGCCAGGAGGGAAGTGGTCTGGCCCAGCACCTTGCCTTCCATCTCGTCGGCGGCGGTGGCGGTCTTGAACCTGGCGATGCACTTGGCCGCCACGGCGTTGGCGTCACCCTGGGGCGCAACATCATCCACTACGATATGGGCGAAGAGCGTCGGAGTATTCCTGGTGAAGTCCATCTGAGCGATCTCCAGGCCGCTCGCGTCCGAATTGACGAACCAACCTTCCGGCACGCGGAGGGAGAGGAGGCCGTCTTCGCTTTCGACCTTCTGGCCCAGGTGGAGCTTGATGTCAATGGGCCGCTGGAGCGGCAGGAACTGGACGGTCTTGACCACATCGCCCAGTGCGGGCAGGACTTCGGACTTGCGGTTGGCTTGCGCCTCGACGCTGAGGATGTAGCAGATGCGGCTGGCGCTATCGGGCGCCTGGCGGATGAAGTAAACCACCGCCGCCAGCGTCGGCTCGCCGCGGAACTTGTAGCTGAAGTAGCGGGCGGCGCCGTTGATGTCGGCCACCTTCATGGTCGCCTTGGTTATCATCTGCAGGTCGCGGATCACCAGCGACTGTTGTTGGTCGGCCAGCATCGAGTCGGCGATTTCGTCGGCGGTGGCGGTGGGGGAGCCCACCGGCATGGCCACGAGCGTCAGGCCCTGGGACGGCGTGTTGCCGTCGAACATGACGGCCCGCAGTATCTCGTAGGGCTGGGCGAGGGGCTGAAGCTGGTAGCCGGCGGGGATGGCCAGTTCGATGCCGGCATTGGGGAACTGGCGGACCTGCCCGGAGGAGGCGTTGGCCCCGGCGGCGAACAAGGGCAATGTTGTGCAGGTCAGGCCCAGCAGGAAGAGAATCGCATGTCTCATAATGATTCCTCAGTAGTCCACCATCCGGGCGACAGAGGGAAGACCTTCAGTAGCACCGGAAGCGTTGGGCATTGTACCGTTATGCCGGCGGATGCAACAGGCTCCGGGGGAAATCCCGCCAGGGCGGGTGCCTGTGGATGGGGATCGGGCGGGGCCCGCGGAGTGGGCGGGCCACGGCAAGCAGGGAATAGTGTTATAGCGATGGGCGGAGACTCACGCCTCGGCGGCAATTGTCCGCGCCTGCTCCTTGGCCACTTCCATCATGTCATGGACTTCGGCGGCCCCCGCCATGAGGGTCGAACTGGCGACGACCGCCCGGATCTCCTCCACGCCGACGAATCGCAGGATCATCTCCAGGTATGGCTGCTGCATGTCGGATTTGGTGGAGGGCGGGTAGGCCCCGCCGCGAGCGAGCATCAGGAACGCCTTCTTGCCCGTCACCAGCCCCTTGTAGCCCCCGGCGGCGGAGTATGAGAAGGTCAATCCCGGCTGGACGAGGATATCGATGTACTGCTTGAGCCGGTAGGGAATGCTGAAGTTCCACATTGGGGAGGATATCAGGTACATGTCGGCCGACTTGAAGTCGTTAATGACCCCGATGACCGCCTTCCATGCCCGTCCGGCGGCGCCGGTGGGTTCCTGCCCGCTCATGACCGCATACTTGGCTGCGGCCTGCGGGGCTTCAAAGGCAGGCAGGTTGGCGTGAAACACGTCCAGTTCGTCCGTCCCGTAGAGCGGATGGTTTTGCTTGAAGGCTTGGATGAACGCCTCGGCAAGCTGGGTGGAGTACGAGTCCAGGCCTCGAGGGCTGGCCTTGATGTGCAGTAGTCTGGGCATCGATGTCTCCTTTGATAGTTGGCGGTTCATCGGCGGCTACTGAAGTTTCCTGAGTTCCCCCAGGCGCTGCGAAAGTTGCGACACTGACTGCGCCGGGGCCAGGCACGCCTTGCCGTGGCAGACGTAGGCGACGGCGTGGGCGGGCCAGGCGTGGCCCCATTGTTCGAGGCGGCGGCGCTGGGGTTCCTGCGATGGATCGATGGCGAGGGTCCATCCTCCCGGCAGCATTTCGCGCCGGGCGGCGGAGAGCAGGTTCGCGGCGGTTCGGTCGCCCTTGGGCCCGACGACCAGGATGCTGCGCGGGCCATGCAGGACATGCTCCAACGCGAGGGTGTAGCCGGCCAGGAAGAGCGCCCAGTCGCGTTTGACTCCGCCGGCGAAGCTTTCTGCCGCGGTGGTCGCGGCGGCGGAGAGGGTGTCATCTCCCGCCCAGTGGCCCAGGTCCAGCAGCACCGAGACAGCCAGCGAAGCGGGGCTGCGTCCGGCGGAATCTTCCCAGCCGACCGCCGGGCGGGTGGCGGCCGGGCCGGGTGTCGAGGGTTGCGGCGAGCCGGCCAGGGCGCCGAAATCGGTCGCCAGGCCCGCGATATAGCGGCCCAACTTCGTGGCGGCCTGGAGATACTTCTCCTCGCCCGTGACGGCGAAGGCATGCAGGGCAGCCCGCGCCATCCAGGCCTGATCGGCCAGCAGGCCGACGTTCATCAGCGTCCCGCCCTGGCGGTAGTGGGCAAAAACGCCGCGTTCGTCGCGGAGCGTATCGAGCAAATGGTCCAGCGTGGCGATGGCGACTTCGCGGGCTGGCCCCTCGCCCAGGCGCTCGTGGCAGGTCAGGAAGGCGTCGATCATCATCCCGTTGATGTCGGCAAAGACGGTCTTGTCCACTCCCGGCGCCGGCCGCCTGGCCCGCGCCGCCTGAAGCAGCCGCCGGCCCTGCTCGATCTGCCCGGCCAGTTCCTCGGGGTTGATGCCCAGCAGCCGTGCCTGCACATCGGGCGGCTTGATCACGCGAAGCACGTTCCTGCCGGGGCGGTCGCGCATGTCGCCCTGCTCGTCGACGTCGTAGTAAGCCTCCACCACCTCGGACAACTCGCCGACGGCGACGCGGACCTCCTCAGACGTCCAGGTGAAATAGTCCCCGTCGTCCTCCGGCCCGACATCGGCGTCCTGGCTGGCGAAAAAGCCTTTTCGCCCGCCGCCGCCCAGCACGTCCATCGCCCATTCCATCGTCTGGAGGGCGACCTGGCGGAACGTCTTCTTGCCCGTCAGGGCGTGGGCATTGGCGAAGATGGCCAGAAGGGCGGCATTGTCGCAAGCCATCTTCTCAAAGTGCGGCACGTGCCACCGCTCATCGACGCTGTAGCGGTGAAAGCCGCCGCCGACCTGGTCGCAGACCCCGCCGCGACGGATTGAATCGAGCGTCTTGGTCAGCATCGCCGCGGCGTGTTCGTTGCCCTTCCAGGCCAGCACCTCCAGCAGTTCGAGGGCCGGCGGGTTGAAGAATTTTGGCGCGGCGCCGAATCCGCCATGCTGGCTGTCGTATGCCTGCTCCAGGCCGGAGAAAACCATCTGGATCTGCTCGTCGGAGATCTTGCCCGGCTGGGAGTAAATCCGCCGGAACTCCCGTTCTATCCCCTCGTCCAGCCGGGCCGCCGCGGCCGCGATGGCCGAGCGGTTTTCACGCCAGTGCTTGTCCACCGTCTCAAGCAACTCGATGAGCCCTGTCCCCGCGCCGAAGGCCGGGTCGGAGCGGGGCGGCAGGAAGGTGGCCTTGAAGAGCACGTGCCCGTCGGGCGTCACCACCGCCGTCAGCGGCCAGCCGCCCGCCTGCGAGGACATCAGCGCCATGGCCGACTGGAAGCGGGCATCGACCTCGGGGAGGCGGTCGCGATCGATCCGCAGCGGGATAAACCGCTCATTGACGAACCGGACCACTTCCTCGTCCTCATACGTCTGGTGGTCCATCACGTGGCACCAGTGGCACCAGGTGGCCCCGCTGTCCAGCAGGATCAACTTGTCGGCCGCCCGGGCCTCGTCGAAAACCCCCTGGCCCCAGGTCCGCCACCGAATCTCTGTCTTGGTCGTTTTGGCCATGACCATCTCTTTCTGCCAAGGGGATCTAACAAAGCATCTTCGCAATTTGCACGGGCGGGACGCCCGTGATACTCATGGGCAAGATGCCCATGCTACGTATTGTTAGAGTCCCTAACTGCCATGAACTCGCATCGCGACGCCTGCCGCAAGCCAGGTCCACCGGCCGTCGCGTCCTTCGAGGATTCCGGAAACATTTTCCGCGATGGCATATTATAGGATTGTCGGAAGCTGCGTCCTTGACTGGCCCCTCCCGCTGTCGTACAAAAAAGCGTTTTCCGGCCTTTTTGTGCTTTTGAGCACGATGGAGAAACGAAAATGGACACGCAGGAACAGATTGTCGCGGGCACGAACCAGTACCTGATCCCCAACTACGGACGCCTGCCCATGGCCATGGCGCGGGGCAAAGGCGCCAGGATCTGGGACGCCGACGGCAAGGCCTATATCGACTTTTTCGCGGGCTTTGGCGGGGCGGGCGTGGCGGGGCATTGCCACCCGGCGATCGTCGCCGCCGTCCGCAAGCAGGCGGCGCAGCTCATGTGCCACGGCAACTTGTTCACCAACGCCCCGCAGGTGGAACTGGCCCGGCTGATCACCTCGCATGGCTTTGGCGGGAAGGTCTTCTATTGCCACAGCGGGGCTGAGGCGGCCGAAGCGGCGCTGAAACTGGTGCGCCTGGCCGCCGGAGCGGGCCGCTACAAGATCATCAGCTTCAACCACTGCTTCCACGGCCGGACCATGGGCGCCCTGTCGCTGACGCCCGAGAAGTTCCAGACCGGCTTTGAGCCGATGCTCCCGGGCAACGTCAAGTGCAACTACGGCGACCTCGAAGGCGTCCGCGCCGCCATCGACGGCGAGACGGCCGGCGTGTTCGTCGAGCCCATCCAGGGCGAGGGCGGCATGAACGTGCCCAGCCTCGCGTTCATGCAGGGCCTGCGGAAGCTGTGCGACGAGAAGAATATCCTGCTGGTGTGCGACGAGGTGTGGACCGCGCCGGCCCGCACCGGCAAGTGGTACGCCTACCAGCATTTCGGCATCGAGCCGGATGTGATGACCATGGCCAAGGCCGTCGGCGGCGGCACGCCGGTGGGCGCGTGCGTCGCCTCGCCCAAGTACCAGGACGTCCTCCAGCCCGGCAAGCACGGCTGCACCATGGGCGGCAACCCGCTCTGTGCTGCCGCCGGCGTGGCGACCATGAAACTCATCGAGGACGAGCACCTCGTCGAGCGGGCTGAGGCCAAGGGCGAGGAAGTCATGGCCCAGTTGCGCAGCGCCAAGATCGGCTGCGTGAAGGAAGTCCGCGGGCATGGCCTGATGATCGGCATCGAACTGGACAAGCCCGGCAAGGACATCGTGGCCGCCTGCATGGCTGCGGGCCTGCTGATCAACTGCACGCAGGACACGGTGCTGCGCCTGGCGCCGCCGCTGATCATTCCCGACGCGCTGCTGGCCAGGGGCGTGCGGATCCTGATCAAGGCCATGAAGAAGAAATAGCCGCCCGGAATACCGGGAGACCGGAATACCGGAAATACCGTGGGCGCCGCGGCCTGGGCGGCTATCGCCGAGCGCGCGACGGTCGCGAAATAACGACATGCCCAAGCTCGAAAAGCGACAAGTTTCCTTGCGAGCTATGATGAACATTAGGCACATGTAAGGAGACGGATCAATGCACCAGGAACTGGCCAAGGGCGTGTATTGGATCGGGGTGGTCGATTGGGACTTGCGGCATTTCCACGGCTTTGAGTTGTCCACACACCGCGGCAGCAGCTACAACGCCTACCTGATCGTCGACGAGAAGACCGTGCTGGTTGACACGGTCTGGAGCCCGTTCCGCCAGGAGTTCCTGGCCAACCTGCGCGAGATGATCGACCCGGCGAAGATCGACTATGTCGTTGCCAACCATTCCGAGCCGGATCATTCCGGCGTGCTGCCGGACATCATGCGGCTGGCGCCCCAGGCCACGCTGATCGTCTCCAAGCGTGGCATGGACAGTTTCCCCGGCCACTATCACGCGCCCTGGAACTTCCGGGCCGTGACCACCGGCGAGCGGATCAACATCGGATCGAGCGAGCTGGTGTTCATCGAGGCCCCGATGCTGCACTGGCCCGACAGCATGTTCACCTACCTGACCGGGCGCAACATCCTGATGTCCAACGACGCCTTCGGCCAGCACTACGCGGCAGCCTTCCGCTTCAACGACCAGGTCGACCAGGCGGAGCTGTACGAGGAGGCGCTGAAGTACTACGCCAACATCCTGACGCCCTTCAGCGAGCAGGTGGGGCGGAAGATCGCCGAGTTGACGGCGATGAACCTGCCCATCGACATCATCGCGCCCAGCCACGGCATTATCTGGCGGAAGGACCCGCTCCAGATCGTCGAGGCCTACGCTGAGTGGGCCCGGCAGAAGCCCACGGCGACGGCGGTGATCGTCTACGACTCGATGTGGCACGCCACGCGGCGCATGGCCGAGGCCGTCGGCGAGGGCTTGGCGGCGGAGGGCGTCACCTACAAGCTATTCCACGCCGCCGTCAGCGACCGCAACGACGTGCTGGCGGAAGTCTTCAAGGCCGGGGCGGTCATTATCGGCTCCCCGACGCTCAACCGCGGGCTGCTGCCGTCGGTCGCTCCGATTCTGGAGGACCTGCGCGGCCTGCGGTTCAAGAACAAGATCGGCGCAGCCTTCGGCTC
Organism: Phycisphaerae bacterium; assembly: GCA_041661865.1. Classification (GTDB taxonomy): domain Bacteria; phylum Planctomycetota; class Phycisphaerae; order SM23-33; family SM23-33; genus JBAZTO01. Next base: position 16,989 of record JBAZTO010000014.1, on the reverse strand, counting down.
CTACGGCTGGAGCGGCGAGTGCGTCAAGCAGATCGAAGAACACCTGGCCCGCTGCCAGTTCCCCCTCGCCGCCCCGGGCGTGCTGGCCAAGTGGCAACCGACGGCCAGCGACCTCGAAGCGTGCGCGGCCCTGGGCCGAGCGGTCGCGGCGAAACTCAAAGCGCCAACGGCATAGAGTTGGTTTCATAACCGGCTTTGTCGGCGAGGTCGGGCAGGTGGCGTGGTTGCAAATGCCGCAACGACGACGTCCCCGAGGGCAAGTGACAAACACGGATAAGTGGGCCGGGGGGCAATAACTTACGTTGCACCAATCACACGCAAGAATGGGAGAACAATGCGGTCAATAAACAATGCCGGATAAAGCAAAGGCAAGGGTGCCGTAAGAAACGCAAATGTGCTGATCCGAGACAGGATTACGCGGTGACGAACGAAGTGAGGAGTGTTCAGGCGGCGTTGAATGAGAACGCCGAAAGCCTGCATGAGGAAATAGGCTGTTGGACCGCCGAAACCACTGCGGGAAGGGAACGATATCACCAGTTCATGCACAAGACCGGAAACCAAGAACCCGATGATTAGCGCCCCTCCACGCCCAAACCTAGGCATAAGGGGATGACAAAACAATGGGCACACCACATCGCGGAATGCCCTATTCCACCGCCTGCCCCAGAAATCGGCGAGCGATCTTGCCAGCAATGGATTATGCATGATTGGCTCCACGTTCAGTCCCAAGCGGCACCAAAACATCGAGGCGAGGTGAGGAACACCGAAACCCAACAACACAAATAGTCCAGCCATCCCGACGTAACCTGCCAGGAGATGGTTATGATGGATTACTAACCTCGTGACTCCCCAAATGAGAACGACCCCCAAGAGCGTCTTTCCTGCGGCCAGCAACCACTCCTTGGTGGTTATGGACTCGACCGCAGGACCTGGTCTTGTGAATGGTCGTGGGAGCATGCCAGGCCATGTCAGGGAGTAACGGAGAAAAGTGGACGCAGAGGCCCCCTTGGGAGCGAACACTTGCCACATTGCCACTTTGGCGGCGAAAAACAACGCGATGATCACAGTCCACATCAAGACCCATGAGGGGCCTTCTGCCCAAAAGGCGAAAGCGACGACAGGCACAACCCCCGACCCCAGAACACAAGCACCAAGCCCGATCCTGGCGAATCTTACAGGGGCTATCATTTCTGGTGGCCCCAGTGCCCACGGTTGGCCTCTCGGGTCGATTTCGGCCCAGCGGTTCTGAGGTGCGTTGCTGCCAACTGCTGTGTCCACACGGGTCCAATGGCTCTCCTCCGCCAACATCGCAGACACTCCTTCCTCCTGTCCGCATCGTTTGCGCCTGGGTTGTATCATCTCGCCCTTCATTACCTGAACGCCCACAATGCCGATTTGAAACTCTTCACATGGACCAAGGATGCTGACACGGTTCTGGCTGGAATCGCCAACTGTAAAGAAGCTTTAGGGACACTACACTAGCTAGCGCGAGCAACCTTCTTGTTGTAGGAACTGGCAGCCAAAGCGCCCCAGATGATACAAATCGGCCAGGTTACGATGAGTCCGAGGCCGAACGTAACCACGGCAAGGGGCAGGGAGACAATCGTCATGATGATGGCGCCCGTGATCGTGGAGTAAAACATTCCAAGCGGGCCGAGGAAGACTGTGAGGATGATGGAAATACCCGCGCTCTTGACTGGTCTGACAGCCACGACTTGTCCTTGCTGTCCATGCGACATGGGAAACGTCTTGGTCTTATGAACTGGGACATGAAACCGTTCGGGAATGTCACGAAGCTGGATCCAGGCGTTGCCTTCTTTTGTTCGCACGCGAGCATCTGGCCCCAACTGGCCGTCGTCGATCCACTTTTGAAGCAACGCCTCTTGCATGGGACCTCGTTCCTGGCCATTCTGCTGGCAATACCAGACTTTGGGGGTTCCCGGGTTGGCCTTAGCTTGCTGAATTGCTGCAAAGTATTGCTGCTGTTTCTCGGTCTCTTGCTGTTTTTGGAGACATTCGGCCTCCGCACGTCTTGTTGTTTCTGCCAGGCGTTGCAGCTCTGCAAGTTGCCTTGCTTGCGATTTTTTCAGTTCCTCAACTGCCCTATCTTTGTCCTTCTGAAGTTGCTTCTGCGCCTTGGATGGAGGGACTCGATTGGTCTTCTTGCAGAGAGGACATGCCTCATCCTTCATGCCCAGCGCATCGTCTGTTTCAAGAAGGGTCTTGCACCGCGGGCAGGTGTACATAATCATCATCAATCTCCATTGTCTCCCGGTTCCGCCCGGATTTGTCGCACGCCCAGTTCAGTTGAGTGCCGAATCTGTCCGACCGCACGGGAACCCTCTCCAGCATCTCCAAAAAGAAAGGGAGCCGCCAGCTACTACCCCACAGGAGGGCCTGCGAAAGCCCACGAAGGAGGATTCACCGACGGACTCCCAGACGGGAGTCCGCCAACGCAATCGCTACCTTCGTGTGAAAATTCGCAGTTTTCCTGTGGTGCGAACGCTTGGTCAGACCAAGTTCAAATTGTTATGTCCATTTATGATACCGCAGGCGTCAGAGGGGTCAACGACAAAAGAATCCGCCGCTTTGGAGTACCCGCCGAGCGGGCCTTGCGACGAAAGGTTTGCCAGTTCTCTCTGAGTCTCTGTCGCTCTGTGTCGAGTCTTCTTCGTGTTCTTCGCGGCCTTTGTGAGTCTGACGCTCGCATTTCCTTTTTCGGAAAATCCTCCAAAACTTGACGCAAGTCAAGCCGTGCGGCTGGCTCAAAGCCTAGAATGCAGGCGTGCGCGGGACGCGCGACGTCACGAAGGATTTTCAATCAGGAGAAAGTACATGAGCATGTTCTGCTACCAGTGTGAGCAAACCGCCAAGGGAACCGGCTGCACCGTTATGGGTGTCTGCGGCAAGGACGCCACCACGGCGGCCTTGCTGGACCTGTTGGTCCACGCGGCTGAGGGCATCTCGCAATACGCTCACCGCGCCCGCCAACTGGGCGCCCGGGATGTCGCGATCGATCGCTTCGTCACCGAGGCCCTGTTCACCACCGTGACCAACGTCAACTTCGACCCGTCGCGGATTGCCGGGATGATCGCTCGGGCCGCGGCGATGCGCGACAAGGCCAGGGCCCTGTACGAAAGCGCCTGCCGCAAGAGCGGCCAGAAGGGCGTGGCCTTGTCGGGCCCGGCGACGTTCCAACCCGCCGCGGACATCGACGGCCTGGCTGCACAGGGGCGCGAGATCACCATTCTCAAGCGTCTGCAAGGCCTGGGGCCCGACATTACCGGGTTGCAGGAGCTTGTCATGTACGGCCTGAAGGGCACGGCTGCCTATGCCGATCACGCCTGGATCCTGGGCAAGGAAGACGACGGCGTGTACGCCTTCTTCCACGAGGCCCTGGACTTCCTCACGCGCAGCGACGCGAGCGTCGATGAACTGTTCGCGATGGCGATGCGGTGCGGCGAGGTGAACCTGACGGTCATGGGGCTGCTCGATGCCGCCAACACCGGCGCGTACGGCCATCCCGTGCCGACCAAGGTTCGCGTCACGCCGGTGGCGGGCAAGGCGATCGTCGTCTCCGGCCACGATCTCAAGGATCTCGAAGAACTGCTCAAGCAGACGGCCGGCAAGGGCATCAACATCTACACACACGGCGAGATGCTTCCGGCCCACGGCTATCCGCGGCTCAAGAAGTACAGCCACCTGGTGGGCAATTATGGCGGGGCCTGGCAGGACCAGGCCCGGGAGTTCGACGCCTTCCCCGGCGCGATCCTGATGACCACCAACTGCATCCAGAAGCCACGCGACGGCTACAAGGGGCGGCTGTTCACCTCCGGCCTGGTGGCCTGGCCGGGCGTGACGCACATCGCCGACGGCAACTTCGCGCCGGTCATTGCCGCGGCCTTGGCGGCGCCGGGCTTCGCCGCGGACGAGCCGGAGAAGACCATCCTGGTGGGCTTCGGCCACGAGACGGTGATGAGCGTGGCCGGGGCGGTCGTCGAGGCCGTCAAGAGCGGCGCGATCCGCCGTTTCTTCCTGATCGGCGGCTGCGACGGCGCCAAGCCGGGCCGCAACTACTACACGGAGTTCGCCCAGGCCGTGCCCGATGATTGCGTGATCCTGACGCTGGCCTGCGGCAAGTACCGCTTCAACAAGCTGGACTTCGGCGATATCGGCGGCATCCCGCGCCTGCTGGACGTCGGGCAGTGCAACGACGCATACTCCGCCGTCCAGATCGCCGTCGCGCTGGCCAAGGCCTTCAACTGCGGCGTCAACGACCTGCCGCTGTCCATCGTGCTCAGTTGGTACGAGCAGAAGGCCGTGTGCATCCTGCTGAGCCTGCTGCACCTGGGCATCCGCAACATCCGCATCGGCCCCAGCCTGCCGGCCTTCGTCACCCCGGCGGTGCTGAAAGTCCTGGTCGACAAGTTCAACATCATGCCCATTACCACGCCGGCGGAAGACCTCAAGGCGATATTGGGTTGATACGTCTCGGGCGCTACTTGTGCGAAGGGCCCCTGGCGATTGCCACGGGCCCTTTGTCATGCGCCGTGCCGGGAATGCCGGACTCCGTTCACGACGAAAAGAAAACGGGCGACCCGCGATGGATCGCCCGTTGCGTGTTCGGAGAGGGGTGTGCCTATTTGCGCCGTGCCAGCAGGGCTAGGCCGCCCATAACCAGCAGGCTCATCGTGGCCGGCTCGGGCACCTGCACGAGAATGTCCTGGGCCATCGAGCCATTGGAGGGGTTCTTCAGGACGGCCACCCGCACGTTGCCCAGGCCCGACCAAGTCGAGGGCGTCTGGTCCCAGCCGTAGGCGAAGTATCTGTCCTTCGCGCCGCCGGCGTTGAGATAAAACCCCGCGCCGTGGTTGACCATATCGGTGTCGCTATAGCCCATGGATCGCCAGACGCCGTACTGCACAGCCGCCTCGTGCGCGACATCGGCAACGTAGTTCGGCAAGGTGTCGTCCAGGAAGGCCGTGTACAGCCAGGCCGTGTGCTCCGTGAGGGTCCGGGGAACGATGCTGTCGTTGGAGAAGGCCAGGGCATCGACATTGTAGGGGGTGCCGAGATACAAGTTTTGGTCGAGCTGAGCGCAGAAGGTCTTGAAGGGTTGCCAGCTACCCGGGCCGAAGGGGTAGGCGGTCATGGAGCCGCCGTTGTTGAAGTCATAGTTATTGAGGGAGACCTGGTCGCCGGCCACGATGGAAGCCCCGGCCGGAGCGACGAGAGAAAGGACGCAAGAAAGGATTGCGGCGGTCAGAATCGATGCGGTTTTGGTGATAGTATTGGCCACGTGTGTTTCCTCCTCAGGATCGTGTGGTCTTGCGGAAGCCGTCGCTTGCGACAGTCTGATCCGCGCCTCGTGTTTATCGAGCCTTTGTTTCAAATGGACCTTATTCTTGCGGAAACGCCCGTCCCGTGACGGCCCGCTCCGCGCCTCACTTGATTGAACGCCTGTTACAATTGGACGGTACGATTCACATTCGCGGCGGGCAAATATGAGAGGAAATATATGGAAGAAAACATTGTGGCCGGCCGGGCGGACGCGCTCAAACGCGAGCAACAGGCAAACGCGCGAGAATCCGCAATGGTGGAATCATCTCGTGTGCGACGGGATTTGCGGGTGTTGCGGAGTCACGCCAGCCTTTAGGGTTGACGAGGCGGTGATAATGGGGCACAATCCCGGCTCGTTCAATGACGTTCAACCGCTCAAACAAGATTGAAAGGAAACTTATGCGTCTTGCCAAGACAATCGCCGTGGTACTGGCGGCCGCCGTGGCCCTGGCAGCCCTGCCCGCCTGGGCCCAGACGACCCAGCCCGCCGTCGCTCCGATGGGCGAGGAACTCAAGCCCGCCCCGTCCACTCCCGCTGCCGCCCCCGGCGGAACGCTCAGCCAGACCGCCACGACAGGCCCCGCGGGCCCCGAGGGCGCCGCCAAGCCCAAGGGCATGTTCGGCGGCGACCAGACCATGCTGTTCGTCCTGATGGGCATGCTGGTCATCCTGTTCGTCTGGTCCAGCCGCAGCCGCAAGAAGCAGGAACAGAAACGCCAGCAGATGCTCTCGTCGCTCAAGAAGGGCGACAAGGTCACCTCCATCGGCGGGATCGTCGGAACGATCATCGAGGTGCGCGACGATGAAGTGCTCGTGAAGGTTGACGAGACCAACAACGTCCGCATGCGGTTTGCCCGCTGGGCCATCCGCGGCACCGGCGAAGAGGCCAAGACCCAGGCCCCCGAGCAGAAGTAGCCGTCGCTGCCGATCAATCGGGTAGGCGGCTTGGCCGTCCCATGCACACGCGGCCCGACCGGACCGATCCAGTCGCCGCAAGTTCCCAAAGTTGGCCTGTAACCATTCCGGCCCGCCTTCCACATTCCAGTCAATGGACGCCGGTGGCGTCCGGGCAGGAGCGGCGATGGCGGCAATAGGATTCTCCAACGCAGGTTGTGAAGGATGGGCGCCTTCGGGATGCGCTGGATTTTTCTTGCAGGATCTCGGGGGGGTGATTATACCCTGCCTAAGATATAGCGACCCGGGTTTGAGGGTCTCGGGGCCACCCGCGACCTTTTCACATCGACTGCGTGGAGAAGAATGATGAAGGTATCCAGTCGCATGAGACCGCTGATCGTGCTGGGGCTTGGACTGTCGGTGGCTGCGTTGGCCGGGTGCGGGGAAGGCGACAAGCCTGTCCAGTTGCAGTACGACCGCCCGGCCGCCTACGAGATTCCCGCTTCCATCAGGAAACTGGCCATCGCCGAGTTCGGCGGCCAGACCGACGAGGACCGCCGCTGGGGTGACATTGCCTCGGACAAGCTGGCCGACTCGCTGGAGCAGGCCAACCGCACGTATGATCGATATCAACTGGTCGATCGCAAGCGTCTCAAGGCCATCATGGACGAGCGCGACCTCCAACTGGCCATCTCCGACACCTCCACCGCCGGCAAAGTGGGCAAACTGGCCAACGTCGACGCCATGATCTATGGCAGCCTCCACGTGGTCACCCGCGACGAGCACGCCACGAAACAGGTTCCGGACCTCATCAACCGGACCACCAAGACCGTTCCCTACACCAAGCGATACTGCATGGTCGCGGTGAACTTCACCATGGACGACATTCAGACGAGCAAGACGCTGACGACCGTGTCGGTGACGCGCGAGTTTGACTCCGAGAAGGACGGCAAGAAGGGCGGCGGGATCGAGAAAATGACCTCGATGATCGGCATGGGCGGCGACAAGCTGCCTGCCGCCGACCAGGTCGTCAACGGCCTGATCGAGAAATGCGTCTTCGAGTTCATCTCGCGGATCAGCCCGCACAAGGTGGTCATCGATGAGCCGCTCCAGAAGGGCAAGAGCAAGCTGGTGACGACGGGCAACACGCTGGCCAAGGAAGGCGAGTATGCCGAGGCTCTGGATCTTTATCTCCAGGCCATCGAGGCCAAGCCCGATGATGCCGGGGCCTGCTTCAACGCCGGGCTGATGTATGAAGTGACCGGGAAATTCGGAAAGGCCGAGGAATACTACACCCGGGCCTTCAAGCTCAAGCAGGACGCTCGTTGCATCCAGGCTCGCCGCCGCGTGCGTGCCGAAGCGGCCAACGGCGGGGCCGACCAGGCCACGGTCGCCGATGATCCGATCGAAAAGGGCGACAAGCCCAAGATGTCCAAGGTCAAAGCCAAAGAAGAATCCCCCGACAGCGGGGAATGAAACCTCAGCGACCCCTTCCCGCGATACCCCGCGGATGCGGGCCTGAAAGAAAGGAAGACTTTATGCGCAATCTATGGAAATCGTTGTTGGCCTCGGCCGTGGTAGCCTGCCTGGCAAGTTCACTGTTGGCCCAACCCGTTCCGCCGCCGCCGCCCTCGGACGCGCTGGTCAAGCAGAGGGAGGCCCAGAACAAGCTGCTGGCCGCCCGCGCGGCCCGCGCCGATGCCATGCGGAAGCTGGCCGAACGTATCCGGGGCCTGCACATCACCTCCGAGACCTATGTCAAGGACTTCGTGGCCGAGTCCGACCAGATCAAGACCTCCATGACCGCCTTCCTGCTGGGCTGCCGAGAAGCCGGCAAGCCCAAGTACATGGAAGACGGCACCTGCGAAGTGACCCTGGAAGTGCCTCTTGAGACCATCATCGTGGAACTCAAGAAATGGCGCAACGAGTACTACAAGGGCAACAAGTTCAAGGTCGAAGACTTCGAGAAAATGACCGTCACCAATGACGTGAAAATCCTCCAGGAGACCGGCCAGGGCGCCCCGCGAGAGGAACCCGAATTGATCCGCACGACGCCCGGCTCGACGGAAGTCTCCTCCAGGATGAGCCCCGCGGCGAGGGAGTTCTGGAAGACCTATTGCACGCCGCGCGGCCGGCTGATGGCCGAGCGTGCCGCCCGCGTCGATGGAATGCGGCGCCTGGCGGAGCGCATCAAGGGTGTCGTCATCACCTCCGATACCACCGTGCAGGACTTCGTCGCCCAGAGTGACGAGATCAACGTGGACATGCGGACCTTCCTGGTCGGGGCGCGCGAAGTGGGCGTCCGCTACCACAACGACGAGTTGATCGTCGAGGTGGAGATGGAAGTGACGCTCCAGAGCGTCTTCGTGGAACTCAAGAAGTGGGCCGACGTCCACTATAAGGGTGACAAGGCCCGCCTGACCACCTACGAAGAGGCCATGATGACCGTGCAGAACACGATCATCAAGGAAACCGGCACGGGCGTGCCTCCCGAGCAGTATCTCAACAATCCGCCGCCGCAGGTGACGGCCGCGATGACGATGGCCGGCCAGGTTCCGCCCTGGGCAACCGAGACGATCAAGGCCACCGGACAGTCGGCCCTGGATGACAAGTCCGAGAATCCCGCCCAGGCCAAGCTGATGGCCTTCCGCGCCGCCGAACTGGACGCCCGCCGGAAACTGGCCGAGCAGATCAACGGCCTGATGATCAACTCCAGCACCTCCGTTCGCGATTTCGTTGCCGAGAGCGACCAGATCGAGACCCGCATGCTGGCCTTCCAGCAGGGCGGCAAGGTGGTCGATGGTTCGCAGAAGCTGCTGCCCGACGGCACGGCCGAGGCGACCGTGGAAATCGAACTCAAGCCGCTGTGGGACATGATCGTTTCCTGGCGGGGCCAGGTCACCGTCCAGGGCACCCGGTAAGCGCCGATTGAGATTCGAGCATTGGCAAGAGGAACGCACATGTTGAAGAAATCCGTATCGATGTTGCTGGTCGTGGTCGCCCTCGTCGGTTGCATGCTGCTGGCCGGCTGTGAGAAGAACGAGGTCCGCACTCACCACGAAGAGCATGTCGAGAAGCACGTGGTCAGCCAGGACACGATCGTAGAGTAGGTTTGGAATCCAGAAGCCGCCGTCGAGGCCACCGCTGCATGGCCTGGGCGGCGGCAGGGAATACGCGATAGAGGAAGCAGCCCATGCGAAATCGCACCGTGCAGGTCGTGGCGTATTGTGTGACAATCCTTTGCCTGTTGAGCCTGGCCCCGGCCCAGCCCTCCGCGGGCAAGCTGGGCGACGCCAAGGTCGTCCAGAAAGGCGACAATCTGGTCGAGGTGACCGTGACGGGTCAGGGCGGCGACAAGGACGAAGCCGTCCGCGACGCCCAGCGCAAGGCCGTGGAGAATGGCGCCGGCACCTACATCTACTCCCAGAGCCAGACCAAGGATTTCGCCCTGGTTCGCGACACGGTCCTGGCCCGCTCCGCCGGCTTCGTACAGAGCTTCGAGGTCCTCTCGGGCAAGGAAGTGGAAGACGGCCTGTGGGAGGTCAAGATCAAGGCGGTCGTCTCGATCAAGGGCATCGAGGACACCTGGGGCGTGGTGACCAACCTGCTCCAGCAGATGGGCCGGCCCAAGATCATGGTCTTCATCTCCGAGAAGATCGGCGATGAGGTGGTGGAGGATTCCACCGTCCAGAGCCGCATCGAGAACCGCCTGCTGGAGAGCGGTTTCCTGCTGGTGGACAGAAATCAGCTCAAGGAAATCGACAAGAAGGATCTCCAGGCCGCCGTGGCTGAGGACAGCCCGGGCAAAGTTCAGGCCATCGCCAAGCGGTTCGGCGCACAAGTGTTCATCACGGGTTCAGCCCACGCCGCCGCCGGCGTGCAGAAGCAAGTCAACGGCGTGCTTCTGTACACCTACGAGGCCGAGGCCAATATCAAGTGCTACCGGTCAGACACCGCGCAGTTGCTTTCCAGCATTCCCGGCGCCGCGACGCGCGGCGTGCAGCAGGTCTGGCGTTCGGCGGCCAAGCAGGCGCTGGATGCGCAGGCCCAGGACCTGGCTCCCCGCGTGACCAACGACATCCTGCGGTTCTGGATGGACGTGCTGTCGGGCCGGGGCGAGGTGCAGCTTGAGGTGGATGGGGTCAGCTTCGGCGACATGCGGAAGCTGAAGGATTCGCTCAAGGCGGTCAAGGGCGTCTCGGACGTCAACGCCCAGTTCCACAACAATGTGGCGGAGTGCTCCATCCAGGCCGATTCGACGGCGGAAGTCCTGGCCGAGCGAATCGCCCAGGCCTTGCCCAACCTCAACATCACCGACGTGTCGGGAAACGTGATCAAGGCCAAGTTCACCGCAGGTAATTAACCACGTATTGCAGGGCAGAGTTGCCTGTCAACTGAGACGTTAAGACCCCAGGCGCCGGCCCGGGCCCATTGGCTTGGGCTTGGCGCATAAAAAAGGCATCCCCCGGCATCGCCGGGGGCTTGAATGGTCGCCGGAGAGGAACAAATCATGATCGCTCGCGCACACCTGATTACCGTGGCTGCATTGTTGGCCTCATGGAGCCTGGCCTCCGCCCAGAACATCCAGCCGGCGGTCACGCGATGGCAGACGGTCACGGCCCAGGCCCCCGGCAGCGACCAGAACGCCCGCGACGAGGCCATCGCCAGGGCGCTCCGCCAGGCGGTCGAACAGGCATGCGGCGTGTTCCTCAAGGCCCGCTCGACGACGGAAAACTACCAGGGCGTCTACGACAAGGTCTTCGCCGACGCGGTGGGCTACGTGCAGGAGCACAAAGTTCTCAAGACCTGGGTGGCCGACGGGATGACCTACGTGACCGTGCAGGCCCGCGTCTCCACGCAGAAGTTCGAGGAAAACTGGGCCTCCATCGCCCACACGGTCAACCAGGAGAACAACCCCCGCGTCATCGTCGCCATCGCCGAGGCGATTCACTGGGCGGCCACCGCCCCCGCGTATGAGACCGATCGGAACGGGACGGTCCAGGGCAAGATCGAGGACTTTTTCCTCCAAAAGGGCCTGATGCTGATGGACCGCGAGGCCTCCGCCGACATCACCAAGCGCGACGTGCTGCTGGCGGCCCTCAAGGACGACACCAACGAGGTGGCGGCCCTGGGCGCGCGTTTCAAGGCCGACGTGGTGGTTGTCGGCCGGGCGACGGCGAGATTCGGCAAGACGCTCAATGTCGGCGGCCAGCAGATGCACCAGTTCACCGCGACCCTTAATGTCCGCGTGGTTCAGACCGACTCGGCCCGCGTGCTGGTGGTCAAGAGTTTCGGCCCCGTGACCATCACGACCTTGCAGATGGGCGGCGGCGAGGAAAAGGCCTTGTCCAAGCTGGCGGAAGACTCAGCCTCTCCGCTCCTCTCAGCCGTCGTGCAGGCCTGGGCCAAGCGTGCCAACGTGTCGCGCACCGTGCAGCTCAGCATCTCCGGCATGGACTACGGCCTGTGGAAGACCTTCAAGACCCAGGCGGAGAAACTCGACGGCATGCAGGCCTTGCGGTTCCGCGATATCACCGCCGGCGTGGCCAACATCGACGCCGAGTACCGCTACACCAACGAGAACCTGGCCGACCGCCTGCTCACCGTTGGGGGCATGAAGCTGGAGATCACCGAGATCACGCCCAACCGCATCAAGCTGAAGGTGGTGGAGATCATCCCGTCGGATGGCTCGACCGGGGCGACCTCAACGCATTGATGCACGGGTGCGTGCCAATCTTCCACTCAAATCGGTGCGGGCGCGTCCAGCATCCCTCCGGCCTTTGACGCCGATTGGTATCACAGCCGTCCCGGCTGTGGATGAAGACACAGGCGAGACGCCTGTGCTACCAAGATGAAAACACAGGCGAGACGCCCGTGCTACCGGGAGATCTCGGAGTCCGACCACCCGCAATCGCGGGCTTTTCAAATCGCCGGCAATGCGTTATCGTTTCGGGACGAGGACGTGCATGAGCATCAAGCCCGGAAAAGCCGAACGCAAGAATCTCTGGAAGCTGCTGGAGATGGCTCGCGAGGAAGACCTTGGCGGCGGGGACGTCACCAGCGCCATCCTGCCGCCCCAGGTCCAGGCGACCGGGCGTTTTGTCGCCCGCCAGCCGGCTGTGGTATGCGGCGTGGAGTTGTTGGAGGCCATCGCCGCCGCCTACGACGGCGAACTGAAGACCGTCCTGTGCGTTGCGGAGGGGCAGGAGGTTGCCACCGGGGAAGTCCTGGCGACCTGGGAAGGTCCGGCCCGTGCCATGATGGCGGCCGAGCGAGTGGCACTGAACTTCTTCCAGCGTCTCTCCGGCGTGGCCACCACCACGCGCGAGTACGTCAAGGCCGTCAGCGGCACGGGGGCGGGAATCTACGATACCCGCAAGACCACCCCCGGCTGGCGCGAGCTGGAAAAGTTCGCCGTCCGCGTCGGGGGAGGCATGAATCACCGTCGCGGACTCTACGACGCGGTGCTGGTCAAGGACAATCACCTGGCCATTCTGGCCAAGGCCGAGGGGCTCAGTCCCATCGGCCAGGTCGGGCGGGAGTTGGCCCGCGTCCGCCCGTTCCTGGGCGAGAACGCCTTCATCGAGCTGGAGGTGGACTCGCTCGAACAACTCCAGGAGGCCCTGACGCTGCCGGTGGACATCGTGCTGCTGGACAACATGGGCGTCGAAAAGCTTCGCTCGGCCGTGGCCATGCGCGACGAGGCCGGCCTGAAGGGGATCCTCGAACTGGAGGCCTCCGGCGGCATCAGCCTGGCCAACGTCCGTGCCGTGGCCCAGACGGGCGTGGAGCGAAACGCCATCGGTGCGATCACCCACTCCGCCGCCGCCGTCGACATCGCGCTGGACATAGAAGTGAACTGAACACTCGTTCAAAGTTCGAGAGGAATTGTGATGACCAGGAGTTGCCCGGTTTGGTTTCTGCTGATGGTCGCGGTGAGTTCGGTGGTCCAGGCCAGTGCGGCGCCGGCGACGGCCGAGAGGCGGATGATTCCAGCTTTTCCGCGCGCCGAGGGCTTCGGCGCGTACGCGATGGGCGGGCGCGGCGGCAAGGTGATGGTCGTTACGAACTTGCGGGACTATGCCGCCACGGATGAGCCGATCCCGGGCAGCTTTCGGGCGGCGGTGACGGCAGAGGGGCCTCGGATCGTGGTCTTCGCCGTCTCGGGCCTGATCGAACTGAAAGAGGACGTCAAGGTCACCACTCCCTACCTGACCCTCGCCGGCCAGACGGCCCCGGGCGACGGGGTCTGCCTCAAGGGCGGTGCCTTGTGCATCACCAATACCCACGACGTGGTCGTCCGCCAGTTGCGGTACCGCCGCGGCGACGAGAACCCCAGGGACGGTGACTCGATCCTGGTGGAGTGGTCGCAGGATGTGATCTTCGACCACTGCTCAGCCAGTTGGAGTATCGACGAAACGGCCTCGTTCAGCGGCCTGGGCCTCAAGAACGTGACGGTGCAGTGGTGCATGCTCACCGAGAGCCTCAACAACAGCCACCATAAGAAGGGCCCGAACGGTTTTGGCTCGGTCCTTTCCAGCGACAATGGCGGCGTCACGGTGCATCACACGCTGTACGCCCATAACAACAGCCACAACCCGCGGTTTGCCGGCCAGGGCAGGGGGCCGGGGTTGCTGGCGGACTTCCGCAACAACGTGATTTACAATTGGGGCACGCGGGTGGGCGACACGGGCGAGTCCCTGATTCGCGTCAACTACGTCAACAACTATCTCAAGCCGGGCCCCTCGACCGATGCCAATGCTCACTACGCCTTCCTGGCCTTTGGCCCGTACAATCATTTTTTCCTCTCGGGAAATATCTTCGCCGGTTGGGAGGCGGCCACTAAGGACAATAGTTTGCTGGTGAACTTCCCCCCCCGCGTACTCGCCTGGAGCGAGGCGGACAAGAAAGCCGTCCTTGCCACGGAGCCCTTCCTTGTGCCGGAGGTTAAGACCGATTCCGCCGACGGGCTCCTTAAGAAGGTCCTCGCCGGGGCCGGGGCCACGCTGCCCAAGCGCGACGCGGTCGATGCCCGCATCGCCGAGGAAGTCGCCAACGGCACGGGCCGGATTATCGACTCGCAGGACCAGGTGGGCGGCTGGCCTCAATATGCGACGGCTGAGGCGCCAAAGGACAGCGACCAGGACGGCATGCCCGACGAGTGGGAAATCAAGAACGGGCTGAATCCCAAGGACGCCGCCGACGCAGCTTTCGACAACGATGAGGACGGCTACACGAGCATCGAGGAGTACATCAACAAAACTCCGCCGCAGGACGACGAGGAAAACAAGATGGTGCTGCCGCCGACGATCAAGCCCGACGACGGCACGATGTTCGACAAGACCGCGACGGTCAGGATCATGCCCAACGCCAGCCGGTGCACGATCCGCTATACCACCGACGGCAGCGAGCCGACGGCGTCTTCGCCGGTCTATGCCAGGCCCTTCACGATCGACAAGACGACCGTCGTCAAGGCCAGGGCATTCAAGCGCGACCTGGAGAGCATCCGCGCCTACGCCACGATCAGCAAGATCGCTGGTCACGAGGGCGAGAATCCCTCGGCCACCCAGCGGGCTACGACGGGGCCGAAGGCCTCCGCCAGCGCCCCAGCCGAGGGGAAACCGTAAACCGTCGGATCGAGGCGCCGGAAGCGCCGTATAATAACTGTGCTTGCCAAGCAGGAGAACAACATGAGATGGCTGGGGGCAACAGCCGTTTTGATAGCCTTGACCGCCGCGGCATGGGGCGCGGGCCTCGACGAGGTTCTGCCGCCTTTGGATGGCCAGGGCGGCCCCTTCGGTGCGGCGGCCAGGCAGTTTTCGGTTCGCGCGGTGCCGTCGCAGCGGCAGGTGACGGCGGGGCAGAGCTTCTGGGTTGCACTGGAGGCCCGCGTTGCCGAAGGCTGGGTGTGGTACAGCCCTTCGCCGGGGGAAAGTCCGCTCTATACTCCCACAGCTGCGTCGATCACCGTGGAGGCGGGCGGCTGGAAGGCGGGGGAGGTGCTGTGGCCCAAGGACCAGCCGCACCAGACCGACCTGGCCGGCAAGAGCGTGACCAACTTCGTCTATGGCGGCCGGGCGCTCGTTTATGTTCCCATCACTGTCGCGCCCGACGCCGGCGCCGGCGAGCATGCGCTCACATTCATCGTCGCCGGACAGGTCTGCTCGGACAAGCAGTTCCAGTGCCTGCCCGTTCAACTGAAGGTCGCCACGTCGGTCACAGTCGGCCAGGCGGCGTCAGCCGGCGACGATTGGACCGCTGACATCGCCGCGGGCCTCCAGGCTGCGGTGCTGGCCCGGCAGCTCCGTGCGGCAGCGGCAACGTTGCCCGCCGACGGCGCCGAGACATCGGCCGCCGGCAACCTGACGGTCGGGGCGGGGCTGGCCCTGGCGCTGCTGGCCGGGCTGATCCTCAACATCATGCCCTGCGTGCTGCCGGTGATTCCTCTCCGCGTGCTGAGCCTGGTGGAGTTGGCGCGGCAGTCGCAGCGGCGGTTCGTGACGGTGGGCCTGGCCTTCGCCGCCGGAATCCTGCTGTTCTTCGTCGCCCTGGCGGCGATCAACGCCGCGCTGCATCTGGCGGGCGGCTCGCTCAACTGGGGCCAGCAGTTCCAGTCGGGGCCGTTTCGCGTCGTGATGGCGGTGCTGATGACGGCCCTGGCCGCCAACCTCTTCGGCGTTTTCACCGTGCTGGTGCCTTCCCGCGTGGCGGCGATCGAAGGGGGCGGCAAGGCGCAAGGCCACCTCTCCTCGCTGGGCATGGGCCTGATGATGGCCATCCTGGCCACCCCGTGCAGCTTCGCCATCCTGGTCGCGGCGCTGGCCTGGGCACGCATCCAGCCGCTGTGGCTGGGCAGCCTGGCCATCATGCTCATCGGTGTGGGCATGGCCGCCCCGCACGCACTGCTGACGGCGTTTCCCAGCCTGCTGGCCCACCTGCCCCGCCCGGGGCGATGGATGGAACTGCTCAAGCAGTCGATGGGCTTCGTCCTGCTGCTGGTGGCGGTCTGGCTGCTGAGCACGCTGAACGCCGACGCCTACCCGATGAAGGTCGCGGGCTTCTGCGTGATCGTCGTCTTCTGCCTGTGGGTCTGGGGCACGGCGGTTGGCTACGACACGCCGCCGCGGCGGAAAGTTCTCTATCGCTCCCTGGCCATTGCGGTGGCGGTGGCGGCGGGGTGGCTGATGCTGTCGGCGCCCAAGCCGTCGGCGGTGCAATTCGCAGCCTTCGACGAGTCGGCCATCGCGCAGGCCGCTCGGGACGGCCAGGTGGTGCTGGTGGACTTCACCGCCGCCTGGTGTCTCAGTTGCAAGATCGTCGATGCGGTCATCTACGACAACCCCGAGGTCGCCGCGGCGCTGAAGGAGCGAGGCGTGCTGGCGATGCGCGGCGACGTGACCGCCGCCGACTCGCCGGCCAACCACCTGCTCTATGACAAACTCGGGGGCGCTCCGCCCCTGACAGTGATCTTCCCGCCCGCCGGCCAGCCCATCCGCCTGGAGGGCAAGTTCTCCAAGGCCGACCTGATGGCGGCGCTGGATCGCGCCAACGCGAAGTAGGCAAGCGGGACGTCGGATAACGGGAAGTCGGGCATGTGAACGCCGGACATGCCCTTCTGCAAACGGCTGGCAGGCCCGAAGGGCCGAGAAGGATTTAGCCGGGGCCGTGAGGCTTGCTGTTACCCACATTGTGATGGTCCGTATGGAGAGGCTAGGGAAGCACCCAGCATGATGAGTTGAAAGCTCTGCCAGCCCC
>JBAZTO010000013.1:0-69913 GCA_041661865.1 Phycisphaerae bacterium | reverse complement strand
ATTCCGCCTGCAATGAGGCAATCTGCTCGCCGGTCATCCGTGATTCTCCCGGAGCATCCTTGCTCCAGAAAGCCTATCGGACAACTCTCGCGGTTCTCTTGAGCTAAACTAGCGCTGTCGTGCTACTCACGGGCGAGACGTCCGTGCTACGCCAAGAACTGAATGGCCCTGTATCGCCGGCAGCAAAGCTTGCCAGCCGAACGAGCGTCCGTATAATAGCGGGGAGTCCAAGGGCTGCCGACGAGGCGCATCTACGGATTGGATTCTATGATGAACGGATATCGTTTCGCTCTGCTGGCCGCCGCGATGATCGTCTTGTGCTCCGGCGGCGTTTTCGCCCAGCAGGAGTTTGAGCTCGAAGGCGGCAAGTGGTCGCCGACGGCCCCGCCGGCCAAGGGCACCGCCGAGGGAGAGCTTTCCCTGATTCGTTCGTGGATCGACCACGGGGACGACGGGCAGGTCGAGCAGGCAGCCAAGGACTTCCTCAAGCAGCACGGCGACTCGCCGCTCCGCGAGGAGGTCATGTTGCTGGCCGGGGAGGCCCAGGTCAATCGCGGCCGGTTCTTCCAGGGTTACGAATGGTTCGAGAAGCAGTTGTCGGAATTTCCCGATGGCCGATTCTCCGACCGGGCCCTGGATCGCGAGTTCGCCGTCGCCGAGGCGTTCCTGGCGGGCAAGAAGCGAATCGCGGCGGGCATTTTCTTTCTGCCCGCGCAGGACGAAGGGATCGACATCCTCGGCCGCATCGCCGAGCACGTGCCGGGCACGGCCATGGCCGAGAGGGCGCTGCTGCGCGTGGCGGAGTATCACTACGCCAAGCAGGAGTACGGCAAGGCCGCCGATGCGTATGATCGCTACCTGGAGCTTTTCGCCAAGAGCAAGCAGGCCCCCGACGCGATGCTCAAGGCGGCGGAGGCGACCTTCCGCTCCTTTGGCGGCCTGGCCTACGACGTGACGCCGCTGATCGAGGCCGAGCAGCGATTCCGCGAGTATTCCGAGCGATTCCCGATCTCGGCCAAGGCGGCCAATGTGCCGGCCACCCTGGCCCAGATCCGCAATCTGCGCGCGGGCAAGGTCTTCAGCGAGGCGGCCTTCTACGAGCGTGTTGGCCGGCCCAGTGCGGCGGCGTATTACTACCGCCTGGTGATCGAAGACTACCCCCATAGCGACTACGCCGAGCAGGCCAATTATGCCTTGGAGAAGTTGGCCAGCCGCCTGCCGCCCAAGGCCATCGAGGCGGCCAGTCGTCCGGCGCCCCGGCCCAGCGAGGAACTGCCGATTCGGCGGCCGCAACCCAAGGGGCTCGGCTCCGACGAAGTGATTGATCTGGAAAAGCTGGCGCCCACCACCCAGGAAACCAGGGAAGAAAAATGAAGCGAATAACCGGAATTACCATGCTGGCCCTCTTGTCCGTCCTGACCCAATCGGGCTGCTCGGGCGACGAACACCACGGCTACACCGTCAAGAGCCAGTACCGCGGCGGCATCAAGACGGTGGCGGTGCCCATCTTCATTCGCGGAAAGAACGTCTACCGCCGCGAGCTTGAAGACCGCCTGACCGAGGCGGTGGTCAAGCGGATCGAGGCCGACACGCCCTACAAGGTGACGGTCAAGGAACGGGCCGACACGGTCCTGACGGGCACCATCGTCAATGTCAATCAGCGGATTCTGAGCTTCAATTCCGACACCGGCGATCCGCGCGAAATGGAGATCACGCTGAAGATCAACTTCACCTGGACCGACCTGCGGACAGGCGACACGCTGGTGGAGAAGAAGGACTTCCTGGTTTCAGGCGACTACGTCACGGAGATCCCCTACGAGGAGGATTCCGATGGCAAGTATGTGCCTGACCCCGACGCCGAGAATCGGATGACCGAAGACTTTTTCCAGGGCAGCGAGAATGTCATAAACCGCGCCGCCAAGCGGATCGTAGAGACGATGGAAGCGCCCTGGTGAAGATCCTCCGCAAAGACGGTCACCCCGTTGAGCGTTATCGAACCCCGTTGCCCGGACGGCCGAGAGTTATAATTGGCAACGAATGTGGTATTTGCGGGATGGGGCCTGTACTATTGATTGGAAGCCTATATAGCCTATGAGTAACCCAATGCCCGAAAAACCTCAGGGGGGCCCGCCGCAACTGGGCAACCGCTTCGGCCGTTCGGTGGCCGGAATGGTCATCTTCGCCTTCGTGACGATGCTGCTGCTCTTTAGCTTCTTCGGGATGAACCCCCAGAAGCGTCGCGAACTAACCATCAACGAGTTTTGGACTTATGTTGATAGCGGCCAGGTCGTCAACGAACTGGTCGTCACCGACGCACGGATCGAAGGCGAGTTGTCCTCCGAGACTCCGGGGCTGGCCAAGGGCGAACCGAAGAAGTTCTTCGTCAACTACGCCTACAAGGCCGACCGCGATTTCCAGCAGCAGCTCAAGGCCGCCTACGCCAAGTACCCCAAGTTCAAGGCCGTCTACCCGCCGCCAAGCTGGTGGGAGAGTTTCATCCCTCAACTGGTGGTGCTGCTGGCGGTGCTTTTCATGGCTTGGTTCCTGCTCTTCCGGCGGCTTGGGGCAGCTGGCGGCGGAGGTGGGGGCTTTCTGGGCAGTTTCGGCCGCTCGCGCCACCGCGTGACGACCAAGGAACACACGCGCGTGACGTTCAATGATGTCGCGGGCATCGACGAGGCCAAGGAAGAAGTCCGCGAGATTATCGAATTTCTCCGCAACCCGCGGCGCTTCCAGCGCCTGGGCGGGCGAATCCCGCGCGGCGTGCTGCTGGTCGGCGAGCCCGGCTGCGGCAAGACGCTGCTGGCCAAGGCCATCGCCGGCGAGGCCGAGGTGCCGTTCTTCTCCATCTCCGGCAGCGACTTCGTGGAGATGTTCGTGGGCGTGGGCGCCAGCCGCGTTCGCGACCTGTTCAAGCAGGCTAAGGACTCAGCCCCGTGCATCATCTTCCTGGACGAAATTGACGCCGTCGGGCGCCGTCGCGGCATGGGCTTCAACGGCGGCGGGCACGACGAGCGCGAGCAGACCCTCAACGCCATCCTGGTCGAGATGGACGGTTTTGACACCTCCGACCAGGTGATCGTCATCGCGGCCACCAACCGCATGGACGTGCTGGACCCGGCCCTGACGCGGCCCGGGCGCTTCGACCGCCAGATTGACGTGCCGCTGCCCGACCTGGGCGGCCGGGTGCAGATCCTCAAGATCTACGTGGCCAAGGTGCGATGCAGCCCCGACGTGGACATCCAGCGGCTGGCCCGCGGCACGCCCATGTTCAGCGGCGCCGACCTGGAAGCCATGGTCAACGAGGCGGCCATCGCAGCCACCATGCTCAACAAGGAACAGGTCGACCAGAGCGATTTTGAAGAGGCCCGCGACAAGGTCCGCTGGGGCCGCTCCCGCAAGAGCCGCGTCATCGACGAGCACGAGAAGGAAATGACCGCCTATCACGAGGCCGGGCATGCCCTGGTGCAGATGCTCACGCCCGGGGCCGACCCGCTGCACAAGGTCTCCATCATCCCGCGAGGTTCGATGGGCGGGGCGACCTTCTCGCTGCCGGAGAAAGACCGCTACATGTACACCCGCCAGTGGTGCGAGGCGTTCATCCGCATCTCGGTGGCCGGCCGGATCGCCGAGCAGATCTTCTGCGGCGACGTCGATAGCGGCGCGGCCAGCGATATCTCCGCCGCCACCGAACTGGCCCGCCGCATGGTCATGGACTGGGGCATGAGCGACAAGCTGGGCTTCGTCCGCTACAGCCCCGACCCGCGCAAGGCCTCCTTCGTGGAGACCAAGGAGTATTCCGAGAAGACCGCCGAGATGATCGACGAGGAAGTCAAGGTCATCATGGCCAATGCCGAGCGCGACACCACCGCCATGATCCAGTCGCACCGCAAGGAAGTTGGCGGCATCGGGCAGGCGCTGCTGAAGTACGAGACCCTCAGCGGCGACGAGGTCCGGCAGATTGTCGACGGCAAGGTGCTCGACAAGCCCACCGTTGGCGACCTGCTCAACCGCGAGCAGGCCCGCACCGGCAAGGTCGAGCCGGCCGTGGAAGGGCCCCAGGGCGGCGTCCTCCCGCAACCGGGATGAGCGACAAAGGTTTGAGTTGATCTGCAGCGCCTCCTGGGCCATTCCTGGAGGCGCTTTCGTTTCGGAGCCACCTGCGTCATGGGCGCATCGATCGAGGAAATCCTAGGCTCGCACCGCACCGGACGCGCCGTCGTCATGGGCGTGCT
Organism: Phycisphaerae bacterium; assembly: GCA_041661865.1. GTDB lineage: Bacteria > Planctomycetota > Phycisphaerae > SM23-33 > SM23-33 > JBAZTO01. The sequence goes on along the minus strand of JBAZTO010000013.1, from coordinate 65,678 downwards.
GAACGTCACGCCCGACAGCTTCAGCGACGGCGGGGATTTTCTCCAGCCTTCGGACGCTGTCGCCCATGCCGCCAGGATGGTCGAAGCAGGGGCCGACATCATCGACATTGGCGCCGAGTCCACCCGGCCTGGCGCCGAGCCGCTCAGCGCCGGCGAGCAAATCGAGCGGCTTGGGCCCATCCTGCCTGCCATCGCGTCCGGGGCGATGGTCAGCATCGACACCACCAGCGCCGCGGTGGCCGCTTTCGCCATCGAGGCCGGGGCGGCGATCATCAACGATACTTCCGCCGGCCTGGACGACGCGGAAATGCTTCCCCTGGCCGCCCGGTCCGGCAAGCCCATCGTTCTGATGCATCGCCCCGGCGCGCCCCAGACCATGCAAAGCCTGGCGCGCTACGATGACGTGGTGGCGGAGGTGAAAGACCATCTGGCGGAGCGACTGGCCGCCGCCATGCGGGCCGGCGTGAAGCGGGAGAAGGTCATTCTGGACCCCGGGATCGGCTTTGGCAAGACCGCCGAGCACAACCTGACGCTGCTGGCGGGGGTGGCAAAGCTTTGCGAGCTGGGCCGGCCGGTGCTGATCGGCGCTTCGCGGAAGAGGTTCATCGGTCTGCTGTCAGGCGATGCCGCCCCGAGCCGGCGCCTGGGCGGCACGATCGCGGCGCATCTGCTGGCCTGGCAGCGGGGGGCGAGCATCTTCCGCGTGCATGATGTTTTTCCGATGGTCCAAGCCCTTGCAATTGCTGGGGCTATACGCAAGGCGGAATAACTTGAAAAAGGGCCCAACTAGGCTGGAGTCCAGCCGCTCATCGCGTCGATGAGTACGTAAATCGGCTAGCCATGTTGCGCGCAGGCGGAACGTAATGAACGAACTTTACAGGGCAATCGTGCAGTACTTCCAGAGGGTCGCCACCTACGACCTGCTGGTGGTTTGCGTCGAACTGCTGCTGATAGGGATGTTCGTCGGCTGGGTCATGCGGTTCCTGCGGGGCACGCGCGGCGCGCGGTTGTTCAAGGGGGCCGCCCTGGTGCTGGCCAGCGTTTACGTGGTCATTTCCATGCTGCCCGAGAAACTCGGCTGGCAGCGGATACAGTTCCTCTACGGCAACTTCCTGCTCTTTGCCTTCGGGGCGGTGGTGGTGGCGTTCCAGCCGGAGCTGCGCCGGGCGTTCATCCAGATCGGCCAGACGCGATTCTTCCGCGCCAACCGTCGCCAGATCGATGACGTGGTGGAGTCCCTGGTCGACAGCGCCGCCTACCTGTCGCGCAACAAGATCGGGGCCGTCATGGCCATCGAACGCACGGTGGGCCTGGGCACGATCATCGACGCGGGCACGCCCATCGACGCGGTCCTGACTTCCAGCCTGCTCAACACGATCTTCTATCCCGGCAGCACGCTGCACGACATGGGCGTGATCATCCGCGAAGGCCGAATCGCCGCCGCCGGTTGCCAGTTCCCGTTGATCGAAAGCGAAGAGGCCGACCCGTCGCTGGGCAGCCGGCACCGCGCCGCCATGGGCCTGGCCAAGGAGGGCGATGCGGTCGTCCTGGTGGTCTCCGAGGAGACCGGCCGCATCTCGCTGGCCTACGAAGGCCAGCTCTACATCGGGCTCGAGCTGGACAACCTCCGCGAGATGCTGGCCACGCTGCTGTCGCCGCCCAAGTTCCTCCGCCGACGCGAATCGGCCTCGCAGGGGGCCCACTCATGAGCCGACGTTCTCATTTCCGCCGGGTGCAGCACGAGCGCTTCTCACGCCAGTGGTGGCTGACGTTCCTGAAGAACTCCCTGTGGGTGGGCCTGGTGACCTTGCTGATCTGGATCTACGCGGACCTGAAGTTCACCGACTCCAAGCAGCTCCGCACGACCTTGCGGCTCAAGGCCAGCAATCTGGCCCTGCTGAGTACCGGCGAGGTTCGCGTGGCCTTCCGGCTCGAGGGCAGCCGCGAGGGCCTGGACCGCTACGAGCGGGATATGAAGGAATACATTGTTTACGATGCGGCGCGGGAGTTCTCCGCCGGCCAGCACCAGGTCCGCGTGCGGGACATCCTCAATAACGATCCGGTCATCGCCAAGGCCGGCCTCCGCGTCACCTCCACTTCGCCCGAGACCATCGAAGTGATCCTGGACAACCCGATCCACGAGACGGTTCCGATCCTGCCGGTGGTGGCCAACGCCGAACTGGTGGAGCAGCCCCAGCGCACCGTCGGCATCACGGTGGCCAAGAGTCTGTGGGAGGAAATCCTCCGCAGGCAGCCCAAGCCCGTGCTCAAGACCAACGAGGTCGATCTCAAGAACCGCGAGACGGGCAAGCCCATCAATATCACCTTTGAACTGGCCCGCGAGATCGAAGGTTTCCCCGTCAAGCCCGACACCGACAGTGTCGAGATGCCCGTGGAGATCAGCCAGCGGACCGACAAGAAGAAGCTCACCGTCACGGTGCGGGTGCTGGTGCTGCCGGACTGGGACGACCTGCGGAAGTACGACTTCGTGCGGAAAGACCCGCTGGAATGGCGGCCGGAGATCGTGGTCACCGGGCCGCGGGCCGACCTGGACAAGCTGGACCCCAAGGACGTCGAGGCCTACATAGTCCTGCGCGAGGACGACAAGAAGTTCATGGAGACCTGGACGGCCCGGCCGGTGCAGGTGCGCTTCCCCCCGGGCCTGCAACTTCAGATCGATGGCTCGCCGCCGGTGGTCAACTTCCGCCTTGACCGGCGTAACGAGATCGTGCCCACGCCGCCCCCGGCGCCGTAAGGCTCCTACCCGTAGCGTCCCGTGACGTAGTCCTCTGTCCGCTGGTCGGAGGGATTGGCGAAGATTTTCGCCGTCGGTCCCGACTCGATCAATTCGCCCAGCAGCATGAAGCTGGTGTCCTGCGAAATCCTCGCCGCCTGCTGCATGTTGTGGGTCACGATGACGATGGTGTAACGCTGGGCCAGTTCGTGCATCAGTTCTTCGATGTGCTCGGTGGCGATGGGGTCCAGGGCCGAGCACGGCTCATCCATCAGCAGCACCTCGGGCTCCACCGCCAGCACGCGCGAGATGCACAGCCGCTGTTGCTGTTCGGGCGAAAGCTCCAGGGCCGGCGAATCGAGCTTGTCCTTGAGCGCGTCCCACAGCAACGTGGCCCGCAGGGTGGACTCCACCACTTCGATGAGCGTGCGGCCGCGGGCCTGGCCGTGGACCCGCAGGCCATAGATGATGTTGTCGAACACCGAGAGCGGGAACGGGTTGGGACGCTGGAAGACCATCCCCACCCGCCGCCGCAACTGCGGCAGGGCGATGTTCTCGCGGTAGATATCCTTGCCGTCCAGCACCACCCGGCCGGTGACGCGAGCCCCGGGAACAAGATCGTTCATGCGATTAAAACATCGCAGCAGCGTGCTCTTGCCGCAGCCGGAGGGGCCGATGATGGCGGTGATGGCGCGCGGGCGGACCTTGATGCTGACGTCCTTGAGGGCGTGAAAGCTGCGGTACCACAGGTTCAGCGAAGTTGTCTCGATGATGAAATCCACGTGCCGCCAATCCTATCCAAAGTGGCCGGTAATGTAGTCGCTCGTCCGCCCGTGAGCCGGGTTGGTGAACATCTGCTGGGTGGGCCCGACCTCGATCAGTTCGCCCATCAGGAAAAAGGCCGTGCGGTCGCTGGCCCGCGCTGCCTGCTTGGTGTTGTTGGTCACCAGCACGATGGAGTACCGGGCCTTCAGCTCGGCCAGCGCCTGCTCGATCTTGGCCGTCGAGATGGGGTCCAGGCCCGAGCAGGGCTCGTCCAGCAGCAACACCTCCGGCTCCAGCGCCAGCACCCGCGCCAGGCAAAGCCGCTGCTGCTGCCCGCCGGAAAGATCCGTCGCGGTCATCGTCAGGCGGTCCTTGACCTCGTCCCACAGGAACGAACTCCGCAAGGCCGTCTCGACGCGCTCGTCCAGGTCGGCGCGGTTGCGCAGGCCCATCAGCCGTGGGCCGAAGACCAGGTTCTCGTAGATCGACCAGGGCAGCGGGGCGGGCACGGCGTAGACCATCCCCAGCCGCCGCCGCAAGGCCGGCACATCCATGTCGCGGGCGTAAAGATCCTCGCCGTCCAGCAGGATCCGGCCGGCGTGCGAGAAGTCGTGCTCCAGATCGTTGAGGCGGTTGAGGCTGCGGAGGAAGGTCGTCTTGCCGCTGCCGGCCGGGCCGATGATCGCCAGCCGCTCTTGCGGGTGGATCGTCAGGTTGATATTCCGCAGGCACTTGTTGGCGCCGAAGGAGGCGGTGAAATTCTCCACGGCGATCTTGGCCGGCCCCGAAGGCGCCGGCGAATGAAGCTGGCGCATCTCCTCCAGCAGCCGCCTGGCATGGGCTTCGACATCATGATTTTGGTTCTCGTCGCTCATCATCTCGCCTTGGCTACAAAGCGTTGCATGACCCAGTAGGCCGTCAAGTTGATCGCCAGGATCGCCAGGATCAGCACCGACGCGGTCGCGTAGGCCTTGGGCATGGAGATGCCCTCGCGCGACAGGATGAAAAAGTGCAGCGCCAGCGTCCGCGCGGAGTCGAAGGCCGAGGAGGGCAGCCGCAGGGCCGAGCCGGCCGTCAGCATCACGGCCGCCGTCTCGCTGATGCTTCGCCCGATCGACAGCACGATGCCCGTGCCGATGCCCGGCAAGGCCGAGCGAAGGACGACCTTGGTGACCATGTCCCAGCGCGTCGCGCCCAGGCCGTAGCTGACGTCGCGGTAGGAGGCCGGGACGGCCCGGATGGCCTCTTCGCTGGTGCGGATGATGGTGGGCAGGACCATCATCGCCAGCGTCAGCGCGCCGCTGATGACCGACAGGCCCATGCCCAGCGTGATGACGAAGAATACGAATCCGAACAGGCCGAAAATGATGGAGGGAATACCCGCCAGGCAGTCGGCGCCGAAGCGGATGACGTGGGTGAGTTTTCCCTCGCGCGTGTACTCGGTGAGATAGATGGCCGTGATCACGCCCACGGGGGCGGCGATCATGACGGCCAGGCCCGCCACCCACAGCGTGCCGACGATCATCGGGAAGATCCCGCCCTCGCGACCCATGGAGCGCGAGGACTGCGAGAGGAATTCCCAGGTCACATAGGGCATGCCCTGGACCAGGATGAAGGCCACGATGAACAGCAGCAGTCCCATGGTGGCCGCCGCCAGCGTCCAGAGGAACGTGACGGCCAGGCGCTGGGAAGTGGCGGGGGAGAGTCTCATGTTGAACCCACCCTTCGGGCGCGGCGTCGCGAGACGGTCAGCGCGATGATGTTCAGGATCATGATGATTACGAAGAGCGTCACGCCCGTGGCGAACAGGGCCTTGCGGTGGTCGCCGGCGGCGTAGCCCATTTCCAGGGCGATGTTGCTGGTCAGCGTTCGTACCGGGTCCAGTACGCTGCGGGGCAGGTTCAGGGTGTTGCCCGCGACCATGATGACGGCCATGGTCTCACCAACTGCGCGGCCCATGCCCAGGATGATGGCGGCCACGATGCCCGACCGGGCCGCCTTGAGCAGGACCATGTGGGTGGTCTGCCAGTCGGTGGCGCCCAGCGCGATCGAGCCCTCACGGTAGGCCTTGGGGACCGCCCGCAGCGCGTCCACGCTGATGCTGGTGACGGTCGGCAGGACCATCACGCCCAACACCATCGAGGCCGCCAGCACCGACAGGCCCGGCCCGCCCAGGTACTTCGCGATGGCCGGCACGAGGATCACCACGCCGATGAACCCGTAAACAACCGACGGAATGCCCGCCAGCAACTCGATGCTGGGCTTGAGGAACATCACCAGCCGCGGCGGGCAGAACTGGGTCAGCACGATCGCGCAGCCCAGGCCCAGCGTCCCACCGATGAGCATCGCGCCGATCGTCACGGCCACCGAGCCGATAATCATTGGGAAGATGCCGAACCGGCCTTCCTGCGGATACCAATCGGAAGACAGGAGAAAGCTGCCGGTCCCCACCTTGCCCATAATGGGCAGGCCTTCCTTGAAGATGAACGCGGTAATCAGCGCCAAGCCCGCGATGGCCGACATCGCCACGGCCAGCAGTGTCAGGCTGATACACTTGTCCTTGGTGGCTTCCTTCATCGGACGCTGATCAACCCTTCCTTTACGAGCATGTGCTGGCCCTCGGCGGACAAGGTAAAGTCGATGAACGCCTGGGCGCCCTGGCTGGGCGTACTCTTCACGACGTACAGAAACGGACGGACCAGCGGATACTTCTTGGCCGTGACCGCATCGAGCGAAGGATACACACCATCGACGGCCAGGATCTTCAGTTCGTCTTTTACCAGCCCCAGCGACATGTAGCCGATGGCGCCGCGGTTATGCTTGACCAGTTCCTTGACGGCGCCGTTGGATTCCTGCGTCATGGCCTTACGCGAGATTCGATGGTTCGGATGCTGGGTAGGGGCCTGCGCCGCGCCGGCCTTGTCCGCCGGGGCTGAAGCGGGCTGACCGGCCTTGGCCGCGGGCTTGTCCTTGGCTTCCATCACCAGCTTGACAAAGGCTTCGCGCGTGCCGGAGCCCTCTTCGCGCGTGATGAGCCAAATGGTCGCGTCGGCCCCGCCGACCTGCTTCCAGTTGGTAATGCGGCCTTCAAAGATATCGCGAATCTGGGCCTTGGTCAGATTGCTGACGGGATTGTCCGGATGCACCACGACGGCCAGACCGTCCAGGGCGATGGGGATGCCGCGGAAGCGACCGGCCTCGTCGTCCTTGAGCGAGCGGGAGCACATGCCGATCTCGGCGATGTTCTCGGCCACCGCCTGCAACCCGGCCGTCGAGCCGCCGCCCTGGACTTCCACGATGGACTCGGGGTGCTGGCGGTCGAATTCCTGCGAGAGCATCTCGGCCAAGGGCTGGATGGAAGTGGACCCGATACAATTAATGGCCCGGCCTTTATTGTTTCGCCCCGCGCAGAACGAAAAGCACAGCATTGCCGCGGCTATGGCCAGAAACGATCCGACAATCCATTTCATTGGGCTATTGTCTTTACCCGAAACAGGCCGACGGGGAAAGATGAAATTAACGCGTTTCTAACCGGCTCTTAACACTGAATAGTTCTCGCTCGCTCAAGTCTCTTCGCCGCAACAAGTTGGCGTTTTGCTTGTTCAGAACATCTACCGGATCACTCAGGCCACTCAGGTCAAAGCTTGATGACCGCCACGCCGTAGCGGCCGAGGGTCAGCGTCGCGCCGGTTTTCTTTCCGCTGAGGAGTTCCAGCTTGCCCACGGGAACCTTGACCGATTTTTCATCCTCGGTATGGTTCAGGACGAACAGCACCTTCTTGCCCTTGCCCTGTCGCACGCTGACCTCCACGCCTTCCGGCGGGGTCAGGATCGGCCGGACGCGGCCGGCCTTGAGCACGCAGGCCATCAGCGCGTCGTAGAAGCCTTCCTCGTTGAAGACCGTCCCGACGTAGAAGGCCGTGCCTTTGCGGTACTTGTTCCGCGTGACGGCGGCGAACTTCTTCATGTGCCACGGCTGGTAGGCCCCCAGCACCTCCGCGCCCCTGGGGCTCAGCCAGTCGGCGTAATGGACGGCGGTGAAGTTACCCGCAAGGTCTCCCTGACCCACGACGGGATACTGGGTCTTGCTGTCCAGGCCCTCGTATTCGTCGATGACCACGCCGAGTGTCTCGCTCAGCAGGCCCGGCAGCGTTCGCGGGTGGCAGAGGCTCGTCTCGTCCTTGACGCCGGTGCGGCAGTCGGTCAGCAGCACGCCGCCCTCGGCCACGAATGCCGACAATCGCTTGGCCAGCGCGTCGGGCAGGACGTTGAGGTCCGGCGCGACGACCACGCGGAAGCCCGCGAAGTCGCTCTGCGGCGAGATCACATCCATGTTCACCCCGGCCCGCAGCAGGGCGGAGGAGTAGCGTTGAACCACGTTCTTGTAGTTGTTCTGCTCGTAGCCGGACTGGTCCTCGATAACCCACAGGCTGTCGTAATCGTAGAGGATCGCCACCTGGCTCTTGACGGTCGTGCCCTCGACGTGTTTGGCGAGTTTCTTGAGTTCTCCGGCGAATTGGGCGGCTTCCTTGTAGCGGCGGCCCGGTTTGCCGTCGTGGCCGAGCAGGCCGTGCCAGTATTGCTCCCTGCCGGCGGTGCAAGTTCGCCAGCGGAACCACAGTTGCCCGTCGGCGCCGTGGGCCATGTGATGGTAGGCGACCTGGCGGATCTGGCCGGGGCGCGGGTTGGCGTGGAAGAACCGCCAGCCGGGAGGCCCGCCGGTCTGCTCCATGATCCAGATGTTCTTTTTCTTCAGCCCGCGCATCAGGTCGGCAGCCAGGGCCGAGTCGGCCTTGAGGCCTGGGCCCACCGGGTAGTTGTCCCAACTGACGAAATCCAGGTCCTCGGCCAGGTCGTAGTAGTCGACCATCGCGCTCCACAGGCCCATGAAGTTGTGCGTGATGAAGTGCCTGGGGCATAACTGGCGGAGGATTTGCACCTGCTCGCGCTGGAACGTGACGTTCTGCCACGAATAGTACCGCCGCCAGTCCAGGTACAGGCCCGGATTGCAGCCGCCGGTGTCGATGGGCAGCGGGATCTCCGACCACTCGCCGAAGCGCAGGCCCCAGAAATGGGTGCCCCAGGCGCGATTCAGCTCCTCCAGCGTGCGATACCTGGCGCGGAGCCAATCGTGGAAGCCGGCGCGGCAACTGTCGCAGTAGCACATCGGGGTGCCGAACTCGTTGTCGGTCTGCCAGCCGATGACGGCGGGGTGGGCGTGGTAGTGTTCGGCCATCGCCCGCGTGATCCGCTGCGAGAGCAGCCGGTACGTGCCGGCGGAGAAGCAATTGTTCTTCCGCACGCCCCACTCGATCTTCTGTCCGTCGATCTTGGTGGCCATGCACTCGGGGTACTTCCGCACGACCCAGGCGGGCATGACGGCCGTCGGGGTGCCCAGAATGACCGAGATGCCGCGCTTGGCCAGGACGGCGATGGCCTCATCGAGCCAATCGAACTCGAAGCGGCCTTCCTCCGGCTCCATCATCACCCACGCGAACTCGGCCAGGCGGACGACGTTGAAGTTGGCCTTGGCCATCAGTGCCGCGGACTTGTCCCAGAATTCCCTTGGCCAGTGTTCCGGATAGAAATCGACGCCGACGTACATGCTCAACTCCTTTTGGATCGAGGAATGGACTGATCCGCCTGACTGCCAGGGCTCCATCCTGAACGATTTTGAGCTTTTTCGCAAGAGTCCGTGACGGGAAACGGGCGGTGTTATGGGCTGGACACCCGCGGTCGCCGACCCACGGAAAACATCGCTGGATAGGACACGCCCCAACATACAAGAGACAATGCGAGCGTTGTCACCAGGACTGCTCAGAAGAGGATGTCTATCGACACATACGGACGGTCAATTGACACTTGAGGGTTTGGGTAGGTTGCAGACCTTCTCCATGGCTGACAGAAGCGCGTCAAAGTTTCTTAGCGGTACATCCGGGCCGATCTCCGCATGGATCATCAGTCCGCCCTCCTTGAGGTAGAGGCCCTCGAAGACCTCCGCGACATGATCCATGATCTCAGATGGCGTGGCGAACGGGAACAACTGACGGTCGAGATCCTGCCTGAGGCAGACCTTGCCGCGGGCATATTCCTGAAGCCCCTCCAGACTGTTGGCTCGGAATTGCGGATTGAGTACGGTGATGCCCGTTTCGACCAAGTCGTCGATGATCTCCAGGATGTGCCCGTCACTGTGCAGGAACACGGGCAGGCTGCGGTCCCGAGCTTGGCCGGCCGTAGCTTCGTAACCGGGCTTGACGAACTTGCGCCACATCTGTGGGCTGATGGGAAGCGAGGTCTGCATACCCAGGTCCTCGGCCAGGTGCAGGTACTCGCAGCCGACGTCGAGGGTCTTGCGGACGACCGCGGCGTTATAGGTCGTCACAATCGCGGAGAGTTCGTGAATCCTTGGGTCGTCATTCGCCAAGTCCACCATGAGGTTCTCGAAGCCGCGCAGATAATACAACCGCATGAAAAAGAACCCGTGCATCAACCCGCTCCACGCGCCCAATTTGCCGGTGGCCTTGGCATCGCATATGGACCTGGCGACAATGTCCCAGTCCGGGCGCGGTCCGAATTCTGCGTCCGTCATGGGGTCTGGCAGGTGCTGCTTCCACTCGTCGAAGGCCGACCAGTCGGACAGCGGCACCTGCTCGACCTGGCTGTCGAACCCACGGGCAATATTGTTCCAGATCGTTCCCCAGCAGTCCGTGTGGCGCCCGAGTTCATACAGCGGATTGCGCATAGTCTTCTTGAAGTCGAAGTCAACGTTGCCCTTCCTGAAACCCGGGAAGATCTTCGGATGGGCCAGCACGACATCCTCAAGCCGTTCGCGGTGAGCGATCCATGCCGCCGGGAGTATGGCCACGCTACAGGGAGTCCACGTCGGATAGTCAAAGTTGACCGTCTTGAGATAATTCACCGTTCGCGCATCACGTCCACTGTAGCTCAACATAGGTTCTCCGGCAGTTGTCGGCCAACAACGTACAGCAACCGACGCGGCGAATCAACGTTCGCCACATGACTGCCAGGGTCTTTCAGTTCTCAGGGTCGTCCCTTATGAGGGCCAACGCCAGAGCCGGGTGAGCGGCGTGGCGGCGTAGGCGGGCGGCGGTGTTTGTGCATCCGGTGGCGTTGAGCAGGCTGATTGCGGTGTTGCGGAATGCGCAGTCTGGGCCTGTTGCGTCTTGGCAGGGGTCGGGGTAATATACGCCGATTCCCAGAGGAGCCTTCTCGTGCTTCCAACGTCATTGCACTGAGAAGGGCCGCCCCTCAAAGCCCTCGCCGGAATACCGATGGCGATGACGGGAACGGCGGCTGAGACTGCGCAACGAAGGTAACAAGTGAGCGATAACAGACCCAACGTCGTGGTGTTTCTTACCGATCAGCAACGGTGGGACACCTGTGGCTGCTACGGGAATCCGATGGGCCTGACTCCCAACCTGGACGCGATGGCCCGGCGCGGCGCGTTCTTCGAGCACGCCTTCACTTGCCAGCCGGTCTGCGGCCCGGCGCGGGCGGCGTTGCAGACGGGCATGCACGCGGCATCGCTCGGTTGCTGGAAGAACAACAAGCCCCTGCCGCCTGATGTGCCGACGTTGGCCAAGCTCTTCGATGCTGCCGGGTATGACACGGGCTACATCGGCAAGTGGCATCTGGCGGCCAAGGACAGAAAGCCGGTGCCGCGGGAGCTTCGCGGCGGCTATAAGTTCTGGCGGGCCTCGGACGCACTGGAGTACACGTCGTATCCTTATGACGGTTGTGTTTTCGACGAGGAGGGCGAGTCTGTTCGTCTTCGCGGCTACCGGGTGGACGCGCTGACCGACATCGCGATCGATTACGTCCAGCAGGACCGCCAGCGGCCGTTCTTTCTGTTTGTCTCGCACCTGGAGCCCCACTTCCAGACCACCCTGATGCACTTTATCGCACCTGACGGTTACGCGGATCGCTACCGCGACTGCTACGTTCCGCCGGACCTGGCCGCCAGCGAAGGCGGCGATTGGCGCGAAGAACTGCCCGACTATTACGGCATGTGCGCCAGCCTGGACGAAAACCTCGGGCGCCTGCTGGACGCGCTGAAACAACGCGGCCTCTACGATAACACCATCGTCATGTTCACCAGCGATCACGGCTGCCACTTCCGCACGCGGAACAAGGAGTACAAGCGGAGCTGCCACGAATCGAGCATTCGCATTCCGCTGGTGATCGACGGCCCGGCCTTTCGCGGGACGGGCACGCGGAGGGAGCTGGTCTCGCTGGTGGACCTGCCGCCGACGCTGCTGTCGGGCTGCGGCCTGAAGGCGCCCGCGCACATGCACGGCCGCGACCTGATGCCCCTGGTCGGCGGGAAGGCGAGCGACTGGCGAAACGAAGTCCTCGTGCAGATCACCGAGCATCAGATCAGCCGCTGCATACGGACGGAGCGGTGGACGTATTCCGCCATGGCGCCGCGCAAGGACGGTGTTCTATCCCCGGTCAATGATTTGTATGTGGACGACTGCCTCTACGACCTCCAGGCCGACCCCTGCGAGCAGAACAACCTGGCCGGCAGGAGCGAATTCCGCGAGGTTATCGTGCAGATGCGGCAACGGCTGATCGAGGCCATGGTGGCTGCGGGCGAGGCCCGTCCGGTCATCACGGCCGATCTTCCCGCTTGAGTCTTCGCGCCGATCAGCCATAATACCCGACTTGTGACGCTGGCCCCGGTGGCCAGTTTTGTTTCTTGTAAAGGAGTTGTGATGGCGCGCATTACGTTTATCGGTGCAGGTAGTTTGGGCTTCACTCGCGGCCTGGTGCGGGACATCCTGACCTTCCCGCTCTTGCAGGATTCCACGATAGTCCTGATGGACATCGACAAGGAGCGGCTGGAGTTTGTGCGGCAGGCGGTGCAGGCGATCATCGACCGCGGGAACTATCCGGCCAAGGTCGTGGCGACAATGAACCGCGCCGAGGCCCTCAAGGGCGCCGATGCCGTCCTGTGTACCATCCTGTGCGGCAGCCTGGATGTCTGGCAGCACGACATCCTGATCCCCAAGAAGTACGGCGTGGACACCAACGTCGGCGACACCCGTAGCGTCAGCGGCGTTTTTCGCGCCCTGCGGACCATCCCCACGATGGTCAGCATCGCGCGGGACATGGAGCGGTACTGCCCCAACGCCATTCTGCTCAACTATACCAATCCCATGGCCATGCTCTGCCGGGCCATGCAGCGGACCAGCCGCATCCAGGTGACGGGCCTCTGCCACAGTGTTCAGGGCACGGCCGAGATGCTGGCCAAGTGGATCGGGGCCAAGATGGACGAGATCACCTACGTCTCGGCCGGCATCAACCACCAGGCCTGGTACGTGGAATACAAGCGCAACGGCAAGGATGCTTACCCGGCCCTCCGCAAGGCCGTCAGCACCGACCGCGATATCTACCGCGAGGAGATCGTCCGCAACGAGATGTTCCTGGCCCTGGGCTATTACGTCACCGAGTCCAGCGGGCACAACAGCGAGTACAATTGGTGGTTCCGCAAGCGGAAGGACCTGATCGCGAAGTACTGCACTCCGGGCACGGGCTGGAACCCCGGCCACTACGCCTACATCGTGAACGAGTATCGCAAGATCGAGAAGACCTGGAGGAAGAAGGCCCAGGAGTGGCTGGCCCGGCCCGATTCAATTAAACTGGCCCGCGGCAACGAGTACGCCGCCTGCATCATCAACGCCCGCATGGGCGGCGAACTGTACAAGTTCCACGGCAACGTGCCCAACACCGGCCTGATCACCAACCTTCCGCCCAACGTCTGCGTGGAGGTGCCCGTGCTGGCCGACAAGCGCGGCTTCAATCCCATCTACGTCGGCGCGCTGCCGCCGCAGTGTGCCGCCCTCAACAACGTCAGCGTCGCCGTCGAGGAGATGGCCGTGGAGGCTGCCCTCACCGGCGACCCCACCGGCGTCTACCACGCCGTCTGCTACGATCCCCTCAGCGCCGCGGTGCTCTCGCTGGCTGAGATCAAGAAGATGGTCCAGGAGATGCTCCGCAAGAACCAACCCTACCTGCCGCAGTTCAAGAAGATCGAGATCTGACCCGGACGGTCGCAGAGGGTTAATCGGTTGATTGGTGAATCGGCAGGCGCGGGTGCCGTGGTCGCGGCGTTTGCGACCACGAGTGGGCAATCAGCCGCAGAGGTTACAGAGGACGCAGAGGATTGAGGGGTTGCATGGCTGATCAATGGACATCAGACTGGGATGCGCGTTTTCGGGCCGGTGATACGCCCTGGGAAGAAAATATCCCGTCGGATGCGATGATCAGTTTTCTGAAATGCCACGTAAGACCTGGCAGTAGAGTTCTGGACGTCGGCTGCGGACTTGGCACAAATGCGATTTGGATGGCGGCGTACGGCTATGAGGTCGAAGCCGTTGATATCTCAGAGACAGCTATCTTGCAGGCAACTGCCAGAGCAGCGCAAGTAGGCGTTGCCGTCAAATTCCGTGTCATGGACTTCCTTGAAGCCCGCGATTGGAACAATCCATTTCAATGTGTGGTCGATCGAGGCTGCCTGCATTCGATTCGTGTGCCTGCTCCTCGCGAGGTTTTCGCCCAACGTGTTTCGGAGGCGTTATCGAAGGGCGGATTGTGGATCGACATTTCCGGCAGCGCGGACAACCCGAATTCTCTAGAAGATAGGGAACTGCTTGGCTATCCACGACTGTCGATTGCCGATATCGCAGCCGCAACGGAGCGAAGGTTTGAGATTGTGGATATCCGCAAGTGCGATTATGGCACTACAAGTGACACGCGATTTCTTGCCTTTGCTACCCTCCTGAAGAGAAGGTAGGCCTGCACATGTTTCGCATGCAACAGGACCGCATATCTTCTATGACATCATGCGGTAGCATGCGTCGATTGAGTGGACGTTCGAGTCCATCCGTCACGTTCGCTTGAACTGTTTTTCCAGTTCGCGGAGGGTCAACTTCAGCGTGGTGGGTCGGCCGTGGGGGCAGGCTGAGCCCTTTTCGCATTCCTCGCGGCGGGCCAGCAGGGCGTCGATCTCGACGGCGGTCAGGGCCTGGCCGGCCTTGACGGCAGCCTTGCACGCCAGCATCTCCAACACGTCGGCCAGCAGCCGCTCGGAGTCGGTGTTCTCGTCCTCGGCCAGCTTGTCCAGCAGTTCGCGCATGAACTCGGCGGCGGCCACCCCGCGGCCGGCCAGCAGCGAGGGGAACTGCTGAATCGCCACGGTGCCGGGGCCGAAGGCTGCCACCTCGATGCCCAAGGTCGCCAGCAGCTCGGCAAAGCGCGCCAGCAGGTCGGCCTGTGCGGCTGTCACGCCCAGGGGCTGGGGGATGAGCAGACGCTGCCCGGCGAGCTTGCCCGTGCTGAGGCGGCGGCGGAGGTCGTTGTAGATCATCCGCTCGTGCAGGGCGTGCTGGTCGATGATGACCAGGCCGTCCTCGCAGGGGGCGACGATGTAGGCGTTGTGGACCTGCATGGTGGCTGCGCCGCTGCCCGCGGGCGCCGCAGGATCCGCAAGGTGCGAAGGCCCAGGCCGGGAAACCGCAGGCGGCTGGGCAGACATGTCACCTTGGTGCGGCATTTGAGGAGCGGTGGTGACGGGCGGCCGCTGCGGCGCGGGGAAGCCCAGATGCGGCTGGGGCGAGGATGAGGACTTGAAGAAGTCCGCCAACGCCTGGCGAATGGAGGCGCGGCGATCCTCGGCTGCGGGTGACGGCGGCGGCAAGTCCGGCGAGGCGACAGCCGACTGGGAGGCCGAGTCCAGCGAAACGGGGGCTGAGAGATTCGCGCGATTGAGCGTCGATCGCAGCGAGGCCAGCAGTTCGCCGTAGACGAGCTGGCCGTCGCGGAAGCGGACCTCGATCTTGGTGGGGTGGACGTTGACGTCCACGTCGGCTGCGGGCACCTTGAGAAAGATGAACGCCGCCGGCGAGCGATTGGGGTCCACCAGTCCGCGGTAGGCCTCGCGAAGGGCGTGCCCCAACAGGCGGTCGCGGATGTAGCGTCCGTTGAGGAAGAAGTATTGCCACTTGGCCGTCGCGCGTGCGGCGGAGGGCGGGGCGATCAGCCCGGCGACGCTGACCGGGCCATTTCGGCCGGCGATGGCCAGCAGCCCCTCCGAGACATCCGGCCCGAACAGGTCGGCGATCCGCTGGAGCGTCGAGGAGGCGGCGGGCAGGTTGAGCACGCCGCGCCCGTTGTGGGTCAGGGTGAAGGCCACCTGCGGATGGGGCAGGGCCAGCCGCGCCAAGGTCTCGCTGACGTGGCCCAGTTCCGTGCCGGCGGCCTTGAGGAACTTCCGCCGCGCCGGGGTGTTGAAGAACAGGTCACGGACGGAGATGGTCGTGCCCGGCGCGCACGCGCAGGGCCTGACCTGGCCGACGGTCTCGCCCGAGGCCTCGATCTCAAAGCCGCCCGACGAGGCGACGACGCCTTCGCCCTCCGCCGCGCGGGGGCAGGTGCGAATGTGGGCATGGGAGATCGACGCGATGGAGGCCAGCGCCTCGCCGCGGAAGCCCATCGTCTCGATGCTGTAGAGGTCGTCCTCGGCGGTGATCTTGCTGGTGGCGTGCGGCGCGAAGGCCAGGGCCAGGTCCGCCTCGGCCATGCCGCAGCCGTTGTCGGTCACGGCCACCCCTTTCCGCCCGCCGTCCTCCACGGCTACGTCGATCCGCGCAGCCCCGGCGTCCAGGGCGTTCTCGACCAGTTCCTTGACGATGCTGGCGGGGCGTTCGATCACCTCGCCGGCGGCGATCTTGTTGACCAGGTGCAGCGGCAGCTTGTGAATCAGGCCCATCGCGGAAGGCTCCAGTCGTTCAAGGCCCTATGATTGTAAGCACCGCGGTCCCAACTTGCACGCGCGGCGGCGGCTATTCCGCGCCGCCGGGCCCGCCGCCTGGCTGGAGCGTTGCTTTTGGGACGGTTTTACTGCACCATACACCCATGGCCAAGAAGGCGGAACAGCAGGGAGCGAAGTCCCCGCGGATCGTCAACCGCAAGGCGCGCCACGACTACGAGATCCTCGAGGTCGTCGAGTGCGGCGTTGAGCTGGTGGGCACCGAGGTGAAATCGCTCCGCGCCGGCCAGGCCAAGATCGACGAGGCCCACGCCCGCGTCCGCAACGGCGAGGTGGTGCTGATCGGGGCGAATATCGCGATTTATCCGCAGGCAGGCCCGGCGGCGCAGCACGACCCGACGCGGCAGCGGAAGCTCCTGCTGCACCGGCGGCAGATCGAGGCGCTGGCCTCCCACGTCGCACAGAAGGGCAAGACGCTGGTGCCGCTGGCGGTGTACTTCAAGCGAGGCTGGGCTAAGTGCGAACTGGGCATCGCCGTCGGCAAGCGGCAATACGACAAGCGGGCATCGATCAGGGACCGGGAGCAGAAACGCGACATGGCCCGCGCGGTCCAACGCCGCCGTCGCGACTAGTGCTCTGTCGCTTGTCAAACGATGGATCGGGTGCCACTGCTGCGGTGTTTGCAGCAGTGTCGACGCCATGCACGGCTGCACACGACGCAGCCGTGGCACCTACCAGATCAGATGTGACAGGGCGACAGGCAGTCGCATCCCGCCGCCGGGCTGGAATCGTGCGGCGATCCGTTCTCGGCATGCGTACAATAGGCAGGGCTGGGCAAGAGGGTTCTAACCGGAAGGACTGGGACTCATGGGCGTCCGCTTTGATATTGACGAGGTTCTTGAGACGGCCGAGCAGATCGAGAAAGAGGCCGGCGCATTCTTCCGTCGCGCCGCTGCCTCCTGCCGCAGCCCCCAGCTTCGCCGCCAGTGGACTGAGCTGGCCGAGATGGAAGACGAACACCTGGAGGTCTTCTCCGCCGTGCGGGAACACACCGCTCGAGCCACCCGGGTTGTGCGCTCCCGGAAAGCCGATTCGGCCATGGCGACGGTGATGGCCGTGATGCTCTGTGACATCCGGTCGCTCCTGGAAAAGCGGTTTACCGGCAAGTTCGACCAGCAGCGGCTGCTGCGGCATGCCATGGAGTTCGAGCGGGACACCATTACGTTCTTCACGATGCTCAAGCAGTCCATCGACAAGGCCGCCGATCGCAAGATTGTCGACAGGGTCATCCAGGAGGAACTGGGGCACCTGCTCTTGCTGGGGGGCCAATTGGCGCAGATGTACGAACCCAGGGCGGGCAAGTCCATCGACCAGCGCCGTGTCCTGGGCCAGTTTCCTGCCTAAAAGGTCTAACAAAACGTCGTAGCACGGGCGGGACGCCCGTGATACTCATGGGCAAGATGCCCATGCTACGTTTTGTTAGAGTCCCTTAGAGCCGCCTACCCGGCCAACATAAGACTCCCGCAAGACGCTCCCCGGAGTTATAATGACCGGCCTGACGAGCAGCCCGTGAGCACCCTATGCCTGATCTAAAAGTTGTTTCCGATATGCGCCCGCAGGGGGACCAGCCGGCGGCCATCGACCGCCTGGTCGGCAACTTTCGACAGGGGCAGAACTTCAATGTCCTGCTGGGCGTGACCGGAAGCGGCAAGACCTTCACGATGGCCCACCTCATCGAGCGGATGAACAAGCCCACGCTGGTCATCAGCCACAACAAGACTCTCGCCGCCCAGCTCTACGAGGAGTTCAAGGAGCTTTTTCCCGACAACGCGGTGGAGTATTTCGTCAGCTATTACGACTACTACCAGCCCGAGGCGTACATTCCCGCCCGCGACATCTACATCGAGAAAGACTCCTCGCGGAACGAAGACCTCGAGCGCTTGCGCCTCTCGGCGACCACCAGCCTGGCCAGCCGGCGCGATGCCATCATCGTGGCCTCGGTCTCGTGCATTTTCGGCCTGGGCAGCCCCGAGGAATACAAGCACATGGTCGTGCCCCTGCGCGTGGGCGAGACCATCGACCGCGACGAGATGCTCCGCAGCCTGGTCAACATCCAGTACGACCGCAACGACGTCAACTTCAAGCGGGGCAGCTTCCGCGTCCGCGGCGACACGGTGGAAATCTACCCCGCCTACGAGCAGTTCGGCTACCAGGTGGAAATGTTCGGCGACCAGATCGACGCCATCCATCTGGTCAACCCCACCACGGGGCAGGTGCTCAGTTCGGCCAGCCAGGCCTTTATCTTCCCGGCGGTGCATTACGTCGCGCCGGAAGACGCCATCGAGCGCGCGGTGGCCGGGGTCAAGCACGAACTGGAAATGCGGCTGATCTACTTCAAGAACCACGGCAAGCTGCTGGAGGCCCAGCGGCTTGCGGCCCGCACGCGGTACGACCTGGAGATGCTCCAGGAAGTGGGCTTCTGCCCGGGCATCGAGAACTACTCGCGGCACCTGGACGGGCGGGCTCCGGGCCAGCGGCCCTACACGCTGATCGACTACTTCGGCGAGGATTTCCTGCTGATCATCGACGAATCGCACGCGACGATCCCGCAGATCCGGGCGATGTTCAACGGCGACCGCAGCCGCAAGGAAGTGCTGGTGGAGCACGGCTTCCGCCTGCCCAGCGCGATGGACAACCGCCCGCTGAAGTTCGAGGAGTTCCGCGAGATGTGGAAGCAGGTGCTCTTCGTCTCGGCCACCCCCGCGCCGTACGAACTGGAACTTGCCGGCGGCGAGGTCGTCGAGCAGATCATCCGCCCGACGGGACTGGTGGACCCGCCCATCGAGGTGCGTCCGGCCCGCGGGCAGGTGATGGACCTGGTCGAGGAAATTCGCAAGCGCGTCGCCGCGGGCGAACGAACGCTGATTACCACGCTGACCAAACGCCTGGCCGAGGACCTCTCCGAATACATCCGCGGCGAGGGCTACCGCTGCCGCTACCTCCACAGCGAAGTGGACACGCTGGATCGCGTGGACATTCTCAAGGAGCTGCGCGAGGGGCACTTCGACGTGCTGGTGGGCATCAACCTGCTGCGCGAAGGCCTGGACCTGCCGGAAGTTTCGCTGGTGGCGATCCTCGACGCCGACAAGGAGGGTTTCCTCCGCTCGGCGACCAGCCTGATTCAGACCATCGGCCGATGCGCCCGCAACGTCAACGCCCAGGTGCTGCTCTACGCCGATAGGGTCACCGACGCGATGCAGTTTGCCATCAGCGAGACCGATCGTCGCCGCAAGATCCAACTGGCCTACAACGAGGAACACGGCATCACGCCGCAGACCATCGTCAAGGCCATCCGCTCCGCGCTGGCCGACCAGATGAAGGCCCGCAAGGTCGCCCAGGCAGCCATCCACGCCAGCCAGGACGAGATGGACCAGACCGAGCTGATCAGCGAGATGGAGGCTGAGATGCTCGAAGCGGCGGAGAATCTGGAATTCGAGAAGGCCGCCCGTCTGCGCGACCGGATCAAGGAATTGAAGGCAGCGGCCGCCAAGGATGTAGAGAAGGCCAGGAAGTGAATGGCCTCTGCCCTGTGGCCCTTCAAGAAAAAACTTGTGAGTTGGTGCCACCCCCAAGCGTCGTGTGCTTGGGGGTGTCCGCACGGCCAAGCAAACAACGCTTGACCGTGGCACCAACAAAATTAGTTGTGAAGGACTCCCCGGGCCTCTGTAATTACTGCTCAAGGACGCTGAATGACGGCTGACATGAATGATGGCGAAGGGACTCCGGGCGGCAAGCCGCCGCGACGCAAACGCTATCGCGGCACGCACCCGCGGAAGTTCCAGGAGCGATACAAGGAACTCAAAGGCGACCCGGGCATGCACGCGCACATCCGCGCCCGCGGCAGGACGCCGGCGGGAACGCATGTCTCGGTGCTGTTCAACGAGGTGATGAAGTGTCTGGCTCCGCGCCCCGGCGAGATCGTAGCCGACTGCACGCTGGGCTACGGCGGGCACGCGTCGGGCTTCCTCAAACGCATCAGCCCCGGCGGGCTCCTGGTGGGGTTCGACCACGACGAGGCCACGCTGCGCGCGACGCACAAGCGCCTGTTGACGCTGGCCGCCTCGCTGGGTTCGTCTCAGGGCGAGGAGGGCCACGAACCGGCGGACGCATCAATTCGCGATTCGCAGTTCGCAACTCGCGATTCCTCGCTGGTCAGCGCGCACCACATGAACTTTGCGGGCATCGGCAATGTTTTGACCGCCGAGGGGCTCGACGGCTACGACGTGATCTTCGCCGACCTGGGCGTTTCGAGCATGCAGGTGGACGACCCGACGCGAGGCATCAGCTACAAGCACGAGGGCCCGCTGGACATGCGGATGGACAAGCGGCTGGGGCAGACCGGCGCCGACCTGCTGGCGACCCTGAGCGAGGAGGAGCTTTCCAAGGCCCTGTGGGAGTTTTCCGACGAGGCCGACCATGCCAAGATCGCCCAGTGGATCGTCCGTCAGCGGACCGTTGGGCCCATTGCAACGACCGCGGAGTTGACGCGGCTGGTGATGAACGCCAAGGGCATTTCGCCGCGGGCGCGGCATCGGCCGTGGGAAGTGCCTGGCGGCCTGCACCCGGCGGCCAAGACCTTCCAGGCCCTGCGAATCCTGGTCAACGACGAACTGGGCAGCCTGCGGGCGCTGCTGCGGATAGCGCCGCACTGCCTGCACGCCGGCGGGCGGGTCGGGATCATCAGCTTCCACAGCGGCGAGGACCGGCTGGTCAAGCACGCCTTCCGCGACGGGCTGGCCGACGGGACTTACTCGGCCATCAGCGAGCACGTGATCGTCCCGACGAGCGAAGAGGTGCGGGACAATCCGCGCAGCAGTTCGGCCAAGTTCCGCTGGGCGCGGAAGGCACAAAAGACGACCACAGAGGCCACAGAGGTCACGGAGGCCGCAGAGGAGACACGAGAATAATGAATCTGCACAAGTGGAATCAGTGTTTCCCCTCCTTATTCTCTGTGTGCTCTGTGCTCTCTGTGATGATCTGTTTCTGAAAGTCTCGACATGATCCAGATACTCATATCGCTGGGGTTGCTCGTGGCCAACGCGGTCTTCGTTGCCTTGAACGTGCTGGCCCTGCCGGGCAACTGGCTGATGGTGGCGGCGACGCTGCTGGTGGCCTGGTGGCGGGGCGGCATGTTCAGCACGGCCACGCTGGTGGCCATCGTGGTCCTGGCCGCGGCGGGCGAGGTGGTCGAACTGCTGGGCGGGACGATGGTGGCGAAACGGGCCGGGGGCAGCACGCGCGGGGCGGTCGCAGCGCTGCTGGGCGGAATCGTCGGCGGGCTGGCCGGGACGTTCGTGATCCCCGTGCCGATCATCGGCTCGCTGATCGGGGCGTGCGGCGGGGCGGCCCTGGGCGCGTTCCTGGCCGAAAAGTCCGGGGGGCAGGCCCCGCGAAAGTCGTTGCGCGTGGGCATGGGCGCCGGCGCGGGCTACATGCTGGGCACCGTGGCCAAGATGATCATCGGCGCAGCCATCTGGATCACCATCGCCATCGCAGCCTTCTGGCCGTGACGCGCGTCATCAGCGGGCCCCGTTGCCCGAGAGGTAGCACAGCAGATTGGTCATGATGGCCGTGGCGGCGGCGGGGCTGTAGCCGCGCACCTGGTACGAAGGATAGCCGACCAGGCCGGCGGTGAGGTCTTCGCGGCTGAAGATGATAGCGGGCCGGTGGTTCATCTCCACCGCCTGGAGGCGGAGTTGATCCTTCAAATCGCCCAGCGACGTGGCCAGTTCCCGCCGGTAGGAAATCGAAACCTTCTCGGGCCCCGACATCACGACCGCCTGCGCCAGCGGGTGTGCCTCGCCCAGCAGCGGCAGGAGTTGGGATTCCACGGCTGAGGCGAACGCATCGCTGCCGCCGGCGGCGTCGACGATGACCGTGCCGCCCTGGGCGAGGTATCGCATGAGGGCGTCGGTGGAGGCGGCGCTGAAGCGGAAGGGGGCGGTTCCGGTCATGACGGCGATGGGGCAGGTCCGGGCGTCCAGTTTTGTCGGGGGCATGGGGGGCGAGACGGCCAGGTCGATGCCCAGGGTACTTCGCATGTGTGCGGCCAGGCGAGGCCAGGCCAGCGGCTCGGGATCGCAATTGCCCTCGTGCATGATCCTGGCGACGCGGATCGTCCGGCTCGGCGCCGATTGCGGCGTGGCCGGCCAGGCCATGCTTCCTCGCGGCCGCACGGGGCTCTTGTCGGTGAAGTACAGGTACGCGTTGGCCATCAGCTCAAACCACGGTTCCTCGGTCCCGCCGGGGCCCAGTTGCAGCGTCGTCGATATGTCCCGCGGCGAATGGATGGCCAGCAGCCGCACGCCGTTGGAGACCGCCGCCAGGCCGCCGGCGCCGGCGGGGGAAAAGTGCAGGTGGAAGAGCGGGTGCTCGCCGGGCAGCGTGGCGGCCGGGTAATTTGGAAACAGCCGGGCCCAGAGCCCTTGCACATCCAGCGTGAAGTCGGCATTGCTGGAGGAGGACTCCGAAATGATGGCCCCGCCGCGATAGACGAACGCGCGGAGCTTGACGATATCGTCTTCGCTCCACTCGCTGGGCCCGGCCCCCGAGATATAAAGGATGGGTGCGTCGCACAGCTCGTCCAGGGGCGCGTCGATGTCCACGATCTGCCAGCTCACCGGGCGCTCGAAGGCGTTGGAGAGGTATTGCACGAGGTTGGCCAGGTCGCGCGGACGCGCGTTCCACCGGCCGTTGTACTTGAGCTTGCTCATCAGCACCGGCCTGCTGCCGTTGGACAGGCACAGCAGCGCCCAGGCCGTGTCGGCGGTCCGGTCGCCGTGGCCCCAACTGCCGTCGCCGTTCTGCCCGGCGGCCAGTGCCGTCCGCGCCTGGGCAAACCACGCCTGCCCGCCGAGGGAGCGGTAGCCGCTGACGGCCCCGACGCGCGACAGTGCGAAGAGCCACTGGTAGTAGTAGTGAACGTCCTTCTGCGGGTTGCTGTCGATGCGGTAGTTGCGATCCAGCCAGTCCATCGCGGCGTCGATGACCTTGTCTGCCGAGGTGGCGGGGTCGCGGTCGTCGCCGGCCAGGAGGTTGTCGCGGCAGAGGTACACCGCAGCCAGTGCGATGGCGGTGAGTGAGCCGTAGGTGCGGTTCTGGAGCACGTTGGGTCGGATGCGATAGGGCCAGCCGCCGTCGGCCTGCTGCTGGGCGGCCAGGTGCCGCAGGGACTGCCGCCAGTAGTCCGGATCGACGCCCACGCCCCGCGCCGCCCCGTCGGCGACGGCCAGCACCGCCGCGGCCGAGTCTTCATTGTCGTAACTCTCCAGCGGCTTGCCGTGGGAGGGCAGGTACGAATAGGCGCCCTCCTGGCCGGCGGCCTCGACCAGCCACATCACGTCAGTGGTCAACTCGGCCATTCGGCTGGAGTCGCGAACGGCCGCGAAGGCCTCGGCCCGCATGGCCACCGCATACGTGCCGGTCAGCTTGGCCGCGGCCAGCCAGTCTAGCGCCCGGGCCAGGGCCGGCTCATGGTGGTCGATCCCGGCCCAGAGCAGTGCCCGCGCGCACAATGCCGTCCGCACGCCCAGGCGGGCGTTGCCGGCGGGATACTCCTCCAGGCAGCGCCCGTTGGCGTCGATCTGCGAGAGCAGGAATCGTGTCGCCGCCTCGGACATCCGCTGGACCTGCGCGATGGCCGGCGGGACGTAGAAGGAATTGCCGGCTGACGCGGAGTCGCTGATGACCTTCCGCGAGAGACTGAAGGAAGCCTCCGGGATCGGCGCGGGAAGTGTGGACGTTGTCGGTTGGGTTGGCGCGGAGGCGGGCGATGCGGCCACGGCGCGAGCGGGGGGCGATGAACACGCCGCCCATGCCGCCGCGACCATGCCCATCGCCAGGCAGGCCAGGCCTGCCCGCGTGCGACTCCACATTGCTGCCTCACGACCGCGCATTGAACGCTAATCCGCCTTCCACAGCATCATCATCCGTGGCGACTGGAGCTGATCGAGCAATTCGGGGCCCAGCCGGAGGGAGGCTCTCTCCTCGGCGCCCATCATCCGCTGGAGCAGGCTGCGATGTGACTCGTAGCGGAGCACCCGGGGGTTGTTCAATTCCGCCAAGGCCGCCGCGCGGTCGATGGCTGCGTCCTGGTAGCCGATGGCGTCAATCAGGCCCATGGCCTTGGCCTCGGCGCCGAGATAAATCTTGCCGTTGAGCGGCTCGGTGTCGCTCTGGGTGACGGGCATGGAGGCGGCGTTGGGTTCGTTGCTCGCGGGCACCTCTATCGTGTAGGTCACCTTGCGTGTCACCAGCCGCTGGCCGCGTCCTTCGCGGACGACGCCCTCGAATCGCTTCTGCATCGTGTCCAGCAGCGTCTGGAGGTAGGCCCGCTGCCGCGGGTCAGGCCGCTGCAAGCTGCTCATCGCGTCCTTCCAGCCGCGGGCGTCCTGGCTCTTCATCATCACCATCTCGATACCCAGTTTGTCCAGCGTTCCCTTGAGGACCGGCCAGCCCATCAGCACGCCGATGCTGCCGGTGATGGTGGTTTCCTCGGCGTAGATCTCCTGCGCGCCGCAGGCGATGTAATAGCCGCCGCTGGCGGCCACGCCGCCCATTGAGACGATGACCTTCTTGTTGCCCTTGGTCTGGAGCTGGCCGACCATCGCGTGGATCTCGTCGCTGGCAGCCACGCCGCCGCCGGGGCTGTCGATGCGAAGGACGACGGCCTTGACGGCGGGGTCGCCCATCACGTGGCGATAGAACTGGCGGAAGCTCTCGACGGCCTTTTCGTCAATTACGCCGCGGACATCGTAGACGGCGATGACCTGGTCGGCCCTGCCGGGCCGGAGCGTGGTGGTGTCCACCTTCGGCCCCTCCGCCATCGTGCCCAGCGCGATGAACAGGTAGACATTGAGCAGGATGGACAGGAAGAAGACCAGCCGCCCCAAGGCGCCAAAGAACCGGCGCGTCCAGCTCTTGCGGGGCGGATAGGCCCAGTAGGGCGGTGGTGGCGGTGGAGTGTGAGCCCCCGCGGGAGGAACGGCGTTCTGCTCGTCCATGGATCATTCTCCTCAAGAGTGTTCCGCGTGCAGCCCAGTCTGAGAATCACAGTATAGCCAAAACGCATTGACTCTTCACAACGGATATCGCCGCCGATCTCGTGCCCTCTCACTCGGGATATTCGACGTTGCTGGTGAGGTCCCGGATGTGCTGGCGGATCCACTGGACCTTGCGGTCGATCATCTGGAGGAAGGAGAAGCCTTCGATGCGGCCGAAGCTCCCCGTGGCGGCGATAGGCAGGACCGCTTCGGCGATCAGGGCCTCGCACATCAGATAGGGGATGGCCTCGATCTCGGCCGCGGTGAGGGGGCTGATGGAACTGTAACCGCGGATGAAACTGGCGAAACGGATTTCATCGACATTATCGGGCCAGTTTTTGGGCTCGCCGCTGCCGCCGATGATCGAGAATTGCAGGGCGCCGTTGGCCAGGTCGATGACGCGCTGCTGGAGGCGGGCGGCGTCGTAGTCCACCACGGCCACGATGGCCCGGTTGCGGAAGAGCATGTTGCCCGGGTGCCAGTCGCCATGCACGATCTGCCGTTCCCAGCGACTCAGGCCCAGCATTTCCGCGTGCTGTGAGCAGGCCTGGTAGGAATCCTTCAACGAGCCCGCCGACGCCACGACCGCGCCGGCCGGCGGCCTGTTCTTGAGGGGCAGCGCCCCGACGGTGTTGCAGATGGACAGCGTGATGGAGCGGGCGCTGTGATAGCTGCCCTTGGGCGGCAGGTACTGGCCTTGGTATTCCTTGAGCAGTTCGTGGTACATCGCCAACGTCTCGCCGGCGGCGAAGGTCGCCTCCTTCGAGCCGTCGTAATTCTCGCCCGCGACGTACTCGAACATCTCGTAGACATTGTTATCCTGGAGCAGGATGGTCTTCCCCTCGTCGCGGGTGGGAATCAGGGCCGGCAAGGGAAAGCTCCGCTGGGCTAGGCGATGCTGGATATCGTGGGTGAAGGTGACCTTGGCCAGGTCGTCGCGCCCGTGGACGCGCCGCTTGAAAAGGAACTTGCCGCGAGCGGCCTCGATGACGACCTTCGGCGCCCGCCGGGAACCGCGAGTGAACTCCTGCGTGCTCCTGATCTCGCCCAGATCGTAGTGACTCAGGCAGCGAGACAGTTCGTCGGCGGAAAATGTTTCGCGATTGTTCTCCATTGGCACGCGGGCTCCATCTCCTGGGCAGGTCGACCAAAAAACATCTTAGCCGCTTCCGTCAAAGGCAGGGAAGCAAAAACTCCGTCGCGCGGCGAGAAGTGAGCAGCCTTTCTTCTGGCTCGTTACCCCAGAGGCAGGACAGGTTCTGCCGATCCTCTGATCCAGCCTGAAGGGCTGGCATAGCCGTAGCCCAGGCCAGAGCGAAGCGTCGGCCTGGGGACAGGTCCGCCCACAGCGCCGCAGCCTGAAGGGCTGCGATACCCGTGAACACATGCGCGATTATCGCAGCCTTGCAGGCTGCAACCCGTCAACGGCTATCCACCCAAGGCGTCGCTTCGCTTGCCTTGGGCTATAGCTCTGTCAGGCTTTCAGCCTGAATCACTGGCGTCATTTCACGGTGGCATGCTCTTAAGGATTCTCCGTGGGGCTGGTTGAAGAAAATGTCCGCGGGCACAGCCGACGCAGCCCAGGATCGAACAGTTACCTACAGTCTGCCAGAAACAAGTGTCAATCACGCGGCGAGAATGGCCTCGAGGCGCTGGAGGCACTATAATCCCTCGGCCATGAGGATTCTCGTTACCTCCGACCTGCACTACGACGTCCTGCGATCGCGCCCCTCCGCGCAGGAGGTGGCCGCGCGGGCCTGCGTCGCCGGCGGCGACGTGCTGGTGCTGGTGGGGGACACCGCCGGGGCTGAACCGGGGCCCATGAAGGACTGCCTGGCCCTGTTCGAGACCTTCAAGGGCTTGAAGTTGCTGGTGCCGGATATATAGTGCATCTGAGGTTTGAATCAAGGAGTCGTGCATGAAGGTGGTCATTGCGCCCGATTCGTTCAAGGAGTGCCTGGGCGCCGCGGAAGTCGCTTCGGCGATGGCCCGCGGCGTGCTGGAGGCCTGTCCCGAGGCCCTGGTGGACCTGTGCCCCATGGCCGACGGCGGAGAGGGCACGGTGGCTGCGATGGTGGCCGCCACGGGCGGAAAGCTCGTCGCCGCCGATGTGTTCGACCCCCTGGGCCGGCCGATGCGCGCACACTTCGGGCTGCTGGGGCTGCCCATGCAAAGCAACCTGCCCGGCGAGATCGGCCTGGCGGCCGCGGTGGCGCAGGCCGGCGGTGACGGGGCCGGCTCAGCCGGCGGCAGGACCACCGCCGTGGTGGAGACTGCTGCCGCCTCGGGGCTCAGTCTCGTGCCCAACGACAAGCGCGACCCGCTGCGCACCACGACCTTCGGCACGGGCCTGCTGATCCGCGCCGCCCTGGACGCCGGGGCCAACGAGATCATCGTCGGACTGGGCGGCTCAGCCACCGTCGACGGCGGGTGCGGGGCGGCGCAGGCGCTGGGCGTGGTCTTTCGCGACTCCGCCGGCAGAGAACTGATCCGCGGGCTGGGCGGCGGGAGACTATCGGAGATCGCGGAAATCGACACTCGCGGCCTGGACACGCGACTGGCCGGCGTTCGCATCCGCCTGGCCTGCGATGTGACCCATCCGCTGTGCGGCCCCAACGGCGCGGCGGCGGTCTTTGGCCCCCAGAAGGGCGCGACCGCGGAGATGGTCGTGCAACTGGAGGCGGGCCTGTCGAACCTGGCTGCGTGCATCCGGCGGAAATTGGGCATCGACGTTGCGGACCTCCGCGGCTCCGGCGCTGCCGGCGGGCTTGGCGCGGGCCTGGTCGCGTTGGCCGGCGCCGTGATGGACAGCGGCGTGGAGATCGTCGCCTCGGCGGTGGGCCTGCGACATCGCCTCAGCGGCGCCGACCTGTGCATCACCGGCGAAGGCCGGCTGGACAGCCAGAGCCGGTCGGGCAAGACCGCCGTCGGCGTGGCCGCCATTGCCCGCGAACTGGGCGTGCCGGTCGTCTGCATTCCCGGCTCAGCCACCGTCGATGCGCCGCACGAGGCCTTTGCGGCCGTGCTGCCCCTGGCCGGCGGCGAGGTCACCGCGGCGATGGCCATGCGAAAAGCCGACGCCCTCCTGACCCACCGCACCGCACAGGCCCTCAAGCGAATAATCGGCAAGACGGAATAGGCGGGGTGCGAAGGCCGGCCGGCAGGAATCGGCCAGGGGGTCTGTCCCGCCGCAAGGCCGGGAAAATTGGTAGGGCGTGCAACTTGTTGCACGCGGAATGAAACTATCTGTCGATGACACCGCCGGCGATTCTGTTGCCTGCCTTCGCGGCGTGGGGTAATCTGAATCATTCGGACGTGATTAGTTTTCCTGATAGAGGACCAAGAATGGATTACTTCGAGTATCGACAAGGCGCGTTGCATTGCGAGGGCGTCGCGGTCGCGGACATCGCCGCGGCGGTCGGCACGCCGGTTTATATCTACTCTGCCGCCACGCTGCTGCACCACTACCGCGCGATGGCGCAGGCCTTCGCCGAGCTCAAGCCGACGATCTGTTTCTCGATCAAGAGCCTGGCCAACCTGCACCTGCTCAAGCTCCTGGCCGCCGAAGGCAGCGGCTTTGATGTGGTCAGCGGAGGTGAGCTGTTCCGCGCGATGGCGGTGGGGGCCGACCCGGCCAGGATCGCCTTTGCCGGCGTGGGCAAGACCGACAAGGAAATTCGCGAGGCCATCGCCGCCGGCGTGGGCCTGTTCAATATCGAGAGCGAAGCGGAGTTCGAGAACCTCTCCCGCCTGGCGGCATCGGCCGGCAAGACGGTGCGGGCTGCCCTGCGCGTCAATCCCGACGTGTGGGACCCCCAGACGCACTCCTACACCGCCACGGGCAAGAAGGAGTCCAAGTTCGGCGTGGACATTCAGCGGGCCGTGCGGTTCTTCCGCGCCTACGGGCGCGACGCGCACGTCCGCCTCGATGGCATCCACCTGCACATCGGTTCGCCGATCTACTCGGCCGAGCCTTACGTCCAGGCCATTACCAAGGCCCTGGAGTTGATCGCCCAGTTGCGGGAAGAAGGTTTCACCATTGCCCTGCTGGACATCGGCGGTGGTTTTGCCGCCGACTACGAGGAGGCCAAGAGCCCCCAGGCGGCGCTATACGCCCGGCAGATCGTGCCGCTGCTGCGCGGCAGGGGCCTGGAGATCGTCATGGAACCGGGCCGGCAGGTCGGCTGCAATGCCGGGCTGCTCCTGACGGAGGTGCAGTACATCAAGGAAGGGGCCGACCGGCAGTTCGTGATCGTCGATGCCGCCATGACTGACCTGATCCGCCCGGCGCTGTACGGCGCGCAACACGTGGTCTACCCGGCGCGGCTGGCTGACGGCGCGCCCGTGCCGCCGCGGAGGCTGGATTTTGTTCCCAGCGGCGGGGTCAAGGTGGACATCGTCGGCGGGGTCTGCGAGAGCAGCGACTTCCTGGCCAAGGATCGCATCCTGCCGCCCATGCGGCGTGGCGATCTGCTGGCGGTTTTCTCCGCCGGGGCGTACGGCTTCGTCATGTCCAGCCAGTACAACAGCCGGCCTAGGGCGGCCGAAGTGCTGGTCGAGGGCGACAAGTGGCGCATCATCCGCCGCCGCGAAACCTACGAAGACCTGCTGGGGCCTGAAACCCAGGTCTGACGCGGGAACGCCGGAATACCGGATTACCGGAATACCGAAGAACCGAAGAAGAAAACGTAAGGCTCAGAGGCCCTACGAACTATGCGCCGAGGCATCCTCTGCCACGCCACGCCTGGTTGGTAATCCGGTATTCCGGTCTCACGGTATTCCGGTCATCCGAAGCGTTCTCTTGTTTCGCGTCCTGCCTGGAACTGCTTGCGATAGGTCGTGGGCGGCAGGCCCACTTCGCGGCGGAAGATCACGCAGAGGCTCTGGGCGTTGGAGAAGCCCGCATCCTTGGCGATCTGGGCGATGGACATATGCGTCTGGGCCAGCAGATCCTTGGCGCGATCGACGCGTGTGCGGCGGATTTCGGAAACCGGGCCGCGCCCGATGGCAGCCTTGAAACGCTGTTCCAGTGACCGCCGCGAAACGCCCACGTGCTTGAGCACTTCGCTGATGCGGATGGTTGGGTTGGCCTGGTCGCGGATGAACTTGATGGCGCGGCTGACAACCGGATCGTCCACCACCAGCGTATTGGTGGATTGCCGTGCGATCAGGCCCAGTGGCGGAATGAGGGTGGCGCCTTGCGGCGCCGGCTGGCCGGACATGATGCGGTCGAGCATCGCGGCGGCCTCGTAGCCCACTTGTCCCCAGTTGGGGTCCACGCTGGACAGCGGCGGGTCGGAGAATTCGCAGATCAACTGTTCGTTGTCCACGCCCACCAGTGCGACGTCCTCGGGGACGCGCAGGCCGCAACTCTCGCACGCGACGGCCAGGCGGCGGCAGAAGATGTCGTTGCTGCACAGGATGCCCACGGGCTTGGGCAGCGAGAGAACCCACTCCCTCAGCATGCCGTGATACTGTCCCCACTCCTGCGGGCTCAGACCCGTGGTAGCACTGTGGAGGGGCATTTGGCTGCACGAGGACGCCATGCCTGCTTTGGCCAGTTGGTCCATGAAGCCCTTGCCGCGAAGGGCGGGCGAGTAGCCGTGTCTGCCCTGCCAGTAAGCGAAGTTCTTGAACCCTCGTTGAATGAGGTGATCGGCAGCCAGTCGCCCGATGGCCAGATGATCGGGGGCCACCCGCGGGAGGCCCGGATCGACCTCAATAACCGTCAGCATCACCGCCGGAAGGTTGGAGCCCTTGAGAGATTCAGCCACCACTTTGGCTGAACTGTAAACGATGACACCGTCGCAGCCCCAGAACTTGAGCCTCTTATCGGGCGCGGCGGCGCCGAAGGGATCGATATAGAACTTCCAGTGTCCCAACTGCTGGGAATACTGCATGACCCCGCGGATGATATCGCACAGGTAAGGCCGGTCCGTGTTGATGAGCACGGCAACTTTTTTGGGCGTGGCCAATGTCGTCTCCTGGGAGCAACCTCTTTGTCCTGCGCTATTAAGTAAATTACTTTACCATGACGAAGGCTAAGTGCAATAAGAAAAACTATTCTTGAAAGCAGCGCAGAAGGGAGCATTACCAGGTCAAGAGGATACGCTAAACGGCAGGGGGTTGGCCAATCGTAGCAGATACCGAAGCGCCGGCCTGTGAGGGCATTCCACCAGGGCGATAATCAGCGAAAAGCTGGCCCCAGGGGCTTTGGTCCAGCCAGGTCTTTACGCTTTTGCTGCCCATCAGCGGATACCAGACCCGGTCGTGGTAGAAGGCCGAGGCGAAGATGAAGGCGTAGACGATAGGCGTATGGAACATCAGGTGTTGCAGCGATCTCATGGGCCCGAACCAGAAGAGGTTACCGATGCGGCTGGCGGCGTTGTTGCCGGTCTGAAAGGCCCAGTTCTCGGCGGCGGCATCGACATCGCCGACCAGTTCGATCTCGCCGAATCGGCCGGTGCCCAGGCCTCGCTCGTGGGCCAGGCGGATGAAGGGGATGTCCATGGGATCGAAGCCCATCATCTGGGTTGCCACCGCGTCGATAGCCACGCAGTCTGACGAGGCCAGCAGGACGTTCTTGGCCACCGGGATCATGGTGCGCGGTCCGGCGCCGTTGCCGGCGGTCGTGCCGTCGGTGAGGGTGAAAATACCGGGGTGGATTTCCTTCTGGATGGCCAGCAGGTCCACCAGCGTTTCGTGGATGCGCGAGTGGCAGTAGTGGCGTTTGTTGCTCAGCAGGCCGCCGAAGGCGTTCTTCATCGAGCCGGTGACGCCGGTGTAAATGTGGCACTTGGTGGTGGGCAGATGCACGACGTTCTTGCCCACGAAATAGTCGGGGATGCGGATACCGTCGGGGAAGATCTCGTGCAGGGCCAGCATGGGCGAGCGGGGCTGGTAGACCACCCAGTTCATGTCGCTCTTGCGGAAGTTGTACTTGATGGGCACGCCGTAATGCTCACACACGATCCGCTGCTTGTTGAGCACCTCGCCCTTTTCGGCGCTGGTGACGACGGTTTGGTTTTCCACGCAGACCAGGTCGCCCAGGCCGGCCTCCCTGAGGGCCAGGATGGCGCCTTCCAGTTGCCAGGGTGTGGTGTTGGCCCCCGGATACATCAGGTGCCAGGAGAGGTTGTTCTTGAGGATCGTGGTGGTCGAGGGGGCCAGGGCCTGCGAAAGCCCCGCCTGCCGCATGACCCGTCGGACATCGGCCAGGACGGTAGCGGGGGTGGTTCGGATGAGGGCGACTTTACTGCTCATGCGACCTATTCCTTCTTACCCAACTCATTATACCAGAACCCCCCGAGGGCTGATTCAGTGATAATACTGCGTGAGCCAGTCCTGGAGCGCCCGGCCTTTCCAGAGGATAGCGCCCACCGCCAGGCCCCAGGCCACGATCGTCATCTGGAAGGGCCGGTCGCGGAGGACCAACTCGGTGGGGTCGGAGTAGCTGGCTCCGGCTGAGAGCATCTCGAAACGGCAGACGGCGTAGATGACCAGGGGCAAGGTGTAGACCAGGTAGTTGGTGCCGAAATGCGCGAGGGTCCGCTCGCTGGTGGCGTACATCAGGTAGGAGACGATGGCCACCCCGGCCGACAGGGTCGTCAGGTGGGTCAGCAGTTGGGGGGTGTATCCTCGAAGCGTATGGCGATGTTCCCCGGCGGCCAAGTCATTGCCGATGCTGGCGGCCTCGCTGCGCCGCTTGCCAAAGCCCATGAACAGGCAGATGGTGAAGGTGCAGATGAACAGGTAAGGACTGATTTCGACGTGAATGGCCACGGCCCCAGCCGCCGCTCGCAGCACAAAGCCCATCGCGATGCACATGACGTCCAGGATCATCAGGCTTTTGAGTCGCAGGGAATACATCGCCTGGAGCAGGACGTAGGAGGCCACCACCAGCAGCGTGGGGATGCCCACCGCCGCCGCGACGGCCAGGCCGGCGACCAGGAGGGCCGACATTGTCACTATCGCGCTGGCCGGTGAAACGTCGCCGCCGGCCAGCGGGCGATTCTTCTTGCGGGGATGGAGGCGATCTTTCTCGCGGTCCTGAAGGTCGTTGCAGATGTACGCGGCGCTGGACACGAGGCAAAAGGCCACGGCGGCCGCGCCGGCTTCCAGCCAGACATCCAGTTCGCGCACACGCAGCGCCAGCACCACCGGGAAGAAGACGATAACGTTCTTGATCCAGTGGCCAGGCCTGGCCAGGCGAAATAGGGGCTGTAGTTTCATAGTCTTGTATACGACCGGCGCAAGGGAACGATAGATCGCCCAGCGACTTAAACTAGATCGTCATTTGGAGCCGAAGAGATTAAGCCCACTTCCCGCCTCCTGGCCGCGTCTGCCGGCCGAGTGCTGTTGCGCCCATAGCGGCAAGGATGGTTTTCGTTTTCTTGCCCGTGCCAAATGCCGATAACATGTCGGATGATGTCGACTGCGGACAAATCGGCTGTCAGTGCTGCCCGGCCTCCAGTGGCGGGCCTGTGGTTCCTGGTCTTCGTGGCGGCGGCTGCGATGTACATGGCCACCGCCCAGCGCGGGACCAACTGGCAGGACAGCGGCGCCAGGCAGTGGCGCATCGTGACGGGGCAGTATACCGATCCGTTGGGCCTTGCCCTGGCCCACCCGCTGTTCATCGCTGTCGGCAGGCAGGCCTTGCACGTTCCGATGGGGGATGTCCTGTCGCGGCTGAACTGTATCAGCGCCTTGGCCATGGCCGTGGCGCTGGCCAACCTGGCGGCCGTTGTGACGCTGTTGACCGGGCGGCGATGGGCGGGCCTGGCCTCGGCGGGAATGCTGGCCGTCTGTCACACCGCCTGGTGGCTCTCGACGATCACCGAGGTCTACACCCTGCAATTGGCGGCCATGTCGGGCGAACTGTGGCTGCTGGTGCTCCTGGTGCGCAACCCGAGATGGTATTACGTGGCGGCCTTGGCGGGCCTGAATGGCCTGGACCTTGCGGTGCATGACCTGGCCTTGCTGCCGCTGCCGGTTTACCTGATCGTGGCCATCGTGCTGGTCGTGCGGCGTCGCGTGGGGTGGGGGGCCCTGGCGGCTGGGGCGGTGGCGTACCTGGCGGGCGCGAGCCTGTATCTGACCCTGATCGTCCGGGAGGCGCTCTCCACCGGGCATGTGGGGCAAGCCATTGCCTCGGCGTTGTTCGGCCAATACGAGGCGCAGGTGTTGAACGTTCTGCCGGCCTGGTCGATCTTCAAGCAAAACGCCGGCCTGGCCGCGATGAATTTCGGCTCCTTCATATTTCTGCTGGCCGTGGCAGGCTGGGTCCGTATGCGGCGGGAAGGCGGCATGCTGTGGATGGCCCTCACGGCGATCACGGCCATTGAAGTGGTGTTCGTCGCGCGCTACTCCATTCCCGACCAGTTCACTTTCTTCCTGCCCAGCCTGCTCATGATTGCCCTGGCCTCCGGGGTAGGGGCGGCCTACATGGCCGGTCGGTCATTGCGTTGGGCCAAGGCGGTCGCCTTCGCATGCGTCATTTCGATCGTGCTGCCGCCGGTGATGTACTATTCCTCACCGCACCTGCTGGCCATGGCGGGGATCGCCATCCATCGCCGCAAGTTGCCTTTCCGAGACGAGGCCCGCTACTGGATGGTGCCCTGGAAGCAGGACGAATCCTCAGCCGACCAGTTTGCCGTCGCCGCCCTTCTACAGGCTCAGCCCGATGCGGTCGTTTTTCTGGACGGCACCACTCTTTACCCCCTCAAGCTTAAGCAGCGGCTGGAAGGCCTTAGTCCCGACGTCACACTGACCGACGGGGGCGAACCGATGCCCAGTTACGAGTCTCACAACAGCGAGTTTCGCCAGGTGTTGGGCAATCGCCCGCTCCTGGTTGTCACACCGCAGGCTGGCTACGTTCCAGAGAAACTCCTGTCGGATGCAGAATTTGTCCGCCGGGACGGCCAGGTCCTCTACCAAGCCAGGTGGAAGCAGCCCGCGACATCCGTCTCGCCCTGAGAACGTGTATGAAAACCGCCGTTGCCCGTAGCATGGGCATCCTGCCCATGAGTCGCAGGGGCATCTTGCCCCTGTTCTGGAACGGCCTGACACGGCCGGGACGGCCGTGATACTCATGGCCAAGATGGCCATGCTACGAGAACTGGAACGGCCCTGCTATCGCGGCTCTGATTCCTGTGGATTTGACCCTCCGGCCAAGTGTATAATAGGGTCATGAAAACGGTTGTGGCAGGATATTTCGTCGTGACCGTGCTAGGGGTGTTTTTTGCCCAAATGGCATGGGGCCAGGTCCGCGGAGAGCGGAGCCTGTCGTCTCCTGGTGCAGGGATGAGAAATCCCGGCGCCAATACCAGGAACAATACGTTCAATTCGTATTCGTATGGCCTGGGGGCGCTTCAGGGCCCATCAGCTCCGGGCAGCGATATCCTGAGGAGCTCCATCGGATCCCCCGCCAACTACCGAATTCCGGGTGGTGGTGGCGGCGCGGCGGCATCGCCTTTCGTTGTGCCTGAGCTGGGCGCCCCGAAGAGGTATTCCGGATCAGGCTTGGGCAAGGGACTGCCCGCTTTTGACACAGGCTCCGTCGGCAAAGGCGGCGTCTACACGCCCGGCGGATGGGGCTCGGAGCCCGGGCCAGGGTCAGGGCAAGGGCCAAGTTTTACAGCCGGGTCGAGCTATATCACCGCCATCGCCCCCCCGAGCGAAAAGCCTGCCGAACAGAAGGCCATTACCTCGCTGGCTCCCGGCGGGAACAGCAACTTCAGCAACCTCCTGAGGGACGGCGAGAAGGCTTTTCGCGAAGGTGACCTCGACACGGCCTTGTCACGATTTGAGTCGGCCAACCAGCTCGACCGTCAGAATCCCGAGGGGCTGCTGAGCCTGGTGCATATCCACTTCGCCATGAGCCGGTCCTCCTACTTCCGCGCCTCGTTCTACCTGATGCGCACGATCAAGTGTGTGCCGGAATTGCCGCTGGCGCCCCTGAACCCTGCCGGTTTCTTCAACTCGCCCCAGCAGTATTCCGACGCTCTGGCACGGCTGGACGGGCACGTTAAGGCGGCCCCCACCGACGGGGAGGCCTGGCTGGTGTTGGCCTATTTCCGGTGGTTTGACAAGAACGTCAATGGCGCGATCGAGGCGATCTCGCAGGCCCGGCAGCAGAGCAGCGACCCGGACGTCAAAGAGGCAGTCGAGACGTTCTGGCGGGGAATGAAGGCCAGCGGCAAGGTCAGTGGCGAGTTGGGCGAGAGCCCCGTGGCCACCACCGCGCCGGCGCCGAGTTCTCAACCCAGCCCGGCGGGTTCCGCAACTCCTTAGCCTTCAAAGAAGTAACCTATGCGCCCCCTTGAAGTGACCCACCCAATCAGCCGATAGGACAGGATAGGTTTGTTAATTGCAGCGTCCGGGTTATAATCGATAGTCCTCGATCTTGACCGGTCCTGGCAGCGTTATATAAGAATGATCAAGTCCAGTGAGACGAACGAACTGGCCTCCGGCCAGAAGAGCAAACTGAGCTTAGGCCGCTTCGCCTGGGTCGAGTCCCTGTTGCTGCGCCACCGCTTGACCTTCAACCTGGTCGTTCATGCGGCGCTCTTTTCGCTGGCCCTGCTGCTGGCCAATCTGGCCCGCTTTGAAATCGCCGACAGCAAGGCCGAGAAGGCCTGGTTCGTGAATTCCTACCTGGCCTGGCTGCCCTTGTTTGTCGGACTGAAACTGATCGTCTTCGGCCAGAGCAAGCTCTTCCGCGGCGGTTGGCAGTACGCCAGCATTCGGGACGTGTTGAACATCCTTCGCGCCAGTTTGATTTTCCTGGCCATTATGTTCGTCTTGATCATGGCCTTTCGTCACCTGCCGAGCATGATGAATGTCCGCGTTGCCTACATCGGGCCGTTCTTTGCCTCCTACCCCCAGGGCGTGCTGTTCCTGGATTTCCTAGCCAGCGTGTTCCTGGTGTGCGTGGCACGGCTGGGTTTCCGAATCTACCGCGAGGAATTGCGTCCGGTTTCCACCGAAGGTTTCAAGCGAGTCTTGGTTGTCGGGGCCGGCAATGCCGCCGAGGCGATCATCCGCGAGATCAACCGGATGCCCGAGGAACGCTTCAGGGTCGCCGGGCTGGTCGATGACGATCCGACCAAGCGCCACATGATGATTCACGGGGCGCCGGTCCTGGGCGTCGTTTCCGACCTGCCGCAGATCTGCCAGGAAGAAGAGATCGAGGAAATCATCATCGCCATGCCCTCGGCCAGCCAGAAGCAGCTGCGCCACGTGATCGACCTGTGCAGCGGCACCAAGCTGAAGTTCCAGTCGCTGCCGGGCGTGGGCGATCTCATCGACGGCCGGGTGATGGTCTCGCAGATTCGCCCCGTGGACATCAATGACCTGCTCGGGCGCCAGGCCGTGGCGTTGGATACCGACGCGGTCGCCCGGTTCATCGCGAATCGGCGGGTGCTGATCACCGGGGCCGGCGGGAGCATCGGCTCGGAAATGTGCCGCCAGGTCTGCAACTTCAAGCCCAGCGCTCTGATCCTGCTCGAACAGGCGGAGAACCCGCTGTTTGACATGGAAAACGAACTTCGCTCCTCGCATCCGGATATCCCGGTGGTTGCCTGCATCTGCGATATTTTCGACCGCGACCGCGTGATGGCGATCTGGGAGGCCCATCGCCCGGAGGTGGTCATCCACGCCGCCGCGCACAAGCACGTGCCACTGATGGAGAACAATCCCTGCGAGGCGGTCAAGAACAACATCCTGGGCACGCGAAACGTCGCCGACGCCTGCTGCCGTTTCGGCTCGGCGGAATTCGTGACCATCTCCACCGACAAGGCCGTCAACCCCTCCTCGGTGATGGGCGCCTCCAAGCGCGTGGCCGAAATTTACACCCAGTCCCTCAACGGCAGCGGCGGCTGCAAGACGCAGTTCAAGGCCGTGCGGTTCGGCAACGTGCTGGGCTCGGCCGGCTCGGTGGTGCCCACCTTCCGCAAGCAGATCGCCGAGGGCGGGCCGGTGCGCGTGACGCACCCGGAAATGACACGCTACTTTATGACCATCCCCGAGGCCTCGCAACTGGTGCTTCAGGCCGCGGCCACCGGCGAGGGCGGGCAGATCTTCCTGCTGGACATGGGCGAACCGGTCAAGATCATGGACCTGGCCCGCCAGATGATCACGCTCAGCGGTTTCCGGCCCGGCGAGGACATTGACATCGTCGTCACCGGCATCCGACCGGGCGAAAAGCTCTTCGAGGAACTGCGAACCGAGGGCGAGGACATTCAGCCGACGATGCACCCCAAGGTGCTGGTGTGGAAGAGCAAGCCGACGGATTTCGCAAAGGTCCGCGCGACCTTTGAGCGATTCGAGTCGCTCAGGAATTCCACCGACCGCGCAGCCATTGTCGATGCAATCCGCACGCTGGTCCCCGAGTACGAGCCGCGGAATGCGCCGACCACCCAGGCTGTCGGCGGGCCTGCGAGCGAGCCGACCCCGGCGGCTGGGACCTCGGGCGGCAAAGAAGTCTAGAAACCCTGTCGCATCCGATCTGATAGGTGCCACGGCTGCGTTGTGTGCAGCCGTGCATAGTTTCGACACTGCTGCAAACACCGCAGCAGTGGCACCCGATCCGTCGTTTGACGAGTGGGAGAGTACCAGCGTTCTCGTCGCCGCGGGCGGGCCCCGCGAGTTATCTGTCCGCGGGAGGCGCGAAGCACTCAGCCAGGTAG
Source organism: Phycisphaerae bacterium (assembly GCA_041661865.1). GTDB lineage: Bacteria > Planctomycetota > Phycisphaerae > SM23-33 > SM23-33 > JBAZTO01. The sequence continues at coordinate 26,600 of JBAZTO010000013.1, read as the reverse complement.
CGGCGGTAGCGTTCGGTGACGATCTTCCGCGAGAAATGTTCCTCGGCCGCCTTGCGCGAGGCCGCCTTGAAATTCGCCAGCAGTTGCCCATCGGAGCGAAGGCGCCGGATGGCCTCGGCCAGCGCCGGCCCGCTGCGAGGCGGGACGTGCAGGCCGCACGCAAATTGTTCCACCAGGTCGGTCAGTTCGGTGTCCTTGGGGCTGATGGCCAGGACGGCTGCCCCGGCCGCCAGGGCATAATATGTCTTCGAGGGCACGGACAGGCCTTCATACCCTTCCCCCAGGCAGACGATCAGGCAGTCGGCGGCAGCCAGTGAATAGGGCACACGCTCCAGCGGCTGGAAGGGCAGCAGCTTGAGGTTGGGCAGGTTCCGCTTGGCCACCAGCGCCTCGATTTCGGCCCGCCGCGTGCCTTCGCCGATGATGAGGAACTGCACGTCGGGCAGATCGTTGAGCATCTCGGCCGCCGCGATGATGGAGTCAATATCGTGCGTGGCGCCCAGCGCGCCGCTGTAGGCGACGACGAACTTGTCGGTCAGGCCGTGCTCGCGCGCGAAGGGGTTGTCGGCCTTGTCCAGCGGGCGGATGAAGTCCGTGTCGGCCCAGTTGGGGATGGTCTCGATGGCCACATCCTCGCCCTCCCGCAGGTGGCGGCGGAGCGTGGCGGCCATGTGAGGCCCCAGCGTAATGACGCCCTCGGCCTTGAGCATCGCCTTGCGGCTCCATCGCCGCCAGAGGCGCGCCAGGAGGCTGTCGTGGCGGCAGAGGCCCATCTGCTCCATCACGTCGGGGTAAATGTCGTACACCAGCAGCACGTACCGCAGCCCGGTCAGGCGCTTGAGCATGGGCATGGCCAGCATCGGCCAGGGCGGGTTGGTGGTCACCAGCATGGGCGTGCGGCGGAGGCGGATGGCCGCCAGCTTGGCCTGCGCGGTGAAGAGGCCCCAACTCCACAGCCGCTTCCAGGCGGGCCTTTTGACCAGCGGCTTGGCCTTGAGAACCTCAAAGGGCAGGTCCGCCCTCTCCCGCGCGTCAACCCAGCCCGTCAGCGCGCGGCAGCGGATTCCGCAGGCTGAGAGATGCTCCATCAGCTCGCGAGCCAGCGGCCCGACGACCTGGTTGATCATCAGCAGGCTGTCGAAGGCCGGCCGGTGCGGCTGGGGCGTTGGTGGTGTCTGTGGCAATCGGATCGTCCTGGATCGCGGTTTCTGATTCACATGATGTCGGCAAGAGTCCGCAAAACGTTTACAGTATAATGCAGAACATGCCGGCTGCGGCAGGACAAGAATATCAACAAGTCACGGCGATCGCGGAGAGCAGTGATGGCTGGACGGCCGCCGGCGATCAGAACCCGAGCAAAAGCGTCGGCCGCCCGCGGTCGATAAAGGATCTATGAGCATGCCACCTCTTGCGCAGAATTGGGACTATCTGATCGTCACGGCCTCCAACGACGAGCAGGCCAAGGGCTACCAGGTCCAGCTCGACCTGCGCCGCCGCCTGGGCTTGCTGGCCGGGGTGGCCGAAGTGCTGGTGGTGGCCGATCCGCATGGAAAACGTGTCGGCAGCGGCGGCAGCACCGTCTATTGCCTGATGGAAGTGCTCCAACGGCGCCTGGCGGGCGAGGCGTTAGGCCAGCCGGCCGCCTGGCAGGAGGCGCTGTCGGGCCTGCGAATCCTTATCGTCCATGCCGGGGGCGACTCCAAGCGGCTGCCCGCCTACGGGCCCTGCGGCAAGATCTTCATCCCCGTCCCCGGCGACAGCGACGCCGCCGTCGGGGCCACGCTGCTGGACCGCCAACTGCCCATCTACCTGTCCTTGCCGGCCCAGCCGGGCGGGGGCGGCCAGGTGGTCATCACCGCCGGCGACGTGCTGCTGGGTTTCGACCCTTCACTGGTCCGTTTCGCCCGCGAGGGCATCACCGGGCTGGGTTGCCTGGCCTCGCCGGCGCAGGCCAGCAAGCACGGCGTGTACTGCGGGGGGCCCGGCGGGTCGGTGCGACTGTTCCTTCAGAAGCCCTCGACCGACGAGCAGCAGCAGGCCGGCGCGGTTGACCGCTACGGACAAAGCATCCTCGACATTGGCGTGATGAGTTTCGACGCCGCCACGGCCAGAGCCCTGCTGACGCTGTGCGGGGCGAAGGCCAACCAAGGCCGGCTGGGGCTGTCGGGCCCGGTGGCTTCGGCGATCGAGCGATCCGGCATGGACTTCTATCGCGAGGTCTGCTGCGCGCTGGGATCGTCGGCCTCGTTCGAGCAGTACCGCTCCGGCGTGCGATCGTCCGGCTCGGCATGGGACGAAGCGACACTTGCCGCGGCATTTGAGGCCCTCTCGCCGCTGCCTTTTGCGGTGCAGGTCTGCCCGCGCTGCCGCTTCCTGCACTTCGGGACCACGAGGCAGATCATCTCCAGCGGGGAGGATCTGCTTCGCGAGGACCGGGGCGTGACCCAACTGGAGGCCCCGCTGAACATCAACAGCCTGGTCGAGCCCGCCGGCAGCATCAGCGGCTCGCACGGCTGGGTGGAAGCCTGCCGCATCAAGGCCCCGCTGCGTCTGGAAGGCCAGAATGTGGTGGTGGGCGTGGACGTCGAGTCCGAATTGTCGCTGCCGATGGGCGTTTGCCTGGACGTGATCACCGGCACATCGCACGAGGGCAAGGCGGTGTGGTTCGTGCGGTGCTACGGCGTGACCGACAGCATCAAGGACAGCGTGGCCGGGGGCGCGAGCTTCTGCGGCATGCCCGCGTCGCGGTGGCTGGCGGCGATGGGCGCCAAGGATGACGACGCCTGGGACGCGGCCATCCCCGCCGACCAGCGAACGGTTTGGAACGCCCGGCTCTTCCCGGCTGAGCAGGCTGCCGACGGCTATCGCAACTGGCTGTGGATGTTCGATCCCCTCGCCGCCGGCGGCACGCAGCGCCGTCAGTGGCGCCAGGCCGACCGCTACAGCCTGGCCGAGATCGCCGTCCTGACCGACCAGGCTGCCTTCTACCGCCGACGATCATCGTTGCGGGCGGCAGAGATTCAGCGGTCGCTGCGGCGGATGTTCCGCCTGGACAGCGGCTTCTCATCTGCCGAGTTGGCCTACGTCCTGGCCACCAGCCCGCAGCCGGCGCAACTGGCGGCACAAGTATTGGCTGAGGCGCAGTGGCACCATGACGGCGCCGACGGCGGCGTGGAAGCCTTCGCCTTCGCACGGATCATCCACACGCTGGGTGCGGCGCTGATGTCTCTGGCGGGCGATGAAGGCAAATGCCTGTCGGAGATCCTGCCCGGCCTGGAGGACCAACTGACGCCGGCCCTGCGAACGTGGCTGGAAGGGCTCGGGCTGTCTCCCTTGCCGTCGATGCGGGCGGCTGAGTGGGCCGAGGCGGCCAAGGCGGCGGCCTTTACGCACATGGGGCAGTCGATCGTCTCCAGCGGGGCCCGCCGGGCTGAAACGCCGCGGAGTTCCCTGCGAAGTGACGAGATCGTCTGGGGCCGCGCGCCGGCCCGGCTGGACCTGGGCGGAGGCTGGACCGACACGCCGCCGTACTCGCTGGAGTTTGGCGGGTGCGTTATCAACGCGGCGGTGAACCTCAACGGCCAGCCGCCCATCCAGGCTTATGCCCGCGTGATCGACGAGCCGGTGGTCCGCATCGCCTCGATAGACCTGGGCCTGCGGATCGAGGTCAGCCAGTTGGAAGACCTGCTGAATTACCGCACGGCCACCAGCGGCTTCGGCCTGGCCAAGGCGGCCTTGGCGCTGTCGGGCCTGGCGCCGGAGTCGGCGGCCTGGCCGGCGGGCATCACGCTGCGCGGCATGCTGGAGCGATTTGGCGGCGGCATCGAATTGACCACGCTGGCGGCCATTCCCAAGGGCAGCGGGCTGGGCACCAGCAGCATCATGGGCGCGGTGATCCTCGCGGTCATCCAGCGAGTGATGGGCCACACGCTGACCTCGTCGGAGCTTTTCCATGGCGTGCTGCAACTGGAGCAGGCGCTGACCACCGGCGGCGGCTGGCAGGATCAGATCGGCGGGGCCGTCGACGGGGTCAAGATCATCACCACCGAGGCCGGCCTCATTCCCGACGCCCGCATGCACTACGTGCCCTCCGACGTGCTGGACCCGCGGGCCAACGGCGGCTGTTCGCTGCTGTACTACACCGGCATCACGCGGCTGGCCAAGAACATCCTCCAGCAGGTCGTGGGGCGGTATCTCGACCGCGACCGGGCGGCCATGGCGACGCTGCGACGGCTGCACACGCTCCCGCCGCTGGTGGCCGAGGCGATGGCGCGGAAGGACATCGAAAGCTTCGGGGGCCTGATCGACCAGGCCTGGCGGCTGAACAAGGAACTGGACCGCGATTCCAGCAATGCCCAGATCGAGGCGCTGCTGGCCTCGGTGCAGCCGCACTTGCTGGGGGCCAAACTGCTGGGCGCCGGCGGCGGGGGGTTCCTGCTGATGGTCTGCAAGTCTCCCGCCCAGGCCCAGGCCGTCCGTCAGAAGCTCAGCGACTCCCCGCCCAACGAGCGGGGCCGATTCTTCGACTTCGACATCAGCCGGGAAGGCCTGGTCGTCACGATCTGCTAGAACGTGTATGAAAACCGCCGTTGCCCGTGCTACGTTTACATACGCGATCTAACCTTCTATCGGGTACTTCAGGCCCCACTGCTCTCGCAACTGGTCCATGGTTTCCATGATGGTGACGCTTTCGTCCAGCGGCATGACGGGGCATTCGGCCGCGCCGGCAGCGAGGCACTTCATTACTTCGACGGCCTCGCAGCACAGACCGTTGCCGGGGTAGGGCAGGTCCATCCGCTCGGCCGGGGCATTCCTGTCCGCGGAACTGACGGTCAAGGTCGTGCCGTGCCACCACGCGCCAGGCAGGCGGATCATACCCTCCTCGCCCATGATGCAGGCCTCGTGCGGGCTGGCCGTCCGAACCGCGCAGGTCAGGCTGGCGAGCTGGCCCTGGTCGTTGCCCAGCACAATCGCCGCCTGCTCATCCACGCCGGTGGAGCCGATCCTCGAGAGGCCCATGACGCGGCTGAATCGGCCCAGGATCATGGAGGCCAGCGAGATGGGATAAACACCCACGTCCAGCAGCGAGCCGCCGCCGAGTTCCGCGTTGAGCAGGCGTGATTGAGGGTTCCACGGTCCGCGGAAGCCGAAGTCCGCCGAAATCATCTGCACCGCGCCGATGCGGCCGGCGGCGATCAGTTCGCGGACCTTCACCATCGCCGGCAGGAAGCGCATCCACATCGCCTCCATCAGGAAGAGCTTCTTCCTGCGCGCCAGGGCGACCATCTCGCGGGCCTGCGCGGCGCTCATGGCGAAGGGCTTCTCGCAGAGCACCGCCTTGCCCGCCTCCAGGCACAGCAGGGTGTTGGCCTTGTGGAAAGGGTGGGGCGTGGAGACGTAAACGATGTCCACCTGGTTGTCGGCCGCCAATGCTTCGTAGGTGGCGTGACGGCGGGGGATGCCGAACCTGTCGGCGAACGCGTCGGCCGTCGCTTGTGTGCGGCTGCCCACCGCCAGCAGCTCGGCGCCCTGGGCCAGCGACAGGCCCTCGGCGAACTTCCCGGCGATCGACCCGGTGCCCAGAATGCCCCAGCGGATTTTTCCGGCCATTGAAGGTTCTCCTCTAGTGCTAACCGGCAAGAGCTTACCACACGGGACGCGGGGGTTACAGGGCCCACGGAAGCGCAACAATGGTACGGATTCCGCGTGCAACAAGTTGCACGCCCTACACGCTTCAGTCGCCCGTAAAGGGCTCTGGTTGGGGTACCACAGCCGTCTCGGCTGTGGACCTCCAAGACACAGGCGAGACGCCTGTGCTACCGACCCCGCCCTTCGCTGCGCTCCAGGCGGGGCTATTTTCAGACGCTCTTCGAGCTAAGAAACAGCATTGCCAGAAAGTTTGGGCACACCCGGAGTGACGCTATCTCAGGAAATACTGCGGGGAGGCCTTCTTGTACTCTTGGGTCGAAAAGAGCACGTCGAAGCGGGCGATGCCGTTTCGGCCGGCGAAGTCGGCCACCACCTGCCGGACCTGCTCCCGCGAGCGGCCGTGGAACATGCCGAAGAGATTGAAGGGAAAGCCGGCGAAGCTTCTGCGGCGGTAGCAATGCGAGACTTCCGGCAACTCTGCCAGTTTGCCGCCCAGTTCGTCGACGCGCTCGGGCGGGGAGTCAAAGACGGCCATGCCGTTGGCGACGTAGCCGAGGCGGTGGTGGCGGACGATGGCGCCGATGCGTCGGATGGCCCCGCCGGTGAGCCACTCACGGACCTGGCCGATGACGCGCTGCTCGGTCCAGCCCAACTCACCGGCCAATTCGGCATAGGGCTGGGCCGAGCGGGGCAGGTCGCCTTCGAGCAGGTGGGCCGCAGCGCGCTGTTCATCGCCCAAGGAAAGGGGCGGCAGGGCTGAGCGAGGATGAACTTCGGCGCTCGCCGGCGCGTTCGCCGGCTTGGGGGTTTGGTTTCCCGTGGGAAAATTCACGCGAATCTTGTAGACCGCCTCGGCCGGCATCGCGTGAATCTCGTCGATGCCCGTCTCGCGCCGCAACTGCTCCAGCGTAGCGTCGAGGGCCCGTTCGTCGGCGGCTGACAGGGTGAACCAAAGGTTGTAGGCGTGCTCGCGGCGATAGTTGTGCGTCACGCCGGGCAAGGCGCTGACGGCGGCGGCCACCTCGTCCAGGCGCTCGCCGGGCACGTGCGCAGCCACCAGTGTCGAGGCCAGGCCGACCCGCCGCGAATCGAACACGGCCCCCAGCCGCCGAATCACGCCGCTGTCCCGCAGGCGGTTGGTCCGGGCCAGGATGTCGTCTTCCTTGCCGGCCAGGCGACTGGCCAGGAACGCGTAAGGTCGCTCGGTGACGGGGAACTCGCTCTGGATGATCGAGAGCAATCGCTTGTCGGTTTCGTCCAGCTCCTCGCCGGCCGGGCCTGGTTCCTCGCGCCGGGCCGCATCGCGTTTGGGCTGGTAGGTGCAGAAGGGTTCCTCGGCCAGGTAATCGCCGGTCATGGCGTAGGCCCGCGCGCGACAGCCGCCGCAGACGCGGTGGAACTCGCACGCACCGCACCGCCCGCCATACGAATGCGGGTCGCGCAGGCGCAGAAAGACCTCGGAGGTTTCCCATATCTTTCGGAAGTCGAAGTTCTCAGCCCGCACGTCGCCGCACTCGATGTCCAGGAACCCGCAAATCTGCACCTTGCCCGTGTGCGAGATGAAGGCGAACGACTGCCCGCCCATGCAGCCCTTGCTCGGGCGCGAAGGGTGGGCGGCGCCTTGCCTCTGCCGCAGAATCCGCTGGTAGTGTGGGGCGCAGGTGACGCGAATCTGGATGTCGGTTCGATCCTGCTGGCGGGCCAGCCACAGGAGCGTCTCCTCGTACTGTTGCGGAGTGATCTCCTGGTCGGCCAGTTCCTTGCCTCTGCCGGTGGGCACCAGCAGGAAGGGGTTGAAGGTCTTGGCGCCCAGGCGCAAGGACAGTTCGAGGATCTGCGGCAACTCGGCCAGGTTGTGTTGGGTGACGGTGGTGTTGATCTGGAAGGACAGGCCGGCCTTTTTGGCGGCCTCGATGCCGCGCAAGGCCGAGTCGAACGCGCCGCTCACGCCGCGGAAGGCGTCATGGGACGCGGCGGTCGCGCCGTCCAGCGAGATGGATATCGCGCGGATGCCCGACTGCACGATCTTGCCGGCGGCCTGCTCGTCCAGCAGCACGCCGCAGGGGGCCATGACCACGGGCAGACCGATCCGGGTGGCGTAGGCGGCGATCTCGTAGATGTCCGGCCGCAGCATGGGCTCGCCGCCGGTGAGGATGATGATGGGCTTGGCGAAGGAGGCGATGTTGTCCAGCAGACGGAAGCACTCCGCCGTCGTGAATTCGTTGGCGTAGGGGGTGGGCCTGGCCGCCGCGCGGCAATGCTTGCACGAGAGAATGCAGCAGCGCGTGACCTCCCAGGCGATCAGTTGCGGCAGGCCGCCGGGGCCGCTCGTGCTGGCCGGATGCCCGCTCAAGTGACTTCCCCTTTTTCCTCGGCGGTCGCCACGGTGGCCTCCTGCGAGGGGGCGGGCGCGATCTCCTCGTCCGTCAGATAGCACGCCGGGTCGGGCGCCCACAGGTCGCCGGTGGCCGCCTCGGCGCGAACGCGGAAGTTCCCGCCGCAGACGTCCAGGAACCGGCAGGTCGCGCAGCGTCCCTTGACGTAGGGACGCTTGTCCTTGAGCCTGGCCATCAGCGGGTTGGAGAGGTCGGTCCAGATTTTCGAGAAGGGCCGCTCGCGCACATTGCCGAATGTCACGTGGCGCCAGAACTGGTCGGCATGCACCGCCCCGTCCCACGAGACGCACCCGATGCCGTTGCCGCTGGAGTTGCCCTTGTTCATTCGCAGCAGTTCCATCACGGCCCCGGCCCGCGGGTTTTTCTCGCGGAGCAGGCGCAGGTAGATGTACGGGCCGTCGGAGTGGTTGTCGACGGTCAGGATTTCCTTGGGTTGCCCCTGGGCGTGCAGTTGCGCCGTGCGGTCGATAATCAGGTCTACCACGCGGCGGGTCTCGTCGTGATCGAGATCTTCCTTGATCAGATCGGCGCCTCGGCCGGCGTAGACCAGGTGGTAGAAGCAGGCGCGCGGGATGTTCTCGTCCCGCAGCAGCGTGAAGATGTCGCCCACGTCGGCGGCGTTGCGGCGGTTGATGGTGAAGCGCAGGCCGACCTTGATGCCGGCCTTGATGCAGTTGCGGATGCCGGCGATGGCCAGGTCGAAGGCACCCTCGCGCCCGCGGAAGCGGTCGTTGGTCTGGCGCATGCCGTCCAGCGAGATGCCGACATAGCTGAGGTCGGCGCCGCGGAGTTTCTCGGCCATCGCCTCGTCGATCAGCGTGCCGTTGGTCGACAGCACCGCCCGCATGCCCAGTTCGCGCGTGCGGCGGACCAGTGGCAGCAGGTCCTCCCGCAGTAGCGGTTCGCCGCCGGAGTACAGCACCACGGGCGTGCCGAAGGCGGCCAGGTCTTCCAGCATCGCCATGCCCTGGGCAGTGTCCATCTCGTCGCCGCGGCCGCAGTGGGGGGAGGAGGCGTAACAATGAACGCAAGTGAGATTGCAGATGCGCGTGCAGTTCCACACGACGATGGGCTTTTTGTCGGCGGAAAATTGAAGAAGATGGCTGGGCAGGGCCTTGCTCCTGGCCCCATAACGCAGGACGTCGCTTGGCTCGACGGTTCCACAATAAAGCTTGGATATGCCTATCATGCCAACCTTATTACGGCCGGGAGTGGGCGAGGATCGCCGCCACGAGGCCGGGAATCGTGTGATCCTTTGCCTCCACTGTCGGGACCAATCCCGCCTCACGCAAGGTCGCGGAAGTCGATGGCCCGATGCTGGCGTACTGTACGTTCTTTCCAGCCAGCATGTTAGGCGAGACGGCCGCCAGGAAGTTTTTCACCGTCGAGGAACTGGTGAAGGTGACCCAGAAGGGCAGGCCCTCTTCAAGCAAGTCGGTGACCTCCGAGACGTTGGAACTGTCGGGCACGGTGCGGTAGGCGACGACTTCGCGGACCAGCGCGCCGCCGGCGAGGAGAGCGTTGACCAGGTCGGGCGGGGCGATGTCGGGGCGGGGGCAGAATACCTTGCGGCCTTTCAACTGCCCCAGTGACGCCAGAAGCTCGACCACCGCCTCGCCGGCGAATCGCGGCGGCAGCACGTCGGCCAGCAGGCCGTGGGCGGCTAGGCAATCCGCGGTGGCCGGGCCGATGGCGCAGATGCGGCATGGGCCCAGGGCGCGGATGTCAAGTTCTGCCGCGGTCAGCGCGTCCAGGACGGCCTCGACGGCATTGGCACTGGCGAAGATGACCCAGTCGAAACTTCCAAACTCGCGCACAGCCCTGGTCAGGGTGAGCGGGTCTTCGGGCCGCTCGATGCGAATGGTGGGCAGTTCGATCACTTCGGCGCCGAGTTGTTCGAGCTGATCGGACAGGTCCGAGGCCTGCGCGCGGGCGCGGGTGACCACGACGCGCTGGCCGAACAGCGGGCGGCGCTCGAACCAGTTGAGTTTTTCACGCAGCGCCACGACCTGGCCGACCAGGATGATCGCCGGCGGGCGGAAATCGGCTTCCCGGGCCTTTTCCGCAATGTCGCCCGCGACGCCCACGAGCACCTGCTGGGCCGGCGTGGTGCCCCAGCGAACCAGGGCCACCGGCGTGTCGGCGGCCAGGCCATTGTCGATCAGGCCGCGGCAGATGGGCTCGAGATTGGCCACGCCCATGTAGAAGGCCAGCGTGCCGCCCCAATGGGCCAGCGCCGCGTAGTCCAGGCTCGAGCCTTCCTTCTGCGGGGTCTCGTGGCCGGTGACGACGCCGAAGCAACTGGCCATGCCCCGATGCGTCACGGGGATGCCCGCGTAGGCCGGGGCCGCGATGCCCGAGGTCACGCCCGGCACGACCTCGAAGGCCAGGCCCGCCTCGACCAGGGCCAGGGCCTCCTCGCCGCCGCGCCCGAAGACAAACGGGTCGCCGCCCTTGAGTCGCACGACGGCCTTGCCCGCGCGGGCGTGCTCGATGAGGGCCTGGTTGATCTGGTCCTGGTTGAGCGTGTGGGCGGCGGCTTCCTTGCCGACGTAGATCAGTTGCGCGTCCGAGCGGACATGGCGGAGCAGGCGCGGCGAGGCCAGGTGATCGTAGATCACCACGTCGGCACGCTTGAGCAGTTCCAGCCCGCGCACGGTAATCAGGCCGGGATCGCCCGGCCCCGCGCCCACCAGGTAAACGATGCCGTTCTTCATAGCTGGCCCTCCGGTGCCTGGGTCCGAGCCTGCTCGAGTTGCTCCAGGATCGCTGCCGCGCCGGCGGCGCGGAACTTGTCGGCCAACGCAGCGCCCAAGGCCGCCGCTTGCGGTCCTGTGCAGGGGGCCGAAACGGTGTCCTGAAAACAGGCTGAGCCGTCGGGGCTGGCGAGCATGCCCGTCAACGTGAGTGTTGCGCCGCCATCTTCGCTGCGCCCGTAGGCGCCGGCCGGCATGAGGCATCCGCCGCCCAAGGCCGCCAGGAACGCCCGCTCCGCCGTCGTGGCGATGCGGGTGAGCGGATCGTCCACAATCGAAACCAACCCCGCCGTCACGCGGTCGCCGCGGCGAATTTCCACCGCCAGCGCGCCTTGCCCGCAGCCGGGGGGGAACTCCACCGGGTCCAGCCGCTGCGTGACGCGATCGCCCAACCCCAGCCGCTTCAGGCCCGCCATCGCGAAGACGATGCCGTCGGCCCCCGACTCCTCAAACTTCCGCAGCCGCGTGCCGACGTTTCCGCGAATGGGCAGGACCTGCAGATCGCCGCGGTAGTGCAGCAGTTGCGCCCGCCGCCGTGGAGAGCCCGCCAGCACCTTCGCCCCGCGCGGCAGATGGTCCAGCGTCAGGCCGTCGCGAGAGATCAATGCGTCGGCGGGATCTTCGCGGGCCGTGATGGCTGCGATGTCCAGCCCCTCGGGCAATTCAGTGGGCAGGTCCTTGAGGGAATGCACGGCCAGGTCGATGGCGCCGCCGAGCAGGGCTGTCTCCAACTCCTTGGTGAACATGCCCTTGCTCAAGGCTGCCTGCTGGGGTTCGCCCAGAATCTTGTCGCCGGCGGTGCGGATGATTTCCAGCTCCACCTTGAGGGCTGGGTTGGCCGCCAGCAGCGCCGACCGCAAGTACTCGGCCTGCCATAAGGCCAGCGGCGATCCCCGCGTGCCGATCAAGATGGGCTTCATGTGCCGGTTGTCCCGATTTCTATTATTGCGTATCTCTGGTTCAACACGGTCATTATAGCGTTCTGTCGGGGCGGTCTCTGGGATAAATTGTCGCAGGGGGGCGACGAATCGGGCCTGGACGCGGAGACAACCGCTTTACCGTCGCCCGCGGGACTGTTTTCCGGTAACTTCCAACGGCGATTAATGCCGAAGTTAATTGACTGAAAGATCGTACATTATGTGCGTGTGTGCAGTGGGCGACGCGCGTCGGGACGACGCCGCCGCTCCACAGGGCCGCGGGAGCTGGACATGAATGAAATTCGCATCATCGCTCTGGATGAACTGGGCAAGGGCTTTATCCCGCCGCAATTTCTGCCGCCCGGGCAGGACGAGTATTACCTTCGCAACATGCAGTCGCCCCGGCCGGCGGGCTACTGGCGCAAGCTCTCGCCGGGCGAAATTGACGTGCTGAGCCGCAATGGCAACACTGCCGACAGTTGGGATAACGTCCTGGTCACCGAGACGTTCATTCCGCACCAGGTCAAGAACTGTGAGTTCTATGGACTGGTCCGCATCGGGCGGCTGGAGGAGAAGTGTCTCGAGTACCATGACCTTCGCGTGCCGGTGGGGCTGACTAACTGCCGCATCATTGCCTGCGATATCGGCGAAGACGTGGCCGTCCACAATGTCCGCTACCTGGCGCACTACATCATTGGTGACAATGTCGTCCTGCTCAACATCGACGAAATGCACGCCACCGACCATGCCAAGTTCGGCAACGGCATCGTCAAGGACGGCGAGGACGGTTCGGTGCGGGTCCGAATGGATCTGGTCAATGAGACCGGCGCCCGTTCGGTGTGTCCCTTCGAGGGCATGACCGCCGCCGACGCCTACCTGTGGGCCAAGTACCGCCAGGATGCCGTCCTGATGAAACGGTTTGAGGACATCACGCAGCAGTGCTTCGACTCGCGTCGCGGGTTCTACGGCAGCGTCGGGGATCGGTGCGTGATCAAGAACTGCGGCATCCTCAAGGACGTCAAAGTCGGGCCTGCCGCCTACATCAAAGGCGCCAACAAGCTCAAGAACCTCACGATCAATTCCTCGCACGAAGAGCCCGTGCAGATCGGCGAGGGCGTCGAGATGGTCAATGGGATCGTAGGACGCGGCTGCCATATCTTCTACGGCTGCAAGGCCGTGCGATTCATCATGGGCGACAACAGTCAGCTCAAGTACGGCGCGCGATTGATCCACTCTTACCTGGGCGACAACTCCACCGTCTCCTGCTGCGAACTGCTGAACAACCTGATCTTTCCCGCCCACGAGCAGCACCACAACAACTCTTTTCTCACCGCCTCGCTGGTGTGCGGCCAAAGCAACATTGCCGCCGGGGCGACCATCGGTTCCAACCACAACAGCCGCGCCAATGACGGCGAGTTGCAGGCAGGGCGGGGCTTCTGGCCGGGCCTGTGCGTCAGCCTCAAGCACAACTGCAAATTCGCCTCCTTCACGCTGCTGGCCAAGGGCGATTTTCCGGCGGAGTTGAACATTTCGCTGCCCTTTGCCCTGGTGGCCAACAATGTCCATGACGATCGGCTGGACGTCATGCCCGCCTACTGGTGGATGTACAACATGTACGCCCTGGCCCGCAACAGTTGGAAGTTCCGCGACCGCGACCGGCGAAAGCAGCCAGTGCAGATGGTGGAGTTCGACTTCCTGGCCCCCGACACCGCCGAGGAAATGTTCGCCGCCCGCGCCCTGCTGGAAGAATGGGTGGGCAGGGCGGCGCTGCGGCAGGGGGGACAGAAAGCGGACCGAAATGCCGATGATCTGCGCGCCCTTGGCTGCCAGTGGCTCAATGGCCCCGAAGAGAAGGCCGCTGCCCTGGAAGTGCTTGGCGAAGGGATGGAGAACTCCTCGCGCAAGACGGTGATTCTCAAGGCCCAGGCCGGCTATCGCGCCTACGGCCGCATGCTGCTGCTCTATGCCGTCAAGAACCTGCTGGGCTACATGCGGGACAACCCGCAGGCGACGCGGCAATCCCTGGCCGATTCCCTGGCTGGGCCGCGGCAGAAGAACTGGGTCAACCTTGGCGGCCAGTTGGTTTTGGCCGAGGATCTGGCCCAACTCAAGGCCGACATACGCGAGGGCCGGCTCGATACGTGGGATGAAATCCATCGCCGGTACGAGCGGCTGGGGCAGAAATACCCGACCGATAAGTGCCGCCACGCCCTGGCCTGCTTGTTGGAACTGATGGGGGCCAGGGAACTCGCTCCGCAAGTCTGGGAGACGGCTCTGAAGGACGCCCTGAACATTCAATGTTTTGTTGCCGAACAGACCTTCCGCTCCCGCAAGAAGGACTTTGAAAACCCCTTCCGCCAGATCACGTTTGAATGCCCCGAGGAACAGGCCGCCGTCTACGGCTCAGCCGAGGACAACAGCTTCGTCAAGCAGGTCCGCAAGGAGACCGAAGACTTCGCGGCCTTGGCCGAATCCGTGTTGCGGCGAGGGTGAGGCCTGGCGCCATGCTTCCACGCGTAGCGGGGAAGCATGCTTTTGCAAGCGAGAACATGAATCTAACGGAGCCGCATCGTGGTCGCAAACGCAGCCCCCGGCCTTCCGCGGCGATGACCAGAGTGGGGTGTGCCAGGAACTTGGGGTCGCCTAGAATAGTTGGACGGATCGGGCCGGCCCAGTTCCGGCCCAGGCCCCGGAAGGAGCAGGTGACGGAATGGCCAGTGCCGACGTGAGTGAAAGTGGAGGGGATCTCGCCTGCCGCGTGCGATCGCTCATCGAGGAGCGACTGGACAAGGCGCTCAAGGCGATGGACTTCCAGGCCGACATCTCGGCCTTGATTCCCGGCAAGATGCTCCGCACGCGCCTGGCCGGCCGGCTGGCCAGCGGCGGCGGCCTGGGCGCGCCGTCGGAAACGTTGGTCTACGGGTGCGCCGCGGTGGAGATGGTGCACACGGCCAGCCTCTGTCACGATGACGTTATCGACGCGGCGCTCATTCGCCGCTCGGCCCCGACGCTGTGGCGGCAGACCAGTTGCTCGGCGGCTGTGCTGATCGGCGACATGCTGCTGTGCGAGGCGATTGACCTGATGGCCTGCGCCGAGGCGGGGCGACACGTCCGCAAGTTCGTCGCCAAGGTCAAGGAGACCTGCGCCGCCGAGGCCGAGCAGGAACTCCTGCTTCGCGGCGGGTCGGTCAGCGAGGGGCTTTGCCTGCAACTGGCCCGCGGCAAGACCGGGGCGTTGTTCTCGTTCGTCGCCCGCCTGTGCGGCAGCGGCCAGCCCGAGCTGGCGGCGGCGCTGGAAGAGGCCGGCTACGCGCTGGGCGCCGCCTACCAGGTCGCCGATGACCTGCTGGACGTGGTCGGCTGCGAAGAGCAGGCCGGCAAGACGCTGGGAACCGACGCCAAGCGCAGGAAATTTACGCTGACCGACTTGCCCGGCGGGCAGGAATTGTCGCGTCGCCACGCCGGCCAATTGCTCCAGTCGGCGCTGCAATCGCTGGCGCCCTGGCCCCGGACCCAGGAGGCGTGCGCGGCGTTCATCTCCAAAGACCTGCTTGCGATGCTTGCCAGGGAGGGGCTGGAGTTGGAACTCCCTGCCCCCGCGCCCGCTTCGGCCGTCGCAGCCGGAAAGGTCGGCCATGTCGGTTGAAACGGGGCAGGCGGCGCCGACTCGGCCACCGATCACGGCCGGCAAGGTCGCCAGGTCGCTGCGGGCCTTTTCGCTGCCTATTACCGTCCTGCCGGTCCTGGTCTCTGCCGCAGCCACTGCCCCGCCCGCGCGGTGGCGATGGGGAGTGCTGCTGGCCTCGGTGGTTGGCGCAGCCCTGTTTCACCTGGCCGGCAACCTGTTCAACGATTACTTCGACTTTCGCGGCAACGTTGACCGCCGCACGCACGACGACGACCAGCGGCCGGGGCGGCTGCTGGTCTTTGGCCAACTGCTGCCGCGAGACATCCTGACCGAGGCGATCATCTGTCTGCTGCTGGCGGCGGCTGCCACCGCGTACCTGACCTGGCAGTGCGGGCCGGTGATCCTGGCCTTTGCCGCGGCGGCGGCAGCAGGGGGGTACGCCTACACCGGGCCGCCCTTCAAGCTCAAGTATCGCGCGTTGGGCGAGCCGGCCATCTTCATCATCTTCGGCCCGCTGCTGGTCATCGGCGCCGCGTACGCCCAGGTGGGCCACATCGTGGCGTCCGCCGCCTGGCTGTCGGTCCCCATCGGCCTGGCCACTACCGCCATACTGACCGGCAACAGCTTCCGCGACTGCGAGGAGGACGCCCAGGCCGGCATCTGGACCCTGGGGCGTTTTGCCGGCGGAAAGGTTGCGCGGGGTGTCTACCTGCTGCTGGTACTCTGTGCCGCTGGCGGGCTGATGGTCATGGGTTTCACCGGCCGGGGACCGCTGCCCCTGGCGGCCGCCCCCATAACCCTCCTGCTGCTGGGCAAGCCTCTCAAGGCCGCCCTGCGCGGCACGCGCCTGCCCAATATCGACGCCCTCACCGCCCGCTGGGAAACGGTCCTGCTGGCGGGCGTCCTGCTGAGCTATTTGCTGGCGTAGGCAATCATCCCGCTACGAAATGTGGCAGGCGGCAACGCCGCGGCGGCGAATCATTTTATCGCAGCTTGCTCTTGAGCGTGGAGAGGTAGAGGTCCTTGGTGCGGCGGGGGATGGCATCCAAGGCCGGCTCTTCGACCTTGCCGCTGATGATTTCCTCGACGGCCTTGGCCCCCAGCAGCCCGAACTTCTTGAGCTCGCGCAATTGCAGGTCCGCCGCCTCGATGTTTCCGCGAGCCATCTCCAGCACGTAGTTGATGGCAAAGTGGTGGAGATCGTCGCTGTCGAGATTCTCCTTCTGGTCCAGCGGCGCCGAGGGTTCGCCTTTG
This sequence comes from Phycisphaerae bacterium, assembly GCA_041661865.1. Lineage (GTDB taxonomy): Bacteria > Planctomycetota > Phycisphaerae > SM23-33 > SM23-33 > JBAZTO01. The sequence continues at coordinate 10,000 of JBAZTO010000013.1, read as the reverse complement.
TTGTGGGCGATGAGGTCGTGCTCCAGTTCGTAGAGCTTCCGCTTCTGCTCCTCGATGCGGCGGAGTTCATCATCGTCGGGGGCCAAATCCAGCAGATCCTCCTCGGCCACCGGCGAGGGGATGTAGGTGCTGCCTCCGCAGAAGGGGCACTTGCCCCTCTTGCCGCCGGCGGCGTCGGGGGCCTTGACTTCCTTGTGGCAATGCTCGCATTTGAAAGTAATGCTCATGGCTCATCTCCCAAGGCTTGGTTTGTGCCCGTCAGACTAATCATAGTAAACCTGTTGCCGGGGCTGGAAGTCAAGTGTTCCCGTCCTTGCCGCCCGTCTTTGCCATTGACCGCCGCGGCGTCCGCTGCTAGCTTCATTGCGGGCTTTGATCCCAAGGAGAAACAATCATGCAGGAATTTGAAGCGCTCAAGCAACTGGTGGCCGAGATCGAGTCTGAAATCGCCAAGTGCGACGCGGGCGTCAAGGCCGCCGGCACGCGCGTCCGCAAGTCGATGCAGGAAATCAAGAAGGCCGCCCAGGCCATCCGCGACAAGGTGCTGTCCATGCGCGAGCCTCCCGCGGCTCCGCCGACCGTTTAAGAAGACCGCCGCAATCGCCATGGCCGAACGCCGCTTGTCTGGCGGCAGGTAATTCCAGCGGGCTTTTCGCCCTCTTGCGGGCATGGCAGAGGACGGTTGGGGGGTGGTATTTTGAAAATCATGATTTTCGCAGGAGAGTTTGGCAATGCCCCCCAAGATGTTGTTTGACGTCAGCACCATCGACACCAGCAAGGTACTGGCCGATCGCGACGCGGTCTATTCCGTCATTCCGCACCGCTTCGAGTTCATGCGGCTCAGTGGCATCTACCAGTGCGATCACGTCGGCGGGCTGATCGTGGGCTTTCACGACCTGGCGCCGGACGAGTTCTGGACGCGCGGGCACATCCCCGGCCGACCGATCTTCCCCGGCGTGATGATGATCGAGACGGCCGCCCAACTGGTCAGTTATTACGTCATGAGCGACCCGGCAATCCCCAAGGGCGGTTTCCTGGGCTTCGGCGGGGTGGATGGGGTCAAGTTCCGAGGCAGCGTCAGTCCGGGCAAGAAGATCATCATGGTCGGCAGCATGATCGAGAATCGCCCGCGCCGTTGCGTGGGGGCTACCCAGGCCTTTGTCGACGGCCAGATGGTCTACGAGGGCATCATCACCGGGATGTGGGTCTGAGCGACAAGCCCGAAGCGAGACGGCTGAACAATCTACACACAGAGCCGCAGAGAAACAGAGAGAAGATGTTGTTGAAACGGATGCTCTGTGATCCTGTGTGAGGCTGCACTTCAAACTTCGAGACTCGGGGCTCGGTTCGATGGCTGACTGGAAAGCTCAGTTCGACGGCGAGTTGGCGGTCGCTCCGCCGATGGACGAGGAGCAGTTGGCCCTCGTGCCGGCGCGGCGGGGCGTGTTCCTGCTGCTGGCCGAGGGGGGCGAACCGCTGATCCTGACCACCGCGGCCGACATCCGCTCGCGCCTTCGCAGCCGCCTGACGGCGCCGGACCCCGGGCAAGGCCGCAAGAAGACCGCCGACCTGCGCGCCATCACCGCCAGGATTCTGTGGAAGTTGACCGACAGCCACTTCGAGACCGACTGGCGATACCTGGAACTGGCCCGCACGATCTGGCCGTCGGCCTTCGCCCGCCTGATTCCGTGGAAGGGCGGTTGGTTCGTCCATGTCGATCCATCGGCGCGGTTCCCGCACTTCGAGAAGACCAACGATGCCTCCACCGCCGGCGGGCGCTGCGTGGGCCCCTTTCCCAGCGGGCGCGCGGCGCAGCGGTTCATCGACTCGCTGGCCGACGCCTTCGACCTCTGCCGCGACTCTCGCTGCCTGGCGCGCGCTCCCCACGGCCAGCCTTGCCCTTACCTTCAGATGGGCAAGTGCCTGGGGGCCTGCAACGGGACGATCTCGATGGAGGAATACCGCGCCGTTATCGCCGCCGCCGCGGACTTCGCCGCCGGGCGACGAGAAGCCTTCCGCGAGCAACTGACCTCGCGTATGAAGGGTGCTGCCGGCGAGCTGGCCTTCGAGAAGGCCGCCGCCCTCAAGGCCAGGATCGGGCGGCTCTCGGAGTTTGACGCCCAGGCCTACGAACAGGCTGCGCCGCTGGAGGACTTCCGCTTTGTCTGCATTCAGCGGGGGCCTTCGCGAAAGGCGGCCAAGGCGTTTTGGGTCAGCGGCGGCGGGATTGTCGAGGCCGGGACGGTGGGCTTTCCTCTCGTCGGCCAGCCGTTGCAGGAGCTTCTGGACCGCATGAAGCAGTTGGCTTGCTCAGCCCTGGGCCCGCCAAAGGCTGAACGATGGACCGTCTCACTGGCTGCCTCGTATCTCTTCAGCAGCCCGCAGCGTCGCGGCCTGTTGCTGCGATGGCGGGCCGACATGGATGTGGCCGAACTGGCTGGCGCGATAGAGAAATCCGCCGATATGCTGGCGATCAAGGCCGCCCCGCCCAGACGCACAAAGATTGTGAACGAGTCGCCGCCCGGTCCGGAGGGAGGGGTATAATGGCCCTCGCCGCGCCCTGAACAGGAAAAGACTTTCAGCCGTCCGCCTATGAACCGACTTCAACGATTATGGTGGCAGTTGCGCCCGAACCGTCGCCGGCGCTTCTGGCGATACGTCTCGCCCAGCCGCAAGCGCGCCGGTATAGTCCTGCTGGCGCTGCTGATCGGTCTGGCCTACGGCTATTGGTCGCTCAGCAACGACGATCGGACGCGGCGCGAGGCCCGCGAATACCTGGGCAGCCTCACTGGCGGCAGGGTGCGGATCGACAAGGCGCACTTCGCCCTCTTTGGGGGCATCGAGCTGGGCAATGTCCGGCTGTACGTGCCGGGCCAGCCCACCACCGATCCGTTCTTTCAGGCCAAGACGGTCATCCTCAAGCACAGCCCGTGGAGTTTGCTGCTGGCCGGGCAGCTCAAGGCGACCGAGGTGATCTGCCAGGAGCCCGTTGTCACGCTGGAGCATGACGTCCGGCGCGACCAGTACAGTTTCGAGAAGCTCCTGGCCGCACATCGCCAGCGCCGCGACGAGCGTCAGACCACCGGCCTGTCGGACTTGCCGCCCATCCACATCCGCGGGGCCAAGCTTCGCTGGGTGGACGTGGACAACCAGATGCGGCTGCCCTTCGACGAGATGCCCATGGCCCTGATGATGGTGCCTGACGGCGAGGGGGGCTACCGCATCATCTTCGAGGAGCAGCGGCAGGGGACCAAGGGCGGCATCCAGGGCGAGTTCTCCCTCAACGTCAGCACCGGCGCGATCAGGCTGATTTCCGGGGCAGCTCCCATCCCCAACCTCGACAAGGCCTTGCCCGGCAAGTACCGCCAGTGGCGGCAACGCTACGAAATCACCGGCGAGGTCCACCTGCGGACCAGCTCGGACTCCGGCACGGCCGGGGCGATGGAGTGCGAACTGGCGGATGTCTCGCTCAAGCTTCCCGTGGCCGAGGGGGGGCTGGAACTGACGCACGTGGTGGGCAAGATGATTTTTGACGACCGCGGCGTGACGCTGCGGAATGTCGCCGGATCGGTGCCCCAGGCCGGTGGCGGGCGGGTGGAAGTTTCCGGCCGCTATGACGGCTATGACATCTCCAGCCCCTTCAGGCTCAAGATCCAGGCCGAGTCGATCGCAATGCCCGAGGCGGCGGGGGCCTCGGGGCAACTGGCTGAACTCCTGCGTGATCTGCACGACCAGATGGATCTGTCGGGGCGGGGCAATCTCTCAGCCGAGATTCAGCGCGCCCCCGACGGGCAGGTGCGCTTCGAGGGCCTCATTCAACCGCTGGGCATGTCGGCCACTTTCAAGGGGGCCCCGTACCGGCTGGACGACATCCGGGGGTCGATTGCCATCTCGCAGGGGAAGGTCGAATTGCGTCACCTGACGGCCCGGCGGGACAAGGCGCGGCTGTGGATCGACGGCGCGCTGGTGGGCAAGCAGGGCGAGGTGACGATTCGGGCCGAGGATCTGCTGCTGGACGAGGACCTGCGCAACGCTTTGCCCGACAACATCCACAACGTCTGGGACTCCCTGAGCCCCTCGGGTCGAATCTCGTTCACGGCGCGGGTCCTGACTAACCAGGAGGGTAACCTGTCGCACGCCGAGGCTGAGCTGGAACTGACCGGGCAAACCTCAGCCGCCCATGAATATTTTCCTTACCCGGTGGACAACCTCATCGGCAAGGTGCACATCAGCGGCACTGACGTCACCATCGAGCAGGTTCACGGCAGCAGAGGCGTCATGGGCTGCACCGTCAACGGCACCGTTCGCAGCGCCAACACCGACCACGCCGAGGTCAAGCTGGACATCGTGCTCAAGCAGATGCCCATCGACCGCACGCTGATCGAGGTGGTCAGCTCGCCGGCCCGCCAGATGCTCGAATCGCTCCACCCTTCCGGCACGGCTGAGAAGATTACCCTCCAGATTCGCCAGGCCCCCGGGGAGAAGCTGACCTACATCGCCCAGGGCAACCTGGCCAACGTGGGCTTCAAGAGCGATGCGTTTCCCTTCGCGGTGACATCGGCCGGCGGCGAGATCGTCGTCAAGCCCGGTCTGGTGACCCTCAAGGACTTAACGGGCCGGGCCCGCGGCGCCACGGTGGTGGTCAACGCCGACGCCGTCCTCGATGACGAGCAGATCGGCCTGGACCTGGATATCGACGCCAGGAACGTGGTCTTCGACACCGCCCTGCGCGACACGTTGCCCGAGTCGATGCGGAGCCTCTGGCAGCAGCTTCAACCCTCGGGCCTGGCCGACGTGACGCTGTCGCTCCAGCACAACCTGCCCGGGCGCGAGCAGAAGAACGACTACCGCCTGCTGTTTGAGCCGCGGGACATGGAGGTCCGTTGCGGCCTGTTCCCCTACACGTTTCGCGGCGTCAGCGGGCGGGTGATCGCCGCGCCGGGCTTTGTCGAGATCGAACGTCTGACGGCCCAGGACGGCCCCCTGCGTGCGCGGATGAGCGGTACCATTACATCGAGCGGGGAGGGCGCCAAGGCTGACCTGTCGCTGGAGGCCCGCGACGTGCCCATCAGCGCCGCGCTGTTGTCGGCGATGCCCAAGGGCCTGTCGGTTCTGTTCGACCGGTTCGCGCCGGGAGGAAGTTGCGACCTGCAACTGGACCAGCTTCGCCTGTCCTGGCCAGGTTCTGTACTCCCGTCAAGCGTGCCGGCCAGCGGGCCCGCGACCTCCGCCCCGGCGGCGCCGCCGGAGTGGGAAGTGGCTGGGGCCGTGACGCTGAAGGAGGCGGTGCTGGACCTGGAATTCGGGAAGCGGATTGCCTCGGGGCAGGTCAGCGGATCGGCCAGCCAGGGCGGCGGGGGCCTGGACCTCGACGCCCAGATCGACCTGGAGAGCCTGGACCTAGGCCAGCGGCAGCTCAAGAACGTGCGGGGCCACCTGGTCAAGCCCGCCCAGTCGTCGCTCATGCGCATCGATAACCTGACGGCGGAGGTCCACGGCGGACGGGCCGCCGGCTTTGCCGAAATCCGCCTGTCCTCCCCGCCGCGATACGGACTGAATCTGTCGGTGGAAGACATGCGTCTCGAGGACCTCTTCGCCGCCAGCATCAAGGACCCCAATGCGAAGATGGACGTCGCGGGCCTGCTGACCGGCAGCATCCGCATGACCGGCCAGGCCGGGGACACCCAAAGCCGGCAGGCATCGGGCACGCTGCGGATCTCCAAGGCCCACATCTACAAGCTGCCGGTGGTCATGGGGCTCATGCACGTGGTCTACCTGTGGGTGCCGGGACAGGACGCCTTCTCCGAGGGCGAGGTGACCTACCGCCTCCAGGGCGACAAACTGGTCTTCGACGAAATCTACCTCAGCGGCCCGGCCATCTCGGCCGTCGGGTCGGGCCGGATGGACATGGGCAGCGAGTCCCTGAACCTGACGTTCCTCACGGGCCCGCCGGGGCGCATGCCGAGGCTGGCCAGGCTCGATCAACTGTTGTGGGGCCTGTGGCGCGAAGTGGCCGAGATTCGTGTCACCGGCACGGCCTCCAAGCCGCTGCCGCAGACGATCTCGCTGCCGGGCTTCGACGATGCCATGCGCACACTGTTGACGCCGGACATGGAAAAAGAGAAAAGATAACCCGCCCCTCCAACGCGACGGGCGCAAAGGGAGACATTTCATGGCGAAAGTGAAAGTTGGAATCATCGGTGGCAGCGGCCTGGGCGTCGCGTTGACCGGCAGCGTCAAGGGCAGGAAGGTGGAACTCAATACCCCCTTCGGCGATCCCTCCGACGCGATCCTGGAAACCGCCTGGGGCGGGGTGGACGTGGCGGTGCTCAACCGGCATGGGGCGGGGCATTGCCTGTCGCCCTCGACCGTCAATTATCGGGCCAACATTTACGCCCTCAAGGCCCTCGGCTGCACGCATGTCATCGCCTCGGGGGCCGTCGGGTCGCTCCGCGAGGAAATCCGTCCCAAGGATCTGGTCCTCCCCGACCAGGTCATCGACAGGACCTATCGCCGCACCCCGACGTTCTTCGACGAGGCGGTGGTCGCGCACGTGGAGTTCGCCGTCCCGTTCTGCCAGGTTCTTCGCAAGCACCTGCTCAATTGTGCGTCGGCCGTGGCCACCAGCGTGCATGACGGCGGGACGTACATCTGCATGGAAGGGCCTGCCTTCTCCACGCGGGCCGAGAGCGAACTGCACCGCTCCTGGGGCGGCGACCTGATCGGCATGACGGCCATGCCCGAGGCCAAGCTCGCGCGCGAGGCCGAGATGGCCTATGCCCTGGTCTGCCTGCCCAGCGACTACGATTGCTGGCGGCCGGTGCCGGCCCAACTGGACAAGCATGAACTGCTCAAGGAGATCATCGGCAACCTCAACCAGGCCACCGCCAACGCCATCGAGCTGATCAAGGCGGCGGTGGGGCGGATGGGCGAGATCGCCGACATTTCAACGCCCTGCCACAGCGCGCTGGAAATGGCCATCTGGACGGATCGCTCGATGATTCCCAAGGCGGCCAAGGAACACCTGGGCGTCCTGGTGGCGAAGTATCTATAAGAACCTATCTCAGTAGGTGGTGTGGCACAGGCTTTCCAGCCTGTGCGCGGCACAGCTTGGAAAAGCTGTGCCACCTATTGGGATAGGCTCTAAGTCCGGTGGCTACTTGTTCTCGCTGAGGATCTTGTTGAGAGTGCTGATGAACACGCCCCAGTTCTCGTTGGCGTTTGTCGGCTGCGAAATCGCGTGAGTCTGCGCCTTGAGGTTCTGCACGGTCGCGACGTGGCTGTCGGGAAAGGCCAGGTTCCATGTCGGCTGGGGTCGAAGGTGGATGGTGGCGGTTGGAATGCCCGAGATGTCCTGTTTATGGATCAGGTCCATCAGCAGGACGTGCGTGGAGCCCATGCGGTTGAAGGCGCGGTCCTGCGGCGGCGGGGTCTTGCTGCCCGCGGCGATGCTGTTCGCATCCGCGTCGTTTGTCTGGAGCGGGTTGAGGAGATAGCCGGCCGTTGTCTGGTTTGCGTCCGCGGCGGCATCGTAGGCGTTCCAGACTCTCGGCCAGTAACCGCGGCTGTACTTGTCGCTGTTGATATCGCCCGTTGGGGTCCGGCTGGGGCAGTAGAAGAAATCGGGGTTGACCACAAACTTCGCCTGGTACAGCAGGCCGAGCCCCCGGTATGGTCGAGGTTTCCGCTGTTCCACTGAATGCAGGCAAGGTCGGCCGCGGGGGTGGGGGGGCCGTACCGGTTGGAATCCTGCGCCGCGGTGGGGCTGAAGGGCGGGAGGTAGCCGTCGCTCTTGTCGGCGTACATGTTGAGGGCCTGGGCGGTGCCCTTCATGGCGTTGGTACACACCGTGATCCTGGCAATGTCCTTCACCACGCCCACGGACGGCGCGATGATCATGATCAGCATGGCCATGATAGAAATTACCACCAGCAATTCGGCGAGGGTAAAGCCCCGTTTTGTCATGCCAGGCCTCCTTGAGTTAGTGCCCATCATACCTGAGGCATTATAACTCCCCGGCGGCGGAGGGAAATGGTCAATCTTCCTCGGCGACGCCAACTTCGCCGCCTTCGGGCGGGCATCGGCACAAGGCCAGCCTTCACAAAGCCCGGCGAATCTGCTATCCTTCCTGCGGAGCAAGGATAAGAGGCCAGGGGCGAATGCTTCCTGACAAACGGTTATGTTTGAATCACTGACAAACAAGTTCAACGACGTCTTCCGCCGCCTGTCGGGGCGGGGGCGTATCACCGAGGAAAACGTCGCCGAGGCGATGCGGGAAGTCCGCACGGCCTTGCTGGAGGCCGACGTCAACTACCAGGTCGTCCGCAAGTTCTGCGACGACGTGACGGTCAAGGCCGTCGGGGCCGAGGTGCTCAAGAGCCTCCACCCCGGCCAGGTCATGGTCAAGATCGTCCACGACGAGCTGGTGGCCCTGATGGGCCCGGTGGACACGCGGATCTACTTCGTCAGCCCGCCGCCGACGATCATCATGATGGCCGGCCTGCAGGGCAGCGGCAAGACCACCACCACCGGCAAGCTGGCCAGGCTGCTGATGAGCCAGGGCAAAAAGCCCCTGGTGGTGGCCTGCGACCTCCAGCGCCCCGCAGCCATCGAGCAGCTCTCGGTGGTGGCCGAGCAGGTGGGCGTGCCGGTCTACCGCGTCGAGGGCGAGACCAATCCCGTCCGCGTGGCCCGCCAGTCGATCAACTGGGCCCTGGGCAACGATCGCGACGTGGTCATCATCGACACGGCCGGGCGACTGCACGTCGACGAAGACATGATGAAGCAGGCCGAGGAAATCGCCCGCGCCGTCAACCCGCACCAGATCTATCTCGTCTGCGACGCCATGACCGGCCAGGACGCCGTCAACTCCGCCAAGGCCTTCAACGAGCGGCTGGAGCTGGACGGGGTGATCCTGACCAAGTTCGACTCCGACGCCCGCGGCGGCGCCGCCCTGTCGGTCAAGGCCGTCACCGGCAAGCCCATCAAGTTCATCGGCGTCGGCGAGCACCTCGACCGCCTGGAGGAGTTCCACCCCGACCGCATGGCCAGCCGCATCCTGGGCATGGGCGACGTGGTGAGCCTGGTGGAGAAGGCCCAGCAGCAGTTCGACGCCGAGTCGGCCGCCAAGCTCCAGGAGAAGATGGTCAAGGGCAAGCTGACCCTGACGGACTTCCTGGCCCAGATGAAGCAGATGCAGAAGATGGGCCCGCTGAAGGAAATCCTCAAGATGATGCCCGGCATGGGCGACCAGATGGCCGGCATGCAGGTGGGCGAGGACGAGATGAAGCGCACCGAGGCGATCATCTACTCCATGACGCCGGCTGAGCGCGAAGACCCTTCGCGGATCGAGGCCAACCGGCGGCGGCGCATCGCTCGCGGCAGCGGCACGGCGCCGGAGGACGTCTCGGGCCTGGTCAAGAGCTTCACGATGGCGGCCAACATGATGAAGCAGATGGCCGGCATGGGGGCCAAGGACCGCCTGGGCTTCGCCAAGCAGATGACGCAGATGGGCGCGATGGGGGCCATGCCGCGCTTCAAGGTCAAGCAACGCTCCCACCGCCTGACCAAGAAAGAACGCGAAAAGGCCAAGAAAAAGAAGCGGCGGTAGGCCCTCGCTTGGGTGCCACGGGTTTTGGTAGGGCGGGGCTACAGCCCCGCACAACTAGCCGCGAGCGCGAAGCGAGCGGGATGCTGTTGTGTGGCGTGCAGCAAGACTGTGTGTTTCCCATTGCCGTAAAGGAGAAAACATGACCGGCATCGGACACTTGGGGCGTTTGCGGCGGGTTGACCTTCGAGAAATTTGGGAAAGTGAGCCGGGCGGGTTTACGCCATGGCTTGCCCATGAAGAGAACATCGAACTCTTGGGGGACACAATTGGAATTGAGTTGGAGTGCGAGGCCCAAGAAAAAAATGTTGGTCCATTCCGAGCTGATATCCTATGCAAAGACACTGTCAACGGGAATTGGGTACTCGTCGAGAACCAGTTGGAAGGGACAGA